>NZ_BDEO01000009.1:0-126777 GCF_001662285.1 Halomonas caseinilytica
CGACGATCTTGGTGCGGCGAATCGGCTCGTGGATCGGAGCATGGGGAGGCAGCGTCATGAAGTCCTCGGCAATACCAGAATGGCACGAAAGTCGTTGACGTTGGTGCGCGTCGGACCGGTCACGATCAGGTCATCCAGCGCATCAAAGAAAGTATAGGCGTCATTACGTGACAGATAGTCGTCGGGATCAAGCCCGAGTTCACGCATGCGCTCCCAGCAGGAGGGCCCGAAGATGGCACCGGCGTTGTCTTCGGAGCCATCGATGCCATCGGTATCGATGGCCAGGGCATGGATGCCGGCGGCCCCCTTGAGGGTCGAGAAGAGCCCCAGAAGGTACTCGACATTGCGTCCGCCACGCCCATCGCCACGGACGGTCACGCTGGTCTCGCCGCCGGAAAGGATCAGCAGCGGGCGGGACAGGCCGTCCTGGGCGGCCAGCGCCATCCGTCCCTGGGCGCGCCCGAGTTCACGCGCCTCTCCTTCCAGATCGTCGCCCAGCAGACGCACGTCGATGCCTTCAGCCTCGGCGGCTGTCCGGGCGGCATCCAGGGCATCCCGGGCCCGGGCCAGGATCTCGCTTTCGTCCCGTGAAAAGGCATCATCACCGGCGCGCGGCGCCTCGCCACGGCTTTCCAGATGCCGACGCACGCCCGGCGATATCTCGATGCCGTGTCGCTCGAGAATCGCCAGGGCATCGGCCGGCGTGGTGGCATCCGGCAGGGTCGGGCCGGAGGCGATCAACGAAGCCTCGTCGCCGGGCACGTCCGAGATGAGCCAGGTCAGCACCCGCGCCGGATGCGCGGCGGCAGCCAAGCGTCCGCCCTTGATGGCGGACAGGTGTCGGCGCACCGTGTTGATCTCGCGAATCGGTGCACCGCAGCGCAACAGGGCCTTGTTGAGGGCCTGCTTCTCGTCCAGGCCGACACCGGGCGCCGGCAGTGTCATCAGCGCCGAGCCGCCACCGGAGATCAGGGCGATCACCAGGTCATCCTCACCGAGCCCCTCGACAGACTCGAGCATGCGACGGGCGGCACGTTCGCTCAGGTCATCGGGCATCGGGTGGGACGCCTCGAGCACCTCGATGTCGCGGCACTCGGCACCATGCCCATAGCGGGTCACCACCAGCCCTTCGAGGGGCGCATCGGGGTAACGCACCTGCCAGGCACGCTCCAGGGCCGCGGCCATGGCAGCGGCGGCCTTGCCGGCCCCCACCACCAGCGTGCGGCCGGCCGGCGGTGTCGGCAGCCTGTCGGGCAACAGAGAGTCCGGGTGCACGGCCGCCACGGCCGTCTCGCCGAGACGCGTCAGCCAGTGGCGCATGGTGTCAGGTCGGTCGGAGGAAAACAGCGGGGAAAGGGCATTCATCAGAGGTTCTCCTTCACGCAGGAAAGTGCTGCATAAATCGGCGAGCGCCATCCCATCGCAATCGCTCCGCTCGCAGATGCTCAGGGTTAACATGCGGGGACGGAAGTTACACCGGGATTTATGCAGGACGTCCCAAAAAAAGGGCCCGGTGACGAGGGGTGCTTCAGGGGAAGTCCGTCACCGGGCAATGGCCGTGGAACGGCCTGGCAGACGACGACCCGACGCCTGCCATTAGGGAGCAGTCACCTCCCCTGTCCCCCGCCGGTCGCCACGACGACCGACGGGAAGGACTCAGCGGCTGCCGACTTCATGGTCAGCGAGCCGTTCGAGGGCACGCAGAATGCCGGCATGGTCCCAGTCGGCGCCGCCGTTCGCCACGCAGGCCTGGAACAGTTGCTGGGCATTGGCAGTGCCGGGCAGTGCCAGGTCGAGGCTGCGAGCCCCTTCCAATGCCAGGTTGAGATCCTTCTGGTGCAGCTTGATCTTGAAGCCGGGATCGAAGGTGCGGTCGATCATCCGCTGGCCATGCACGTCGAGGATCTTCGACTGGGCCAGGCCACCGAGCAGCGATTCGCGCACCTTGGACACGTCGGCCCCTGCCTTGGAGGCGAACAGCAGCCCCTCGGACACCGCCTCGATGGTCAGCGCCACGACGATCTGGTTGGCCACCTTGCAGGTCTGGCCGGCACCGTGCCCACCGATGTGGGTGATGGTCTTGCCCATGATCTCGAGCAGCGGGTTGGCGCGTTCGAAGCCCTCCTGGGTGGCACCGACCATGATGGTCAGGGCGGCATTGATCGCCCCGCCTTCACCACCGGACACCGGAGCGTCCACATACTCGCCGCCAGCCTCGTGGATGCGCTTGGCAAACTCCTGGGTGGCCAGCGGCGCGATGGAACTCATGTCGATCACCAAGGTGCCGGGCTTGAGTCCTTCGATGACGCCGCCTTCGCCGAACAGCACCTCTTCGACGTCAGGTGTGTCCGGCACCATGGTGATGACGACCTCGGCGCCTTCGGCGACCGCCTTGGGAGTGTCGAGTTCCTTCATCCCCTTGGAGGCCAGGGTCTCGTCCAGGCTGCCGCGCTTGACGGTGGTCAGCTCATGGCCGGCGTCCAGCAGGTGGCCCGCCATGGGACGCCCCATGATGCCAAGGCCAATAAAACCGATCTTGCTCATGATAGTTCTCCTTGCGGAATACGAGCCCCTCTCACGACCATGCTGAGGTTGGAAGGGTTAACCGGCGACAAGCCTTCGCGAGGGCGCTGTGCCCCCTTCCCTGGGCGCTACATCCGCCATCCATGGCGGATGACCCTCGCGCCGCCTTGTCCCCGGTGCCCATCAGCGATGGCATCCGGAAAACGAGCTCTTTAAGTCTTTAATTTTCAATGTCCATGTCTCGAAACGTATGACGAGCGATGGCAGGTCGGTCGCCGCCGGAGCGGGGGAGCCGGAATGTACGTGTCAGTGCATGAGGACTCCGAGCACCGCCGGCGATCGAGATGCCGAGCGCAGTCACGTTTCAGCGCACGCCATCCAGCCAGCCCAGCCCTTCCTGCGTAGACCCGGCCGGCTTGTACTCACAGCCGATCCAGCCGTCATAACCCAGGCGATCGAGATGACCGAACAGGAAGGGATAGTTGATCTCGCCGGTGCCCGGCTCGTGACGACCGGGGTTGTCGGCGAGCTGCACGTGAGCGATGCGGGCAAAGTGCTTCTCGATGGTCGGCGCCAGGTCGCCTTCCATGATCTGCATATGGTAGATGTCGTACTGCAGCTTGAGGTTGCCACTGCCCACCTCGTCGAAGACTGCCAGCGCCTGCTCGGTGCGGTTGAGGAAGAATCCCGGGATGTCGCGGGTGTTGATCGGCTCGGCAATCAACAGGATGCCGGCGGCCTCGAGCTTCTCGGCGGCAAAGCGCAGGTTGTCCACCAGGGTCTTGCGCGCCTCGTCGTCGCTGACGCCTTCGGGCTGAATGCCGGCCAGGCAGTTGACCTGGGTGTTGCCCAGCACCTTGGCGTACTCGATCGCCTGGTCGACGCCGGCACGGAATTCCTCGACACGGTCCGGATGACAGGCGATGCCGCGCTCGCCGGCGCCCCAGTCGCCGGCCGGCAGATTGAACAGCACCTGGGTCAGGCCATTGTCATCGAGGCGCTGCTTGATCTCGTCGGCCTCGAAATCGTAGGGAAAGAGGTATTCGACCCCCTTGAAGCCCGCCTTGGCGGCGGCCTCGAAGCGATCGAGGAAGTCCACCTCGGTGAACAACATGCTGAGGTTGGCAGCAAACTTGGGCATCTTGTACTCCTTCTGGGTCGTTGGTTTTGCGGGGCTTCCCCGGCGCCCCTTGCGCTTTCTGAATGCCTCAGGTCAGAGAGGCGATGGAGGTCGGCGCATCTTCCTGGTTCTCGGCCAGGTCCTCGAACTCGTTGATCCCCTTGAGATCGGTGCCCATGGAGATGTTGGTCACCCGCTCGAGGATGATCTCGACCACCACCGGCACGCGATGCTGCTTCATCAGCTCGCGAGCCTCGGCGAAGGCCTCGCCGATCCGCTCAGGATCGGTAACGCGCAGTGCCTTGCAGCCCAGGCCCTCCACCACGGAGACATGGTCCACGCCGTAGCCGTTAATTTCCGGGCAATTGATGTTCTCGAACGACAACTGCACCTGATAGTCCATGTCGAAGCCGCGCTGGGCCTGACGAATCAGCCCCAGGTAGGAATTGTTCACCAGCACGTGGAGGTAGGGCAGGTTGAATTGCGCCCCCACCGCCAGTTCCTCGACCATGAACTGGAAGTCATAGTCGCCCGACAGCGCGACGATCTCGGTATCCGGATCGGCACGTCGCACCCCGAGCGCGGCCGGGATCGTCCAGCCCAGCGGCCCCGCCTGGCCGCAGTTGATCCAGTGGCGCGGCTTGTAGACGTGCAGGAACTGGGCCCCGGCGATCTGCGACAGCCCGATGGTGCTGACGTAGCGGGTATTCTTGCCGAAGGCCTTGTTCATCTCCTCGTAGACGCGCTGGGGCTTGACCGGCACGTTGTCGAAGTGAGTCTTGCGCAGCAGGGTTCGCTTGCGCTCCTGGCATTCCTCGGCCCAGGCACTGCGATCCTTGAGCTTGCCTTTGGCTTGCCACTCGCGGGCCACCTCGACGAACAGCTCAAGCGCCGCCTTGGCGTCGGAGACGATGCCGTAGTCCGGTCCGAAGATACGCCCGATCTGGGTCGGCTCGATATCCACATGGACGAACTTGCGCCCCTCGGTGTAGGAATCCAGCGCACCGGTGTGGCGATTTGCCCAGCGGTTGCCGATCCCCATGACGAAGTCAGAGGCCAGCATGGTCGCGTTGCCATAACGATGCGACGTCTGCAGACCGACCATACCCGCCATCAGCGGATGGTCGTCGGGGATGGTGCCCCATCCCATCAGCGTCGGGATCACCGGCACACCGGTCAGCTCGGCGAACTCGGTGAGCAGCTCGCTAGCATCGGCATTGATGATGCCGCCGCCGGCCACCAGCAACGGCTTGTCGGCTTCGTTGAGCATGCCCATGGCCTTCTCGATCTGCGCGCGAGAGGCACTCGGCTTGTAAGCCGGCAGCGATTCGTAGGTATCCGGATCGAACTCGATCTCGGTCATCTGCACGTCGATCGGCAGATCGATCAGCACCGGCCCCGGGCGCGAGCTGCGCATGATCTGGAAAGCCTGCTGAAAGGCACGGGGTACCTGGGCCGGCTCCAGCACGGTGATGGCCCACTTGGTGACCGGACCGGCGATGGCCTTGATGTCGACCGCCTGGAAATCCTCCTTGTGCAGCTTGTTCGCCGGCGCCTGACCGGTGATGCACAGGATCGGGATGGAATCGGCAGAAGCCGAATACAGGCCGGTGATCATGTCCGTGCCGGCGGGCCCGGAGGTACCGATGCACACCCCGACATTACCCGGCTGGGTGCGCGTATAGCCTTCGGCCATGTGCGAGGCACCCTCAACGTGGCGCGCCAGGACGTGATCCACACCGCCGACATTGCGCATCGCGGCATAGAAAGGGTTGATGGCAGCGCCAGGCAGGCCGAAGGCAACATCGACCCCCTCTTTCTTGAGCACGTGAACGGCAGCTTCCGCAGCGGTCATGCGAGCCATGACGATTCCTCCGGTGTCGGGTTTTATTCTTTGGAAATAATTTCTGTATACAGAGACTAGGCGCACTCGCCGGGAGCCGTCAACACTTCATGAAAAATATTTCCAGTAAATTCATCGCCCGAATTTCAATAGGTTGCTAAAAATGGAAAATTATCCCGAAAAATCATGGAAGAAGGCGCCATACACAGCGCAACGTCTTCTTCAACCGGCTGCGGACACCCGATGATCCCGTTCTGGATACATACAAAAGCCCGCCCGGCGAAGGGCCGGGCGGGCTGGCATGGTGCGACGGAGGAGAGGTCGTTCAGCGACGCTTGCTGTAAGGCAGCGCCATGTGCCGGTTGACGTCCTTGTAGAGCAGGTAGCGGAAGGGGCCAGGGCCTCCGGCATAGCAGGCCTGTGGGCAGAAGGCACGCAGCCACATGTAGTCCCCCGCCTCGACCTCCACCCACTGCTGGTTGAGGTGGTAGACCGCCTTGCCCTCGAGTACGTAGAGACCGTGCTCCATGACGTGAGTCTCGTCGAAGGGAATCACCCCGCCCGGCTGGAAGGTCACGATGGTCACGTGCATGTCGTGGCGCATGTCGTCCGGGTCGACGAAGCGCGTGGTGGCCCAGACCTCGTTGCAATCCGGCATGACCGTCGGCTCGATATCGTTCTCGTTGACCACGATGGGCTCGGGAACGTCGATGCCGTCGACGAACTCATAGGCCTTGCGAATCCAGTGAAAACGCACCGGTTCATCGGCTTCGTTGCGCAACTGCCAGTCGCTGCCTGGCGGAATGAAGGCATAACCGCCCGGCACCATGCGATGCCGCTCGCCACCCAGCGTCAGCACCAGCTCGCCCTCCACCACGAACAGCACGCCCTCGGCCCCCGGATCGGACTCGGGCCGCTCACTGCCACCGCCCGGCGAGACCTCCATGATGTACTGGGAGAAGGTTTCCGCGAAGCCGGAGAGCGGCCGAGACAAGATCCACAGCCGCGTATTCTCCCAATGGGGCAACTTGCTGGTGACGATATCGCGATAGACTCCCCTGGGAATCACCGCGAAGGCCTCGGTGAACATGGCCCGGTCGGTGGTCATGACCTTCTGTCCAGGATGGCCGCCGTGGGGAGCGTAGTATGGTCTCTGGGTCGTGGGACGCTGGCTCATTGCCTCTCCTCGAATTCAGTGTCTGACGACGCGACGGCCTCATGCCCGGGCAGGGTCACCCGGATATCGATGGGATACTCGTCGCAGTTGTTGCCCTCGCCACCGCGATCCACCACCAGGAATTCGCCCTCACGCTCCAGGACGGACTGGATGGCATGCCAGGTGCCGGCACGGTAGTTGACTCCCTGGCGCCCATCGGTAACGAAGGCGCGCACGCTCTCCGGATCGATCCGCTCGCCGGGCGGTGCTACCACCACCAGGAAGCGCTCCTCGTGCATGGGCACGAAGGCCTGGCTGCCCTGAGGATGGCGTTCGAGGAAGTCCAGCGTCAGCGGCACCTCGACGGGCTGGCTGACGAAGATGCTGATCAGCGCCCTCGCCTTTTCGCCCAGCGTCTCGACCCGCGCCAGATCGTGGTAACGCCGGGTTCGGCCGGCATTGATATGAAAGTAATCGGCGATACGCGTGTCGATCACCTCGCCGAAGGGAGCGAACGCTTCTGGAGTGAGCGGGCGCGCCTCGAGTTCAAGCATATAACCTCCTGCATGAGAGATGGGCCACCTCTCGGCCATCGCCGCCCTCCCCGCGGACCAAGAACCGGTCCGCCCTCGATCCTTGGCAGCGGCATGATTCAAAAAATATGGAAATCCTTTCCAGATTAAGCTTCAATCGGATGGCTGGCAACAGCGGAGAAGCCATGGGCCACCCTCCCTCGCTTCTTCCATCGGCGCACTCGTGCCACCCCCCAACAACAATCCGAGGTACTGCATGTCCCAACAGCCTCAGACCACTGATCTTCGAGCCTCCCGAAAAACCCATAAGCGCTCGTTTCAGATACCCCATATCTATGTGATTCTTTTCGTTTTCATCGCTCTTGCCTCGATCGCCACGTACTTCGTGCCGGCAGGCACCTACGAGCGCATCCCCGGGCCGGACGGTCGTACCACCATCGACGCGACATCCTTCCAGTACGTCGAATCGAGTCCTGTCGGGCCGGTCGACTTCATGCTGGCGATTCCCAATGGGTTGATGAGCGCCGGCCAGGTCGTCTTCTTCACCTTCATGATCGGCGGCATGTTCATGGTGTTGAGACGCACCGGCATCATCGAGATCGGCGTCGACAAACTGAGCCGCCGATTCGCCAATCGAAGCTTGCTGATGATTCCGGTGCTCATGACCACCTTTGCCGTGGTGGCCACGCTGATCGGCACCCAGGAACTGTCGCTGGTCTATGTTCCGGTCATCCTGCCGTTGATGATCGCCCTGCGCTTCGACTCGGTGACCGCCGCTGCCGTCGCGCTCTGCGCCACGACGGCCGGCTTCACCACCGGCGTGCTCAACCCCATCAACACGGGGCTCGGGCAACAGCTCGCCGGCCTGCCGCTCTATTCGGGCTTCGCCCTGCGCGCCGCCACCTTCGTCATCGTGTTGTGCGTCGGTATATTTTTCGTCATGCGCTACGCGCGCAAGGTCCACAACGATCCTTCGCTGAGCCTGATGGCCGACGATGATACCGAAGCCGAAAAGCGCGCCTCTTATCAGCATGCCACCGACGAAGGGGCCCTGGTCGCCAATGCTCGCCAGAAGCTCGCCGCCCTGGCCGCCTTCGGCTTCTTCGCCCTGCTGGTATACGGCGTACTCGCGCAAGGCTGGTTCATGATGGAAATGGCCGGCCTTTTCATCGTCATGGGGATCGTCGTTGGCCTGATCGCCGGCCTGAATGGCGACGAAATCTGCGAGGGGTTCAACCAGGGATTCCGGGACGTCCTGGTAGGCGCCATGATCGCCGGTATCGCCCGGGGCGTCGCCGTGGTACTCGAGGATGGCCAGATCATGGACACGCTGGTCCACGGGCTGGGCAACCTGGTCGGCGAACTGCCCGGTCTGCTCTCGGCCATCGGCATGTACTTCGCCCAGCTCGGCTTCAACTTCGTGGTACCGTCCGGCAGCGGCCAGGCCCTGGTGACCATGCCGATCATGGCGCCCCTGGCCGACCTCATCGGCGTCACTCGACAGACCGCCGTACTCGCCTATCAACTCGGCGACGGAATCGGCAACATCCTCTACCCCACATCCGGCTACTTCATGGCGACCCTGGCCTTGGCTGGCGTCCCCTGGCAGAAGTGGGTCAAGTTCTTCTTCCCGCTGTTCTGCACTTGGGTGTTGATCTCGCTTTGCCTTCTGGCCTTCGCCCAGGCCATCCAATGGACCGGCTAGGCACTCAGGAAGCTGATCGACACCTCCCCGCCTGATATCGCCGCCCAGCCGCCACGCCTCGGCCGCTGCGACACTTGTCACCATGGGGCCGGGGCATCGCACGATGGCCTACTGGCCTACCGGATGTCGCTCGGCCCAGTGCCGGGCGATATCCACGCGTCGCGTGACCCAGACGCGGTCGTGGGCCTCGATGTGATCGAGAAAGCGCTGCAGGGCACGGAACCGGCCCGGCCGGCCAATCAGACGGCAATGCAGCCCCACCGACAGCATCTTCGGCGTTTCCTCGCCCTCGGCGTAGAGGACATCGAAGGCATCACGCAGGTAGGTGAAGAAATGGTCGGCAGTATTGAATCCCTGGGGAGCAGCGAAGCGCATGTCGTTGCTGTCCAGGGTATAGGGCACCACCAGATGGTCGTGTTCACGGCCCTGGCTGTCGGCCTCACGCGTCCAGAATGGCAGGTCGTCACCATAATAGTCGCTGTCGTAGAGGAAGCTCCCCTCGTCGAGCACCAGGCGCCGGGTATTGGGGCTGTCGCGCCCGGTATACCAGCCCAGCGGCGTCTCGCCATACAGTGACTGGAAGATCTCGATGGCGCGGCGCATGTGCTCGCGCTCGATATGCTCGGGCACTTTCTGGTAGTGGATCCAGCGATAGCCGTGACAGGCGATCTCGTGTCCCAGCTCCTTGAAGGCCTGCGCCACTTCCGGATTGCGTTCCAGGGCCATGGCCACACCAAAGACGGTCAGCGGCAGGCCGCGACGTTCGAACTCGCGAAGCACTCGCCAGACGCCCGCTCGGGAGCCGTACTCGTAGATCGATTCCATGCTCAAGTGACGATCCGGATAGGATTCGGCACCGATGATCTCGGACAGGAACTGCTCCGACCCACTGTCGCCGTGCAGCACGCAGTTCTCACCGCCTTCCTCGTAGTTGAGCACGAACTGGACGGCGATGCGCGCTCGGCCCGGCCAATCGGCCTGGGGCGGCGTACGCCCATAACCGATCAGGTCCCGCGGATAGTCACGTCGAGTCGATGATGTCATGACGAAGCTTCCTTCTTGTTCTCGCGACGCTCGTGTTGCGGCCTGTCGTCATCGGCCTCGGCGCATGGCAGCCGCATTCTGAGCGACACTAAATGTATACAATAAAATACTAGTGTGTACTCATCATGGTTGCAAGCCCCTCCTCCCGGTCACCACCTCCGGCCGCGTACCGAGTGCAGGTCTTTTGCCCTGTCAGCAGGGGCCTCTTCAGGCTCCACTCTTGTATACAAAAAATCAACCCCAATGATCCGAACGCCGTTATCGTTCCTGATTACGCCTTTCTCCCTCGTTCATGACCCAGCGCTTATTCGCTCACGGTCCTGCTCGTAGGGGAAGCCAGACATACAGCTCGCAAAACAGTATGCAGAAAAACACACAATCTGGACCACATTAATCCGAAATATTGAACACATTTATTGTGCACACAATGATCCGTATAAAATCATTCGCATGCTTCCAATAACCTATTGTTTAATAGACGAAAACCCGCCCTCCTCCAAGTGCAAAAAACTCCTTGCTTCGGGCACCATTCAATCCTATTTTGTGTACAACACCTTTAAACTTTGTTCACAAAAACAACCTTCCGGGAGCCGACATGCGCCTCAATGTCATCAACCCCAACACCACCCGTAGCATGACCGACACCATTGCTGCCGCAGCACGGCGTATTGCCGCGGCAGATACCCACATCATGGCGACCCAGCCGGCACATGGCCCGGTTTCCATCGAGAGCCATTTCGATGAGGCCATCAGTGCCGTGGGTGTGCTGGAGGAAGTGGCAGCCGGCGACCGGGAGGGCGCGGATGCCCATGTCATTGCCTGCTTCGGCGATCCCGGACTACTGGCAGCACGAGAAGTGACCCGCGCACCAGTGATCGGCATTGCCGAGGCCGCCTTTCACATGGCGTCCTTGATCAGCACGCGCTTCTCGGTCGTCACCACTCTGGGACGCACCGGCATCATCGCCGAACACCTGCTCGATCAATACGGCTTCCGTCATCACTGCCGCCGGGTGCGCGCCGCCGAGATCCCCGTGCTCGACCTCGAGAGCGATAGCGACGCCGCCCTGGCTCGCATCATCGAAGAATGCCGACGCGCACGCGACGAGGATGGCGTCGGCGCCATCGTGCTGGGTTGCGGCGGCATGGCCGACCTCACCGACGAAATCGCCAATGCGGTCGGCTTGCCGGTCGTCGAAGGCGTGACCGCCGCGGTCAAGCTGGCCGAGGCACTCGTCGGACTAGGCCTCGGCACCAGCAAGCATGGCGACCTTGCCTTCCCCCGGCCCAAGACATTCGTCGGTCGCTTCGAGCATCTGTCCGGCTCCACCGAATAAACACGCCAACCCCGCCTGACATCGCATCAGGCCACACACCGCAAGCCTCACCGGTTTCCCCGCGGAAATCGGCAACAACGACAATCATCGAATCACTTGCGAGGACACCACCATGGCACCTTCCCCCTCGGGCGCCCCGAATGGCGCCAAGACCGCTACCGATCCCGCGATGCCCCCCGCTCCCGAATCGGGCACCAAGGCGGCGGGCAACGAATCCCTGGCGCCCCAGCAGACGCGCATCATGGGGCGCACCTCCTACCTGCTGGCCTGGTTCGGCGGCTGCGTGTCGATCGGCACCTTCACCATGGGCTCCAGCGTCGTCGGCAGTCTCAACCTCATCCAGGCGACCCTGGCCATCGCCATCGGCTGCTTCGTGATCGGCCTGGCCCTGGCCCTGAACGGGGCTCCCGGCTACAAGTACGGTATTCCCTTCATGGTCCAGGCACGCAGTGCCTTCGGCTTCTCCGGCACCCGACTGCCGGGGCTGGTACGCGCTGTGCCCGCCATCGTCTGGTACGGTTTCCAGAGCTGGATCGGCGCCGGCGCCCTGAACATGGTCTCGGCGACCCTGTTCGGTTTCGACAACCTGGTCTTCTTCTTCATCACCTTCCAGTTGCTGCAGATCGCCCTGTCGGTGCTGGGCTTCCAGGGCATCAAGTGGCTGGAAAACATCGGCAGCGCCTTCATTCTCTGTTCGCTGGTCTACATGTTCTACAGCACGGTGCAGCGCTACGGTGACGAGCTTTCTGCCAGCATGCTGACCATGGAAGGCTCCTGGGGCTTGCCGTTCTGGGGCGCGACCATGCTGTTCCTGGGCATCTACAGCACCATGATGCTCAATGTCAGCGACTACTCACGCGAGCACAAGGAAGGCACCGGGCCGGGCCTGCTGACCACGATCTACGCCATGTCGATCCTGCCCTGCACGCTGTTCATGGGACTGATCGGCTACATGGTGTCCGAGGCAACCGGCGTGGCGGATCCGGTCAAGGTCTTTGCCAATGCCGTGGACAACACGCCCCTGCTGATGACCACCCTGTTGTTCATCGCCTTCGCCCAGGTCACCACCAATGTGCTCAACAATGTGGTGCCACCGACCTATGTACTGATGGATGCCTTCAAGCTGAAATTCCGCACCGCCACCGTGATCGTGGGGCTGCTGGCCTTCGCCACTTTCCCCTGGGAGCTGGTCAAGGATGAGTCCGCCGCTGGCCTGCAGATGTTCGTGCAGACCTACTCGGCCTTCCTCGGCCCGATCTTCGCGGTGCTGGTGGTGGACTATTACCTGATTCGCCGCCGCACCCTGGATCTCGGCAAGCTGTACGACGAGAACGGCCCCTACCGCGGCGTCAACGTTGCCGCCCTGGTGGCCACAGCGGTAGGCGTGATCGCCGCCTTCAGCATTTCCACCGTGTCCTGGTACGCCAGCCTGATCCCGGCGGGCCTGACCTATTATCTGTTGATGCGTTACTGGGCACCTTGCCAACGCTTTCGCGACTGAACCGTTCCCACGTGATGGCCCTCCCGCCGGGGTGGGCCTTCGTCTGCCAACAAGACCAGAAGGCAACGCTTCATGACGGACCAAGAACTGGACATCCAGCACCACGACCCACGCCTGTACAACGACGATCTCGCACCGATCAAGTCGGAGCGACGCACCTGGGGCTGGTTCGAGATTTTCAATGTCTGGTCGAACGACATCCAGAGCCTGTTCGGCTACACACTGGCCGCGTCGCTGTTCATTTCCTATGGCCTCAATGGCTGGGCGGTCATGGCAGCCATCGTGCTCGCCGGCTTCGTGGTGATGGTACTGGTCAACCTGACCGGCAAGCCGAGCGTCAAGTACGGCATTCCCTTTCCGGTGATGATCCGCGCCAGCATGGGCGTCCACGGCGCCAACTTCCCGGCCATGCTGCGGGCCATCATCGGTATCTTCTGGTATGGCGTGCAGACCTATTTCGCGTCCACCGCCGTCTCGCTGCTGCTCACCTCGCTGTTCGGCGACCCCGGCGGCCAGTGGCTCGGCATGACGGCGCTGGACTGGCTTTCCTTCGTGATCGTCTGGTGCTTCCAGATCGCCCTGTTCTGGCAAGGCATCGAGCGTATCAAGCACTTCCTCAACTGGGCGGGACCGCTGGTCTACGTGGTGATGGTCGCGCTGATGCTCATCGTCTGGTTCAAGGCAGGCAGCGATCTCCTGCCGGCAGTGAGCACCATCTTCAGCGGTGCCAGCGACTACGAAGGCAATGCCCTGACCGCCTTCATGGCCATCACCGGCACCATGATCGCCTACTTCGCCGCGGTGGTGATCAACTTTGGCGACTTCACCCGCTTCGTGAAGAGCGAGCGCGAGATGAAGCTCGGCAACCTGCTGGGTCTGCCGCTCAATGTTGCCTTCTTTTCCTTCATTGCCCTGATCATCACGGCCGGCACCCTGGCACTGTTTGGCGAGACGCTGACCAACCCGTCGGACATCATCGACCGGGTCGATTCACTGCCGTTGACCATTGTCGCCGCCATCACCTTCTTCGCTGCCACCGTGGGCATCAACCTCGTCGCCAACTTCATCCCGCCGGCCTATGACCTGGCCAACCTCTTTCCGCGTCGCATCAGCTTTCGCGTCGGCGGCCTGATCACCGCCGTGATCGCCTTCTTCGTCGGCGCTCTGTGGATGGCCGTCATCAGCAAGATCGGCGTCGCCGGTTTCGTCAACGCCCTCGGTGCCGTGGTGGCCCCCTTCTACGGCATCATCGTGGTCGACTACTACCTGCTGAAGCGCCAGCGCCTGAACATCCAGGACATCTTCTCCGCCGACCCGGATGGCGCCTATTACTACGTCAAGGGCTGGAACCACCGCGCCCTGATCGCCTTCGCTCTGGCCGCGCTGTTCTCCGTGTCGTCGGTCTGGGTACCGGCGCTTGAGGCACTGGGCGGCTATGCCTGGCTGATCGGCGCGGCCCTCGGCGGACTCTTCCATTACCTGCTGATGCGGGGACGGCGCCTGCCCGTCACCGCCTCCTGACGAACAGCCAGGCGGACGCAAGCCGGCAGAAGCGGTAAGCAAGCCGGCAGAAAAAGCCAGCAAGAATGGATCACCGCCGTTCAGGCGGAGAAGATGCGATACAGATCCGGCGTTTCCTCTTCTTCCTCATGGATGGAGAGGGACGCCTCGATAGCCTTGAGATGCCGGCTCATGAACGCCTGGGCACGTTCGCCATTACCTTGCTCGAGAAAGCTCAGCAGATCCTCGTGATCGTGGGATTCACATCCCAGGTGGCCGGCATTGCCATAGACCGCAAGAATCAAGGAAGAACGCGAGCACAGGCGTTCAACGAAATCCGCCAGGGTGGCATTGCCCGACAGGCGCGCCAGGCGCCCGTGGAAGGCGGCGGAGAGCTTGATGGCGGTACTCTGCTCGCCGCCCTTGAGCGCCTCGCGTTCACGACGCGCCATGTCACGCAACTCCTCGGCCGCTTCGGGCGTCATGCGCCGGGCAACCTCCGGCATCAGACCGCACTCGATCATCTGGCGGGCATCGAAGACATCCTTGGCCTCATCGGCGGTGGGCCGCGTGACACTCGCGCCCCGGCGTGGCGTCAGCGTCACCAGTTGCTCCAGGGCCAGGCGCTGCAGGATCTTGCGGATGCCGGTGCGGCTGACGCCGAACACCTCGGACAAGGCATCCTCGCGCAGCCGGGCACCGGGTTTCAGACGGTGCTCGATGATGGCATCGCTGATGGCGTGATAGATCGACTCATGACGTTCGGGCCCATCCCCGTTCTTGCCAGGACGGCCCGTCTTTTCGTTGGCCTTGCGCTCGGTTGCGGCCCGACGCTGGTTCATGGATCGCTCATCTCCCTGAAAACCCGATACGACGACTATTGTATACGCATTTCCGTCGTCGACACGACCGCCGCCCGCCGAAATCGGCGGGCGGCGGGATCGGGCTTGCCGGATCGCGATCGGGTCAGGGCGACCAGTTGGCGATCTCGGTACGCTCTTCGTCCGTCATCTGGGTGACGTTGCCAAGCGGCATGTAGCCATTGGCCACCACTTGCTTGATCTGCTCGACCTGGCGCAGCACCTGTTCGGGCGTCTCCAGCACCACTCCGGCCGGCGGCGCCGAGAATCCATCGTATGACGGGCTTTCGGCATGACACTGGGCACAGCGATCGATGACGATCTGCTCGGCATGGCCCGCGGCCCCACCGTCGGATGCCGCCACTTGCGCCGCCGATTCGGACGCTTCGGTCTCCGACACGGCGCTGGATGTCTCGGCGGAAGCGGTCGTGGCCTCGTCGTCGACGCTGCTGGCCGGCGCGCCAACCCATATCGCGACCAGGATCAGGGCGACGCCGGCAGCCGGATAGGCCGGCTTGATCTGTCCGGCGTGCATCAGCACAAAGAACTGGCGAATCAAGGCCCCGGCGAAGATGAACAACGTCATGATCACCCAGGCCAGGTCATGGGAATACGCGAAGGAGTAGTGGTTGCTGATCATCAGCAACACCACCGGCAGCGTGAAGTAGGTGTTGTGCACCGAGCGCTGCTTGCCGCGCTTGCCGTCCAGCGGGTTCGGTGTCTCGCCGGCCTTCATCGCCTTCACCATGCGGCGCTGGCCGGGGATGATCCAGAAGAAGACGTTTGCCGACATGGCGGTGGCCATGACCGCGCCGGTCAACAGGAAGGCCGCCCGACCGGAGAAGATCTGGGTGCTCAGGTAAGCGACCACCACCATCATCACGGCCACGGCGAGGCTCAGGATGCCATCGCGGTCCATATTGGGGCTGATGCGCTTGCACAGCTCGTTGTAGATCACCCAGCCACCGAGCAGGAACAGCAGCGCCACCACATTGGCCTGCCAGCCGCTCAGGTTGGCAGCCCACTCCCAGTCGCTGCCTGGATTGACCAGATAGAAGCTCGGGTTGGCCATGTACAGCAGCACGAACAGCGCGAAACCCGACAGCCAGGTGGCATACGATTTCCAGAATGACCAGTGCAGATCCTCGGGCAACTTCGCCGGGGCGCTGGCGTACTTCTGGTTATGGTAGAAACCGCCGCCGTGCACGGCCCACATCTCGCCGAACACGCCCTTCTGCTTGTCCTCGTCGGCCTTGGGCGAGCGCAGGCTGTTGTCCAGCATCACGAAATAGATCGATTCGCCGATCCAGGCAATGGCGGCGATCACATGCAGCCACCTCAACAGGAGGTTGGCGAAATCCAGAAAATAGGCTTCCATCGGTCAGGCCTCGTTGGAATTATGCGGTTGTTGTCTTGGTGAACGCTTCCCTCAGCTTCCCCGATAGGTGGAGTAGCTGTAAGGCGACAGCAGCAGCGGCACATGATAATGCTGGGACGCATCGGCCACCCCGAAGCGCAGCGGAATCACGTCCAGAAAGCGCGGCGCGTCGCCGGCCACGCCCTGCCGGTCCAGATACTCGCCGGCATGGAAGACCAGTTCGTATTCGCCGACACCGAAGGCCTCGCCTTCCAGGATGGGCGAATCGCAACGACCGTCATCGTTGGTCACGACCTCGGTCAGCCGGGTGCGCTCGCCGCCTTCGAGACGATAGACCTCGATACGGATGCCCTTGCCCGGAAGCCCCGAGGCAGTATCCAGCACATGCGTCGTCAGGTATCCCATGTGTTTCTCCTCCAGTCGTTGGAACCGGCGTACCCTGGCCTGCCTGACGCACGTCTCTCGACGGCGGCGCTCAGAGGCACGCTGCTCTTGAAGACATTTTTAGTACCAATAAGGGTACATTTCAAAACATTTTTTGTATACAGTTTATCGGAGCACCATAACGCGAACCTGATTCCCGACCGCAAGGAGACTCCCGTCATGAGTGACAAGCTGCTCTCTCCCCGTCCCAGCACACTGGATCGGGACGCTTTCATCGATCAGTATGGCGACATCTACGAGCACTCGCCCTGGGTGGCCGAACTGGCCTGGGAGCGTGGCCTGGGCGCTGCCCAAGACACGCCGGAAGGCCTCGCCGCGACCATGGGCGAGGTGCTGGCATCGGCCGACGCCGAGCGTCAGCTGGAAGTGATTCGCGCCCACCCCGACCTGGCCGGCAAGGCTGCGGTCGCCGGCGAGCTCACCGATGATTCCACCCGGGAACAGGCCGGCGCCGGCCTCGACCAGTGCACACCGGAGGAGCTGGCTCGCTTCGAACGCCTGAACGAAGCCTACAAGGCCCGTTTCGGCTTCCCCTTCGTGATGGCCGTCAAGGGCAGCGATCGCCATGCCATCCTGGAGGCATTCGAGACGCGCCTGAAGAACGACCTCGCCGAGGAGCGCCGCACCGCTATCGAACAGATCAACCGGATCGCCGCCTTCCGGCTCAGCGACCGCGCCGCCTGAAGGTTCGGGCCAGGACCACTATACTGACGGAACGCCAAGCGGCATTGAGGACGATGCGATGTTCCGTCACCGACTGGAAGCCGCCGAGTCGCTGGCACGGCGGCTCACCCACCTGAAGGGGCAGAACCCGCTGATACTCGCCATCCCCCGGGGTGGCGTGCCCATGGGACGACGCATCGCCGATATCCTGGAAGGTGAACTGGATGTCGTGCTGGTGCGCAAGCTGGGCGCGCCGGGCAGTCCGGAATTCGCCATCGGCGCGGTTGGCGAAGGGGATCGCATCTGGCTGGAAGACAGCGCCAATCGCTTCGGCGAAGCCGCGATCACCCGGGAGATCGAGCGGCAGCGGGCGCTGATCGCAGAGCGCCGCCAGCGTTACACGCCGGTACGTGCGCCCATCGATCCGGCCGAGCGTCTCGTCGTCGTCGTGGATGACGGCAGTGCCACCGGAGCGACCATGACGACCGCCCTGGAAAGCCTTCGGCCACGTGGCCCCGCACGCCTGATCGCCGCCCTCGGCGTGGCCCCGCCGGAGACCCTGGCACGCCTGGAGCGCCTTGCCGACGAGGTGATCTGCCCCGAGACACCGGCACACTTTCGTGCCGTCGGCCAGTTCTACGCCGACTTCTCACCGGTCGACGACGATGAGGTGATTCACTTGCTGGGCAGTCAGCCGGGATAAGAGCTCTTCGCGCTTCAGCGGTAAGCGCCCTCGATATCCGTAATCCGCGTCGCCTGGCGACCCAATCCGCCGTACAGATCGAGCATGCGCTCGAGCCAGGCATGGACGGGATCGGCATTGGAGACCAGGTCGGCACTGGAGACACAACGCGCCCACATGAACTTGCCAAAGACGATGTAGTCGGCCCCGCCCGGCACCTCGCCATCGAGATACGACGCTTCCCCGAGCCGCGCGCGCAGCGGTTCCAGGGCGGTGTCGAGCTGCGACAGCCCCCTCACCGGCGAATGCACCTCCTCCAGGCTACGGCCGAAGCGCTTCTCGCGGGTCTCGCGGAAATACTCCCGGTCATCCGGGTGAATGGCATTGAGCAGATCCATGATGATGATGCGCAGTATCGCCGGCGCCAGGGAACGCTCGGAATAATGCGCCAGGAAACGCCCGCGCGCGTCCGCCATGCTGTCTCCCAGCAGCGGCGCCTCGGGATAGGCACGATCCAGATAGCGAAGGATCTCGTAGCTGTCGGCCACCACCGTCTCGCCGTCGACGAGCACCGGAACCTTGTCATGGTTGGCGAAGGCCAAGGCTTGTTTCTCGCTGAAGCGCCAGGGGCGTGTTTCGACATCGAGCCCCTTGTGAGCCAGGGCATAGCGCACCCGCCAGCAATAGGGAGAGAAACGCAGCGCCTCGTCGATACCGCAGAGATCGTAGAGCACCCGTGACATGCCGACTCCTCATGTTCGATGAAGGAAAGACTCGATAGTGCCAGCCCGCCCCCCGACTCGCCAATTGTCTTTCCTCTCTTGTGCTTTGGTATAGCCACTTGGGTGTCGCCGCCTCGAGGTCACGCACTTCACACCGGCCAACTCATTGAATTGCCGAGCGGAGACATCGCATGACGCCGGACCGTCATGCCGGATCAATTGGTCAGACCAATGCGCCATGAATCGTCAAGGAGGCTGCCAGCGCCTATCGTGGTAGGACGTCCCGGCAAGCGCCATCCTGGCCGGCCGGGGCCATGCGGCGACCGGCACACGGCGGTCGTCGCGATATCCACTCCATTCAACCCAAAAAACGGAAAATAATTCCATAGATTTATGATGCGCTTTTCCCTAGCATCGAGATCAGTGGATGCCATTCCGTGACACCGGAGCCGCCATGAACCTCCTCTTCGACGAGCGACTCGACGGCGAGCTGCCCCGCCGCGACAAGGCGGAGGTGCTCGCCGAGCTGCAAGCCAGCCTGCCGACCCTGACCCTGCTGCATCGCGAGGAGGACCTGCGTCCCTTCGAGTGCGACGGTCTGGCCGCCTATCGCGTGCTGCCCATGCTGGTGGCCTTGCCCAGTGATCTCGAGCAGGTCGTCACCCTGATGCGCCGTTGCCACGAGCTTGGTGTTCCCGTGGTCACGCGCGGCGCCGGCACCGGGCTGTCCGGCGGTGCCCTGCCGCTGGAGCGCGGCGTGCTGCTGGTGATGTCGCGCTTCCAGCGCATTCTGGAACTAGACCCGGAAGCGCGCATCGCCCGCGTCCAGCCCGGCGTTCGCAACCTGGCCATCACCGAGGCGGCAGCTCCGCACGGCCTTTACTACGCGCCCGATCCGTCGTCGCAGATCGCCTGCTCCATCGGCGGCAACGTGGCCGAGAACGCCGGCGGCGTGCACTGCCTGAAGTACGGCCTGACGGTGCACAATGTGCTCGCCCTGGAGATCGTCACCCTCGAGGGCGAGCGCATGCGGCTCGGCGGCGAGGCCCTGGACGCCCCGGGCTTCGACCTGCTCGCGCTGTTCAACGGCTCCGAAGGCATGCTCGGCGTGGTGACCGAGGTCACCGTGAAACTGCTGCCGAAACCGGAAACCGCCAAGGTGGTGATGGCCAGTTTCGACGATGTCGGCAAGGCCGGCCAGGCCGTGGGCGACATCATCGCCGCGGGTATCGTCCCCGGCGGCCTGGAAATGATGGACAACCTGGCCATCCGTGCCGCTGAAGACTTCGTCCACGCCGGCTACCCGGTGGACGCCGAGGCGATCCTGCTCTGCGAGCTGGATGGCGTGGAGGCCGACGTGGACGACGACGTCGGCACGGTACGCCGCGTGCTCGAGAATGCCGGCGCCACCGACATCCGGCTCGCCCGGGACGAAGCAGAGCGCGCGCGGTTCTGGTCCGGACGCAAGAACGCCTTCCCGGCGGTGGGACGCATCTCGCCGGACTACTACTGCATGGACGGCACCATCCCCCGCCGCGCCTTGCCCGAGGTGCTCGGCACCATTGCCGAGCTCTCCGCCGAGTATGGACTGAGGGTCGCCAACGTCTTCCATGCCGGCGACGGCAACATGCACCCGCTGATCCTGTTCGATGCCAACCGCGAAGGCGAACTCGAACGTGCCGAGGCCCTGGGAGGCCGGATACTGGAAGCCTGCGTGGCCGCCGGCGGCTCGATCACCGGCGAGCACGGTGTGGGGCGCGAGAAGATCAACCAGATGTGCGTCCAGTTCCCGACCGGCGAGCTGACCACCTTTCATGCCGTGAAGGCAGCCTTCGATCCGGTCGGTCTGCTCAACCCGGGCAAGAACATTCCCACCCTGGCCCGCTGCGCCGAGTTCGGCGCCATGCACGTGCATCATGGCGAGTTGCCGCACCCCGAGCTGCCCCGTTTCTGAGGAGTCATCATGGCATCACCGCATCACTCCCTGCCGGACCGGGACATCAGCGAAGCACTCGGCGAGCGTATCCGCCGCGCCGATGCCGAGGGCACACCGCTGCGTATCGTCGGCGGCGACACCAAGGCCTTCCATGGGCGGCCCGTCGATGGCGCCCCCCTCTCCACTCGCGAGCATCGTGGCATCACCCACTATGACCCGGTGGAACTGATCGTCTCGGTACGCGCCGGCACGCCCCTGGCCGAGCTGGAAGCTCGCCTCGACGAACAGGGGCAACGGCTCCCCTTCGAGCCGCCCCACTTCGGCGACACCGCCACCGTCGGCGGCATGGTCGCTACCGGCTTGTCCGGGCCACGACGCCCCTGGGCCGGCAGCGTACGCGACTTCGTGCTGGGCATCCGCCTGATCGACCGCCACGGCGAATCCCTGCGCTTCGGAGGCGAAGTGATGAAGAACGTGGCCGGCTACGACCTGTCGCGGCTGATGGTCGGCGCCCAGGGCTGCCTCGGCCTGCTCGCCGAGGTCTCCCTGAAGGTACTGCCAAAACCCGCGGCGCAACACAGCCTGCGTCTCGAGATGCCACTCGACCAGGCTCGCCGCCGCCTCATCGAATGGGGCCGACAGCCGCTGCCGATCACCGCCGCCACCTGGTTCGACGGCGCCCTGCATCTACGCCTGGAAGGTGGCCCCGGCTCGGTCGAGGCCACGCGTAAATGCCTCGGCGGCGACACCCTGGACGACGCCTTCTGGTCGACGCTACGGGAACAACGTCTGGATGTCTTCACTCGGCAGGACGATCCGCGGCCGCTGTGGCGGCTCTCGCTTCCCCAGCAGGCGCCCACGCCCGAACTGGAAGGCGTCGACGAGACCGCCATGCTTCACGACTGGGCGGGCGCCCAACGCTGGCTGCGCAGTGCCGCCCCGGACAAGACAATACATGACGAGGCGGTCCGCCTGGGGGGCCACGCCACGCGCTGGACCACCGGCCGCGGCAGCCCCTTCACGCCTCTGTCGCCGGTGCTTGCCAAGTACCACCGGCGGCTCAAGGCCGAGCTCGATCCCAACGGCATCTTCAATCCCGGGCGACTCTACGCGGAGCTTTGACATGCAGACCCATTTCACCGAGCAAGACCTGGAACAGCCGCATCTCCGCGAGGCGGAGCGGGTCCTGCGCACCTGCGTGCACTGCGGCTTCTGCAACGCCACCTGCCCCACCTACCAGTTGCTGGGCGACGAACGCGACGGCCCGCGCGGGCGCATCTACCTGATGAAGACGCTGCTGGAGAGCCGCGACGACGACAACCAGGCCACCGAGGAGACACGGCTGCACCTGGACCGCTGCCTGAGCTGCCGCAACTGCGAGACCACCTGCCCCTCCGGCGTGGAATATCACAAGCTGCTCGACATCGGCCGCGCCGAGATCGAGCGCCGTGTGCCGCGCAAGGCCAGCGAGCGCGCCTTGCGTTTCGGTCTGCGCAAGGCGCTGGTCGATCCCCGGCGCTTCAAGGCACTGCTCAAGCTGGGCATGACCTTCCGCCCGGTGACGCCTCATGCACTCAGGCAGAAGCTGCCTGCCACACCGGTGGACGCCGGCGTCCGCCCCGCAGGACGACACCACGAGCGCCAGATGCTGATCCTCGAAGGGTGCGTCCAGCCCAGCCTGTCACCCAACACCAATGCCGCCACCGCGCGCGTGCTCGACCGGCTCGGCATCGGCCTGACAGCGGCGCCCGACGCCGGCTGCTGCGGCGCCGTCGACTTCCATCTCGACGCCCAGGAGGCTGGGCGCGACCGGGCAAGGGCCAATATCGACGCCTGGTGGCCGCATATCGAGGCCGGCTGCGAGGCCATCGTCCAGACCGCCAGCGGCTGCGGCGCCTTCGTCAAGGAGTATGGCGACCTCCTCGCCGACGACCCGGCCTACGCCGACAAGGCCGCCCATGTCAGTGCGCGGGCCAAGGACCTGGTAGAAATCCTCGAGGACGAGCCGCTCGACAACCTGGCCCTCGCGAACCGCGAGCGGCTCGCCTTCCACTGCCCTTGCACCCTGCAGCATGCCCAGCGGCTGGGCGGCCACGTCGAAGGGGTTCTCGCCCGACTCGGCTTCCCGTTGACACCGGTACGCGACGCCCATCTCTGTTGCGGTTCGGCCGGCACCTACTCCATCACGCAACCGACCCTTGCCACCCAACTGCGCGACAACAAGCTCGACGCCCTGGAGGAGGGCCAGCCGGATGTCATCGCCACGGCAAACATCGGCTGCCAGAGCCACCTCGCCGGTGCCGACCGAACCCCGGTGCGCCACTGGATCGAACTCGTCGACGAGGCACTGACCCGAGCCACCAACACCGCGGCACCTTAGCGCTCAACGCTTAACGCTCAACTCAGACACAACCATAAGGAGTGATTCATGGAGACCAAAGCCGTTCTCGGCCTCGCCGAGGTCAACACCATCCTCGATGCCGCCCAGCGCGAGGCCGAAGCCAACCAGTGGACCATCACCGTCGCCGTGGCCGATGACAGCGGCGAGTTGCTCGGCCTACGCCGCCTCGACGGGGCCTCACCGATGACCGCCATGATCAGCGCCCGCAAGGCACGTACCGCCGCGCTCAGCCACAAGGAAACCCAGTTCTTCGAGAACATGATCAACGAAGGACGCACTGCCTTTCTTTCCGCCCCTCTGGAAGGGCTGCTCGAAGGCGGTGTGCCGGTGGTCGTCGGCGGCCGGACGATCGGTGCCGTCGGCGTCTCCGGCGTCAAGGCCGACCAGGATGCCCAGGTAGCAAAGGCCGGCATCGCGGCGGTGCTGTAACGCTCTGGTCGACACTCGAGCGAATCGCTAAGCTGGAAGACAAGCAGCAACGACGTTCGGGAGGTCGGAGATGGCCGGCGGCTGGTCGAAGGATGGCGATGTGCAGCAGCAGATCGACGACAGTGTGCGCGACGAGCTCGAACGCGCCAGACGGGCGCTTCCCCAGGGCGCAAGCGCGCGCTTCTGCCATGAATGCGACGAGCCGATCCCCGAGGCACGCCGGGCGGCGGTTCCCGGCGTGCGCCTGTGCATCGACTGCCAGGCCGAGCGCGACAAGCGAGCCGGCGCCGCCAGCGGCTTCAACCGTCGCGGCAGCAAGGACAGCCAGCTTCGCTGAGCCCTGGTTCGCTGAGTCAGACCGCCGTCCCTCCAGCAGAGGGGCGC
The DNA here is from genome assembly GCF_001662285.1 of Halomonas caseinilytica. Lineage (NCBI taxonomy): Bacteria > Pseudomonadati > Pseudomonadota > Gammaproteobacteria > Oceanospirillales > Halomonadaceae > Halomonas > Halomonas caseinilytica. The sequence continues at coordinate 24,161 of NZ_BDEO01000009.1, forward strand.
GGTCGCTCCTCCCGGCTCACTCTCCCCAGACGGCCCACCGCCCCTGGACGGCCCGCGCGACGCGCCGGCCATGACGCTGGCGGGGCGGGCCGCCAGGCATGCTAGACTGCCCTTTCGCCGCCTCGACAGGAGAAAGGACGCGCCATGTCTCTCGACGACCTCCACCTCAACCTGCGCAACCTGACGCCGGACGACTATCCCCAGCTCAAGACGCTGATGGATGCCGTCTACGACGATCTCGGCGGTGCCTGGCCGGAACACACCATGGAACGCCTGATCGAGGAGTTTCCGGACGGCCAGATCGGCATCGAGGACGACGGCCGCCTGGTCGGCGTGGCCCTGACGGTGCGAGTGGACTATGACGACTTCTCCAACCCTCACCAGTACGACGACCTGATCGGCCAGCGCGAGATCATCCTCAACGACGCCGAAGGCGACGCCATGTACGGCCTCGATGTGCTGATCCATCCGGCCTATCGCGGCTACCGGCTGGGCCGGCGACTCTACGAGGCGCGCAAGGAGTTGTGTCGCTCGATGAACCTGCGGGCGATCCTCGCCGGCGGACGTATTCCCCAGTATCACCAGTACGCCGACGAGCTGTCGCCCACCGAGTACATCGACAAGGTGGCCCGCAAGGAAATCCACGACCCCATCCTGTCGTTCCAGTTGGCCAACGACTTCCAGGTCAAGCGGCTGCTGCGCAAGTACCTGCCCGAGGACGAGAAATCCCAAGGCTACGCGACGCTGCTGGAGTGGAACAACATCCTCTTCGAGCCGGCAGAACGCGTGCTCGAGACACGCCGCACCCAGGTGCGCGTCGGTGCGGTGCAATGGCAGATGCGCGAGTTCGCCTCGGTGGAAGCGGTGCTGCAACAGGTGGAGTATTTCGTCGACGCCCTGGCCGACTACCAGAGTGACTTCGCCGTCTTCCCGGAGCTGTTCAACGCCCCGTTGATGGGCCTGCAGGATCGCGCCGCCCAGCAGGACCAGCTGGCCGCCATCCGTTTCCTGGCCGGCTTTACAGAGCGCTTCAGGACCGAGCTGTCACGCATGGCGGTCTCCTACAACATCAACATCGTGGCCGGCTCGATGATCGAGGTCGGCGAAGATGACCACCTCTACAACGTCGCCTACCTCTGCCACCGCGACGGCACCATCGAGCGCCAGGCCAAGTTGCACATCACGCCCCAGGAACGACGCGACTGGGTGGTCGAGGGCGGCGACGAGCTGCGGGTCTTCGATACCGATGCGGGCCGGGTCGGCATCCAGATCTGCTACGACGTGGAATTTCCCGAGCTCTCTCGCCTGCTCGCCGATCAGGACATGGATATCCTCTTCGTGCCCTTCTGGACCGATACCAAGAACGGTTACCTGCGGGTACGCCACTGCGCCCAGGCGCGGGCCATCGAGAACGAATGCTACGTCGTGCTGTGCGGCAGCGTGGGCAATGTGCCATCCATCGAGAACCTGGATATCCAGTACGCCCAGTCCTCGGTCTTCTCGCCCTCGGACTTTTCGTTTCCTCATGATGCGGTGCTCGCCGAGACCACGCCCAACACCGAGATGATCATGTTTTCCGATCTCGACCTGAACCGCCTGAAGGTGGTGCGCAACGAGGGCTCGGTCACCAATCTCAAGGATCGGCGCAAGGATCTCTTCGACCTTCGCTGGCGCGACTGGTCATGGAAATCCGGCGGCCGCACCGGCGTGGAGGAAGGCTGACACCGTGCTGCAACGCTTACGCCGCTGGCGCGCCGCTCGCTTCGAGGCCCGCCATCCCTTTCCCGAACATGACTGGCGAGAGGCCCGGGCGAGGCTGCCCTTGCTCGCCGCCTTGCCCGACGCCATGGCCGATCGGCTCGGCCACCGGGCCTGGCGCTTCCTGCACGAAAAGCGCCTGAGCCTGCATCCCGATCTGGTGGCCCAGCATGTCGAGTTCGACGCCCCCGCGCGCCTGGCCCTGGCCGCCCAGGCCTGCCTGCTCACTCTCGGCTGGAGCGAACGCGATCATCACGATGCCCTGGCCGGGGTGCATGAAATCCTGATCCTGCCCGAGGCCTTCCAGCGTCGCGTCGAAGAGATGGATGAATTCGGCGTGATGCACGAATACGACGACGAGCGCGCCGGCGAGACCTCGCACCAGGGGCCGGTGGTGGTCGCCTATCCGGACCTGATGGCCAGTGGCGGGCTGGACGGCTTCAATGTGCTGATCCACGAGCTGTCCCACAAGCTGGACATGGGCAATTCCCTGGATGCCGACGGCTTTCCGCCGCTCTCGGGCGACATGGATCCCCAGGAATGGCACCGCATCTTCACCGCCGTCTGGGACGATCTCCAGGCACGGCTCGCACACGGCGAGGCCACGCCCATCGACGATTACGCCGCCAGCCATCCCGGCGAATGCTTCGCGGTCTCCTGCGAATACTTCTTCACCGCACCCCGCATACTGCACGAGGCCTATCCGGCCCTCTACGGTCTGCTGTCACGCTACTTCCGACAGGACCCGACCTCCGAATACCGCCACTGACGAACTGCAGCCACAACGAAAAACACTGCCCCGACCAGTGGTCAGGACAGTGTCCGAAGCTTCTGCGAATCGCCTACAAGGTCATGAAGGGAGCGGACTCGCCATCGGTGAACCGATAGACATCCCAGTCGCCCTGCTTCTGACCAGGCATGCCAGGCGTACCGATCGGCATGCCGGCAAGACCGATGCCATCGGCATCGGGACGCTGCTCATACAACGCCTCCAGGGCCTCCATGGGCACATGTCCTTCGATCCAGTAGCTGCCCATTTCGATGGTATGGCAAGCCCCAAGACCATATGGCACACCAGCGGCCGACTTGATCTCGTTCAAATCGGCACCGTCGACGATGGTCACGTCGACGCCCATTTCCTCGAGATGCCGAGCATAGTCATCACAGCAGCCGCACTGCGGGTTCTTGTAGAGTGTCGCCGCGTCGGGCAAGGCGGCGTGAGCTAAGGAAGGGCCTGCCAGCAGTGCAGTGGACAGCATCAGGGAAGCGATTCGGCGGTTCATGAGCGAACTCCTCGGTCGGACTGGGAACGGGGCATGAAGAGATACTTGATCAGGGCCGCGATGCCCAGGCCAAGCAGCGCAAGGACGGCAAGGGGCATTATCCAGCCCAGCCAGCCCATGGCACCCATCATGGAAAAACATTCGTTGGTCGTCATGGCATGACCCTCGACGAACGTACATTGAACATATCGGCGGCAGACGCGCCACCGAGCAATGGTCGGTCGTTCAGTCAGGCTCTGGGAGGGCGACGAGGAGGTGGGGGAATATGATCGATCATTGCCGGCGCAGGACCGCTGGCCAGCGGTTCGGTTCGCGTGTCCGGCAATACGGCGTGGGTCGGCACGGGGGAACAGACAACACAGCCCGGCTCGTCATCGACATCGTTCGGGGCAGCCTGGGCCATGAGGCAGTCCGAGGCACATGCCGCCATGGCAGGCGTCGCCAGGCTCGGGCTCAGCACGACCAGCACGAGGAGCAGCGCCAGCAGGCGGCTCCCTGGTATGCGATGTCGTAACGTCTCAAGCCCGATCATGGTCAGATTCCGCAGGCATGGTCCCCATGCAACTCGGCTATCCTGCCACCCGCCATCCTCCGACTCAAGACGACACGCGCCCCACCAGCCACTCCCACAGCCTGGCCGCCTCGGTACGGGGCCGTCGTCGCGCCGGTCTTACCAGCCAGAAGCCTTCGTCGCTGGGCACCGCCAGGGCGAGCGGCGCCACCAGGTCATCGCGCTTCTCGAGCAAGCGGCGGTGCGTCAGGGCCACGCCACCGCCCTGTCCGGCCAGCGCCAGGGTCATGACCTGGCTGTCACAGGTCAATGACGGACACCGCGACTCCAGGCCCGGCTGGCCGGCCTGTTCCAGCCAGGTCGGCCAGCCCACGGCAAAGCCGACAGCATGCAGCAGGGTATGTCGCGCCAGGTCGGCAGGCTCGGCGATATCCTCGGCCAGCGCCGGGGAACAGGCCGGCAGCATGGCTTCCTCGCCGAGCGAGATCGCTTCCACGCCCTGCCAGTCGCCACGCCCGTAGCGGATCTCGATATCGGCGCCCTCGGGACCGAAATCATCGGGCCAGATGGCACTGACCAGGCGCACGGCAATCTCGGGATGGGCACGCTGGAAAACCGGCAGACGCGGCGCCAGCCAGTTCTGCTGAATCACCGGGGTAGTGCGCAATGTCACCTGGGCGTCGCCCCCCGCGCCACCGAATACCTCACTGGTACCCTCGCCGAGACGCAGGAAAGCATCCTGGATAGAAGGCAACCAGGCCTGCCCGACCGGCGTCAGGCTCAGGCTGCGGGGGTGGCGTACGAACAACTTCTGGCCAAGACGATCCTCGAGCAGACGAATGCGTTGACTGACCGCCGCCTGGGTCACGCCCAGTTCGTGCCCGGCGGCGGTGAAACTAAGGGTTCGCGCCGCGGCTTCGAAGGCCTGCAACCAGCCCAGAGGAGGTAATCCCGTCATGCAGCGTGTCCCATCATGAAAAAGTCACACATAAGCAGAATTTGGCCATAGGGGTCAGATTAATCGTTTGTCAGCGCGCCAGGCAATCGCCACCCTGTGCGCCACACGCATCACAGGAGGCAACCATGACGACTGCCACTCCGTCCAGGCCCCAGCAACCCCGCATCGCCTGGCCCATGGGCGAGCTGGCCGACCACAGCGGCAGCTATTCCCTCATCGATGCCCTGACCAGCGGCGCCCGAGTGACGCTGACCTGGGAGGACCGTCAGCAGGCCCACTTTCCCTTGAGCTGGCTGCGCGACCACTGCCCCTGCAGTGAGTGCCGCCATGCCGCGACACGAGAGCGCCTGTACATTCCCTTCGAGCTCCCCGAGACGGCCCCCAAGGCTCGCCTCGAAGACGGCAACCTCGAGCTGACCTGGGCCGATGGACACATCAGTCGTTTCGACGCCGGCTGGCTCCGGCAACGTCGCCCCGGCCAGGAGAGCGGCGACCATGTCCCCGCGCGTCGCCCCTGGGCCGAAGGCTTCCAGCCGACCCGCGTCGCCCACAGTGACTTCGTGGATGGCGCCGCAGGCGAGCGCGAATGGCTGACGGCGTTGCTGCGCGATGGCCTGGTACTGCTCGAGGACGGCCCCCTCGCCGACGAAGAAGTCAGTCGCCTGGCCGAACGCATCGGCCCCTTGCGCGCCACCAACTTCGGTGCGCGCTTCGACGTGCGCTCCAAGCCCAACCCCAACAACGCCGCCTACACGGCGATCGGCCTGCCGCTGCACACCGACCTGCCCAACTGGCGCCAGCCACCGGACATCCAGCTGCTGTACTGCCTGGAAAACGACGCCGAGGGTGGCGAGTCGACCTTCACCGATGGCTTCGCCGCCGCCGAGGCGCTGCGCGAGCGTTCTCCGGAAGCCTTCCGCCTGCTCAGCGAGACACCGATCGACTTTCGCTTCCAGGACGACGAACACGACATCGCCTGGCGTGCCCCCATCATCACGCTGGATCACAATGGTCAGTTGCTCGAGATACGCTTCAACAACTGGATCCGTGACTCCCTGCGCCTGCCCCTGGAACAGGCCGACGCCTGGTATCGCGCCTATCGCGAATTCTGGGACCTGGTGCACGACCCGCGCCAGCGCCTCGAATTCTCCCTCCTGCCCGGTCAGATGATTGCCTTCGACAATCGCCGTGTGCTCCATGGGCGCAACGCCTTCAACCCCAACAGCGGGCGCCGTCATCTGCAAGGCACCTATCTCGACCTCGACCTGCTCGAGTCTCGCTTGCGAGTCCTGGCACGTTCCGCCTGAGGCCGCGTTCCTTTCGTCATGAATCCATCGCCGGGTCGCCACGACCCGGCCATCAGGAGACAATAATATGCGAACCCGTTCGACAGCCGCCCTGCTGAGCCTGCCTCTGGTCCTCGGCCTTGCCGCACCGACGATGGCGGACGACGCCACCCTGGATGTCGGCGTGCCGGCCTGGCCCGGTATCACCGTCAAGACCGAGATCGCCGCGCAACTGCTGACACCGCTCGGTTACACGACGCGTACCGAAGAGCTCGGCATGCAGGTCGTCTATCAAGGACTCGACAGCGGCGATCTGGATGTCTTCCTCGGTGGCTGGCTGCCGGCCCAGAACAGCCTTTATACCCCGCTCGAGGAGAGCGGCGCGATCACCTCGCTGGCCAACAATGTCGACGGGGCGCGCATGACCCTGGCCGTTCCCGAGTACCTCTACGCGCAAGGCATCCAGAGCTTCGCCGACCTGGATGCCAACCGGGACGACTTCGACGGCAAGATCTTCGGTTTCGGCGCCGGCTCTGCCGCCAGCGAGATCCTCAACGAGGCCATCGCCAACGACACCTGGGGGCTGGGTGACTGGCAACTGGTGGATACCAGCGTGGTCGGCATGCTCACCGCGGCCCGCGACGCCATCTCCCGGGAGGAGCCCATCGTCTGGGTCGGCTGGACGCCTCACTGGATGAACCTCGAACTGGACATGCGCTATCTCGACGATCCGCAAGACCTGTTCGGCGAGAACAACGGCGCCAGCCAGGTGCTGACCGTAGCACGCAGCGATTACGCTGAGGCACATCCCAACCTGGTCGACTTCTTCACCAACTTCACCTTCTCCGCCGAAGAGCAGAGCTGGATGATTCGCGAGTTCGGCCAGCAGGAACGCAGTGCAGAGAGCGTGGCCCGACAGTGGCTGCGCGAGCACCCTTCGCGCGTCCAGGCCATGCTGGAAGGCGTGACGACCCGTGACGGCGAACAACCTGCCTGGCCAGCCGTCGAAGGCACCTTCGGTGAAGGGAGTGCCGAATGAGGCACTGCTGAGCCACAAAGGCCGCAATGCCCGATGGTCACTTTGGCCATCGGGCACTCTGCCGTATCCTGTGGCGAGACGTTCACCAGGAAATCGCTTGCCTCATGTCCCGCCCGCTCAGCATTCTTCTCATCGTCCTGCTCGCTCTCGTTTCCCTCGGCCTGCTATGGCAATGGCTAGCCATGCAGGACCTGCTCACCGTGGATAGTCTGATGGCGCTGGCCCAAGGCTCGGTGGCCTGGCGCGATACCAGTTGGGCGGTACTGGTGGTGGTCGCCATCTACGCCGCCGCCTCGCTGGTGATGTTCCCGCTGAGCCTGCTGGTCGCCCTGACCGGCCTGCTGTTCGGTCCCTGGTGGGGCTTTGCTTATGCCCTGGCCGGCACCCTGGCCGCCTCCATCCTGACCTGGTGGATAGGACGCCGCTTGGGGCGCGATGCCTTGCTGCGCCACGGTGGCAAGCACCTCAAGGGCCTCTCCCGCTATCTTTCAGGGCGCGGCATCCGCACCATGACCGTCGTCAACCTGCTGCCACTGGCTCCCTTCACCCTGACCAACATGATGGCCGGCGCCTTCCACCTGCGCTTTCGCGACTACATGATCGGCTCGACCCTGGGCATCGTGCCGGGCTTGGTCGGCATCACCCTGCTGGGCAGCCAGCTTGGCGAGCTGGTCACCGCGGAGAGCAGCCGAGAAGCGGTCCTGGCCCTGCTCGGACTGTTGGCGGGCATCGGGGTACTTTACGGCCTCAAACGTTGGGCGGAGCGGCGCCGTCGCCGTTGAAGAGGATCACTCCGAAGGGACGCTGGGCTCATCCTGGCGGCCGCCCGGCCACCAGGAGGGGCGCTCCTGCTCCCACTCCCCCTGAACCAGGTGACGCAGCAATCGTCCCCGATAGCACAGCATCTGCCATTCGGCGCCCAGGCGCCCCCTGACTCGGTCCCAGCCGCCGTCGTCGGCGTGAGTGAAGGGACCGCCCCGTGCAATGACGTCGCGGTAGACCGACAGGCAGCGCTCGGCACAGCGCCGCTCATCGTAGTTGGCCGCCGTCTCCAGAGCCCCCTGGCGCAACGGCTCACGACATCGCGCCTCGGCCAGTGCCTCCAGCGCGCAGGCCAGTCCCTCGGTGTCGTCTTCGGGCAGCAGGCGCCCGTTTTCGCCATCCACCACCACCTCGACGACACCCGGTGCGGCGACCGCCACCACCGGCAAGCCGGCGGCCATCGCCTCGGCTACCACCATGCCCTGGGTCTCGCTGTGCGACGCGAACGCGAAGACATCCATGGCATGATAGGCATCGATCAACGCCCGCCCCTGCAGGCGCCCCGTGAAGTGAAAGCGCTCTGCCACGCCCTGTTCCTCGGCGATCTCGCGCATCACCTGGGCGGCATCGCCGTCACCGACGACCAGGAAGTGCGCCTCGGGACGCCTGCTCAGCGCCAGTGATACCGCCTCGGCCAGGAAAGGCAAGTTCTTCTCCCGCGCCAGCCGGCCCAGATGGCCGATGACATACGCATCCTCGGGAATGCCCATGCGGCGCCGGCAATCCTCCCCGTTGCCGAGCGCGAAACGGTTGGTATCCACACCGCTCGGCACCACCCGAATTGCCGAATTGGCCTCGCGTTCGAGCAGCAGGTCGCGGATGCTCTCGCTGGGCGCAATGACGCTGTCGCACAACCAGCTGTACTGGGTGGCAAGCGCGATGGCGAAGCGCTGCATGCGCGGCGAATCGCCGGGCACATAATGGGTGTAATGCTCATAGAGCGTATGGTGGGTGAACACCAGCGGCAGGCCATAGGTCTCGGCGGCACGCGCGGCGGTGTCGCCCAGCAGGAAGGGATGATGGGAGTGGACGATATCCGGTTCGAAATCCTCGATGGCTTCGTAGAGTTGACCGGGCATCGGCACAGGCAAGGAGAAGTCGCTGCCGTTGAAGTGCTGTACCGCCGCCACCCTGACCACATCCGTCTCGTTCTCGGGCTGGCCCTCCAGGCGAGGCGCCACGACCAGGACACGGTGGCCCGCCATGCACAGCTGACGCTTGAGACGCTGCACCGACTCGCTGACCCCGCCGACGATCGGTTGGTAGGTATTGGTGAACATCAGCACATTCACTGGGGCGACTCTCCTGTCAGAACACTCCGGGGAAGCGAGCGCGATGGCACGCGTCCCGCCATCTCCCGTTCGAGATAGGCGACGAAGGCACGAATCCGCAAGGGCACGTGGCGACGCTGATGATACACGGCATGAAAGTCGGCGCGCACTCCTCGCCACTCCGGCAGCAGCTCGATCAGACGTCCTGCGGACAAGTCATCGTGGACATCCCACCAGGAGCGCAGCGCCACGCCATGACCGTCACGGGCCAAGCGGCGGACCACCTCGCCATCGTTGCTGGCCATGGGACCCGCTACCTTCACCGCACGTTCCTCGCCTGGCGTGTCACGACGCTGGAAGCGCCACACGGTGTGGTCGCTGCCGTTCTCGCGAATCACCAGACAGGGATGCGACGACAGATCGCGGGGATCGCGCAGCGGCGACATGCGCTCGACATAGGCCGGCGCCGCGCAGAGCACGCGGCGGTTGGCGAGGATGCGTCGTGCCACCAGGCGCGAGTCCGGCGGCGCACCGACGCGAATGCCGATATCGAATCCCTGCTCGAACAGGCTGGCAGGGAAATTGGTCAGCTCGAGACTGCCCTCGATATGCGGGTGAAGGGCACAAAAGTCCGAGAACAGAGGCGCCACATGCCGCCGACCGAAACCGAAGGTGGCATTGATGCGCAGCGGTCCGGACAGCTCGGCTCGGTGATCGCCCAGCGTTTCCTCCAGCTCGCCGAGCTCGTCGAGGATCGCCGCGCCCCGGCTCAGGTAGAGCTCGCCCTCGGCGGTCAGCGTCAACCGCCGCGTGGTGCGATGGGCCAGGGAGACGCCCAGGCGAGCCTCGAGCTGCTTGAGCCGCTTGCTCACCGCCGAGAGTGAGAGTCCCAGCTCACGGGCGGTGGCGGTCAAGCTACCGGCCCGCGCCAGGCGTTGAAAGAAGGCCAGGTCATCGAGCTGAGACAAGATATTCTCCACTCATGCGCAACAATACCTTTCACTCTAGCCCGATTATCTCTTTCCGCCCAAGGAGTAGGCTATGCCTGACCCGGACAGTCAGCGCCCGGCCATGCGACCCGGTTCCATTCCCTGGTACGCCATGACGGCTACTACATGAAAAGAGGTGACAACATGACCCATCGCATCGCCGTGATGCCCGGCGACGGCATCGGCACCGAAGTGGCTCCGGAAGGCCGGCGTGCCCTGGAGGCCGCCGCACGACGCTTCGATATCGCACTCGACTTCGAGACCTTCGACTTCGCCAGCTGCGACTATTATCTCGCACACGGCCGGATGCTGCCCGAGGACTGGCGCCAGATCCTCGGTGAGTTCGACGCCTTGTTCTTCGGTGCGGTGGGCTGGCCGGAAAAGGTCCCGGACCATGTATCGCTATGGGGATCGCTGCTGCAATTCCGCCGTGAGTTCGACCAGTACGTTAACCTTCGCCCCTGCCGACTGCTGCCCGGCATCAAGAGCCCGCTGGCCGGCCGGCAACCTGGCGACATCGACTTCTACGTGGTGCGCGAAAACACCGAGGGCGAATATTCCAGCGTCGGTGGCACCATGTTCGAGGGCACCGACCGCGAAGTGGTCATCCAGGAGACGGTGATGACCCGGACCGGTGTCGACCGGGTGCTGAAATACGCCTTCGACCTGGCCGCCAGCCGCCCTCGCAAGAAACTCACCTCGGCCACCAAATCCAATGGCATCGCCATCACCATGCCCTGGTGGGACACGCGCGTGGCCGCTGCAGCCGAGCACTATCCGGAGGTTTCGGTCGATCAGTTCCACATCGACATCCTGACCGCCAACTTCGTGCTCCACCCGGACTGGTTCGACGTGGTGGTGGCCAGTAACCTGTTCGGCGACATCCTCTCCGATCTCGGCCCGGCCTGCACCGGCACCATCGGCGTGGCGCCTTCAGCCAACATCAATCCGGAAGGACGCTTTCCCAGCCTGTTCGAGCCGGTGCACGGCAGCGCGCCGGACATCGCCGGGCGCGGCATCGCCAATCCCATCGGCCAGATCTGGTCCGGAGCGATGATGCTCGAACACCTCGGATATCCCGAGGCCGGGCGCGCGATGCTCGCCGCCATCGAAGCGGTCCTCGACGAAGGCGACGAACGCATCCTGACGCCGGACCTCGGCGGTCAGGGCTCGACGCAGGCCCTGGGGCGAGCCATCGCCGAGCGCATCGCGAGCTGACCCAGTGGCTACCTGGGCCCAGGCATGATCAGCCTTCGCGCCGACCGTCGACCAGACGCTCAAAGCCTTCCGGGTTATGGGCCTTGAGGACATCCGGCAGCAGCGCATCCGGCATGTCCTGATAGCAGACCGGGCGCAGGAACCGGAAGATCGCCGCACTGCCGACGGACGTGGTGCGGGTATCCGAGGTCGCCGGGAAGGGTCCGCCGTGAACCATCGCATCGCACACTTCGACACCGGTCGGCCAACCGTTGACCAGAATCCGTCCCGCCTTGCGCTCGAGCGTTGGCAGCAAGGCGCGGGCGGCATCCAGGTCGGCGTCGTCCATCTGCAGCGTGGCGGTAAGCTGGCCTTCCAGGCACTCGGCCACTTTGGCAAGCTCGGCGACACCCGAGCACTCGACCACCAGCGAGGTGGCGCCGAAGACTTCCGCCTGCAGCGCCTCGCTGGCCAGGAAATCCTGTGCCGAGGCCGCGAACAAACCGGTTCGGCACTGATTGGGGCCTTCGCCCTTCCGGCCACGCGCGACCTCACGCACCCTGTCGTTGCCAGCCAGCGTGACCACGCCGTCTTCGTAGGCCTCGAAGATCCCCGGCGTGAGCATGGTCTGGGCAGCACTGGCCTCGACCGCTTCAGCGGCAGCCGCCATGAAGGCGTCGAGGGCCGCCCCCTTGACCGCGATCACCAGCCCCGGATTGGTGCAGAACTGGCCGGCTCCCATGTTGAGAGAACCGACGAAGGCCTCACCCAGCGCCTGGCCGCGCGCCTCGAGCGCTGCTGGCAACAGGAACACCGGATTGATCGAGCTCATCTCGGCGTAGAAGGGAATCGGCTCGGGACGCGACTGGGCGATCTGCCATAGCGCCAGGCCGCCGCTGCGCGAACCGGTGAAGCCGGCCGCCTTGATCCGCGAGTCCTTGACCAGAGCCTGGCCGACTTCGCGACCGGAACCGAACAGCAGGGAAAACACGCCTTCCGGCAGGCCGCACTTTTTGACCGCCGCCTGAAGGGCCCGCCCGACCAGCTCGCTGGTACCAGGGTGCGCGGAATGCGCCTTGACGATCACCGGACAACCGGCGGCCAGGGCGGATGCCGTGTCGCCACCGGCGACGGAAAAGGCCAACGGGAAGTTGCTCGCGCCGAATACCGCCACCGGGCCGAGAGCGACATGGCGCTGTCGCAGATCGGCGCGCGGCAGCGGCTGGCGATCCGGCAAGGCAGGGTCGACGCGCACATCGAGCCACTCGCCGGCGCGCACCGTCCTGGCAAACAGCCGCAGTTGCCCGCAGGTGCGCCCGCGCTCCCCCAGGAGCCGTGCCTGTGGCAGCCCGGTTTCCACCATTGCGCGTTCGATCAGGTCATCGCCGATCGACTCGATCTCGTCGGCCACGGCCTCGAGAAAGGCGGCACGCGCCTCCAGCGAGGTGTGGCGGTAATCATCGAACGCCGCCCAGGCCAGCTCGCAGGCCCGCTCGACGTCGGCCTGGGTCCCACCCGGATACCCCGGCTCGAGCGACTCGTTCGTGGCCGGGTTGATGGCCCGAATGGCCACGCGACTGCCTTCCACGGCCTGCTGACCGATCAGTAACTTGCCTTCCAGTGTCATACCACTCGTCTCCTTGACGTTGCCTCGCTTCGCTTCAATGACCGTCGCGGACGGCAACGGACCATTGCGCATACCACTCGCGGAACAGCGCGTACTGCGCCTCCACATAGTGGCGTTGTGCATCGCTGAGGACGTCGGTCTCGTTGAAGTGCAAGGCGTATTCGCGCTCACCGTTGAGCACCATGAGGTGCTTGTAATACAGCACCAGATCCGGCCCTTCATCGAAGGAAGACAGAACGCCCAGGGCGGCGTCGAGTTCCTGCGCCTGACGGCGCGCCTGGACGTCGCCTCGCGCGGCTCGCTTGCTCAGCGAGACGAGGTGCAGGACCTCCCGCGGCAGGGCATTGCCGATACCGGTGATCGCCCCAGTCGCACCGCAGTTGACGAAACCATGGACCACCGTGGTGTCGACACCGACCATCAGGGTGACGTCGTCGTCCTGCGACGTGATGTGTTCTGCCGCGTAGCGCAGATCCTCGGCGCCACCGAACTCCTTGAAGCCGATCAGGTTGGGATGTTCCTCGCGCAGAGCGAAGAACAGCTCGGCACGAGTGGCAAAACCGTAGTAAGGGCTGTTGTAGATCACGGCCGGCAGGTTCGGCGCGGCCTTCAGAATGGCGGAAAAATGGGCCTTCTGGGCCACGGACGAGGTGCCGCGCGACAGCACGCGAGGGATGACCATCAGTCCATGGGCACCGACCTCGGCGGCATGGGCCGCGTGGGAAACGGCTTCTCTGGAATTCACCGCACCAGTGCCGACGATCGTCGGCACCCCGGCGGCAACCAGGCGCGCCACCCCTTCCTGACGTTCGGCCTCGGTCAACAGCGGCCAGTCCCCCATCGAGCCACAGTACACCACGGCGCTCATGCCGATATCGATGAGCTCGCGCCCCTTGGCGACGAGCGCATCGTAATCCGGCTTGCGCTCCGGCGTGCAGGGCGTCATCAGGGCAGGAATACAGCCAGTGAAAATATTGTCGTTCATCATTGTTCCCTCCAGGGGTCTCGGGTCAGTCCAGTGCATTGGCAGCCATGCTTTCGCCGCTCTTTTTATATTTTATACAATCTTCAAAACAACTTTTGAACCCTTGTCGCTCAAAACAAGGACGACAGCACGTGAAGGCCCCACCTCAAGCGGAGGACATCGGCCTCGCCACACGGCGACTTACCAGAATGACCAACGGCTCATGTATACTGTATAAAACTTCCTTCTCGAGCCGCCGACTCCACCATGGCCTACAAGACCCGCGCCCGATTCGTTGCCGATGACATCCGCCACCGCATTCTGAACGGCGAGTTTCCCGGTGGCACACAGCTCCGCCAGGATGCCCTGGCCGCGGACTATGACGTCAGCCGAATCCCGGTACGCGAAGCGTTGCTCACTCTGGAGGCCGAAGGCCTGGTGGAGTTCTACCCGCACCGCGGCGCCTTCACGACCGAGCTCTCGGTGGCCAAGATCCGCGAACTCTTCGATCTGCGGGTACTGCTGGAAGGTCACCTGCTGCGACAGGCCATCCCGCGGATGACCGAGGCCGCTCTCCACAAGGCGGAACACATCCTCCAGGAATATGATGCCGCCCTGGACAGCGGCAGCCAGATCGATAACTGGAGCGACTACAACTTCGCCTTCCACGAGGCGCTCTACCACCCCGCCGATCTTCCCGAAGCCATGAACCTGGTGTCGCAACTCAACACCAAGTCGGACCGCTATATCCGCATGCAGCTGCTCTATACCCAGGCGATCGAGAAGGCCGAACGGGAACACCACGACCTGCTCGAGTTGTCCCGGCAAGGCGAGGTCGATGCCGCCTGCCAGTTGCTGGAGCGGCACATCCTGGAAGCCTGCGAAGGCATCGTCGCCGTGCTGGAGGGGCGAGTCCAGGCCAGCCAGACACCGGACACCGCCCAGTTGTAATCGGCATCAAGCGCCGGGATGGCCCTTGCCGCCACCGGCGTGCAGCAAGGGCCGCCCGTACCGAGTCATTCGACCAGTGTCTTGAGGTACTGGCCAACCTCGGAATGATGCTGGATCGAGGACACCGGCAGAATCGTCTCGGCCGGCCCCCAGGCGAAGACATTCACCGGGGTGTGGGTATGCGTACCGGTGCCCCAGACGACATTCTGCTCGGTGCCCAGGACACGCCCCAGCACATCGCCCCGATCGTTATAGGGGTAGAAGGCATCGAAGTCCTGGATGGCCGGCACCTCCTCGGCGTCGAGATAGCTGTGCCCCTCCACGTGGTAGGGGTTCGGCTTGTTGGCCAGGACCGCTTCCGCCTGGGCCTTGTCGATCTGGAAGTCGCTGTTGGCATTGACCATTTCCATCAGACGAGCCGGCGTCCTCTGCGCTTCGTCGAGCGCCCCGAATTCACTCAGCAGGGTCGAGAAGCTGGCCTTTTGTTGATAGAGGGAGTCGAGAAGCGCGACGTCACCGAAGTTGAAGTTGGGCGCATAGTCCCGCTCCGCGAAGGCAGGCCCCGACTTCGACTGCGGTTCCGGCAGGTCGGCCGATGAGTAACTGAGCCCGAACCCGCCCGTTTCATGGTCCGCGGTGACCAGAATCACGGTATCGTCGCGCCCTTTGGCCCAGTCGTAGACGCCCTGGACCGCTTCCTCGAACTTGACCATCTCGTTGAGCATGGTGCCGGCATCGTTCGAGTGCCCGGCCCAATCGATCTGTCCACCCTCGACCATCAGGAAGAAGCCATCTTCATCCTGCTCGAGCCTGTTCAGCGCGGCCTGCGTCATCTCGTGCAGGGACGGCTCGAGGCGGTCGGCATCACTCTTGGTATTGCGATACTCGATGCCATCGGCCATGCCGGAGTTGGCAAACAGGCCCAGCAGCTTGTCGCTCTGATCGGCCTCGAGTTGCTCGCGGTTGAATGCCAGGCCATAGCCCTTTTCGGCCGCTTCCACGAGCAGGTTTCGATCGTCCTGGCGCTTGGATACCGGCTCATAAGCGCCATCCATCAGGTCCGTGACCTCGGCATCCTCGCTCGCCGATTGCGGCACCCAATGGCGCAGCCCGCCCGAGAGCATGACGTCGGGCCCCACCTCGAGCATGTCCACGGCGATCTCGTTCTCCAGCGAACGGTGGGGCTGGTGGGCGGCAAAGGCAGCAGGCGTGGCATGGGTCAGGCGAGTGTCCGAGACCAGGCCGGTTGCCTTGCCCTGCGCCTTGGCCAGCTCGAGCACCGTCTCGACAGGATTGCCCTCGGCGTCGATACCGATCACTTCGCTACCGGAGTAGATACCGCTCGCCAACTGCGTGGCGGAACAGGCGGAATCCACGACGACGGCATCCTCGGGATGCGTCAGGGAGACACCGACGACACCTTCCTTGGCCAACTGGTAAAACGCCGTCGGTTCGCCGTCGTAGATGGAGTCGGGCGCCTGGTTGGCATAGGTCTCCAGCAGCCCCACCTGCTGGGGTCCCATGCCGTCTCCGATCATCAGGATCACGTTCCTGACCTCGGCGGCACCGGCCGGCGCCGCGACCGAGGCAAGCATTACACTCCCCATCACGGGGCCAATCGCCGCTCGTAGCTTCATGCGAAATATCATGACTCATCCTTTTTGTCGGTTATTCTCGGTAATGCGCAACTTCACACTACGGAAATGCTGAATAAATAGCCAAGCACGGTGAAGGCCAGGCCCGTTCTCATGGACACTCTTCACATGATCAATATGAGCCGAAATGCCCTCTTCACGGTAGCCTCGGCCATTGAGGAAGGCCATGCCGAGCCAACCCGACATGGCCAGTGAGGGAGCGCCGCTCAGGATTTCGCGGCAACCCCCAGCGTGGCGTCGTCTTCCTGAGCCTCGCCGGTTCGCCAGATGGCGATATTGGCGTAGCCGTAGAAGAGAGTGATCAACAGCACCAGCATGTGGTACCAGAGGAACGGCAGGTAGCTGAGCGTGGAGACCCCCAGCGTCATGGCCATGAAGACACCACCGTCCGTCCAGGGCACCATGGGCGTGGTGATGGTGCCCCCGGCCTCGGCGTTGCGGGACAGCACGCGTCGATCAATGCCCTGCTTGTCATAGTTCTTCTCGGTGATGGTGCTGGCGGTGATCAGGGAGACATAGGCCGCCCCGCCGAAGAAGTTGCCGAAAAAGCCCCCCAACATGGTGGAAAGCGTCAGACGACCGGGGTTGTCGGCCCAGCGCAAAAAGCCGTTGCTGATCGTCTGCAGTACGCCGACGCGCTCCATCAGCCCGCCGAGCCCCAGGGCGAACAGGATCAGAGCGATGACCCCGAGCATGGATTCGATGCCGCCCCGGTTGAGCAGGGTATTGAGGAAGTCCACATCGGATTGCATGGCATTGCCGACATAGGCGGTCCGCATGGCATCGAGCGGTGCCACGCCCTGAGCCAGCCAGGCGCAGAGGATCCCCATCACGGCACCGAAGGTGATCACCGGGATGGCGGGATAACGGCGGATCAGCAGGCCGATGACGACGACGGCCGGCAGCAACAACCAACCGTTGATGGTGAAATGCGACTGCAGGGCCTGCATGGCCATGTCGGCGCGCTGGGTATCGACATCTTCACCGACATAGAAGAAGCCCACCACCAGGAACAGCAGGGCGGCAATCAGCGCCGCGGGGCCGCTGACGAGCGACATGGAACGGATGTGATCCACCAGCTTCACCCGGCACAGCGAGGCTGTCATCACGGTGGTATCGGACAACGGCGACATCTTGTCGCCCACATAGGCGCCGGAGATCACCGCGCCGGCCACCAGCGGCAGTGGAATGCCGAAGCTATGGCCGATGCCGATCATGGCGACGCCGGCGGTCCCTGCCGTGCCGAAGGAGGTACCCGTCGACAGGGAGGTGACGGCACAGATGAGAAAGGCCGCGCACAGGAAGATCTGCGGGCTCATCACCGTCAATCCGTAGTAGATGATACTGGGCACGATGCCACCGGCGATCCAGGTACCGATCAGTGCTCCCACGGTGATCAGCACCAGCACCGCTTCCATGCCGTTATGAATGCCGTCGATCAGCCCCCGCTGCATGGCCTCGTAGGAAAGCTTGAGCTTCAGCCCGAGTCCCATCACCAGGAACCATGAGGTGAACAGGGCCAGTTGTATGGGCAGTCCGAAGACATTGATGAACAGGAACATGATGGCGATGAAGCCCACCATCACGGCACCCACTTCACCCAAGGAAGGCAGACGGCCCCCCGCTTGCTGCTCGTTCATGACTCACTCCGCTTGTTGTTGTCGCAATGTTGTATTGACTCGATGCCGACCAGCGCCGGCCTGACTATCGGGCAAAACGCGCCAGCCGGTAGGGGGCCAGCGACGGCAATGCCGTTTTCGTGGGTTCCCTTTCGGGAGAGATGAACTGGCTGACCAGGCGGGCCGTGATGGCAGCCTGGGTCAGCCCGAGATGGTGGTGCCCGAAGGCCAGCCAGACCCGCCCTTCCGGGCCGGCCCGATCGATGACCGGCAGCGAATCCGGCAAGGAAGGGCGAAAGCCCATCCAGGGGGTCGCATTCGTCTCGTCCAGGGGGCGGGCAAACATCCCCCGCGCCAGCTCTCGAAGCTGCCAGGCGCGTTCCATCCGTGGAGGACGTTCGAGGCCGGCGAACTCCACGGTACCGGCCAGTCGCAGCCCCTCGGCCATGGGCGTCATGATGAAACGCCGCTCCAGGGAGGTGACCGCCATGGAGAGCCGCTCGACTTCCCGGGGCAGCATCAGGTGATAGCCACGCTCGGTGTCCAGCGGCACCCGAACCCCGGTCAGCGCAGCGACCAGCGAGGCCGAATGGGCGCCGGCGGCGACCAGCACCCTCGGCACCGACAATCGGCCCTGGTTCGTCTCCAGACGAACTCCACCTGCATCGGCCCATCCGCCTTGCACGGCGGCTCGGGAGAACCGCACCCCGGCGGCCTCGGCAGCCCTCACCAGCTCCTTCACCACCTGGAGGGGATCGATCACATGGCCGGTATCGGGGAAGAACAGGCCTCCACGGATGCGCTCCGACAGTCCAGGCGCCCGACGACGGACTTCCTCGCCGTCCAGCCGTTCCAGCGAGACGCCATGCGCCGCGAAACGTGTCGCCGATGCCGCCAAGGCATCCGCCGTCTCGGCCTTCTCGTGGACCAGCAAAGAGCCCTGACCACAGAGCAGGTCGGAACGCCCGATGGACGCCAGCAGTTCCTGCCAGGCCGCCAGGCTCACTTCGTTGAGCGCCCGAATGCCTGACACGCTTCGCTGGTAGGGAGACGAGCGCAGATTCCACAGCAGTCGCATCAGCCAGGGCGCCGCCTTCGGCAAATATCGCCAGTCCAGCCGTAGCGGCCCGAGTGGATCCATCAGCATGCCGGGAATACGCTTCAGCAGAGAAGCATCGGCAATGGGAAAGACCTGCTCGGTGGCCAGGTGGCCGGCGTTGCCGAAGGACGCCCCCATGCCCGGCGCATCGCTGTCCAGCACCCGTACCCGAAGGCCCTGGCGTACCAGTGCCAAGGCGCAGGCCGTACCGACCACACCGGCACCGACTACCGCGATATCGGCATCATCAAAGCCGGTATCCACCATGGGTCGGGCTTGCGGGGAAGCCTTCGGATCGGGACTCGCCTGGGTCATGATCGTTGCTCGCCTGAGGTGCGTTCCGTTGAATGTATAAAATATATAATCTATCTTGGCAAGCATGGCCGACCCGAATCAGTCCGCGACCATCACCCAATACACAATGAGAGGACGATGCATGAAGCGCATCCAGGTGATCGATTCCCATACCGGTGGAGAACCCACCCGGCTCGTGCTGGAGGGCTTCCCCGACCTCGGTTCAGGCAACTTGCAAGAAAAGCTCGAGCGGCTGCGCGGCGAGCATGATCGCTGGCGCACCGCCTGCATGCTGGAACCGCGGGGCCATGACGTCCTGGTCGGCGCCCTGCTCTGCGAGCCGGATACCCCCGGGGCCACCTGTGGGGTCATCTTCTTCAACAACAGCGGTTATCTGGGCATGTGCGGCCACGGCACCATCGGCCTGGTCGCCTCCCTGGCCCATCACGGTCGGCTGTTACCCGGCCTGCACCGCATTGACACGCCGGTCGGCCCCATCGAGGCACGGCTCCACGAAGACGGCAGCGTGACCGTGCGCAATGTGCCGGCCTATCGCTATCGGCGGGCGGTCCCCCTGGATGTGGCCGGCCATGGCCGCCTCCATGGCGACATCGCCTGGGGCGGCAACTGGTTCTTCCTGGTCAGCGATCATGGGCAACGCCTCGCACTGGACAACGTCGACGCCTTGACTGACTTCACCTGGGCGATTCGCCAGGCGCTGGAGGCACAGGGCGTCACCGGCGAGGATGGTGGAGAGATCGATCATATCGAGCTGTTCGCCGAGGACCCGGACGCCGACAGCCGCAACTTCGTGCTCTGCCCCGGCAAGGCTTATGATCGTTCGCCCTGCGGCACCGGCACCAGCGCCAAGCTGGCTTGCCTGGCGGCCGACGGCAAGCTGTCCCCCGGTCAAGTCTGGCGTCAGGCCAGCATCACCGGCAGCGAGTTCGAGGCGCATTACGAGCCGGAAGGCGAGCGGATTCGTCCTTACCTTCGCGGCAGGGCCCATATCAGCGCCGAGGCCACGCTGACCATCGACGAAGCGGATCCCTTCGCCTGGGGAATCGGGCACCCCGGCTGACACATCACGCCCGTTCGTCTCCCTGCCAGCCCCAGGCGCCCTCGATGATGCGCACCCTGTCATCGGCCAGGTTGGCGAGCAGGTTGCGCCCCATCTCATCGAAGCTGTCACCGAAGAGCTCGACTGGCCCGGGCAGTACGGCCGATGCCTGGCGGCGTGTCGCCTGACGATCGTGCCTGCGACGCCAGGCCAGTGCCTCAGCGGTGACATCGGCCACCTCGAGCGGCCGGAAACCGGCCGTTGCCAGTCGCCGTTCCAGCATCCTTGGCGTCTGCAGGTGGCTCGTCGAGCGCTCCCTGGCCCAGGGCACCGGCAGCATCAGCTCGGCGGGATTTTCGCCGGCGACGACCTCATGCAACAGCACCCGGCCTCCCGGCACCAGCAGGCGGCGCCATTCCTTCAGAACCGCCTCCGTATCCGGCATGTTCATCAACGCGTGCTGGCACCAGACGACATCCACGCAAGCATCCGGTAATGGTACCAGGGCGGCATCGGCACAACAGAACCGTGTGTGCGCCGCCAGCCCCGTGGCCCGGCTCAGCCATCTCGCCACCTCGACAAAAGGCGCGGTGATATCGATGCCGACCACCTCGACACCGTGCTCCGCAGCCAGCAACCGGCTGGCCCCGCCAGTTCCGCATCCCACATCCAGCACGCGAACGCCCGGAGAGAATTCGCCAAGCCGGGCCAGCGCGCGACTGGCACGCCGCCCGCCTAGATGCAGCTGGTCGATGCCGGCAATGTCATCAAGGGTCAGGCGATCCGGGTTCCGTCCGCTGGCAACGAAGGCGCGACGCAACCCGTCGAGTAGCGTTTCGCGATTCGCCCCCTTTATGCCACCAGCGCCGGCATAGTGCCGAGCCAACCGTTCGGCATCCCCAGGCATGCCCGCCTGGCCGCTCCCGTCGCGTTTCTCTGCTCCGGAGTCATCATTGGTCATTCGCGCTTGCTCTCCCATGCTGCCGCTCTCTCGGCCTACGGCACGAAAACGCCTCCTCCGGCAGTGAACGACGGCATATCGCCAAAATGTATAACATACAAAATCGATGACACCACATACGCTGACAGCACGGGCCATCCGCGCCTGCAGGTCCATTCACTCGATAACGACAAGGACACCTTCATGACCCTGGAACGACGCCAGTTTCTCACCGCTTCCGTGGCTCTCGGAGCGGCCGTGGCCGCGCCTGGCCTGCTGGCCGGCAACACGGCGCCATCGCGTTACCCGGACGCCACCTGGCAGGTCATCGACGAACGCTTCGAGCGTTACATGCTGTTCAATACCCCCCTGGAACGCCAATGGACAGGCGGCCTGTGGCTCGAGGGCCCGGCCTGGAACGCCGTGGGTCGCTATGCCGTCTTCAGCGACATTCCCCGGGCACGGCAGATGCGCTGGGATGAAGTCACCGGCGAGGTCTCGGTGCTGCGACACAAGGTGGGCCATTCGAACGGCAACACCTTCGATAACCGGGGCCGGCTGATCGCCTGCGAGCACTCCCCCGCCCGCGTCGTTCGCTACGAATGGGACGGCAGCATGAGCGTGCTGGCCGAGCGCCATGATGGCAAGCCGCTCAATGCCCCCAACGATGTCATCGCTCTGGACAACGGGGGCCTGATCTTCACCGATCCGGGCTATGGCGCCCATGTCGACTATGAGGGGCAACGCCGAGAGCTACAACTGGACACGGCGGTCTATTACTGGGAAGACGGCATGGACGAGCCCCGGGTGCTGACCACCGAACTGTACAAGCCCAACGGCATCGCCCTCGGGCCGGATGGCCGCAGCCTGTACATTACCGATACCGCGCCTTCCCACCATCCGGACCAGCCGGCCACCATCACGCGCTTCACCCTCGCCGAGGACGGCAAGGCCCTGCAGAACCCGCAGCGCCTCGTCGAAAGCCGCGAGGAAGGATACGACGGCCTGACTTGCGACGCGGATGGCAATCTCTGGGTGGGCACCTCCGGTGGTGAAGGCATCGATGGTGTCAGCGTCTTCACCCCGGAGGGCACCCTGATCGGGCGCGTCCTGCTCCCCGAGATCTGCGCCAATGTCTGCTTCACGGGAGAAGATCGCAATCGCCTGCTGATGACGGCGAGCCAGTCGATCTACACACTCTACACCGCCACTCGCGGCGCCTGAAAACGCGCCGACGCCTCCACTCCCGGCGTGGCTTTTCATTATCGCACCCGCCTCTTTCATCAAGTCGACGCCGGGTCTTGAGCCCTCCGTCGACAGTGACGAAGGTAGCGAGACCCATGACGAAGCCACGACCGGGAGCGACATGATCACCGAGCCTAGCCTGCCACACTCGAGCGTCGATAACGCCTTCGCGCCTTGCCGGGAACACCGCCATGCTGGCTGACTGGCTGGAGCGGAGCCTGGGCGGATCGGCCTCGGCCCCCGCACAGGGCGACATCCCAGGTGGACGATTCCGCTTCATGGGGCCAGGGCTGCTGGAGCTCACGCCGGATGCCCCCGAGGCCGAGACGCCCGCTGTGGTGCTGTCGGTTGGCATCCACGGCAATGAAACGGCCCCCATCGAGTTGCTCGGCGCCAGCCTCGCCCGCCTTGAAGCCGGCCTGCTGCGTCTGGGCAGCCCCGTGCTGGTGATCCTGGGCAATCTCGAGGCCATTCGTGCCGGCGCCCGCTTCGTCAACACCAACCTCAACCGCCTGTTCCGTCGTGACCTGGGCGAGGATGGCATGGAACCGGACCGGGCCCGCACCTTGATGGACGCGGTGGATGCCTTCTATGCGCGCCATCCGGACCGTGCCCGGTTACATTACGACCTGCACACGGCGATCCGCGACAGCCAGTATCCCCGCTTCGCGGTGGACCCCTTCGCCGACACCGTCACCTCCCCCGAGCAATGGCAATGGCTGGCCGGCGCCGATATCCAGGCGGTCCTTCACCAGCACGATCACAGCTGGACCTTCTCCCATTACAGCAAGCATTACCATGGTGCTCAGGCCTTCACCCTGGAGCTGGGTCGCGCCCTGCCCTTCGGCGCCAACGATCTCGCGCCCCTGGCACCCATGGGCCAACTGCTCGACGCGCTACTGGAGGGGCGCGAACCCGCCTCGGCCCCCCCTTCGCGGATGGCCTTCTTCCGGGTCGAGCATGAGCTGATCCGCCATGCCGAAGGCTTCCAGCTATGCTTTCCCGATGACACCCCGAACTTCACCGAGTTCGCCCCCGGCACGCGGCTGTCGGAGGATGCCGAGGCTGGCCCCTTCACGGTCGGCGATACGCCCTTGCGCGTGGTCTTCCCCAACGCTCGCGTCGAGCTCGGCGCCCGGGCGGCTCTGCTGGTCACTCCGGTACGGGATGCCGAAACGCAATAACGCCGCCATACACGCTTCACCAACGGTTATTAAAACTGCAAAATAACAACAACTTGGAGTTATTTTATGCTTGAGACCCACGCCTCCATAGACCAAGGTCGCATGACCGATCGATCAACACGGCCTGCCGACAACCGTCTGGCCTGTTAGAATCGCCCACCTTTTCGCGCCGGCCCACATGCTGTCCGGTCCCGACCCAGGCGACCTTTCCCGAACTGGAGCCCGTTTCATGGCCGATACCCCGATTCCGCTGGAAGTGCGCAACATCACCAAGCGCTTCGGCAATACCGAAGTCCTCAAGGGCCTGTCCCTGCAGGCCCACAAGGGCGATGTCATCACCCTCATCGGAGCCTCCGGCTCCGGCAAGAGTACCTTCCTGCGTTGCATGAACCTGCTGGAGCAACCCAACGAAGGCGAACTGATCGTCCACGGCGAATCCATCCGTTTCAAGGAAACGCGCCACGGTCGCGAGCCGGCGGACTGGAAGCAGGTCGTCGACATGCGTGCCAAGCTGTCCATGGTGTTCCAGAGCTTCAACCTGTGGGCCCACATGACACTGCTCGAGAACGTCATCGAGGCACCGGTCCATGTCCTCGGCAAATCGAAGCGCGACGCCATCGACCATGCTCGCCAATTGCTCGAACGCGTCGGCCTCGCGGATCGCGCCGACTACTACCCGGCACAGCTCTCCGGCGGCCAGCAGCAGCGCGGCGCCATCGCCCGAGCACTGGCCATGGACCCGGAAGTGATGCTGTTCGACGAGCCCACCTCGGCACTCGACCCGGAACTGGTCGGCGACGTGCTCAAGGTCATGCGCGATCTCGCCGAGGAAGGCCGCACCATGATCGTCGTGACCCACGAGATGGCCTTTGCCCGCGATGTCTCCACCCAGGTGATCTATCTGCATCAGGGGCAGATCGAGGAAGCCGGGGCGCCCGACCAGGTCCTCGGCAACCCGAATTCCGAGCGGCTCAAGCAGTTCCTGGCGCCCAAGCACTGAGACGGCCCGGATGAGGAGACTCCCATGATCGACCTGCACGGCTACGGCCCGCGCCTCGCGGAAGGCGCCCTGGTCACCGTCGAACTGGCGGTTCTATCGCTGATACTTGCCATCGTGCTGGGCCTGGCCACGGCCAGTGCCAAGATGTCGCGCAATTGGGTGCTGCATCGTCTCGGCACCCTCTACACCACCCTGATACGCGGCGTACCCGACCTGGTGCTGATGATGCTGCTGTTCTTCGGCGGGCAGATCGGCATCAACATGTTCACCGACTGGCTCTACACCCAGTTCGATGTGGACATTTTTATCAACATCAATGAGTTCGTCGCCGGCGTGGCGACCATCGGACTGATCTTCGGGGCCTACATGGGCGAGACGTTTCGCGGCGCCTTCCTCGCCGTGGACAACGGCCAGATCGAGGCCGGCCGTGCCTATGGCATGTCTCACTGGCTGGTGTTCCGCCGCATCCGCTTCCCGCAGATGATGCGCCACGCCCTGCCGGGACTCTCGAACAACTGGATGGTACTGCTCAAGACCACCGCCCTGGTCTCGGTGATCGGTCTCTCCGACATGGTCCGGGTGGCCGCCGAGGCTTCCAAGGCCACCCGCGAACCCTTCACCTTCATGATCATCGTCGCCGCCGTTTACCTGCTGATCGCCAGCGTCTCCGAATGGGGCTTCGCGCGACTGCAGAAACGCTATGACATCGGCTACGGGGAGGCGGACTGATGGAAAGCCTGATGAACTGGCTGCAGGCGCAACTGGCCGACAACAGCATCTTCACCCTGCAGACCCTTTCCTACTATGGCGAAGGCCTGGTCACCACGGTCCAACTGGTCTTCCTTTCGCTGATCATCGGCCTGGTGCTGGCCGTGCCACTCGCCATCGGGCGCGGGTCCAAGCATGCCTGGATTCGTCTGCCGATCTTCTTCTACTGCTACGTGTTCCGGGGCACGCCACTGCTGGTCCAGCTCTACCTGATCTACTATGGCGTGGTCTTCGTCGAGGGCATCCAGGACACCTGGCTGTGGGTCATTCTCGAAAAACCCTTCGTGCCGGCATTGATCGCCTTCACGCTGAATACCGGCGCCTACACTACCGAGATCTTCCGCGGCGCCATCAAGTCCACGCCCAAGGGCGAGATCGAGGCCGCCCGCGCCTACGGCATGTCACGCGCCCTGATGCTGCGCCGCATCGTCTTGCCCAGCGCCTTCCGCCGCGCGCTGCCGGCCTATGGCAACGAGGTGATCTTCATGCTCCATGCCAGCGCCATCGCCAGCGTGGTGACCATCATGGACCTGACCGGCGCGGCCCGTTTCGTTTATGCCCGCTTCTACGCGCCCTTCGACGCCTTCCTGTTCGTCGCGGCCATCTACCTCTGCCTGACGTTCACGATCATCTACTTCTTCCGTCACCTGGAGAAGCGGCTGCTCGCTCACCTCAAGCCGGCCAGCGGCTGACGACCGTCGAACGAACGTTGGTTCACAACGTTCGTTCACGGCCTTTCGACCTACCCGAGCTTCGGCTATGGTGGATAGGTCATCACCCAAGGCGCTGAGCGACTCGCGCTCTAGCGGTGAAGCTATCAACAAAAAGGGAAACGCCTCATGAAACTCAACAAGCTCCTGAGCATCGGCGTACTGGGCGCCGGCATGATCGCCGGCGTCGCCAACGCCGAGGTCCGCGACATCCGCATCGGTGTCGATGTGCCCTACGAACCCATGGAGTACCGCACCGCCGACGGCGAGCTGACCGGCTTCGACATCGAGCTCGGCAACGCCATGTGCGAAGAGATCGGCATCAAGTGCGAATGGGTCGTGCAAGGCTGGGACGGTATCATCCCCGGCCTGATGGCCCGCAAGTACGACGCCATCATGTCGTCGATGACCATCAACGACAAGCGCCGTGAGCAGGTGCTGTTCTCCGATCCCTACTTCACCCCGCCCTCCGCCTGGTTCGCACCGGCAGACAGCGAAATCACCGCCCCCGACGAGACAACGCTCGAGGGCATGTCCATCGGCGTGCAACGCGGCACTCTCCAGGACAACTATGTCACCGACATGTACGGCGACGTGGCCGACGTGAACCGTTACGCCACCGCCGACGACATGGTCCTGGACATGGACTCCGGCCGCCTGGACATCGTCTTCCTCGACTTCCCGGTGGGCAAGTCCACCCTGCTCGACAGCGAGGCGGGTGACTACAAGACCGTAGGCGAGAAGATCACCGAACCCAAGCAGTACTTCGGCGATGGCTTCGGCATTGCCTTCCGCAAGCGCGACGAAGCGCTGGCCGAGGCCTTCAACGAGGCACTCGCCACCCTGAAGGAAAACGGCACCTACGCCGACATCGAGGCCAAGTATTTCAGTGAATGAGTACTTCGGTGAATGAGTACGTCAGTGAGTGAATGGCTCGGCGCTTGAAGCGCCTCGTGCTCTGACCTTGACGCGCGGCCCCTGACAACAGGGGCCGCTTTTCTTCTCTCGTCCGGCACCGCTCATCGCCTGGGATGCGTGCCGGGCACGTGTTCGGCGTCCTCATTCAATGCTGCGTCCCGTGGTGGCTGCGCCAGGGCATTGAGGATGCCGCATTCGGCGGCCGAGCGTTGCCCCTGACAACGCGCCCGCAGCGCCACCAGCGTGTCTTCCAGGACCTGAAGCTGGGCGATACGCGCCTTCACATGCGTCAGGTGCTCGTCGATCAGGACATCAGCCCGGTGGCAGGTTCCCTCCGGGTCATCGTGGCACGCCAGCAGAGCGCGAATCTCGTCCAGGGTCATGTCCAGCGCCCGGCAGTGACGAATGAAGGCCAGGCGTTCGACGTGAGTCTCGCCGTACAGGCGGTAATTCGCCTCGCTGCGTTCCGGCTCCGGCAGCAGACCTTCCCGTTCATAGTAGCGAATGGTCACGACCCGGCATCCCGTACGCATCGCCAGCTCACCGATCTTCATCATCGACCTCCACTCAACTCGGGGCCAGGGCTTGACCCTATACAGACTATAGGGTGTGTCATGGCACAAGATATCATGAACGGAGCCCGAGATGTCCGATGCCCATGAACATGGCTGCTGCGGTAGCCAGCACACCGAGCCTCGCGAGGCCGTGTCCGCCCCGGCAGGCAGCGAGACGCTGCGCCTGCGCATCCAGGAGATGGACTGCCCCACCGAGGAAGCCCTGCTCCGCAAGGCTCTGGGCTCGGCGCCCGGCGTCGCTGCGCTGGAATTCGACCTGATGGCCAGGGTCCTCAGCATCCACCATCACGACGCCGACACCGCAGCGCTTCAGGCACGCGTTCGCGACCTGGGCATGACGCCTCACCTTCTGGACGTCGACGAGGCTTCAAGCGGCGCAGCACTGGAAAGCAACGACACCCCTTGGGGCAAGCTGATACTGGCGGCACTCCTGGCCCTGGCCGCCGAGGTCGTCGGCTGGACACCCTGGCCCTGGACCACCTGGCTCGCCCCGCTGCTCGCCCTGCCGGCCATCGCCCTGGTGGGTCTGCCGACCTGGCGCAAGGGCTGGGTCGCGATCCGCCACCGCACCCTCAACATCAATGCCCTGATGAGCGTGGCGGTGACCGGCGCCCTGCTGATCGGCCACTGGTCGGAAGCCGCCATGGTGATGGTGCTGTTCACCCTGGCGGAACACATCGAATCACGCTCTCTGGAACGTGCCCGCCGTGCCATCCGCGATCTGCTGGACAGCGCGCCCCGACAGGCCCGGCGCCGCACGGAAGCGGGAGAATGGGAGACCGTGGCCGCCGAGGATGTGGCCATCGGCGAGATCGTGCGGGTACTCCCGGGCGAGCGCCTGCCGCTGGACGGCGAGGTGGTGCGGGGCCACCCCAGCCTGGACGAATCGCCGATCACCGGCGAGAGCCTGCCTGTCGACAAGGCGCCCGGCGACAGCGTCTTCGCCGGTGCCATCAACCATGACGGCGACTTCGACATCCGCACCACTCGAGAGGCCAGCGACACCACACTGGCGCGCATCATCCATGCCGTCGAGCAGGCCCAGGCCAGCCAGGCTCCCACCCAGCGTTTCATCGACCGCTTCGCCGCCATCTATACGCCCGTGGTCTTCACCGTGGCGCTGCTCACGGCCCTGGCCTGGCCCTGGGTCGTCGGCGGTGCCTGGCTGGACGGTATCTACCGGGCGCTGGTGCTGCTGGTGATCGCCTGCCCTTGTGCGCTGGTCATCTCCACCCCGGTCACCATCGTCAGCGGCCTGTCGGCTGCCGCCCGCGCCGGCATCCTGGTCAAGGGCGGCCGCTTCCTGGAGCAGGGAAGACGACTCGGCTGGCTGGCTCTGGACAAGACCGGCACCCTGACACAGGGCGAGCCCTCGCTGGAACATTGGGAACCCCTCGACGAGCCGTTGGATGCAAGCACGCGCGCGACCCTGACACGCCAGGCCGCCCTGCTCGCCGGCCGCTCGACGCATCCCGTATCCGCCGCCATTCATCGTGCCCTTACACCGGATTCGGATGATGGCCGCGTGGATGATTTCCGCGAACGTCCCGGTCAGGGGGTCGAGGGCTGCGTGGACGGCCGGGCGCTCTGGCTCGGCAACCGCCGGATGGCCGATGCGAAGGGGCTGATAGACGCGACGCTTGCCGATCGCATCGAAGCGCTGGAACGTCGCGGCGCCAGTGTCGTGGCGCTGGGCTCCAACGACAGCATCCTCGCGCTGTTCGCCGTGCGCGACCCGCTCAAGCCCACCAGTCTGGCGGCCATCGAGGCCCTGCATGGCCTGGGCGTGAAGACGCTGATGCTGTCCGGCGACAACCGGCACGCGGTGAGTGCCATCGCCACGGAAGCCGGCATCGACAGCGCTCGGGGTGAGTTGCTGCCCGAGGACAAGCTCGCCATCATCGAGGAATACGGACGGCGTGGCGTGACCGGCATGGTCGGGGATGGCATCAACGATGCCCCGGCACTGGCCCGCGCCGATATCGGCTTCTCCATGGGAGCGGCCGGCAGTGACGTGGCCATCGAAACCGCCGATGTCGCGCTGATGGACGATGACCTCGGCAAGCTACCGACCTTCCTCCGCCTGTCCCGGGCCACCTACGCCGTGCTGGTCCAGAACATCGTACTGGCCCTCGGCATCAAGGCCGTCTTTCTGGTCCTGGCCTTCGCCGGTCAGGCCACGCTATGGATGGCGGTGTTCGCCGACCTGGGCGCCAGCCTGCTGGTCATCGCCAATGGATTGCGTCTGCTGCGTGCTCGGATCGCTTGAGTGCCCTCGAATGGCGACACCCCGTGCAAGAAACCGACAGTCGCGCCATACGCGGAACCCAGCTCCTCGCTGTCGGTCAGTAGGGAGTCATCATTTCAGATAGGGACATCAGATGCAGCACGTCTCCACCGCCGCTGCCACGCGCCCGTCGTCCGCCTGGACAGGCTGGGGCCAGTGGCTGGCCCTGATCACCATGACGCTCGATCACCTGGCCCGCTACGTGGTTCCGGATGCCTGGGGGCTGGGCTGGGCCGACTCATCGGTGGGGCGCGTCGCCTTCCCGCTGTTCGCCGCCATGGTGGCCTGGCATGGCCTCTTCAATACCCGCAACCCGCTGCGCTACGCGCGACGCGTGCTGGTGATCGGCCTCATCGCCCAGCTTCCCTACATGTTGATGCCACGGGAGGCCGATGGCCTGATCCTCAACATCTGCTTCACGCTGTCGTTGGGCCTGGCCGGCGGCACCTGGGCACGCGCCCTGCCTGAGCGCCTGGAGCGGGGCGCACTGGGGCGCCGGCGCCTGGCCGTCGAAGCCGGCATCGCCCTGGTGGTCTGGACCCTGGCCGGCCACGTCGTCGAATACAGCCACCTGGGCCTGCTGATGATTCCGCTCTACATGCTCGCCATGGCGCACCTGCACCGGAGTGGCAATGGCGTCTCCAACCGTCTGGCCAGTACCGCCATGGCACTGCCAGTGCTGATCGTCGCCGGCCTGATGAACAGCTCCGACATGGCCAAGTCCTTCACCGTCGCCACCACCCTGGCAGTGCTCCTGCTGGCCGCCGGCGCCCATCGGCTTCCTTCCGAGGTGCCGCTGCGCATGCCACGGCGATTGTGGCTGGGCTGGTATCCCGGCCACTTCGCTGCCATCGCCCTGTGGCTCTGGGTGTCGGGCGGGCTCGCGACCTAGAGGCATCGGCGCATGAAATTGAGTATCCAGCGCACCATCAGCTGGTCGTCCACCGGCGCATCGAGGCTGGCCAGGCCCTCCCGCACCCGGGACGCGCCAACCTGGTCGCGCCGCAGTCGCATCAGGTCCGCCGAATAGGCCTTGGAGAACTCGGGGTGTCCCTGCACGCCGAGAAAACATTCGCCGACCTGCATCAGGTACCGGGGGCAAAAGTCACTTCCCGCCAGCACCCGGGCATTCGGCGGCAGCGTGTTCACCTGGTCCTGGTGACTGACCACCAGATCGAGCCCTTCCTGCCATGGATCCATCCAGTCGGCCCGCTGCGCCACGTCATTGAACGACATGCCCACGCCCCAGCCCCTGGAGCTCTTGACGACCTCGCCGCCCAACGCCTTGGCGATCAGCTGGTGACCGAAGCAGATGCCCACCAGAGGCCTGTTGGCCTCCCACAGGCGTCGGACGAAGCCGCACAGATCCTCGATCCACGGCAAGCCGTCATTGACACCGAACTTGGAGCCGGTCGTCAGCCAGGCATCCACCGCATCGACATCGTCCGGCAGCTCGCCATCCAGGCAACGCCATACCTGGAAGGTCAATGCCGGGTCCACCGAGGTGAACAGTCTCTCGAACATCGCCGGATAGTTGCCGTGGCACTCCCGCAACTCCGGCGCCACGTCGTCACACTGCAAAAGCCCTATGCGCATTGCCCCTCCTCCCGTTGACGCCCGCTTGGCGCTGACCCGCTAGAGACGGCCTTCGACCGCAGCAACGAAGATGTCGCGATACTGCTCCGGCGAGAAGCCGATGGGGTTGGTGCCCGACGACGGATCGGCGACCGCCATGCGACCGACCTTCTCCGCCTGCTCGGTGCCGATGCCCAGCTCTGCCAGCGTATGTGGGATGCCCAGGCGCTCGCGCAGGTCGAGCACCCAGTCGATCACCGCCCCGGTTCCCGGCTGGCTCAGGTCGAGATAGCGTCCCAGGCGCACCATGGGTTCGCCGATGGCCTGTTCGTTGGCGCGCAGGACATAAGGCATCAGCACGGCATTGAGGGTCCCGTGGTGCGCGTCGTACAAGGCCCCGAGAGGATGCGCCAGGGCATGCATGGCGCCCAGGCCACGCTGAAAGGCGGTAGCGCCCATCATCGAGGCCACCAGCATGTGCTGGCGTGACTCGAGATCCTGGCCATCGGCATGCACGCGCGGCAAGTGGTCGCGAATCCGGCGCATGCCTTCCACGGCGATTCCTTCGGCCATGGGGTGATAGTTGGGCGAACACCAGGCCTCCAGGCAATGGGAAAGCGCATCCATTCCCGTGGCGGCGGTGATCGACGCCGGCAAGTCGACGGTCAACTCGGGATCGAGGATCACCGTCGCCGGCACCATTTGCGGATGGAAGATGATCCGTTTGACGTGTTCCTGCTCATTGGTGATGACCGACGCGCGCCCCACCTCGGAGCCAGTTCCCGCGGTCGTGGGCACGGCGACCACCGGCGCTACGGCATCGCCGTCGGCGCGTTTCCAGTAATCGCCGATATCCTCCAGCTCCCAGATCGACAGCTCATCGCGCTGTCCTGCCATCAAGGCCACCGCCTTGGCGGCATCCAGACCGGAGCCACCGCCGAAGGCGATGACACCATCGTGGCCGCCCTCGCGAAAAGCCGCTACTCCCGCTTCGACGTTGGCCCCGGTCGGGTTGCCCTTGATCTCGCTGAACACGGCGACCTGCAGGCCCTGGCCGGCACAGTGCTGCACCAGGTCGTTCACCATCGGCAAGCTCGCCAGGCCGGGATCGGTCACCAGCAAGGGGGCTCGCATGCCCAGTGCTTGGCAAGCTTCAGGCAGTTCCCGTATCCGCCCTGCCCCGGCGAGAATCCGGGCAGGATAGTTCCAGGTGGCAGTCAGCTGGCTCATGTCGTCTTTGCACCTCATATCCTCAGTCTCCAATACCGGGGGCACGGCACCCGACGCTTGCTGGAAGCCTCGATTCCGCCCCACCGGGTCATACGTGTTCTACCCTGGCGCGAAGCGCCGATCTTGCGGCTTCCACACGCCTTGCGCTTATCCATGCTTCAGGTGGAAGGACTTGGGCCGCGTCAATGTCTCGTAGCCCAGGCGTGACAATGAGCAGCCGCGTCCGGATTGCTTGACGCCGGTCCAGGCCAGCTCGGGATCCAGATAGTCGCAGCGATTGGTGAAGACGGTCCCCGCCTCCAGGCGCCGGGCCAGCTGTTCGCCGGTGGTGATGTCGCGAGTGAAGACCGCCGCGGTCAGGCCGAAGTCGCTGTCGTTCATCAGCGCGATGGCCTCATCGTCGGAATCCACCGGCATGATGCCCACCACCGGGCCGAAACTCTCCTCGTGCATCACGCGCATGGAATGATCGACGCCGGTCAGCACCTGAGGAGCAAGGTAGGCGCTGCCCGGCTCGGAAAGCGGATACTCGCCGGGATCGATCCAGGCCTTCGCGCCGGCCGCCACGGCCTCTTCCACCTGGCCTCTCACGAAATCCGCCGCCGCCGGCTTGACCAATGGCCCCAGCGTGGTCGCCGGATCGGTGGGGTTGCCTAGCCTGAGCTGCCGCACCCAGGCCACGGCCCGCTCGACGAAGGCATCATGAAGGTCGCGATGCACGTAGATCCGTTCGATGCCGCAGCAACTCTGGCCGGCATTGAAGAAGGCGCCATCCATCACGCCCGGTACGGCCGCATCGAGATCGGCATCGGCGCGCACATAGGCAGGGTCCTTGCCGCCCAGCTCAAGGCCGGTGGCAATGAAACGCCCGGCAGCATTGCGCTCCACCATTTCACCACCGCCGACCGAGCCGGTGAAGGACACATGATCGATACGCGGATCGCGAATCACAGCCTCGGTCGCCGGATGGGAAAGGTGAAGATACTGAAAAACTCCCTCGGGCAGTCCCGCCGTCTCGAAGGCCTGCTGGATTCGCTCGGCACACAACGGGGTCTGGGCGGAATGCTTGAGGATCACGGCATTGCCGGCCATGAGCGACGGCACGATGGCATTCACCGCCGTCATGAACGGAAAGTTCCAGGGGGCGACGATGAACGACACGCCCAGCGGCTCGCGGGTGATATAGCGAGTGAAGCCCGGCTTGTCAGGCAGCGTGATCGGCGCCAGAGCCTGCTCGGCCAGAGCGATCATGCCGCGGGCCCGCTCCTCGAAGCCGCCGATCTCCGCGCCGCCAGCGGCAATCGGCCGGCCCATCTGCCATGTCAGCTCCTCGGCCAGCGCATCGCGGCGGGCGACGAAGGCGTCGACCATCGCCGAACAGAAAGCGGCTCGCTCGGCGATCGACGTCGCCTGCCAGGAACGCTGCGCCGCCACCGCCCGCTCAAGGGCCGCCTCTACCTGCGCCGCATCGGCCAGCTCACGCTCGACATACACCGAACCATCCACCGGCGAAATCGTCTGTTGTATTGCCATCTGTCGTTTTCACCTCATGACGTGGTATCTAACGAATTCCCGTGGTCCAGGGCCGAGTGGACGGCACCAAGGCAAGGCGGAGCAACGAGAAATCGCGGCGTTGACTGTCGTCAATGAGCAGATTTCGAGGCGCTCCAACACAGCTTTGGTGTCGTGCAACCGGCCTTTCCACTAAATAATTTCGAAGTAGCGATCCAGCTCCCAGTCCGTAATATGCTTGCGGAATTCTCGCTCTTCCCATTCCCGGGTTGCCGCGAAGTGCTCGACGAAGGCATCGCCGAACAGCGCCCGGGCCGCCTCGGACGCCTTGAGGCGCTGAGCCGCCTCCCACAGGGTGCGCGGCAAGGACTGGTGCGCGGGATGATCGAGCTCGTAGGCATTGCCCTTGACCTGCTCATCGGGCTCAAGCCGGTGTTGGATGCCGTAGAGGCCGGCGCCAATGGCGGCCGCCAGCGCCAGATACGGATTGGCATCGGCGCTGCCGAGGCGATATTCGACCCGCTGCGACTTGGCGCTGCCCGGTATCACTCGCAGCGCCGTGGTACGATTCTCCACGCCCCAGGTGGCCTCGGTTGGCGCCCAGAAGCCGGGAATCAACCGGGTATAGCTGTTGATGGTGGGCGCGAACATGGCCAGGAATTCCGGCATCAGTTTCTGCTGCCCGGCGACGAAATGGCGCTGCACATCGCTCATGCGATAGGGTTTGTCGGCATCGAAGAACACCGACTCGCCGCTTTCCCGATCCCGCAGCGAAAGATGAATATGCCCGCTCTGCCCCGGGTAGTCCGGCGACCACTTGGCCATGAAGGTGGCCATCAGGCCGCGACGCTGAGCCCAGACCTTGGTGAAGGTCTTGAACAGTGCCCCCTTGTCGCCGGCCGTCATGGCATCGTCCACCGCCAGGGCGGCCTCGAGCACGCCGGGGCCGGTCTCGGTGTGCAGCCCCTCGATGGGAAAGTCCATCTCCTGCGACAGCGCCAGCAGCTCGTGATAGAGCTCGCTATGCACCGAGCTGCGCAGCATCGAGTAGCCCATCATGTCCGGCGTCAGCGGCTTGAGGTCACGAAAGCCCTTCTCGCGCACCGACTCCGGCGTCTCCTGGAACATGAAAAACTCGTACTCCAGGGAGCCACTGGCTTCGAAGCCCATGTCTCGTCCCTGCTCCAGCACCCGGCCGAGCAGGCCACGCGGACAGATATCGCCGGCAGGACCGTCGAACTCGGCCAGGAACAGCAGCATCCCGCCTCCCTCGCTCGGCATCTCGCGACAACTGTCGACGATGATTCTCAGAGGCGCATCGGGGTAACCGGTGTGCCAGCCGGTGAAGCGCACATTGTCGTAAAGCTCGTCCTTGCTGTCCCAGCCCAGCACCACGTCGCAGAAGGCGAAACCGTCTTCCAGGGCGGAGAAGAACTTGTCGCGCTGCATGTACTTGCCGAGCATCACGCCGTCGATATCGAACATGCCCACCTTGACGTGGCTCAGGCCGCGCTCCTCGACGATGCGCCGAGCGTCCTCCGTCGTCTTGATGTCTCTCGCCTGCATTCGGCTCATCGTTTCATCCTCATCGGCTACATTGTGCTTGTTCGCGGCCTGCATCGGGCTCAGGCCTGCTTCGGGCTTGTCTCGGCTTGCTCGTCGAGTTCTCGCTCGGCCAGGGCGATCGCCTCGAATTCCTCTTCCGGCGCCTGGGCCACTAGGTGGTGGCGGCTATAGAACCCGAAATAGGCCAGCATGATGGCGTAGAACACCGCCGACCACAGCGCCGCCTCGACACTGACCACGAACGTCGAGAGGAAGGCGACGATGGCCAGCACGAAGGCCACGCCCGAGGTCAGGATGCCGCCCGGCGTACGATAGGGACGTTCGAGTTCGGGCTCGCGGCGGCGCAGCAGGATATGCGAGAGCGTCATCATGGCGTAGGAGATGGTGGCACCGAAGACCGCCATGGTGATCATCAGATCACCCTTGCCGGTGAGCGAGAGCAGAAAGCCGATGGCCCCAGGCACGATCAGCGCCAGGAACGGCACCTTGCGACCACCGGTGACCGACAGCCAGCGAGGCAGGTAGCCGGCCCGGGACAACGCGAAGGTCTGGCGTGAATAGCCATAGATGATCGAGAAGAAGGACGCTATCAGCCCGGCCAGGCCGACCAGGTTGACGAACCCCGCCGCCCAGGAGTCAGTGCCATACACCGCCTGCAGGGCACCAACCAGCGGCGCGGCGTGCTCGCTCATCGCCGCGGCGCCGGCACCGCCGGGCGCCAGCAGCAACACGCAGGCACCGAACACCAGCAGCACCAGCATGGCCGTGATGATGCCACGCGGCATGTCGCGTCCTGGATCGCCGGCCTCTTCGGCAGCCAGAGGCACGCCTTCGACAGCGAGGAACAACCAGATCGCGAACGGCAAGGCGCCCCAGATACCGATGAACCCTTCGGGCAGAAAGGCCGAGGCCCCCAGAGCGCCGGTATTGACCGAAATATCGAACAGATTGGCGGGATCGAAGTGCGGCAGCATGCCGACCACGAAGACCAGGATGGCGATGACCGCCAGGGCGGTGATCCCCATCATGATCTTCAGTGCCTCACCGGCCCCCCAAAGATGAATGCCGACGAAGACGGCATAGAAGACGGCGTAGACCAGCGGGCCATTGAGGCCGATCAGTTCGTTGACGTAGCCGCCGATGAAGATCGCGATGGCCGCCGGCGCAATGGCGTACTCGAGCAGTATCGCCGTGCCGGTGACATACCCTCCCCAGGGACCGAAGGCACGGCGGGCGAAACTGTAGCCGCCGCCGGCGGTGGGCAGGGAGGAGGAGAGTTCGGCGATCGACAGCACCATGGCCGTGTACATGATCGCCATCAGGATGGTCGCCACCAGCATGCCACCGAATCCACCGGCCGCCAGGCCGAAGTTCCAGCCGGCATAGTCGCCGGAGATCACGTAGGAAACACCGAGGCTGGCCAGCAGGATCCAGCCGGCCGCCCCCTTCTTCAACTTGCGCTTGTCGAGATAAGCCTCGTCGACCGATTCATAGTCCACCGAGGTCGTGGACGTACGGGAATGACTCATTCTGAATACCCCCAACGCTTGTCTTGTCATTGTTAGCGTGGCGTTCGCGTCCACCGGGTCGTGGTTCGTCACGCGCCCTGGCAGTCTGGTGCGGGCTTGAATCAGGGAGCAAGCAGCATCGGTACGGCTGACCGATGCACTATAGGTAAAAACGATAATGCACGCGTCGAGAGCACGCTGACGCGTGCCGTGCACGACCTCGGGGCATCGTGCGAGTGTCCCGGAACGCGAGGTCAGCCAGTACTGACCTCGGCGACCAGCCAGGGCAGGTGTCGACGCAACGCCCCCATGAAGCGCTGGTCGAGCAGATGGCGACTATCCCGCGCGAGCTGAGCCGGCAGGTCGCCCAGTTCATCGCGTCGCGACACCAGCGTCAGGTCGCGTCGCAGCGGCGGCGTGGGTAGCGGCTCGATGCGCAGGGCGAGCCGATCGAGCCCCGCCTGGAAAAGACAGAGCGGTGTGGTGATCGTCCAGCCGCTCCCCGACCCGACAAGACTGAGCAGCGCGAAGGTGTTGTCGATATACAGCCGGGCCGGCAGCTCCAGTCGATTGAGGCGCAGGTGTCGCTCGATGCTCTGTCCGATCAACGACTGGGCGGTATAGCGCACGAAATCCAGTTGGCGCGACAGCCAGCGCAGGTTATCCACCGGCCCCGTCCAGTCGGCGGGCAGGACCAGGACGAAGGGCTCGCCGAGAATGGCGTGGCGCTCCAGGCCATCGTAATTCTCGAGACGGTCGTCCGAGATGATGATGTCGACGTGCCGCGTCAGCAACGAGTGGCCATGCATGTGCGACAGGCCCGTCGTCAGGCTGTAGTCGCTGGTATGACGTCGAATCACCTCGATCAGGGGTTGCCCCACGGCGGTGGCCAGGGAATCCACCAATGCCATGCGGACCTGATGCAGGCGGCCGAAGGCGCCCGACTGGAGCTCTCGCCGAGTATGGCGCGCCTCGTGCAACAATCGCTTGGCGCGATCATAGAAGAAACGACCGGCACTGGTTGGCTCCAGCGGCCGGGAATGACGATCCAGCAGGACCAGCCCCAACCCTTCTTCGAGGTTGGCGAGACTCTGCGATACCGAAGACTGCTTGAGCCCGAGGTATTCGGCAGCAGCGGTCTGGCTACCGCGCTCCAGCGTCTCGACGAAGATTTCCATGCTGCGCAGATCGAACCCGAAGCCGCTTCGCATCCCCTGTCTCCCTTGTGCTTGCCGATCCACAGCATGCCACAGCGGCACACGCCAAGCGCGTCATGACGGGATCGATTCAACGAGAAAGACCTTGAAGGCCTGCCACAGCGGGCTGCGATAACGTTCGGGATGCCAGACCAGAGAGAAGGTTCGGCGCAGCGACAGCTCGCTGTCGAGCGCCACCAGCTCACCCCGCTCGAGTTCGCCCGCCACGCTCAGCCGGGACAGGCAGCCAAGCCCCAGGCCGGCGCGCACGGCCTGCTTGATGGCCTCGTGCTGCCCCAGTTCCATGCGCCCTTTGGCAAGAAGACCGCGAGCCTGCATCGCCCGCTCGAAGACCGAGCGCGTCCCGGAACCCGGCTCTCGGAGAATCCAGTTCGCTCCGGCGAGAGTGTCGTCATCGAGTCGTGTTCGCTCCGCCAGGGGATGGTCGAGCGCGGCGACAATGACCAGCCGGTCCTCGCACCAGGTCTCGCTGGCCAGTCGCGGTTCGCGACATTCCCCCTCGATCAGGCCCAGATCCGCCTCGAGGCGCAATACATCGGTGATGACCTCGAAGGTATTGCGCAACTTGAGGCGCAGGTCCACCGCCGGGTGACGCTCGCTGAAGCGACCGGCCAGCCCGGGCAGCAGATAGGTCCCCACCGTGGCACTGGCCGAAATGCTGAGCGCGCCGTGCAACGCCCCCTCGGGCTCCCGGGCGGTCGCCACGAAATCCGCGACGCCCTCCAGAAGCTCCTCCGCCCGCGGCATCATTCGACGCCCCAGCTCATTGAGCAGCAGGCGACGACCGGGACGCTCGAACAGGGCCACTCCGAGCTGGCGCTCGAGATCGGACAGGGCCTGGCTGGTCGCCGACTGCGACAGGCTCAGCGACTCGGCCGCCGCACTCACCGTGCCCAGCCGCGCCACGGTGACGAACACTTGCAGCTGTCGAAAACTCACCGCGGGTGTCATATCGGTTTTTCCGAAAAGAGGTTTCGTTATTAACTGATAACCAGATGAGCTATTAGCGCATAGGATGCTCGACAGGTACAACGTCGTCGAGGATTCCTGCATGTGGCAAGGCCTGTTGATATGCGCCGCCCTCACCAGCGCCGGATTCGGCCTGGTACGGTTGCCCGGCCTGGCCGAAAGCAGCGTCAGCCCACTGGTGGTGGCCTTGCTGCTCGGCATCCTGATCGGCAACCTGCCCCTGGCGCGCCGCGCCAAACGCACCGGCCCCGGCCTGGCCTTCGCCACCCGCTGGCTGCTGCGCGGCGGCATCGTGCTGTTCGGCCTGTCGCTGACCCTGCAGCAGGTCGTCGCCCTGGGGCCCAAGGTCCTGCTGCTGGATATGCTGGTCATCGCCAGTGTGCTGACGGCCGGCTACGTGATCGGCACGCGCGTGCTCGGCATGGATCGCGAAACCACCCTGCTGACCAGCGCCGGCAGCGCCATATGCGGTGCCGCGGCGGTGCTGGCCACCGAGTCCACCATTCGCTCGCGCCCCGCCGCCACGGCCATGGCGGTTGCCACCGTGGTGCTGTTCGGCTCGCTGGCGATGCTGCTCTACCCGCTGCTCTATCCGCTGCTGGGCATGGACGAAGGCCTCTACGGCATCTATATCGGGGCCACCATTCACGAGGTCGCTCAGGTCGTGGCCGCCGGCGAGGCAGTGGGCCCCGAGGCTCTGGCCAATGCGGTGATCGTCAAGCTGGTGCGGGTCATGCTGCTGGTGCCCTTCCTGCTGATCGTCGGCCAATGGTGGCTGCGCCGCCATACGGCTGTCGAAGACCGCGCACAAGGCGGGCTGGTGATTCCCTGGTTCGCCTTCGGCTTCATGGCCATGGTGGTGTTCAACAGTCTGGTCGACCTGCCCGCTCCGCTGCACGACGCTCTGGTGCTGACCGGCCAGGTCGCGCTGACCATGGCCATGGCTGCCCTGGGTTTCGAAACGCGGCTGGAGAAGCTGCGCGCCCTGGGCATCCGCCCTTTCCTTCTGGCACTGACCCTGTTCGTGCTGCTGATCGGTGGTGGTTGGATCGCCAGCAATCTGCTGATGGGATGAAGAGATAAGAAAGAAGAGCGAAGAGAATAGGCGTGGGGGAGATGCGACAAGGCCGCGTCCATCGGGCGCGGCCTTGTCGTATCGGCCGATGAGACCGGATGTCACTCGAAGCTGAAGCGCGGTGTCGGTGCGCCGGGCAACAGTTCGGCGCAACGACGAACCTTCTCGATCAGCTCAGCATGGGTCGGCGCCACCAGGTTGACGTGAGCCAGCTTGCGTCCAGGGCGCTCGCTCTTGTCGTAGCGGTGCAGGTGGGCATCCTCAATCTCGAGCAGCCGCGCCGGTTCGCCTTCCTGGCCGATGACATTGACCATGCATGAAGGCATGCGTGCCGCCGTGTCGCCCAGCGGCAGCCCCTGGATGGCGCGCAGATGATTCTCGAACTGGCTGGTCACCGCACCGTCCATGGTCCAGTGGCCGGAGTTGTGCACCCGGGGTGCCATCTCGTTGGCCAGCAGGCCACCGTCAGGCGTCTGGAAGAGCTCCAGGGTCAGCACACCGACATAATCGAGCTCGTCGAGCAGTGCCCGGATATAACCGTCGGCGGTATCCTGGATGGCGTCGTCGAGATCCGGCAGGGGAGCCACCGAGTAGCGCAGGATGCCGTCCACGTGCTGATTCTCGGCCATTGGGTAGAAGACCACCTGGCCGTCGCGCCCCCGCACGGCGATGATCGACACCTCGCGCACGAAATCGACGAAAGCCTCGACGATCAAACGGGGATGATTGATGGTTCGCCAGGCGTCGACGGCCTCTGACGGCGACTTGATCACCGCCTGCCCCTTGCCGTCGTAGCCTTCGGTCACCGACTTGGCGACGACTGGCGTACCCAGCTCGCGTACCGCATCCTCCAGCGCTTCGGCGCTTTCCACCAGGCGATAGGCCGGCGTGGGAATCCCCAGGCGATCGAACAGCGCCTTCTCCTCGGCACGATTCTGGCAGACCCGGATCGCCTCGCTGGAGGGATGGACAGGCTTGTGCTCCTCGATGGCCTGGACAAGCGACACCGGCAGATGCTCGAACTCATAGGTGACCAGATCGACCTTGGCCAGGAAGTCGGCCAGGTGCTTCTGATCGGTATCCACCATGACATCACCGATGCCGGCGCTGGGGTGGCCGGTGGTATCGAGAAAGGTGAAGCGATTGGCCAGCGGATAACCCGCCAGGGCCAGCATCCGGCCCAGCTGGCCGGCTCCCAGTACACCGATATTCATGCTCTGCCTCACTGTGAATCGGGACGCGGATCGGGGTTGTCCAGCACCTTGCGGGTCTGCTCGGCACGAAAGGTCTCCACCGCCTCGCGCACCGTAGCGTCCTGCAGGCCGACGATCTGTGCGGCCATCAGCCCTGCATTGGTGGCACCGGCCTTGCCGATCGCCAGGGTACCCACCGAAACGCCGCCTGGCATCTGCACGATCGACAACAGCGAATCCAGCCCCTTCAGCGACTTGGACTCCACCGGCACGCCCAGTACCGGCAGCGCCGTCTGGGAAGCCACCATGCCAGGCAGGTGGGCCGCACCACCGGCGCCGGCGATGATCACCTGCAGGCCACGTTCGGCGGCGGACTTGGCGTAATCGAACAGCAAATCGGGGGTACGATGGGCCGAGACCACCCGTGTCTCGCAGGACACCCCCAGGCGCTCGAGCATGTCGACAGCATGCTCCATGACGGGCCAATCGGACTGCGACCCCATGATCACACCGACGCGCGGCGACTCGTTTGCTGGCATCCAGGGCTCCTCGCAAAAGGGCTTTCACAAACCCCGTTCAAAAACAATGACACGCCGAATGGCGGAGCCATTCGACACATGGAAAAGTGGAAGTCGACCATTCTAGCAGAGCCGCGCCGCGCCTACCTCTCCCCGTTTCGTCGAGTGCCGGCACGGCACAACGTCGCCACGGTGCGACAACGAATTTCACGCTTCATGCGAACTTGATTGTTAATATCAAGTCACAGGATCGTCGCCAGCAACCCACCTTTATCCGTACGGAGCATGCCCATGAAACGTTCCCTGCTAATGATCGCCGCCCTGACAGGGACCCTGTTCCTGGCCGGTTGCGACGACGCCAAGGAGGCCGAGCAGGACAACGCCGAAAACGCCCAGGCCGAACAGACCGAACAAGCCAGCACGTCGTCGGATCAGGAGACCCAGAGCGAGGCGTCTGTCACCCGCTCCCTCGAGGGCGTGCTGGAATTCTCCGCGACCGACGTGCCTCTCCCCGATGGGGCCGAAGTCACGGTCAGCCTGCGCGATATCTCGCGAGCCGATGCACCGGCGACCACCATCGCCGAGACGACCGTCACGCCCGGCAACGAAGACCCCGTGGAGTTCCATCTCGATTACGACACCGCCGATGTGAAGCCGGAACACACCCACGGCCTGCGCGCCGCACTGCATGGCGACAAAGGCGAACTGCTGTGGACGACGACATCCCGCCACACCGTCGACGTCGGTCCCGACGCCAAGCAAGGCCCGATCACGCTGGTCCTGGAACCGGTGAACACCACCCCGGACGGCGAAAGCCTGCAACAGGCCCAGCAGGACATGCTGCAGGAAAAAGCGGACGACGCCGATCCCCAGGGCGACAGCGCCGATTCATTGGATGAAGTCAACGAACAGGCCACCGACATGCAGGAACCCGATCCGCAGAACTGATCCTGCACGCGCCCCGGCACCAAGAAAGGCCCCCGCTCGATACCTCAGCGGGGGCCTTGTCGTCTCGCGAACCATCGCCAGACGCTACCCGGCGGTCGCTGCCTGGCGGTGGCTGGCCAGCCAGTTGCCGGCGATGGCCACGACCATCACCGTCGCCCCGATGACCTCGGCCACCAGGCTCGGATAGAAGACGGCAATCATCGCCGGCACCAGCACTAGGCGCACCGGTATCGACATGCGCGTGAACAGATAGCCCTCCAGGGCCGCAGCGAAGGCCCCCAGGGCCAGGAAGCCGGTCAACGCTGTCCACACCAGCAACGGCCAGGGCCCGCCCATGATGATCTCCGGGTTGTAGACCATGAACAGCGGGATCAGGTAGAGCCCCTTGGCGAACTTCCAGGCCTGGAACCCCGTATCCATGGGCTTGCTGCCCGCAATTGCCGCCCCGGCAAAGCCGGCCAGGGCGATCGGCGGCGTGACATTGGAATCCTGGGAATACCAGAACACCACCAGGTGAGCGATCAGAAGCGGCACGCCGAATTCGGCGGTCAACGCCGGCCCCACCAGCACGATCAACACGATATAGCTGGCCGTCACCGGCAGCCCCATGCCCAGCACAAGGCTGGCCAGCAGTACCATCACCAGCGCCAGCAACAAGTGGCCATTGGAGAAGGCCATCATCATCGCCGAGAATTTCAGGCCCAGGCCGGTGAGCCCTACCACGCCGACGATGATCCCGGCCACAGCACAGGCCATGGAGACCGCCACGGCATTGCGGGCACCGAGCTCGAGCCCCTCGAGCACCTTGAGCGCCCCGTTGCGCACGGCGAGTTTCAGGGCGCTCGCCGTGACCGGCTGCCCCTGCTTGGGCGCCACGAAAAACATCCAGATGAAAAAACGCAGGGCCGCCACCGCCAGCGTGGTCAGGATGGCGTAATAACCGACCCGCATCGGCGACAGATTCATGACCAGCAGCCACACCAACACTGCCAGCGGCAGCAGGAAGTGCCATCCGGCTCCCAGCACGTCGCGCATCTGCGGCAGCTCGTCCTTGCTCATGCCCTGCATGCCCTGCTTCAGGGCGATGATGTGCACGAACAGATAGACGGTGCCGAAGTACATGATCGCCGGCAGGATGCTGACCTTGACCACTTCCAGGTAGGGCATGCGGGTGTATTCGGCGATCAGGAAGGCGCCCGCCCCCATCAGCGGCGGCATGATCTGCCCGCCGGTGGA
Organism: Halomonas caseinilytica; assembly: GCF_001662285.1. Classification (NCBI taxonomy): domain Bacteria; kingdom Pseudomonadati; phylum Pseudomonadota; class Gammaproteobacteria; order Oceanospirillales; family Halomonadaceae; genus Halomonas; species Halomonas caseinilytica. The sequence goes on from NZ_BDEO01000009.1 coordinate 68,718, forward strand.
GGCCGCCGCCTCGATGCCGCCGGCCTGATGCGGCCGGTAGCCCAACCGCTTCATCAGCGGGATGGTGAAGGCGCCGGTGGTCACCACATTGGCGATGGCGCTGCCCGAGATCGAACCCATGCCGGCCGAGGCGATGACCGCCGCCTTGGCCGGGCCGCCGCGCTGCCGGCCGGTGGCCGCATAGGCCAGGTCGATGAAGAACTTGCCGGCACCGGTGATCTCGAGAAAGGCACCGAACAGCACGAAGATGAAGATATAGGTGGCCGCCACCCCCATGGGCAGGCCGAAGATTCCCTCCTGCCCCAGGTAGAGTTGTCCGACCAGGCGGTCCAGGCCATAGCCACGGTGCTCGAGGATGCCGGGCAGCCACTCGCCAAGCCAGGGCAGCTCGCCACGCGACCCGGCGAAGGCGTAGAGGATGGCGAGCACGCCGATCACCGTCATGCCCAGCCCCACCGCACGACGACTCGCCTCGAGCACGGTGACGGTGGCGATGCAGCCGACCACGATGTCAGTCTGGGTCCAGAACCCGGCTCGGTTGATGATCTCGTCGAGATACAACACCAAATAGCCCCCGGTGATCACCGCACCGGCGAAGAACACCAGATCGATCAGGCTCCCGACCATGCCCCTGGGCCGGTTGGGGCCGAACACAGGGAACATCAGGAAAGCCAGCATCATGATCAAGGCCAGGTGGATGCTGCGCTGGTAGAAGAGCCCCAAGGGCTCGATACCGGCGGAGTAGAGCTGAAACAGCGAAAGTCCGACGGCCACCAGGGTGATCAGCCTGAGCACAGGCAGGGAATGCTTGGCCTGGCTGCCGGGAATGACGGGGGAATTGCCCGAATCGCTCATGAAGAGTCTCTCGCAACGGCAGGTGAAGCACCGCCCGATTCTGCGGGACGATGCAAGGGTCTCAAGGGTTGGTGTACAGGCCGATGGTCACGCCTTCGTTGGCGGCCAGCTCACTGAGGCTGATCACGACGGGGCCGTCCTCGGCAAGGAGGCGCTCGTCGATGCGGCACCCCCGCGTCCGTGACCTCTCCAGCAAAGCTCGCAGGCTCGGCTCGCCATGCCGCACTAGTCGATGGTCGACGCGCATGGCACCGACACGCAGGCGATAGCGATCTCCGGGGACCGGCTCGTCGAGATCTTCGATCCAGTAGCCGCCCTGGCCGTCGGAGACCTGACGCCCGCGCCCGGGAATGTGATCGAGCCCGGCGGCGAAATCCGGCAGATGGCTGCGCTCCAGCACCATATGTCCACCGACATTGCGGTAGCAATCGTGCACGGCAAAACCTTCCACCGAATGATTCCAGGCCAGGCACCAGCCAGCGCCTTCCGGCATCGGCAGGCTCACCAGCAGGCGCCCATCGGCGCCGTTCACTCTCAGCTCATGGGCCGGACACTCGGCCAGCGCCGGCACCGGCAACAGCAGACACGCCAGGCACAGCAACAGGGCGGGCCCTCGACGAGCCCGCCCCGGTGCCACGCAGTGCATCCGACGCCGCATCACGGACGTTGACGATCCTCGATCTCGGCCCCCTTCTCCTCGTAGTAACGCAGAGCCCCCGGATGGAAGGCAATGGGCGTGGAATCGACGCTGAATTTCACGGTGGTGTCATTGGCCGCCGGATGGATGGCGATCAACTGATCGGTGTGCTCGAACAGCGTCTTGGTGATCTGATAGGCCAGCTCCTCATCCATCTCGGCGTTGGTGGCCAGAATGTTGGGGATACCGATGGTCTGCACCGGCTCTTCCATGCCCTCGTAGAGATCGGCGCGCAGTTCATAGGGCGCGAAGACCGGCACTTCCTCGCGGGCATTGGCGACTTCCTCGTCGCTCAGGCCGATCAGGCGAATGTCGCGGGTGGTGGCCAGGTTCATGATCGAACTGGTGGGCGGCCCCACACTCCAGAAGCCGGCATCGATATCGCCGTCGCGGATGGCATCGGCGGTCTCGTTGAAGTTGAGACGGCGCGCTTCGAAATCGTCGTAGCTGATGCCGTTGGACTCCAGCACGGCCCGGGCGTTGAGCTCGGTACCGCTCCCCGGCGCGCCCACCGAGACGATCTTGCCCTCGAGATCCTCCAGGGACTCGATGCCGGAATCGGCCATGGTCACGATCTGCACGGCGTTGGGATAGACGGAAGCCAAGGCCCGGATGTTCTCGAGCTGGCGGCCCTCGAAGTCGCCGGTGCCGTTATAGGCCTGGTAGACCGTATCGGCCAGGGCCAGGGCCATGTCGGAATCGCCACGCCAGACCAGCCCCATGTTCTCCACCGATGCGCCCGTCACCTCGGCCACGGCGTCATAGCCGTCGATGTGTTCCTTGATCAGCTCGGCCAGGCCACCGCCATAGGGATAGTAGGTACCGCCGGTACCGCCGGTGGCGATGGACAGCTGCTGCTGGGCCACTGCCGCGGGCGCGGCCACCAACAGCGAAGCCGCCAGAGCGTACTTGAGAGCGCGCATGAATAACCTCCGTTGCGATTCAGATATCGTTGTCATTGGTGACGACGGCTTCGGCCGCCTCGGGAAACGCTAGCAGCCCCCCGGCGGCGGGGCCAGACCTTATTTCCACGCTTTCGGGACTGGCAGGCAAGTCTCCCAAGGTCGTATGCCGCTCAGTCCGTCACCTGCGCCTTGAGTTTCTCGACGATATGAGCACCGATGGGCAGCGCCGAGGTGGCTGCCGGCGACGGGGCATTGCCCACGTTGAGCGTGCGCGGCGTGCTGACGAACAGAAAATCGTCGACCAGCTTGCCGTCCCGGGATACCGCCTGGGCCCTCACACCGGCCGGATAAGGCTCGAGATCGTCCAGCGTCAGGCTCGGGCAGTACTTGCGCACGAGCGCCAGATAGCCTCGCTTGTGCCAGGAATTCTTCATCTCCGCCAGGCCCGGCCGCCAGTTCCGCCCCAGAACCTTGAGAATGCCGGGATTGGCGGCCATGCCGGCAAGATCGCGCAGCGAGACGTCGCGTCGGCGATATCCTTCGCGCTTGAGGGCCAGGACGGCATTGGGCCCCACGGTGACCGAGCCGTCGATCATGCGTGTCAGGTGCACGCCGAGAAACGGCATGGCAGGGTCGGGAATCGGATAGATCAGATGGCTGACGATCGCATTGTGGTGCTCGGGCAGCACATAGTACTCCCCCCGGAAGGGACAGATGGTGAACCCCGGCTTCTGCCCAAGCATGCGGATCACGCGATCGGCCATCAGCCCGGAACAGGTCACCAGATAGCGACCGGTGAACTCACCCTTAGTGGTCGTCACCACCACTTCGCGGCGACGTTCCTCCAGGTTCGAAACCTCGGCGCCATAGCGAATCTCGCCGCCCATCCGCTCGAACTCGGCGGCCATGGCACGCGTCACCGCAGCATAATCGACGATCCCGCTGGATGGCACGAAGATGCCGGCAAGGCCGGTCACATTGGGCTCGCGCTCGCGCAGCGCCTCGCCGCTCAACCACTCGCGCTCCAGTCCATTGGCCGCGGTGCGCTCCCAGAGCGCCTCCATGCGCTGCTTTTCCTGCTCGCTGGTGGCCACCAGCAACTTGCCGCAGATGTCGTACGCGACACCGTGGGCATCGCAGAAGTCGCGCGTGGCACGATTGCCCGCCAGGCAGAAACGAGCCTTCAAGCTACCCGGCGTGTAGTAGACGCCGGCATGGATCACGCCGCTGTTGTGCCCGGTCTGGTGACATGCCGGTGCCGACTCCTTTTCCACGAGCAGCATGCGCCGATCCGGAAAGGCCTGCTTGAGCTGCATGGCGGTGGACATGCCGAGGATGCCGCCGCCGATGATGATGAAATCGTGCATCGCCCGCCCCATCGTTGGATTAACGGATACCGCTCTGGCATCAGCCCGACGATGACTCGCCCTCCAGCTCGCGGCGCATCATGGTGTCACTGTAGGCCACGCCGTAGCGGTGTCGGGACCATGCATAGAAGACCAGCCCGAGCAGCGTCCAGGCGGCGAAGATGCTCCACTCCACCGTGGACAGTGCCGATGGGCTCCCCGGCAGGTAGAGACCGATCAGCGCGATGGAGAGCAGCACCGAGAGCGCACCGACGGTCTTGCCGTGGCGCACGCGGAACGGGCGATGCAATTCGGGCTCACGGCGGCGCAGCACGACGAAGGACAACGCGACGAACAGATAGGCGATGACGATGCCCAGGCCACCAGCCACCACCAGCCAGACCAGCGCCGGCCGCCCGAAGAAAGGTGCGATGGCCGACAGCAGCCCCATGACCAGAATGGCATTGGTCGGCGTTCGATGCCGAGGATGCAGCCTGGCCAGAAAGGCCGGCAGCATACCGGCGTGCGCCAGGGCGTAGATGGCGCGGGATCCCCCGATGTAGAAGGCATTCCAGCTGGTGATGATGCCGGCGATGCCGGCCAGGATCATGAGATTGCCGGCCCAGGGCGCCTGGAAGACCGCCTGCATGGCATCGGGCACCGCCAACGAACTCTCGGCCAGCGCCGAAGGATCGAGCATCAAGGCAGTACCGAGGATGATGAGGGCATACCAGAAGACTGCCAGGATCACCGAGATCATCAGCACTCGGCCGATGTCTCGAAACGGCAGGTTGATCTCTTCGGCCGCCTGCGGAATCACGTCGAAACCGACGAACATGAACGGCACCATGATGATCACCGCCATGATCCCACCGATCACCCCCTCCTCCACATTGAACAGCGGCGTCAGGGTGGACGCTTCACCCTCGAACAGGGCGCCGGTGATGAACATGATGCCCACCACCAGGATCAGCAACGTCACGACCTTCTGCACCAGAGCCGCCGTGCGCACCCCGATGTAGTTGATCCATGTCATCGCCACCGAACCAGCCACCCCGACGGCCACCCAGGTGGCGTTGACCTCCCAGCCAGCGATGGTCCACATCCGTCCCACGGCATAGTTCGGGAAGAGATGCTCCACCACGGTCGGTAGGGCCACGGCCTCGAAGGAGACGACGCTGACATAGCCCAGCGTGATCGCCCAGGTGCACAGAAAGGAAGCGAAATGGCCCAGCGCCCGGTAGCTGTAGACGTGCTCGCCGCCTACCTGCGGCATGGCCGAGGCAAGCTCGGCATAGGTCAGCCCCACCAGCACGATCACGGCACCGCCCAGCAGAAAGGCAACGATCGCCCCCAGGCTGCCGGCCGACTGGATCCAGTTGCCCGTCATCACGATCCAGCCCCAGCCGATCATCGCACCGAATGCCAGCGCCAGCACATCCTTGCGCGCCAATACTCGTGTCAGTCGTGTCGTAGCGTCATGCATCTGTCGGTTATCCCTATTGTTGTCGATGGATCGTGACGTGTTATCGGTTGATCGTGATGTTCCATTTATCAATCAACGTCAAAAATAAGTAACATCGACACATGCCGACTGACAACGCCAGCCTGCTTTTTCCTTCCCTTCTCTCGCCCCCTGTCTCGCCCCTTTCCTCAGCCCTTTCCTCAACCCTTTCCTACCCCTTTCGTCGTAGCCTGGCGCCCCGGACGCGCCCCACTCGCCGTGCCCGACGCCTTGCCTGCCACGACCTGCCGATTCGGACTTGTCAGAGACTGGCGAAAGTGGGAAAAAGGTTGCATCCTGTAGCGGTCGTTCTGTCCCACTGGAGCATCATGAGCACGGCAAGCCATACCTGCGAGACGGATCCCGTCGATCCTCCTCCACGAAGATGCCCTGACCTCGATGTCAGGGACCTGGAACAACGCACGCGCCTCATGCGCATCCTCACTCGGCTGATCGCCGTATCAGATCTCGGCAGCCGCGATATTGCCCGCCGCGCCGGCCTGCCGATGCAGAAGATCAGCGACCTCCTCGCCGGGCGCCTGGAACAGCTCACCCTCGACGAGCTGCGGAGCCTGCGAAGGACCATCGACCCCGAACTCACGTCTTCCTGAACGCCCCGGCAGCCCGTCGCCCCAGGCACTACCCGACCGATCGACGACTGCCGATAGCTTTCAGAAAGTCTCCAGCAACGGGCTGGCACGCCGCCAGCCTTCACCGATCAGCGATACAGGGAGTTTCCCCATGCGACATCTCGTTACCGGCCTGCTGGCCACCGGGCTCGTCATGGCCGCTGCGTCCCCCGCGATGGCCGATGGCCGTGCCACGCTGGAGGCCCAGTCCGACCAGGGCAGCGTCACCATGGACGTACGCTGGGCCGGCGAAAACCTGAGAATGGACTTTCCCGACCAGTCGCAAGCCGGTTTCATGCTGCTCCGCGATGGCAACGGCTATCTGGTCACCCAGGTACAGGGGCAAACCATGGTCATGGACATGGCCAAGCTGAAGGACATGGCCGAGAACATGGGCGGCAGTGAGCTCGAGACCATGACCGGCCAGCAGGCCAGCCAGGTCGACGCCCTCGACGCCACGGGCGACAGCGAGACCATCGCCGGCCTCGAAGGCGAGATCTATCGGCTCCAGTGGACCGACAAGAACGGTACCGCACACGACGACGAGGTAGTGCTCAGCGACGATGCCCAGGTGCGGGAACTGATGTCGGCCTTCCACGACTACCAGCGCACCATGACCGGAGAGCCCGACCCCATCGCCACCTCGCTGGAAGAGCGCGGCCTGGGTATGCTGCGCTTCGGTGACCGCTTTCGACTGGCCGAGCTGACCGACGCCTCGCCGGCGCCGGATGTCTTCGAATTGCCCGAGAACGCCAAGTCCTTCGAGGACATGATGCGCTCGGCCGTCTCGGAGTGACCCTGGTCACTCCAGGCGGTCGGTCACCGCGCCCATCGAGGCCGAGCTGACAACCCGCGCATACTTGGCCAGGGCGCCCCGGGTATAGCGAGGCTCGGGGCGTCGCCAGGCGTTACGCCGCCGCGCCAGTTCATCGTCGTCCAGCGCCACGTCGATGGTATTGGCCTCGGCGTCGATGGTGATGATGTCGCCATCCTCCAGCAGCGCCAGGGGGCCGCCGTCGAAGGCTTCGGGCGTGACGTGACCGACCACGAATCCGTGGCTGCCACCGGAGAAGCGCCCATCGGTGATCAAGGCCACCTGGTCGCCGAGGCCTCGCCCCATGATCGCCGAGGTCGGCGTCAGCATCTCGCGCATGCCCGGCCCGCCACGCGGCCCTTCGTAACGGATGACCACGACATCGCCGGCCACCACGCCGCCGTCGTTGATGCTCACCTGGGCCTGCTCCTCGGAGCCGAATACCCGCGCCGTGCCGGTGAACCGGGTGCCTTCCTTGCCGGTGATCTTGGCCACAGCTCCCTCCGGCGCCAGATTGCCGTAGAGGATGCGCAGATGGCTCTCGTCCTTGAGCGGTGCCTCGAGGGGGGCGATGATCGATTGGCCCTCGGGATAGGGCGCCACATCGGCCAGGTTCTCTGCCAGGGTCCGCCCCGTCACCGTCAGGCAATCGCCATGCAGCAGGCCGGCATCGAGCAGGGTCTTCATCAGCGGCAGGATACCGCCGATGGCGACCAACTCGCTCATCATGTAGTGCCCACTGGGACGCAGGTCAGCAAGCACCGGCACACGGCGGCCGATGGCGGTGAAGTCATCGAGACCCAGCGGCACGCCGATGGTGTCGGCCATGGCGATCAGATGCAGCACGGCATTGGTCGAGCCGCCCAGCGCGATCACCACCGTGATGGCATTCTCGAAGGCCTCCCGGGTCATGATGTCCGAAGGCTTGATGTCATGCTCGAGCAGGTTCAAGACGGCCTCCCCCGCCGCATGACTGTCGGCTCGCTTCTCGTCCGACACGGCGTTCTGGGCGGAGCTGCCCGGCAGGCTCATGCCCAACGCCTCGATGGCCGAGGCCATGGTGTTGGCGGTGTACATACCGCCACAGGCCCCGGGGCCGGGAATCGCCGTCTCCTCGATGCGCTTCACGTCAATGAGATCGAGATCGCCTCGACTGTGGGCGCCCATGGCCTCGAACACCGAGACCAGGTCGGTATGGTCGGCGCCGGGCATGATGGTACCGCCATAGACGAAGACGCTGGAGCGATTCAATCGGGCCAGCCCCATCAGGCACCCCGGCATGTTCTTGTCGCAGCCGCCCAGCGCCACCAGGCCATCGAAGCCCTCGCAGCCGGCCACCGTCTCGATGGAGTCGGCGATCACCTCCCGCGACACCAGCGAGTACTTCATGCCCTCGGTGCCGTTGGCGATGCCATCGGAAATGGTGATGGTATTGAAGATCACTCCTTTGCCACCCGCCGCGTCGGCCCCGGCACTGGCCCGATCGGCCAGTTCGGCGAGATGGCTGTTGCAGGGCGTGACCTGGCTCCAGGTCGAGGCAATGCCCACCTGCGGCTTGCTGAAGTCGTCATCGGAAAAGCCGACCGCACGTAACATGGCGCGGCTGGCCGACTTGCCGACGCCATCTACCACCGGGGCGGAATATCGACGACGTGCATCACTTGGCGTATCGCTCATGCGGGCTCTCCTCGGGTCGCTAGTCCTGGTTGTCATATAAAAAGTCGACGAGCGGGCCCTTTCGCGTAAAAGGCCTGGCCTTCAGAGAGTGACCGGGCATGCCCGCGCTGACAACCCGTTCGTGGCCGAGGATGGCCTCCCCAACAGCGTCAGCGGCAGGGATGGACGGCGTCGTGGAACGCCAGTTCCTTGGCCACCGTCTCGCGGAAGCGCTCGGCCATCCGCGAGAAGTCGGTGTCATCGAGCCCGGCCGCCTCTTCGTCCAGGCGCTGGCGCAGCCAGTCGACGAAAGCCTGGAAGTCCGGGTTGTCATGCAGGTCGATCCACTCGCCCATCAGTGGATGCAGGCCCTCGGTCCGGGAAATCCGGGTCGCCCAAGCCAGGTAGAGCCATTCGGTGACCACCAGCACCGCCAGTATCTCGGCATAGCGGCCACTTGCGGAAGCCTGGCCGCCCATGCCGACCTCGTGAAGCAGGTGCCGGAAATCACGGGTCGCCGGCAGGTGGTCGGCTCGGGCCGACACGCCAAAGGCCTCGAAGGTACGCTGGAAGGTGCTGTTCTCGTCGCTGGTCAACATGCCCATGAACTGTCCCAGCACCACGCGATCCGCCATGCTCGGCGCATGACCGATGGCGTGACCGATCAAGGCGGTGAAGGGGTCCACGAACCCATAGTCCTGCACCATGTAGGCCGCGAAACGCTTGCCCTCCAGACGCCCGGCGGCCAGATCGTCGAACAGCGGGTGGTGCACCGTGGCGGACCAGTCGGGCTCGCTGATCTCGCGCAGCCAGTCGGTGATGCGAGGGGCTTTCCGGCCCGAGGCCCAGGCTCGCCAGCTGTCACGCGTGGTCATGACGTGCCTCCTTCGCCGACAGAGGGGCGCGTGTGGCTGGCCAACACCAGGCAATCAACAGACTGACCAGGGTGGACGCCACCAGAGCGCAGAGAAACGGCGAGAGCGTGGGAATGCCGCCCGGGAAGCTGGCCGCCTGTACGCCTGCCATCAGGCTCCCCTGGGTTACCCAGCCAGGCACGATCGCACCGACCAGGCCAGCCACGCCGCCGGCCATCGCCGCCACCGAGCTCATCCGATGCCAGACACCCAGCAATACCGGCACCACAGTGGCGGCACACAGCAGGTCGGCGATCAAAAACAGCCGCAGCACGGAGAGCTCCTGCAAGGCGACCACCACCACCGGGAGCATCAGCAGCACGGTCACCAACCGGGCGGTGCCGATGGACAGGCCGCGGCGCCCGGAGCCAGCCACCACCAGCGAGGCAATGGCGTTCTGCAGGGTATCCACGCTCGAGGCCACCAAGGTGACGGCCAGTACCAGTGCCGGCACGCCCAGCCAGCTCGGCGCCTCGGCCAGCAGGGCGAAGAAGGGAATCGGCGGCTCGCCCAGCGGCAACCCATGCATGACGGCCAGCATGCCGAGCCCCCCGATGGCCATGATCACCAGCAGCACACCGGCCCCACCCAGCAGAGCGCCGCGTCCCAGTGCACGATTCGTCTCGGCGGCCCAGACGCGCTGCCAATAGCCCTGGTGGAACAGCTCTGCCGCCGTGACCGCGATGATCAGGGTCAGGGCCACCGAGAGCGCATTCACCGAAGGCGCGGTCGGCATTTCAGCGTTCTCCGGCAAGGGCGGCAGCACCCAGATCACCACGCCAACCACCAGCACCAGGAGCGCCAGCAACAGCCAGCCCTGCCAGCGATCCGTGGCCAGGCTGGCGCGCAGCCCGCCCACGGCCGTGTACACCAGGGTGGCCACCGCTACCCCCATCACCACCAGCCACGACGGCACCTCGGACAGCAAGGAGGCGATCGCGCCGATGGCCGTCAACTCGGCGGCCAGGAAACAGGCCATGTAAAGAATCGAGACAAGCGTGACCCAGCGGCGCACGCCCTGCCCGTAGCACGCCTCGGCGAACTCGCCGATGCTGCGCCCCTCGGGCAGATAACGACGGATCACCGGGCCATACAGACTCAGCACGATAAAGGGTAAGGAGGAGCCGATCGCATAGCCGGCCAGCGCCAACGGCCCCACCATGGCACCGATTTCCGGTGGCGCGAAGAGAATCCAGGCGCCCATGCCCGAAGCCAGGAATGACACGCCCAGCGAGCGGGCACTCTGGGAGTTCCGCGCCGTCACATAGTCGTCGAGGGGGCCATCGGCCCGGCGAGCCCGCAGGCCCAGATAGGCAAAACACAGCAGCGCCGCGCCAAGCACGGCTGACGTCAGGTAAGGCATGTCGCACTTCCTCCGCCGGTGTGAACCGGATCAGGTTCCAGGGTCAGCGCCACGCGCTCTCTCAGCCCCGTCGGTACGAGACTCCCCTGGCGACAGTGAATGAATTGTGGGGCACAGGGTGCAGAAATCCCCGTGCGCATGACGGCCCGAAAGGACCGCCCGACAGCATGCCACACTCAGCAGTGGAAGACGAACAGTGGCTCGGCTGGGCATGACAAAGAGGCACCGGGGACAAGCCGAAGAGGAGGTCCGACGCCAAGGAATGGCGTCGGTAGCGTACAGGGAGGTATTCACAGCGCCTCCTCGCAGGCTTGTCGACGGATTGATTTTGCCCCTGGCGGATATCGTTCTTGATCCTCGATAGTTCCGGGCAGTCGCTCAGAACGCCGTCTCGAGCATCTCGGTCACCCTCAGCCGCTCATCGACCAGGCAGATCCGCCGCCACTTGTCGAAGGTCAGGCAAGGGTGGGAAGCCCCGAAGGCCACCACATCGCCGACCCGGACATCGTCGGCGCCCTCGGGCAGGCGGATGAAGGCGTGCTGGTCCATCAGCTTGGTGAGCTCCCAGCCTTCGACGCTCAGGGCCTCGTCCGCCGAGCCGCCCTCACGATAGCGGCGCAGCGGCTCGGGCAGGTGATCGAAGCCGATGTCCCGCTTGCCGAGCGCGATGATCGCCAGCCCCGGCTCGGGCAACGACTGTATCTGGGCGAAGACCTCGAGCGCCGGTCGCAACCCTTCGTGCAGATCGGGCCGACGCGACAGCACACCACGCTGAGCCTGGCGGTAGATGCCGTGATCGTGCACTACATAGCAGCCAGGACGGATCACCGGCGTGAAGCGTGAACGCAGTTCGGCGGCATCGAAAGCCTCGGCGATCAGGTCATACCAGGCCGACCCCGAGGCGGTGATGATCGGGGCATCCACGGTAAACCGACCCTCGCCATCCAAGCGACGAGCGGCCTCGATCAGCCGGGCGGCGTAATCGCGAATCGCCGGCACCGGGTCTTCGGCATGCACCACTCCCTCGTAGCCCTCCATGCCGGCCAGCGCCAGGCCCGGTTCAGCGTCGACGACTCGAGCCAGCTCGCTCACCGCCTCGACGGAACGACAGCCAGTGCGCCCGCCTTCGACGCCCAGCTCGATCAATACCTTGAGGGTCAGGCCGCGCTCGTCGAAGAAGCGCCCCAGGGCCCGAGCATTGTCCTCGCCGTCGACCACGCAGTAAAAATCGGCGCCGGCTTCGAGCAGATCGGCGATGATCGCCATGTTGGCACATCCCACCAGCTGGTTGGCCATCAGTAACCGTTCGACCCCGCTGACGAAGGCCGCGCGGCACTGTGGCGCGGTGGCCAGGGTGATTCCCCAGGCGCCGGCCTCGAGCTGACGGCGAAACAGCTCGGGCGTCATGGTGGTCTTGCCGTGCGGCGCCAACTGGGCGCCATGCGCCTCGGCGAAACGCTGCATCCACGCCAGGTTGTGCGCCAACGGCGCCGCCTGTATCGCGGCTGCCGGCAGGCTCACGCCCTCCAGCAGTGAAGCCCCGGATTCCGGGGTTCCCTTGTTGCCCATCTTCGGCGCCGTCTCGTGCATCTCGTCACTCCTCGTTTGCGGGCCTCGGCCTTGCGAAATGCCTGTCCGACGGCCGGCCTGATAAAAACTTTCACAGATATTGATTTGTTGTTAGAAAATACCATAACGTATTCGACAGACAACCACAGCCACTCTCGAGGCCATTGGCCACACCCCAGGAGACAGCGGTGACTCAGGACATCGACATTCTGTCGCGCATCACCAGCGATTTCGCCGGCTTGCGTGACGCCGAAAAGAAGGTCGCCGAGTTGATCTTCGCCGATATCGACTTCGTCAGCGAGGCTAGCATCGGCGCCATCGCCGAGCGGGCCGACGTCAGCGACGCCAGCGTGACCCGCTTCGCCCGTGCCGTGGGGTGCCAGAATGTACGCGACCTCAAGCTGCGCCTGGCCCGCGCCCTGGCGGCCGGACGACGCTTCATCCAGGATGCCGGCGATACCGATGGGCTCGGCGCTGTCTACGACATCGCCACCCAGACGCTCGGCGTCAATCGCGAGCTGATGGAACAGGCCGACGTGGCGGGCGCCATCGATCTGCTCGACGGCGCCCGCCAGATCCTGGTGTTCGGTGCCGGCGGCGGCTCCACCATGCTGGCCCAGGAACTGCAGTTCCGGCTGGTCCGGCTCGGGTATGCGATCAGCGCCTACCCGCAATCGCTGCTGCCACGCATGGTGGCCTCGACCCTGGAAGCCGACGACGTGGTGGTCACCCTCTCGGTGAGCGGTTACACGCCCGAGATCGTCGAGTCGGCACAGATCGCCCGCCAGTACGGCGCGCGAGTCGTGGCGATCACCGCCAACGGCTCGCCCCTGTCCGAGAACGCCGATGTCGTGCTGCCGGTGGCCACCCGCGAGACCGACTTCATCTATCACCCCTCGGCATCCCGCTATGCCGTGCTCGCCGCCATCGATGTGCTGGCCCTCGAGCTCGCTCTGCGTCACCAGGACCGCTCCCGCGACAAGCTGCGCCGGCTCAAGATCACCCTGGACGCCCATCGCGGCGGCGACAACCGCCAGCCACTCGGGGACTGACCATGCATTTCGACCTGTTGATTCGCGGCGCCACGGTGCTCGACGGCACCGGTAGCGCCCCCTTCCCGGCCGACGTCGCCGTGAACGGCGAACGCATCGCCGCCGTGGGAAGGCTCGATGCGGACGACGCCACGACCGTCATCGAGGCTCACGGACGCCATCTGGCGCCGGGCTTCATCGATGTCCACACCCACGACGACACCAATGTCATCCGCACGCCCGAGATGCGGCCCAAGCTGTCCCAGGGCGTGACCACGGTGGTGGTGGGCAACTGCGGCATCAGTGCCTCTCCCGTGACGCTGCACGACACAGTACCGGACCCGATGAACCTTCTGGGTGGTGTCGAGGACTTCCGCTACCCGAGCTTCGCCGACTACGCCCGCGCCGTGGATGAGGCCGTTCCTTCGGTCAACGTCGCCGCGCTGGTCGGCCATACCAGCCTGCGCAGCCAGGTGATGGACGACTTCGCCCGACCCGCCGAGGCGGCGGAGATCGAGGCCATGCGGCGCTCGTTGCGCGAGGCCCTCGATGATGGCGCCCTGGGCATGAGCTCGGGTCTGGCCTACCGCAACGCCTTCCACGCCCCCGGCGCCGAGATGCGCGCCCTGGTCGACGAGGTCGGCGCCGCCGGCGGCCTCTACACCACGCACCTGCGCGACGAATTCGCCGGTCTGCTCGACGCCATGGACGAGGCCTACGCCACCGCCCGGCACGGCCGGGCACCACTGGTCATCTCGCATCTCAAGTGCGCCGGTGCCGGCAACTGGGGCAACGCCCCCCAGGCCCTCTCCAGCCTCGAGCACGCCGCGCAGGAACACCGCGTGCACTGCGACTGCTATCCCTACACGGCGGGTTCCTCGACCCTCGATCTGGGGCAGGTCACCGACGAGATCGCGATCTTCATCACCTGGTCGGACCCTCACCCCGAACAGGCGCGCCGCCCGTTGGCCGACATCGCCGCCGACTGGAACCTCTCGCTGATGGAGACCGCGCGACGCCTGCAGCCGGCCGGCGCCGTCTATCACAACATGAGCGAGGACGACATGCGCCGGGTGCTGGCGCACCCGCTGTCGATGATCGGCTCCGACGGCCTGCCCAACGACCCGCATCCGCATCCACGCCTGTGGGGCGCCTTTCCACGGGTCCTGGCCCGCTACAGCCGCGACCTGGGCCTGATGCCACTGGCCGAGGCCGTACGCAAGATGACCGGCCTCTCGGCGGCGCAGTTCGGCCTGACCGACCGTGGCGTCATCCGCGAGGGCGCCTACGCCGACCTGACCCTGTTCGACCTGACGACGCTCGAGGACACCGCCGATTACGCCCGGCCCATCGCCGCGGCTCGCGGCATCGAGCTGGTCACGGTCAACGGCGCGATCGCCTATCGCGACGGCGAGTTCGCCAAGCATCGCCGCGGGCGCCTGCTGCGCCGGCGGGAACGCCTTTCTCCCACTCCCATTCATGCCATGACGGAGGATTCTCCATGACCATCAAACGCTACGGCGCCGAAGGCGGTACCGGTACCGGCGGCCAGAAACTGCCCTTCTCCCGCGCCGTCGAGGCCGGCGGCTGGCTGCGCGTCTCCGGCCAGACGCCCATGACCGACGGCGAGGTCGTCGAAGGCGGCATCGTCGAGCAGACCCGCCTGGCCTTCGACAACTGCCTGGCCATCATGCACGAGGCCGGTTATGGCGTGGAGGACGTGGTGCACGTCACCGCGGTGCTCACCGACGCGCGCTATTTCTCGTCGTTCAACAAGGTGTTCGCCGAGATCTTCGGAGACCATCCGCCGGCGCGAATCTGCAGCGTCCAGGACCTGGTGGTCGACTGCAAGGTCGAGGTCGACGTCGCCTGCTACCGCGCCGACCGTGCCTGAGAACGTCAACGACGGACCGGCAGGAGAGGAGGACAGCGAGCGCGACACCCAGCGACCGTGAATCGAAAAGGCGCCGCGCCCCGGCAAGGGCACGGCGCCACACAGCGATAGACACAACCTTCTTACCACTGCCTCGGTCGCGGCAACGACCGAGCCAACAATTATAAGAGGCATGTATGAACAGTCATATCTTCCTCGGTAGCTTTTTCGCCTACATCGTCCTGATGATCGGCTTCGGCTGGTGGGTCTCGCGGCACAGTCGCGGCAGCGGCGATGACTTCCTGCTCGGCGGGCGCAGCGTGCCGCTGTTTCTGACCGTCGGCACCACCGTGGCCACCATGGTCGGTACCGGCTCGAGCATGGGTGCGGTCGGCTTCGGCTATACCAATGGCTGGGCCGGCGCCCTGTACGGCATCGGCGGCGCGGTCGGCGTGCTGCTGCTGGCCCTGCTGTTCGCCCCGGTCCGCAAGCTGCGCTTCATGACCATGAGCGAGGAGCTGGCATACTACGTCGGCGCCAATCGCCTGGTACGCAACCTCGTCGCCCTGTTGATCTACATCGCCTGCATCGGCTGGCTCGGCGCCCACATCCTGGGAGGCGGTCTCTACCTAGCCTGGATGGCCGATATCGACCCCGCCCTGGCCAAGGTCATCGTGGCACTGGGCTTCGGCATCTACTGCGTGATCGGCGGCTACATGGCGGTGGTCTGGACCGACACCATTCAAGCCATCGTGCTGTTCGTCGGCTTCTTCCTGATGGCCGGCCTGGCACTAGTCGAGGTCGGCGGCTTCTCGGGACTCACGGCGAACATGGATGCCGATGCCACCAGCCTGCTCGGCATCGACAAGATCGGCGCGCTGCCGGCACTGTCGCTGGCAGCGGTCATCGCCGTCGGTGTGCTCGCCACGCCCTCGTTCCGCCAGCGCATCTACTCCGGCAAGTCGGTGGGCTCTGTGCGGCGCTCCTTCCTGGTCACCGGCGTGCTCTACCTGGCCTTCTCGATCGTGCCGGCGATCATCGGCATGGCCACCCATGTCCTGAATCCCGGGCTGGACAACAGCAACTTCGCCTTCCCCTTCCTCGCCACCGAGGTGCTGCCGCTGGGGCTCGGCCTGCTGCTGCTGGTCGCCGGCCTTTCGGCGACCATGTCCAGCGCCAGTTCCGATGCCATCGCCGGGGTCTCGACGCTGATGCGCGACCTCTACGTGCTATTCACCGGCCGGGCACCCTCGGCACGTCACGTGGTGCTCTACTCGCGCCTCGCGCTGGTCGTCACCATCGGCCTGGCCCTGACGTTCGCCCTGGCTTCCGACAATGTCATCGACTACATCACCACGATGATCTCGACGGTGCTGGCCGGGATGTTCGTGTGCGGGCTGCTGGGTCGCTTCTGGCCGCGCTACAACTGGCAGGGAGCCGTGGCCTCGCTGGTCACTGCCTCGGCCACGTCGCTGGCGATCACCGCCAATGCCGGCTGGAACGACTTTTGGGGCAACCCGAGCATTCCCTCGGTACTGCTGGCGATCGGCGGCGGCGTGGTCGCCAGCCTGCTGACCCGGGCTCCGCGCACCACGCCCGAGCAGGCTCTGGCCATCCTCGACCAGGAGCGGCGCCGCATGGAGGAAGCCCCCGAGGCCAACCTGACGGCCTCCGCGGCATCCTCCAAAGGGTAAGTGACGCCTTCCCCTCGAGAACGACGACGGCCCCGCCTCCCATGAGGCGGGGCCGTCGGGTATCGGCGCGCTCGAATCAGCTCAGCGAAATCGTGCTGTTGATGCCACTGGAGACGTTCTCCGGCTCGTACCAGCGGGCGGTCACGGTCTTGGTCTGGGTCCAGAAGGCAATCGCCTGCTTGCCGTTGGGTCCCAGGTCGCCGAGCTTGGAGGCCCGGGAACCGGTGAAGCTGAAGTAGGCCACCGGCACCGGAATCGGCACGTTGATGCCGACCTGGCCGACATCGATCTCGGTCTCGAAGCGGCGTGCCACCCAGCCCGAGTTGGTGAAGATGGAGGTGCCGTTGCCGTTGGGGTTGGCGTTGATGAAGTCGATGGCCTCGTCCAGGGTCTCGACAGCCACCACGCACAGTACCGGCCCGAAGATCTCCTCGCGGTAGATGGTCATCTCGGCGGTCACGTCGCTGAACAGGGTCGGCCCCACGAAGTTGCCATCGGGGTAGCCTTCCACCTGATGGCCGCGTCCGTCGACCAGCAACCTGGCCCCCTCGCGTTCGCCGGTGGCGATCAGGTCCTCCACCCGGGCCTTGGCGGCCGGCGACACCAGCGGCCCGAGATCGGCGTCACGTTGGGTGCCAGGACCAACTTTCATGTTGCGCGCACCCTCGGCGATATCGTCAAGCCAGGCCCGCGCCTCGCCGACCAGCACCACCACGGAGTTGGCCATGCAACGCTGACCGGCAGCACCGAAGGCCGACCCCAGCAGGTTGTTGATGGCCTGGCTGCGATTGGCATCGGGCATGACCACGCAATGGTTCTTGGCGCCCATCATCGCCTGCATGCGTTTGCCGGCGGCCGCCGCGCGGTTGTAGAGCAGCGAGCCGACATGGGTCGAGCCGATGAAGGACAGCGCCTTGATATCGTGATGATCGGCGATTCGATTGGCGACGTCCGGCCCGCCATGCACCACATTGAGCACGCCGGCCGGTACGCCGGCCTCGTGGGCCAGTTCCACCAGTCGCATGGTCGAACTGGGGTCCTGCTCGGAGGGCTTGAGCACGAAGGTATTGCCGGTGGCGATGGCCAGCGGAAACATGAAGCAGGGCAGCATGATCGGGAAGTTGAAGGCGGTGATGCCGGCTCCCACGCCCAGTGGCTGGTTGAGGGTATAGACATCCACTTCGCTGGCGGCATTCTCGGCCAGCTCACCGAGCTGAAGCGAGGTGATCGAGCAGGCATGCTCCACGACTTCCAGACCGCGCCCCACCTCACCGGCGGCATCCGGCAGGGTCTTGCCGTGCTCCTCGGTGATCAGCGCCGCCAGCTCCTCGGTGTGCTCGCGAATCAGTGCCTGAAGCTTGAGCATGATCCGCTGCCGCTTGGCCAGCGGCACCTTCCGCCAGCTCTTGAAGGCCTCCTTGGCGCTGGCCACGGCGCGATCGACCTCCTCGATGGTACAAAACGGCACGCGGGCGACCACTTCCTGGGTAGCGGGATTGACCACATCGCGCACCTCCTGGCTCCGGGAGGGAACGGCCTGGCCGTCGATGTACATCGGAATCTCGCGGACGGACATGAGCATGCTCCTGTGACGATTGTGATTGTGGTGTCGTGTGCATATCGACAAGACGTCCGAATGATTCGAGTCTAGCCAGACGTCGGATAGCGAAACAACGGCCACACGGGCACATTGCTTGTGCGCTCATGCACAACCACCGATCCCTCGGAGATTCCCATGCTCGACTGGCAGGACATCCAGATATTCCTGGAAGTGGCGCGCAGCCAGCGACTCGCCGACGCCGCCCGACGACTGGGGCTCGACCACTCGACCCTGTCACGCCGCACCCGCCGCTTCGAGCAGCGCCTCAATACCCAGCTCTTCGAGCGTAGCACTCATGGCTACCACCTCACCGAGGCGGGTCATCGCTTGCTGGCTCATGCCGAGGAAATGGCGCGTCATGCCTTCGAGGCCAGCGAGGGCCTTGCCGACCAGAATCACCGCATCAGCGGCCAGATTCGCCTCGGCGTCACCGAAGGCTTCGGCACCTGGGTGATCGCGCCGCTGCTCACCGCCTTCTGCGAGCGCCATCCGGGCGTGACACTGGACCTGCTAGCCCTGCCCCGCGTGGTCAACCTGAGCCGTCACGAAGCCGACCTGGCGATCACCATCGAACGCCCCTCGAGCCCAGGCCTGGTGATATCGCGGCTCTGCGACTATCGACTGCGTCTCTATGGCAGCCAGGCCTACCTGAATCGCCAGGGCAGCCCCCGGCGACTCACCGACCTGGGCCGCCATCGGCTGATCGGCTACATCGACGACCTGATCTTCAGCGAACAGCTCAGCTACCTCGACCCATTGATCGACCCGGCCGTGGTCGGCCATCCCGGCCCGCATTTCGCCATGCGCGGCACCAGCGTCACCACCCAGTACAGCGCCTGCCTGCGCGGTGCCGGGCTCGCCGTGCTACCCTGTTTCATGGCATCCACCACACCGGAACTTTCCAGCCTGCTGACCGACGAAGTGGATATCGTGCGACAGTTCTGGATCACCTCGCGCCAGGAGCAGCGCCGACTCGCCCGGGTACGGCTGCTCTGGGATTTTCTGCGCGACGCCCTGGCAATCAATCGCGACTTCCTGATGGGCGAAGGACAGGAACTGACGATTCCCCAGGCCTCCTCCTGAACCGCAAGCACCACCTCCATCGCCGGCCACGACCACTATTGAATGATGCTATCACTATGGTTGGAAAAGGCATTTGGCAACACCCGGACGGCAGGGAGTAGCTTGTAGATAGACGGACGCGCCCCGGATGTCTGCGCTTCTCGGAGTGGCATCGACATCTCGGCATGGGCCCGTCTCGCACGACGCAGTTTCACCTAAAGCAGTTATTGATCGGGGGAGAAAACCATGGGCGAACAACACGATGGCAAGGTGGCTGGCCAGTGCCCCGTGATGCACGGCAGCAACACCAACATGCGCGGCAAGGGCACGGAAAACCGTGACTGGTGGCCCAATCAGCTCAACCTGGGAATCCTCCATCAGCACACCACAAAATCGAACCCCATGGACGAAGGGTTCAACTACGCCGAGGAATTCAAGAAACTCGACCTGGCCGCCGTCAAGCAGGACCTCAACGACCTGATGACCGACTCCCAAGACTGGTGGCCGGCCGACTTCGGCCACTATGGCGGCCTGATGATCCGAATGGCCTGGCACAGCGCCGGCACCTACCGCATCGGCGACGGCCGTGGCGGTGCGGGAGGCGGCCAGCAACGCTTCGCGCCGCTCAGTAGCTGGCCGGACAACGTCAACCTGGACAAGGCCCGTCGCCTGCTGTGGCCAATCAAGCAGAAGTACGGCAACAAGCTCTCCTGGGCCGACCTGTACGTGCTGGCCGGCAACGTGGCGCTGGAGTCCATGGGCTTCAAGACCTTCGGCTTCGCCGGCGGTCGTGAAGACACCTGGGAGCCGGAGGAAGACGTCTACTGGGGCGCCGAGAAGGAATGGCTCGGCAGCGACGAGCGTATCGTCGACAAGGAAAAGCGAGAGCTGGAAACCCCGCTGGGCGCCACCCACATGGGCCTCATCTACGTGAACCCGGAGGGCCCCGAGGGCGAGCCCGACCCGATCAAGGCGGCCCATGACATCCGCGAGACCTTCGCCCGCATGGCGATGAACGACGAAGAAACCGTAGCGCTGATCGCCGGCGGCCACACCTTCGGCAAGACCCACGGTGCCGGCACGGAAGAGCAGGTCGGCCCCGAACCCGAAGCCGCCCCCGTCGAGCAGATGGGCCTCGGCTGGAAGAGCAGCTACGGCAAGGGCATGGGCGAAGACACCATGGGCGGCGGCCCGGAAGTGATCTGGACGCAGACCCCCACCCAGTGGAGCAACTACTTCTTCGAAAACCTGTTCGGCTACGAATGGGAGCTGACCAAGAGCCCGGCCGGCGCCTATCAATTCGTTGCCAAGGACGCCAAGGGCGATGAGGTTCCGGGGCCGGAAAGTGGTTCGAAGCGTCGCCCGCCGATGATGCTGGTCACCGACCTCTCGCTGCGTTACGACCCGGCCTACGAGAAGATCTCGCGTCGCTTCTACGAGAACCCGGAGGAGTTCGCCGACGCCTTCGCTCGAGCCTGGTTCAAGCTGACCCACCGCGACATGGGGCCAAAGGCCCGCTACCTCGGCCCGGAAGTCCCCGACGAGGACCTGATCTGGCAGGATCCCGTGCCGCCGGTGGATCACGAACTGATCGATGACCAGGACATCGCCGAACTCAAGCGCAAGCTCCTCGGGTCCGGCCTCTCGATCACCGAGCTGGTCAACACCGCCTGGGCCTCCGCCAGCACCTACCGCAGCTCCGACAAGCGCGGCGGTGCCAATGGTGCCCGCATTCGACTGGCGCCGCAGAAGCACTGGGAAGTCAATCAGCCCGAGCAGCTGGCGAAGGTGCTGCAGGTGCTCGAAGGCATCCAGTTCGACTTCAACGCCGCCCAAGCGGGCGACAAGAAGGTCTCGCTGGCCGATTTGATCGTGCTCGGCGGCGCCGCGGCGATCGAGAAAGCCGCCAAGGATGCCGGCCACGACATCGAGGTTCCCTTCGCGCCGGGCCGTACCGACGCCACCGAGGCCCAGACCGATGCCGAGTCCTTCGAGTGGCTGCGTCCCGAGGCCGATGGTTTCCGCAACTATCGTCGCACCAAGTTCACCGTCCCCGACGAGGAACTGCTGGTCGACCGCGCCCAGTTGCTGGGACTTTCCGCCCCGGAAATGACCGTGCTGGTCGGCGGCATGAGGGCTCTCGGAGCCAACCACGGCGACGTGCCGCATGGCATCCTCACCGACCGCCCTGGCACCCTCACCAACGACTTCTTCATCAACTTGACAGACATGGGCACCGACTGGCAGCCGGTCTCATCCGAGGAAGACGTCTACGAGGGCCGTGACCGCAAGACCGGCGAGACGAAGTGGACCGCCACCCGTGTCGACCTGGTCTTCGGCGCCAACGCCCAGTTGCGCGCCCTGACCGAGGTCTATGCCCAGGATGACGCCAAGGAGAAATTCGTGAAGGACTTCGTGGCTGCCTGGAACAAGGTGATGAACGCGGACCGCTTCGATCTCGCCTGATCCGAACCGTCTCACGCCTGAAAACGACGCCGCGTCGGCCCCTGGTCGGCGCGGCGTCTTCATGTCCTCAACGGCTCAGAACGCGTTGATGGGTACCTTGAGATAGACCTGGCCGTTATCCTCGGCGGCAGGCATTTCGCCGGCACGCATGTTGACCTGCACCGAGGGGATGATCAGCCGCGGCATGCCCAGGGTTGCGTCGCGCTCGGTGCGCAGCTCGACAAACGCCTCCTCGCTGACACCTTCATGCACATGAATGTTGTGGGCCCGCTGCTCGGCCACCGTGGTCTCGTGCCGGTATTCCTCGCGCTCGGGCGTCTTGTAGTCGTGGCACAAAAACAGACGCGTCTCGGCGGGCAATGCCAGCACCTTCTGGATGGAACGGTACAGCATGCGGGCATCGCCACCGGGAAAGTCGCAGCGTGCGGTGCCATAATCCGGCATGAACAGAGTGTCCCCGACGAAGGCGACACCTTCGAACACATAGGTCAGGCAAGCCGGCGTGTGTCCCGGCGTATGCAGCACGCGCCCTCTCAGACTGCCGATGGCGAAGGTGTCGCCCTCCTTGAAAAGACGGTCAAACTGGCTGCCGTCACGCGCAAAGTCAGTCCCCGCATTGAAGGCCTTGCCGAAAACATCCTGCACCACGGTGATGTTAGCGCCGATACCGGTCCGACCGCCCAGCTTCTCTTGCAGGTAAGGCGCCGCCGAGAGGTGGTCGGCGTGCACATGGGTCTCGAGGATCCACGCTACCTCCAGGCGATTAGCGCGCACGAAGGCGATGATCTCGTCGGCGGATCGCACATCGGTACGCCCGGCGGCATAATCGAAATCGAGCACCGAATCGAGGATCGCGCACGCCTTGCTGCCGGGGTCCTGCACCACGTAACTGAAGGTCTTGGTGGACTCGTCGAAGAAGACCTGGACGATAGGCTGCTGGGACATGGAATGCCTCCGTTTGCAGCGAAGAATGAAAGGTATCGAGGTTGGCGCGTCCCGCCCTGGGACACGCCCCATCATAAACAAACCTTTTTATCTATCGATAGGTCATATTGTCATACCCAGCAAATGGCAAGGCTCGTGCCAGCCCGCCACGACGCGCCCGGGCAACGTTACCAGGCAGATGCAGGGTAACCTCAGGTGCCGCAGAACGTCCGCAACACTCGCTCTTCATCGCGCGGCGGCCGCGTGTAATCGACTTCGGTGTCCGGCGTCGTATAGGGATCGGTGATCACCGCCAGCAAGGCCTCGAAGGGCTCGAAGTCGTCTTCCTCGGCGGCGGCGATGGCCTCGGCAACACGGTGATTGCGAGGAATCACGGCGGGGTTGGCGGCGTTCAGGCGTGCCACGATATCAGCGTTCGACGCTTCCTCCCGGGCCAGGCGTTCGCGCCAGCGCGGCAGCCATGCCTCGAGCTCGTCCCGGGATTCGAAGATGTCCTTCAGGCGCGGCGCCTCGGCCGCTGCCTCGACGGCATCGGCCAGGTAACGGAAGGCCAGATGGAAGTCGGCACGCCCGGCACGCATGGCATCCAGCAGCGCCTGGGCGAGTTCGCCATCGCCGTCCTCGTCGGTGGCCAATCCCAGCTTGGCGCGCATCACCTCGCGCCAGCGGGCCTCGAAGCGTTCCGAAACCTCTCGGATGATCGGTGTGGCACGCTCGACGGCACGCTCACCATCGCTGTCGATCAGCGGCACCAGCGTCTCGGCAAAACGCGCGAGATTCCACTGGATGACCACCGGCTGATTGACATAGGCATAGCGCCCCTGCTCGTCGATGGAGCTGTACACCGTGCGCGGGTCGAAGGTGTCCATGAAGGCACAGGGGCCATAATCGATAGTCTCGCCCGAGATGGCGGTGTTGTCGGTGTTCATGACGCCATGGATGAAGCCGACGCCCATCCAGCGCGCCACCAGCTCGGTCTGGCGTTCCGCCACCGCATCGAGCAGCGCCAGGTAACGCTCGCCGTCGTCGGCGCGATCGGAGAGATGCGGATAGTGACGGGCGATGGCCTCGTCGGCCAGCAGGCGCACTGCCTCGGTGTCGCCCCGGGCGGCGAAGTACTGGAAGGTGCCCACCCGCAGATGGCTGGATGCCACTCGCGTCAATACCGCGCCGGGCTCGGGGATGCGGCGGAAGACACGCTCGCCGGTGGTCACGGCGGCCAGCGCCCGGGTGGTCGGAATACCCAGGGCATGCATGGCCTCGCTGACCAGATATTCGCGCAACACCGGGCCGAGCGGCGCTCGCCCGTCACCACCACGGGAGAAAGGCGTGCGGCCACTGCCCTTGAGCTGAATATCGCGAATCCGTCCGTGGCGGTCGACCACTTCGCCCAGCAGAAGTGCCCGACCGTCACCGAGCTGGGGCACGAAGTTGCCGAACTGGTGGCCGGCATAGGCCATGGCCACCGGCTCGGCGCCCTTGGGCACCTGGTTGCCGGCGAGTGCCCCGGCGGCCTCGTCAGCCTCGAACGCCGCCAGATCAAAGCCCAGCTCGTCGGCAAGCTCCCGATTGAAGGCCACCAAACGGGGGCGCTCGACCGGCGTGGGTAGGCATTCGGCGCGCAACCGTTCGGGCAGGCGCGCGTAGCGCAGGGAAAAGCTCGGGAACATGACGCCTCCTGTGCAGTGGGCCCCTCACCCTACAGGGACAGGCGCAGCCGGCCAACATTCCCGAGCGCGGCAACGATCATGCTTTCTCTGCTGACGCTTCCTCGGCCTGTTCGGCCCGGCTGGCAACGAAGGTGCGATGATCCTGGGCGACGCATTCGGCATAACTGACCGCCAGAGTGGCGACCATGTCGGTGAAGTGATCCACTCGCCCCTCGAGCCGCGCACAGACACTGCGTGCAAAGCAGCCCGGATCATCGGGATACAGAGCCTGGGCGCCGCGCAGGTGCTCGCGCGCCAGTATGCGCCCCCAGCGCTTGACCAGCTTGCGGTAGTCCTTGCCACCGTCCAGCTTGTGGGTCGGGAAATCCTCCTTGAAGGGCGAGCGCTCACGCACCGAGAACACGCTGTCCCCGAGGTGCAACCACCCCAGGTAGGGGTCGGGATGCTCGGCAATGGCACGGAAGGCGACAGCATGGCGCGCTCCCTCATGAGGAAAGGCGCGACGCCAGGCCCGTTTTTCGGCGGCATTCATCAAGCGCCAGCCCTCCGGCGGCGTCTGCTGCTTGATGTCGAGAATCACGTCGTCATGCTCATGATCGCGCCCACCCTCGATCAGCGCATAGTAACGCTCCAGGCCCAGCGAGCCGGTACCGGCATCCAGTCGACGCGCCAGATCCTTGACCCTGAAGTGATCCTCCTCGGCCCCGGCACGCTCACCGCCCAGCGTCTCGCGGTATTCTTCCTCGATAGCCTTGCGCAACTGGCTGGCCAGATGCGCCGGCAGGCGAGCCAGCTTGTCCGGGCGTTCGGCGAAGCGGCGACCTTCATCGGTCACACTCGTCCACTTGTCGAGCATCCTGGTGCGACTGCGCTTGGCGGCGACCTTCTCGAGAAAGGGCCGCACGGGGCCCTTGGCGGTGTCCAGGGTCACGCCGTCAGGCGCCTCGCCATTCAGGTGGCCAGCCAGTTCGTCATGGTAGCTCTCGGTCAACGTCGCCAGCGCCTTGCCGATCGCCTTGCGCGACAGGCCGACGTTCTCGCGGGCATCGAGCACCAGGCTGATGGCCAGCCGCCACAGATCGTATTGGTAATCGCCGATCATGGCGTCGTCGAAATCATCCATGCCATAGCGCACGGTATCGTCGCGATGCCCGTAGGCGCCGAAGTTGTAGGCGTGGGCATCGCCCTGCAGCCAGGTCTGCGTCTCGGGCAGGCCGCCGTAGAGGGCGAATCGCCAGTCATGCCAGACATCGTCCCAGTAAAGATGATTGGTGCCCCGGAAGAACTGATAGGGTGACTCGGCCAGCTTGGCGTACTTGGCCTCGCGGTCCTCCTCGGAGAGCCCGGCATTGGCGGAGGTGATCGCGTCCAGCACCTGGCGGGGGCGATTGTGACGTGTCAGGGGTTGCGACATGTGATGTCTCCCGATGATCGACGAAGGCCTTGTCCGACGAGAGTCTGTATTCATCGACGTTTCAGGCAGCGCCCGAGGCTGAGGCCGCCGACGCGGCCCTGTACCAGTCAAGCAAGCTCGTTTCCCGCAAGCAACCCTGGCTAGTCCGTCAGGCCATTGAACAGTACCACCAAAGGCAATATCGGACAGACAAAACGTATGTACCAGGGCCACCACCGCCAGAACAGGGTTTTCTCCATATCGGGCGAGCCGCGACGTAATTCCCGAAGCTTGGCGTCCCGCGACAGCAGCCAGCCGACATAGAGACACACCAGAGCGCCAATGAGCGGCATGTTATAGGTGATGGTGACGCTAATCGCCCAGCCGAAAAGCGGATCGAAGTACACCAGGATCAGCGTGGAGATCGCAAATATCACGGCCCCCATCAGCAGGGACGCCCAACGCCGCGAAATGCGGCCCGTCTCGACGACGGTTGCCACCGGTACCTCGAGTACCGGAAACATGGAGGTCAAGGCGGCAATCGCCAGCAGGGCGAAGAAGGCCACTTCCAGGCCAGCGCCCAGTCGCCCCAACTGGGCGAACATCGCCGGCATCACGTCGAACAACAGGGTGGATGAACTCTGAAGCTGTCCAGACGCGTTGAAGATATCCACACCCAGGCCATCGGCCACGAACATCGAGGGCACGATCAACAGTCCCGCGATGAAGGCCACGCCCATGTCGATGAACATCACCTGGGCGCCGACGCGCGGTAGATCCGCCTGGCGACTCAGGTAGGAGCCGTAGATCACCATGGCACCGACGCCGATGGACAGCGAGAAGAAGGCCTGGCCCATGGCATCCACCACCAGTTGAGCGGAGAGCCGCGAGACATCCGGCACCAGGTAGGCAGCGAGTCCGGTGGTGGCCCCGGGCAGGGTCATGAACACCAGGATCAGTGCCAACATCAGCGCGATCAGCAACGGCATCAGGCGCTTGGACCAACGCTCGATCCCCTTGTTGACCCCGGCCACCACGACACCGACGGTCACCAGCATGGCCAGGCTGGCCAGCCCCCAGTCCTTCCAGAAACCAGCCTCATCCAGTCGCCTCGCCCAGTTATTCAGGCCCAGCAACTCGAGCATCGGGATCAGGGTATCACCGATCAGCCAGCCGGTGACGATGGCATAGAAGGCTTGCCCCAGGCAGGCGGTGAGGATGGCCAGCCCCCCGATCGCTGCGCCCAACCGACCCGCAGTGCCGGCCCCGCCGAGGCGCGACATGGCCTGAATGACACCGCTCTGGGCGTAACGTCCCAGGGTCAGTTCGGCCATCAGCGCCGGATAGGCCAGCACGAAGGCCATCAAGGCATACAGCAACAGGAAGGCACCGCCCCCGTTGTTGGCGGCCATGGAGGGAAAGCTCCAGACATTGCCCAGGCCCACGGCGGCACCGGCCGCGGCCATCAGGAAACCGAAGCGGGAGGTGAACTGCGCTCTTGTCTTGTTCATGGCAATAGATCCAGGGGAAGCCGCGTCGCGGCCTCCATTGTTGTTGTGGTGATGGCCGCCTCGGCAGCCTAGAGATGGTCGAGAATGTCGAAATGATCGCAGTCCGGCAGGTCGACGAGTTCCGCCCTGCCACCGGCAGCGTTCAGTGCGCTCACGAAGTCGCGTCCCTGGCGACGGAAGGCGGGCGAGTCGTGCTCGGCGATCAACACTCGGCTCGGCGGCAGTCCGGTCAGCTCACCGAACAGCGGGCTCAACGCCCGGGCCTGCGCCGGGTCGAGCGAAAGCGGTACATTGACGTAGGTGTCGACCAGCGGCGTCAGGTCATAGACACCGCTGACCAGCAGCAGCGCGTCGATGTCCTTGCCTGCCTCATCGGCCACTCGACAGGCCAGTTGGGCGCCGGCACTGTGACCGCCGAGCGTCACGGCGTCGACACCGCCCCGCGCATCGAGCGCCGTCCGCGCCTCCGCCAGCCCGCGCGCGCACTGCTCGCCCATGGTCTCGATCGATGTCGCCGGCGCCAGCCCGTAGCCCAGGGAAGCGAAGGCCATGCCTCGTGCCAGATAACGCTCGGCCAGGAAGTCAGTGGCGGTATGGTCCAGTTCCTGCCAGTAACCTCCATGGATGAAGGCCATCAATGGCCAGGGGCCGTCGCCCCGAGGCACGAAAAGATCCAGCCTGGCCAGTGGATCGTCACCATAGCCAAGCCGGCATGGCGCATGGCGCTCGACCACCTGCCGCCCCATCGCCGCCTGCCGCGCCAGGGTGGCTGCGACATCCCGGGCGTAGTGGCTCGGTGAATACTCGCGATCCAGGGCATCGCTCATGGCGCATCCTCAGGTTACGGCTCCGCGCACGTTGAAGCGCGACTCCCGGTACTCGCCGGTTTCCAGCACCTCGCGGAAATGCCCGGCGGCCTGCCAGACATCTTCGAAGCTCAGGTAGAGCGGCGTGAAGCCGAAACGCATCAAGCCGGGCTCGCGGTAATCGCCGATCACACCCCGGGCGATCAGCGCCTGGACGATGGCAAAGCCATTCTCGGTGTCCACCAGCGATACCTGGCTGCCCCTCTCCCCGGCCGCCGGGGTGATATCGGTAATGCCGTAGGATTCGAGCAAATCAGCCAGACAATCGCGAAACAGCTCGCTCATCGCCAGGCTCTTGGTGCGCAATGCCTGGAGATCGACGTCCTGCCACATGTCGAGCGATGCCTCCAGGGCACGGTAGGTCAACGCCGAGTGGGTCCCGGTGCGAAAGCGGGTGATATCGCCGGCCGGGGCATAATTCGCCTCGAAGTCGAAGGGCGCGGCATGACCGTGCCAGCCGGAAAGCGGCTGCCAGCCACCGTCCTGGTGATCGCGCTGGACGTACAGGAACGCCGGGGCACCAGGGCCACCGTTGAGGTACTTGTAGGTGCAACCCACGGCATAACGGGCCCCGCAGCCGTTCAGGTCCACCGGCAAGGCCCCAGCCGAGTGGGCCAGGTCCCAGATGATCTCGGCGCCGTGTGCATGCACCTGGCGGGTGACGGCCGCCATGTCGCGCAACGCACCGGTACGGTAATTGACCTGGCTCAGCACCACCACATCGACACCGTCGAGATGTGCCTCGAGCGGCGCCCCCTCGGGCAGGAAACGATGCTCATGCCCGCCGAAGCGACTGAAGCCCTGGGCGATGTAGCCATCGGTGGGAAAGTTGCCCCCCTCGCTCAGTACCACCCCGCGTCCTTCATCACGCTGGCCGATGATATAGCCCAGCAACTTGAAGATGTTGAGCGTGATGTTATCGGTGACGATCACCTCGCCCTCCCCCGCCCCCAGCACCGGGGCAAGCCGGTTGCCGAGCCGTTCCGGCGCATCGAACCATCCCTGATTCCATCCCTTGATCAGCTCGTCACGCCACTGATCCAGGGTCTCGGCGACCGCGTCTCGGGCCGCAAGGGGCTGGGCACCGAGGGAATTGCCATCGAGGTAGAGCACGCCCTCCGGCAGCGCGAAGCGCTCCTTGAAGATCGCCAGTGGATCCTGGAGATCAAGCTCACGAACACGATCCAGGTTCACTCTCATATCGAATCTCCGGGCAGGCAAAGGGAATCGCTGCAGGGCATTCTAGGAGCAGATGGATGACGATAGGTTGCGTTTTTCCACGCTAAACCCCACTTTTATGCAAAATTATTGCGCATAATGGCTTTATAAAGAGAAATGACATCACTCGACCGTTTTGATCTGAAACTCCTGCATATCCTGCAGCGCGATGCCCGCCTGACGCTGGGGCAACTCTCAGAGCGGGTGAACCTTTCCACCAGCCAATGTTCGCGACGCCTTGCACGACTGGAACGCGAGGGCGTGATCCAGGGATATTCGCTTCGCGTCTCCCCCGACGCCCTGGGCCTGCAGGTCACGGCCTTCATTTTCCTTTCCATGGACAAGCACCGCATGGACGACCCGCGAAGCGCCGTAGCCGCTCTGCTGAAACGGGACGAGGTGATCGAGTGCCATACCGTTACCGGCAACCACGATTTCATCATCAAGGTGGTGGTGGGCAGCCTCGGTGCGCTGTCGAGCTTCCTTGCCGAAGTGGTCAGTCCTCTGGACGGCATCCACGACATTGCCACCCAGGTCGCCATGGACACCCTCAAGACCAACGGGCCACTGAGAACGGACTGACGTCTTCACTGCCGATTCCGGCTAGTTTCCGTGATACGTCGCGATACACTGGCCACATCGATTCGGGATGCCGGAGGAGAACGCCATCATGCTGGACCCCGCCCAGTGCCGCCAGGCTCGTCTGGCTCGGGATGCCCGGTTCGACGGCCGCTTCTTCATCGCGGTGACCAGCACCGGCGTCTACTGCCGCCCGATCTGCCCGGCCACCCCACCCCATGAACGCAACGTGCGTTACTACGAGAGCGCCCTGGCCGCCTCGCAGGATGGCTTTCGCCCCTGCCTGCGCTGCCGGCCGGACAGTGCACCGGATTCGCCCGCCTGGCGTGGCCCCCACACCACCTTCGAACGAGCCCTGCGGCTGATCGACGAGGGCGCCCTGAGCGAGGCCACCTTGGGCGCGCTCTGTGAGCGCCTGGGCATCGGCGAACGTTATCTGCGCCAGTTGTTCCAGCAACGTCTCGGCGTCTCACCCAAGTCCTATGCGCTGCATCGCCAGTGCCTGTTCGCCAAGCAACTGCTGCATCAGACCAGGCTGCCCGTCACCGAGGTCGCCCACGCCAGCGGTTTTCGCAGCCTGAGGCGTTTCAACGACGCCTTTCGCCGCCACATCGGCCTGGCTCCTCGGGAATTGCGCCGCCACGGTGGCGATGGCAGCGACGACCTGACGCTGACGCTCGCCTACCGGCCGCCCTATGCCTGGCAGTCCTTACACGGCTTCCACCGCCAACGCGCCATCGAAGGCCTGGAGTGGGTCGGCGAGCATCACTATGGCCGCCATATCCGTTGGGGCAACGCCCGCGGCTGGTTCACCGCCGAGCATCATCCCGAACACCACGCTTTCCGCGTGCACCTGGCGCTGGACGATCTTGCTGCCCTGGCACCGGTGGTACGGCGGATTCGCCGGGTTCTCGACCTGGATGCCGATACCGCTACCATCGAGGCCCATCTCGGTCGTGTCGTGCCGGGGTTGCCGTTGATTGCGGGCCTGCGCCTGCCCGGCGTCTGGTCGCCATTCGAGGCCGGCGTGCGGGCGATCCTCGGCCAGCAGGTCTCCATCGTCGCCGCACGTCGACTGGTCGGCACCCTGGTCGCCCGACTGGGCGAGCCGACCGAGCATGGCCATCATTTCCCCACGCCCGAGTCCATTGCCGCCAGCGAACTCGCCTTCCTGCGCATGCCCGGTGCACGCAAGGCGACCCTGCAACGCTTCGCGAGCTGGTACGCTGGTGCCGGATCGGGCGACGATCCGCTCCAGTGGACGGCCCTCAAGGGCATCGGTCCCTGGACGGCAAACTACGCCGCCATGCGCGGTATAGGGCATCCCGACATCTGGCTGGATGGCGACGCCGGGGTACGACGAGCCCTTGGCCACCTGGGCGGCATCGACCCGGCCGACGCCGCACCCTGGCGCAGCTACCTGACCCTTCAGCTATGGTCTCGGGAGCCGGCGCCCGACAACCTGGAACCGAACGTCATGGAGGCGAGCCGATGACCGACGCCCTCGACTACTACCAGCCCCCGCAAAGCGACGCCCTCGGCCTACTGCGCCTGAGCGCCACGGCCTCGGGCATCAACGAGATCGCCTTCGTCATGGAAAAGGACGCTGCGCCACGCCCCAACGAGATCACCGAGCGTGCCCGGCAGCAGCTCGCCGAGTATTTCGCCGGCGAACGCCGCGAGTTCGACCTGCCGCTCGCGCCCGAAGGCACCGACTTCCAGCAGCGCGTCTGGGAGGCGCTCACCACCATTCCCTACGGACAGACCCGCAACTACGCCGAGATCGCCGAGCAACTCCGCTGCAAGGGCGGCCAGCGCGCGGTGGGAGCCGCCAACGGCAAGAACCCCATCGCCATCGTCGTGCCCTGCCACCGGGTGATCGGCAGCGACGGCCGACTCACCGGCTACGCCGGTGGCATCGGGCGAAAGCAATGGCTGCTGGCCCACGAAGCCGGCGAGATTCCTTTTCAACTGGCATGAAGTGGCTCGCTCAGACGGCATCCTCCTGCAGGGTGCCGAGCCGGCGCACGCTGGCGACGAAGTCGCTGAAGCGCTCGCCCTGGATGAGCACGTGATCGCGTAGCGCCCGCTCGGCCCGCTCGGCCTCTCCGGCCTCGATGGCAGCGACAATCTCGCGATGCTCCTCCAACGAGCTGCCCATGCGCTGACGCACCTGAAGCTGCAGGCGTCGGTAGGGCTTGAGCCGCTGCTTCAACTGGCGCGCCTCGCTATCCAGAAAACCGTTGTGGCTGGCCCGATAGATGCAGTCGTGAAAGGCCGCGTTCTCGTAATAGTACTCGTCGGGATCGCCCGCCCGAGCTGCCGTCTCGCATCGCGCCAGGGCCTCGCGCAGCTCCGTCAGTTCCGCGTCGCTGATCCGCCGGGCGGCCAACCGCCCGCACATTCCCTCCAGCTCGGCCATCACCTCGAACATCTCGATCAACTGATCGATGCCCACCTTGGCCACGAAGGTTCCCTTCTTCGGCGAGACCGTGACCAGACCGCTGGCCACCAGCTGCTGGATCGCCTCGCGCACCGGCGTGCGCGACACCTCGAACTCACGGCCCAGAGCTTCCGGATCCAGGCGCTCCCCCGGTGCGCGCCGCCCATTGATGATGTCGTCTTCCAGTGCATCCCGAAGTCGCTGCGTATTCGACCGTTTCATGGTCTGGGCTCCTCTCTTCACGCGCTTGCCTCACCCCTTGGTCTAAGGTCCTAAATTTGACACTGGTATTTCAATACGGCTATTGAAGTATACATCAGCCTAGCTGATACACACTTCATACAAGAACAATCTCCAAGGAGACGCCATGAAACGCTCATACATGCCACCCCTGGTGGCCGGCCTGGCTATCGCCACGCTCGCCGCCAGTTCTTCCGCGGCTGCCCAGACGGTACTGCGCGCCTCCCACCAATTTCCCGGCGGGCAAGGCGACGTGCGTGATGAAATGGTCCAACTGATGGCCGAGAGGGTCGCCGACGCCGATGTAGGGCTCGAAGTCGAGGTCTATCCCGGTCAGTCGCTGTTCAAGGCACGCGAGCAGTGGGCCGCTCTGTCTCGGGGTCGGTTGGACATCACCGCGCTGCCGCTCGACTACGCCAGCGGCCGCCACCCCGAGTTCTCCGCTACCCTGATGCCCGGCCTGGTGCGCAACCACGAGCACGCCCAGCGGCTGAACGACTCCGAGTTCATGGGCATGATCAAGGACGTCATCCAGGAAGGTGGCGCCCGAGTGCTGGCCGATGCCTGGCTGGCCGGTGGCTTCGCCTCCAGCGATCGCTGCATCACCTCGCCGGACACCGTCGAGGGCCAGAACTTCCGCGCCGCCGGCCCGGCCTTCGAGGAAATGCTGGAAGCCGCAGGCGCATCGATCACCTCCATGCCCTCCTCGGATATCTACACCGCCATGCAGACCGGCGTGCTGGATGCCGCCAACACCTCATCGATGTCCTTCGTCTCGTACCGCATCTACGAGCAGGTCGAGTGCCTGACCGAACCCGGCGAGCACGCCCTGTGGTTCATGTACGAACCGATCCTGATCGCCGAACAGAGCTGGCAGAAACTCGACGAGGCGCAGCAGCAGGCGCTCATGGAAGCCGGCCAGGACGCCGAGGAGTTCTTCGCCGAGCAGGCAGCCGGCCTGGACCAGCAGATGGTCGATGTCTTCGAGGAGAACGGCGTCGAGGTCGTGAGCATGAGCGAAGAGGACTACAACGCCTGGCTGGAGATCGCCAAGCAGAGCGCCTACAAGAACTTCGCCGAGAACGTCCCCGATGGGCAAGCCCTCATCGATGCCGCCCTGGCCGTCGATTGACCCACCGGCTCCGCCACCGACACCGGCCCACCACGCCGGTGTCCCTGACTTCGGGAGGACGACATGGCCATGGCCAATACTTCACCCTTTGCCGGACGCCTGCCACTCATCGATCTCTATATTCGCATGATGGACAGCGTCTCTCGCTACGCCGCCTACCTGGCTGCCGTGATGTTCATCGCCGGCGTGTTCGCGGTCTGCCACATGGTGTTCGTGCGCTACGTGCTGGGCATGAGCACCAGCTGGCAGACGGAATTCACGGTCTTCTCCGTCACCGGCGCCATGCTGATGGGCAGTGCCTACGTGCTGATGACCGGTGGCCATGTCGCCATTACCCTGCTGCCCGACATGGTGGGAGGCGTGGCCCGCAAGGTCATGCAGTGGATGGCCTCGCTGGTCGGCCTCGGCTTCTGCGCGGCCCTGAGCTACGGCGCCTGGATCTATCTGGCCGAGGCCTGGTATGGGCAGTGGACCACCGGCACGGTATGGAATCCGCCGCTCTGGCCGGCCCTGCTGCCGCTGGCCGTGGGCAGTAGTCTGCTGACCCTGCAGTACATCGCCGAACTGCTGCGCGGGGAGGACTGACATGGACCCGATTACACTCGGCATCATCGTGGCCCTCGCCCTCGTGGCACTGATGGCCATCGGCACTCCCATCGCCTTCGCCCTGGGCGGCGTCTCGCTGCTCGCCCTGCTGTATGACCGGGGCCTGCCGGAACTGACCTATTTCGGCGAGACCTTCTTCGAGCGCATCGCCGACTTCGGCTTCGTTGCCATTCCCATGTTCATCCTGATGGGTGCCGCCGTGGCCTCCTCGCCCACCGGCCGCGATCTCTATCGCTCGCTGGACCTGTGGATGGGACGGCTCCCGGCAGGCCTGGCGGTCTCCAACATCGGCGCCTGCTCGATCTTCGCCGCTCTCTCTGGCTCTTCCCCCGCCACCTGCGCGGCCATCGGCAAGATGGGCATCCCCGAGATGCGCACCCGCGGCTATCCGGATGGCGTCGCCGCTGGCAGCATTGCCGCCGGCGGTACCCTGGGCATCCTGATCCCGCCCTCGGTGACCATGATCATCTACGGCATCGCCAGCGAGACCTCCATCGGCCGATTATTCATCGCCGGGGTGGTGCCGGGCTTCATGCTCGCGGGGCTATTCATGGTCTGGACCATCATTGCCTGCAAGCTGACCGGCGGCTATCAGGCACCAATAGCCCAGACAACCGAGCGCCTGAAGGAGACCGTCAAGACCAACGTCGACTCCAACATCAAGGCCTTGATCCGGGTGCTGCCTTTCCTGGCCGTGGTAGCGGGCATCCTGTTCGCGCTCTACGGCGGAGTGGCCACGCCTTCGGAGGCCGCCGGCGTCGGCGCCTTTCTGTGCCTGGCACTGGCCATTCTC
The DNA here is from genome assembly GCF_001662285.1 of Halomonas caseinilytica. Lineage (NCBI taxonomy): Bacteria > Pseudomonadati > Pseudomonadota > Gammaproteobacteria > Oceanospirillales > Halomonadaceae > Halomonas > Halomonas caseinilytica. The sequence goes on from NZ_BDEO01000009.1 coordinate 104,092, forward strand.
ATCTACCGCATGTGGCAGGTCGGTCCCATCAAGCTGATCATGCGCGACTCCCTGCGCGAGAGCGTGATGATCATGCTGGTGATCGCCTGTGCCGAGGTGTTCGCCTACGCCCTGTCGTCGCTATTCATCACCCAGACCGTGGCCGGCGCCATCGCCGAGCTGGAGGTCAATCGCTGGGTGCTGATGGGTGTCATCAATGTCTTCTTGCTAGTAGCCGGCTTCTTCCTGCCGCCGGTGGCGGTGATCGTGATGACCGCCCCGATCCTGCTGCCAATCATTCTGGCCGCCAACTTCGATCCTTACTGGTTCGCCGTGGTGCTGACCATCAACCTGGAGATCGGCCTGATCACGCCGCCGGTCGGCCTCAACCTCTTCATCATCAAGGGCATCGCACCGGACATCTCGTTGCGCGACATCCTGTTCGGCAGCCTCCCCTACGCACTGTGCATGGTGCTGGGAATCGTCCTGCTGTGTCTCTTCCCGGGCCTTGCCCTGTGGCTACCCGACCTGCTCATGGGCTGAAGGAGTCGACGTCATGAACATGACCTTCCTGCAGGAGATGTTCAACAACATCACCCAGCGCGACGCCTTGCTGCGACGTCGCCACGGGTACAACACCAATCCCGACCACGCCGACCTGGTGGGCGCCTGTCGTGCCCTGCTGGAAAGCGATGGCGAGGCCTCGAGCATCGCCCTGGCCAGCCGCGCCCTGGCCATGTACGAGCGGCTGGATGGCAGCGAACGCCGGCGTTTCTTCGCCCGGCTCGCCGAGGAATTCGCCGCCGATCCGACACGGATCGACCAGGCCTACGCCGCCTATCGCGAGTCTCGCGACAACGCCACCCTGAACGGCCTGTTCGAGGCCTGCGAACCACGGCGTCAGGAGCTGTTCCGGCGACTCAACCTCGCCCGCGACGGCACCTATCAACTGGTCCGCATGCGCGAGGACCTGCTCGCCCTGCGTCGCGAACACCCAGAGCTGGCGGGCATCGATGCCGACTTCGCCCACCTCTTCGCCTCCTGGTTCAATCGCGGCTTCCTGATGCTCAAGCGCATCGACTGGAACACACCGGCCTCGCTGCTCGAGCGCATCATCCACTACGAGGCGGTGCACGAAATCCACGACTGGAACGACCTTCGTCGACGGCTCGATACCCGTGACCGGCGCTGCTTTGCCTTCTTCCATCCCGCCATCGGCGATGAACCGCTGATCTTCGTCGAAGTGGCGCTGTGCAAGGGCTTGCCGGATCACATCCAGCCGATCCTGGCGGGAGAAGACAGCGACGTGGAAGCACCCGAGGATGCCGACACCGCCGCCTTCTTCGGCATCAGCAACTGCCAGACCGGGCTACGCGGCATTTCCTTCGGCAACTTCCTGATCAAGCAAGTGGTGCAGGAACTCAAGCAGGAACTGCCCCAGCTCAAGCACTTTGTCACCCTCTCGCCGGTGCCGGGCTTTGCCCAATGGCTGAAGGCACAGCGTGACGACGACAGTACGTCCGAGGCCCAGCGCGAGGCGCTCGCGGCCCTGGACGAGCCGGGCTGGCACCGGGATCCCGAACGTGCCGAGGCCCTCAAGGCCGTCGTGCGGCCGATGGCCGCCCGCTATCTGACGCAGGAAAAGAACGACCGGGGGGTGCCGCTCAACCCGGTGGCTCGCTTTCACCTCGGCAACGGCGCCGAGCTGCATCGCATCAACTGGCTCGGCGACATCTCCGACAAGGGGCTCGAGCAGGCCGCCGGCCTGATGGTCAATTACCTCTACGTGCTCAACGACATCGAACGCAACCACGAGAACTACACCGCCAACGCCACCGTGGCCTGCTCGAGCGAGGTACGCGACCTCGCCCGCAAGGCCAGGAAACAGCAGGCCAAGGGAGAGCTGAAATGAGCCACAACCTCTTCGAGAGCTTCGCCAGCCGCATGCAGCAGCGCGGCGACGCCGATTTCATCACCACCCGCGAGGGTCGACGCTACTCCTATGCCGACACACTCACCGAAAGCGCGCGCCTGGCCGGCGCCCTGACCGAGCTGGGCGTCTCGCCCGGCGACCGGGTCGCCGTCCAGGTCGACAAGAGCCCCGAAGTCATCCTGCTCTACCTCGCCTGCCTGCGAATCGGCGGCGTCTATCTGCCCCTCAACACCGGCTATACCTTTGATGAGATCCGCTACTTCCTCGGCGACGCCGAACCCGCCCTGTTCGTCTGCCGGCCCCAGGTCCACGAGGATGCCCGTGCCATTGCCGCCGAGGCCGGCTGCCCGGCGGTGGAAACCCTGGGAGCCAATGCCGACGGCAGTTTGCTGGACAAGGCCGCACGCGCCACGCCGCGCAACGAGACAGTGCCACGCGAGGCCGACGACCTGGCCGCCATTCTCTACACCTCCGGCACCACCGGTCGCTCCAAGGGTGCCATGCTGACCCACCGCAACCTCGCCTCCAACGCCAAGACCCTGGTGGAAGCCTGGCGCTTCGAGGCGGAAGATCGACTGATCCACGCCCTGCCCATCTTCCACACCCACGGCCTGTTCGTGGCCTGCAACGTCAGCCTGATGGCCGGCTCGAGCATGCTCTTCCTGCCCAGGTTCGACGCCGAGGTCATCCTCGAGGAAATGCCCCGCGGCAGCGTGATGATGGGCGTGCCCACCTTCTACACCCGACTGGTGGCCGACGAGCGCCTGACGGCCGAGCGCACCGCCAATATGCGGCTGTTCGTCTCCGGCTCCGCCCCTTTAACCGCCGAGACCCATGAAGCCTTCGAGACCAGAACCGGGCACGCCATCCTCGAGCGCTACGGGATGACCGAAACCAACATGAACATCTCCAACCCCTATGACGGCCCGCGCCGCGCCGGCACCGTCGGCAAGCCGCTGCCCGGTGTGGAAATCCGCATCACCGACCGCGATACGGGTGAGGAAGTCGCCGAAGGCGAGATCGGCCTGCTGCAGGTACGCGGCCCGAACGTCTTCATCGGCTACTGGCGCATGCCCGAGAAGACCCGCGAGGAGCTGCTGGAAGACGGCTTCTTCATCACCGGTGACCTGGCCATGATCGACGATCACGGCTACGTGCAAATCGTCGGTCGCGACAAGGATCTGGTGATCTCCGGCGGCTACAACGTCTATCCCAAGGAAGTCGAACAGGTGATCGACGAGCTCGAAGGCGTACAGGAGTCGGCGGTGATCGGCCTGCCCCATCCGGACTTCGGCGAAGGCGTCACGGCGGCGGTAGTCTGCGAGCCGGGCGCCAGCCTCGACGAAGCGCAGGTGCTCGATCACCTGCAGGGCCGCCTGGCCAAGTACAAGCAGCCAAAACGCGTCTTCTTCATCGACGCCCTGCCCCGCAACACCATGGGCAAGGTGCAGAAGAACGAGCTGCGCCAGCGCTTCGACGCTACCTACCGCTGAGTCGCCCTGCCTCCCATGACGGCACCCCGACGGCGGTGCCGTCGCTGATCCGCATGACGAGCGGCGATTTGCCAGGCGCCTGAGCCACGAATCTCAGCATCAATTGATTTTCGCCTTCATTTCTGTAATTCTCGACATATGGACAACGAAAAGATTCTCGACGCCTTCACGGCACTTTCTCAGGCGACCCGCCTGGCGACCTTCCGCGTCCTGGTACGGTACGAACCGGAAGGTCTCCCGGCCGGCGAGATCGCCCGGCTACTGGATGTGCCGCACAACACCATGTCGACGCATCTGGGCGTGCTGTCGCGGGCAGGACTGGTGAGCTCGCGTCGACAGAGCCGCTCGATCATCTATCGAGCCAACCTGGATCACATGCGAGAGACACTCAGCTTCCTGGTGCGCGACTGCTGCGCCGGACGCGCCGAACTGTGTGAACCGCTCCTTCGGGAGTTGCAACACCCCGCCGCCGACTGCAGCCGAGAGGCTGGCGAGAACCTGTGCAACGGTGAGGACGCCTCATGAGGCTGGATCAATTACCCAACATCGACCCCGAGTACTTGCACCCCATCGACGTCGACGCTCTGGTCGGCCCGGACCAACCTCGTCATCCCCCGCGCATTCTGGTGCTGTACGGCTCGCTGCGCGAACGTTCCTACTCGCGCCTGCTCTCCGAGGAAGCCGCACGCTTGCTGCGCTGGTTCGGTTGCGACGTGCGCACCTTCAATCCCTCCGGCCTGCCGCTGCCCGACGATACCGACGCCGAGCACCCCAAGGTGCAGGAGCTGCGCGATCTGGCCGAGTGGAGCGAGGGCATGCTGTGGGTCAGCCCCGAACGTCACGGCGCCATGACCGGCATCATGAAGGCCCAGATCGACTGGATACCCCTGGCGCTGGGCGGTGTCAGACCGACCCAAGGCAAGACACTCGCGGTCATGGAGGTCTCCGGCGGTAGCCAGAGCTTCAATGCCGTCAATCAACTGCGCATCCTCGGCCGCTGGATGCGCATGCTGACCATCCCCAACCAGTCGTCCGTGCCCAAGGCCTTCAACGAGTTCGACGAGGCCGGTCGCATGCATCTTTCGCCGCTCTACTACCGGGTCGTCGATGTCTGCGAGGAACTAGTGAAGTTCACCTGGATGACGCGCGGGCGCGCCGCTTACCTGACCGATCGTTACTCGGAGCGGGTAGAGAGTGCCGAAGCCGTGTCCCGACGCGTCAATCAGGCCACGCACTGAAAGGATCGCCGACAGAAGGGAATCGAACATGCTGGCTTTCGCCATCTTCGTGGCCACGCTGGTGCTGGTCATCTGGCAGCCGAAAGGGCTGGGTATCGGTTGGAGCGCCCTGGGCGGCGCGGCGGTGGCGCTGGCCACCGGCGTGGTCGACTGGGGCGATGTGGATACCGTCTGGCACATCGTCTGGGACGCTACCTTCACCTTCGTCGCCCTGATCATCATCTCGCTGATCCTCGACGAAGCGGGCTTTTTCGCCTGGGCCGCCCTGCATATCGCCCGCTGGGGCAACGGCCGTGGCCGCCTGCTGTTTCCACTGATCGTGATGCTCGGCGCGATGATCGCGGCGTTGTTCGCCAACGATGGCGCGGCCCTGCTGCTGACGCCCATCGTCATCGCCATCCTGGCGCGGCTCGATTTCAGCCCGGGGGCCGCTCTGGCCTTCATCATCGCCACCGGCTTCGTCGCCGACTCGACCAGCCTGCCGCTGATCATCTCCAACCTGGTCAACATCGTCAGCGCCAACTACTTCGATATCGGCTTCACGCGCTACGCCCAGATCATGGTACCGGTCGACCTGGTCTCGCTGATCGCCACCCTCGTCGTGCTGGGCTGGTACTTCCGCCGCGATATCCCCGCCCGCTACGATGTCGAGCGACTCGAGGCACCGGCCTCAGCGATTCGCGATCACCAGGTCTTTCGCGCCGCCTTTCCGCTGCTGGGCGTGCTGCTGATCGCCCTGTTCCTGACGACCCGCTGGCCGATCCCGTTCGCTGCCATCATGGGCGTGGCCGCCATCGTGCTGATGGCCATCGCCGGTCGATGGCTGACGCCAGGACATCTGCATGTCATCCCGCTTCGCAAGGTCATCGCCAACGCTCCCTGGCAGATCGTGCTGTTCTCGCTGGGCATGTACCTGGTGGTCTATGGCCTGGGCAATGCCTGGCTGACCGCCCGGGCGGCGAATGTGCTGGTGTGGTTGGGCCAGCAAGGCACGATCGTGGCGACCCTCGGCACCGGCTTCGCCTCCGCCATCCTGGCCTCACTGATGAACAACATGCCTTCCACGCTGATCGGCGCGCTGGCCATCGACCAGGCGGATGTCGCGCAGCAGACTCAGCAGTTGATGGTCTACGCCAACGTCATCGGCAACGACCTAGGGCCCAAGTTCACCCCCATCGGCAGCCTCGCCACCCTGCTCTGGCTACATGTGCTGGCCGGCAAGGGCTACCGCATCGGCTGGGGGCAGTACATGAAGGTCGGGTTGGTCATCACCCCGCCGGTGCTGCTGGCCACGCTGCTCGCCCTGGCACTGTGGCTGCCCGTGTTGCCGGCCCCCTAGATCGTTCATGCCCGAAGCGCCCGGACTCAGGAGTGCAGCGCCGCCGTGTCGCGCTCACACCGGCAGATGCAGGATGGCGCCGCGCAGCGCGGCCTCGTCGGCCCACAGCTTGCCGACCGTCAATGGCAGGGAGAAACGCCGGCGGCCGGCGCCGCCGGGATTGAACAGCAGCCGGCCGTCACGCCACTCGTTGCGCGCCTTGTGGGAGTGGCCATGCAGCCCGGCGTCGCAGGAAGTGGCACTAGCGAAGTCGGCGATGTCGTGCACCAGGTGCAGACGCCAGCCGTTGACCACCAGATCGAGATGCCAGGGCAGCCGCTCGGCCCAGGCCGCGGTGTCGACGTTGCCCCGCACCGTATGGACCGGCGCCAGCTCGGCCAACCGCTCGAGTATCGCCGCATCCTCATCGCGGCTGCCCACATCGCCGAGGTGCAGGATCAGCCCGCAACCCTCGAGCATCGTCAGCGCCTCGTCGCGCAGTGTGCCGTGAGTGTCGGCGATCACCCCGACCGGCGCGTCGCATTCGAAACGTTCGGTGTTCATGCGCCAGCTCCCGTGATGCACGCAGTCCCATGCTTGACGCCAGTGATTGTCCTTGACCAGCAACCACCACATTTATACCGCCACCGATTTGCGGCACCATGAAGGCATGCTCGCCGCCGCGAAGGAACTGCCATGCTCGCCACATCCGACACCACCCTGCAACCCGGCTTCATGGTGGTGCATGGCAATCGCCTGGAGGACCTGCGCGACCTGGCGGTGACCTGGATGCGCAGTCATCCGCTGACGCCGCTGGAAGACGAAACCATCCTGGTGCAGAGCAACGGCATCAGCCAGTGGCTCAAGCTCGCCCTGGCCGCCGATGATCCGCAGGGCAGCGGCGTGGCGGCGGCGCTCGACGTCACCCTGCCGGCGCGCTTCCTGTGGCAGGCCTACCGCAGCGTGCTGGTGCATCGCGAGGGCGAGGGTGCCGTGCCGCCGGAGTCGCCGCTCGACAAGCCCCGGCTGATCTGGCGGCTGATGCGCCTGCTGCCCGCCCTGCTCGACGACCCGCTGTTCGCCCCGCTGGCGCGCTTTCTGGCCGATGACGACGACCTGCGCAAGCGCCACCAGCTCGCCGAGCGCCTGGCCGATCTGTTCGACCAGTACCAGGTCTACCGCGCCGACTGGCTGGCGGCCTGGGCGGAAGGCCGCGACGAGCTCATCGACGCCCGCGGCCAGGCCCGGCCGCTCGACGACGATCAGCGCTGGCAGCCCGCCCTGTGGCGCTACCTGCGCGACGACATCGGCGCGGCGGGGCTGGCCACCAGCCGTGCCCTGGTGCACAGCCGCTTTCTCGAAGCCTGCAAGGAACTTACCCCCGAGACGCGTCCTGCCGGCCTGCCGCGTCGTGTCATGGTGTTCGGCATCTCCTCGCTGCCCCGCCAGACCCTCGAGGCCCTGGCCGCCATCGCCCGGGTCAGCCAGGTGGTGCTCTGCGTGCACAACCCATGTCGCCACTACTGGGCCGACATCATAGAGCACAAGGACCTGCTGCGTGCCGCACGCAAGCGCCAGCAACGCCGCCCCGGCATGCCCATCGAGCTGGACGACACCCAACTGCACCTCCACGCCCAGCCACTGCTGGCCGCCTGGGGCAAGCAGGGCCGCGACTACCTGCGCCTGCTCGACGAATTTGACGACCAGGAAAGCTACCGAGCCCGCTTCGAGGCCGAGTCGCTGCGCATCGACCTCTTCGAGTCGCCGCTGGAAGGCTGCGACGCACCCGGCCTGCTCCAGCAGTTGCAGGACGACATCCTCGAGCTGCGCCCGCCGAGCGAGACCCGCGACACCTGGCCGGCCGTCGACCCGGAGCGCGACACCAGCCTGCGCTTCCATGTCGCCCACAGCGCCCTGCGCGAGGTCGAGATCCTCCATGATCAGTTGCTGGCCGCCTTCGACGCCGACCCGAGCCTCAAGCCCCGCGACATCCTGGTCATGGTGCCCGACATCGACACCTACACCGCCGCCGTTCAGGCGGTGTTCGGGCGATTGGCACCGGACGATCCGCGCCATATTCCCTTCACGCTCTCCGACCAGACCAGCCGCCACCGCCAGCCGCTGCTGATCGCCCTGGAGGCGCTACTGCACCTGCCCGAATCGCGGCTCAGCGTGGGCGAGCTGCTTGACCTGCTCGAAGTGCCCGCCCTGCGCCAGCGCTTCGGGCTCGACGCCGAGGCCCTGCCGGTACTGCGCCGCTGGATCGAAGGCGCCGGCATTCGCTGGGGACTCAGCGCCGACCAGCGTGCCCGCCTCGACCTGCCCGACGGGCTCACCGCCAACACCTGGGTCTTCGGCCTGCGCCGCCTGTTGCTTGGTTATGCGGTGGGCGACAACGCCGACGGCCCCTGGCACGGCATTGAGCCGTTCGGCGACATCGGCGGCCTGGAAGCCGCGCTGGCCGGCCCGCTGGTGGATCTGCTCGATACCCTGGACACTCTCTGGCGCCGCCTGAGCGAGCCCGCCGACGTAGCCACTTGGTGCCAGCGCTTGCGCGAGCTGCTCGCCGACTGCTTCAGCGCCGCCGACGAAGCCGATCTCACCACCCTGACCCGGCTCGAGGAACTGCTCGACGAATGGCGCGACACCACCGAGGATGCCGGCCTCGAGGAGCCCCTGCCGCTCTCGGTGGTACGCGAGCACTGGCTCGGCCAGATCGACGGCAACAACCTCTCCCAGCGCTTCCTGGCCGGCGCGGTGAACATCGCCACCCTGATGCCGATGCGCGCCATTCCCTTCCGCCACGTCTGCCTGCTGGGCATGAACGACGGCGACTACCCGCGCACCCAGCGCCCGCTGGACATCGACCTGATGGGCCACGACTACCGTCCCGGCGACCGCTCGCGCCGCGAGGACGACCGCTACCTGTTCCTCGAGGCGCTACTCTCGGCACGCGAGCGGCTGATGATCAGTTGGGTCGGCCGCAGCATTCACGACAACGCCCTACAGCCGCCCTCGGTGCTGCTCGGCCAGTTGCGCGACCATATCGCCGACGGCTGGCGCCTGGCCGGGCACGCAGCGGATGAACAGGCAGGCGACGGCCAGGCGCTGCTCGATGCCCTGACCACCGAGCACCCGCTGCAGCCCTTCAGCCGCACCTACTTCCGCCAGCCCCACCGCCCCGACGCCACCGCCGGCCAGGGGCTGTTCACCTATGCCCATGAATGGCGGGCGATTCATGCACCGCAGAGCGCCAAGGGACGCGACTCAACGACCACGCCGACAAACGCCACAAGTTCCACCAGCGGTGCGAGCGCCCCCACCTTGCTCCCCATGGCCCAGGAAACCCCGCTGACGCTCAAGCAACTCGGCGCCTTCCTCAAGGACCCGGTCAAGGCCTTCTTCAACACCCGGCTCGGCGTGTACCTAGAGCGCGAGGCTGCCGAAAGCCCCGACCACGAGCCCTTCGACCTCGACGGCCTGGCCCACTGGCAACTCCAGAACGAGTTGATCGGCGCCGGGCGACGCGCCGTGGAAGCCAGCGAGCCGCCCATGCCCGTCGTCGACGAGACCCTGGCGCGGCTCGAGCGCGAGGGCCGGCTGGCCATGGGCGGCTTCGCCCAACGCATGCGCGAGGACCTCGTCGCGCCCCTGGACGAGCTGTTCGCCAAATACGCCGAACTGCTCGACGCCTGGCCCCACGCCCGGCCGATGCCGGCGCCGGTCTCGCTCTCGCTGGACGCCGACGGCGGCGAACTGGCCGTGGAGGACTGGCTCGGCGAGCTGCGCGAGAACGACCAGGGCGAAACCTGCCGCCTGCTGCTGCTCACCAGCAGCCTGATCAATCAGAGCAAGTACAACTGGAAACACTGGCTGACACCCTGGGTCGAGCATCTGGCCGCCCAGATCGCCGTCGGCCCGATGATCACCGAGCTGCGCTCCCGGGCCGGCGAGGGCACGCTGTATCCGCTGCCCGCAGACGAAGCCCGCGCCCGGCTGACCGCCATCGCCTCGGCCTGGCAGGCCGGCATGACCGCGCCGCTGCCGCTGGCCCGCGACACCGCCTTCGCCTGGATCGAGAAAGGCGGCGACGCCAGCGGGGTCGAGCGCTACCTGGGCGACGCGGAGAACGCCGAAGAAACCGATCTCAAGGCCGCCAAGGCTGCCGTCCAGACCCTGGAAGGCAACGACCACCAGGGCGGCGAACTCAGCCACGACGCCTATCTGGCCCGACAGTGGCGCGACTTCGACGAGCTGGCCCGCCACCAGGCCGCCGGCCGACACTTCGGCGAACTGGCCGAACGCCTCTACGGGCCGCTGCACTATATGGTGAAGATCACCCAGAAGCAGATGTCGGGCACCGCAAAGCGCCAGCCGAGGGGAGACAAGTCATGAGCGAACACGCCCCCAACCTGGACCCGATTCACCTGCCGCTGCCCGGCAGCCGCCTGATCGAGGCCAGCGCCGGCACCGGCAAGACCTTCACCATTGCCCTGCTCTACCTGCGGCTGGTGCTCGGTCCGCGCGACGCCGACGACACCGCGGCCTTTCCCCGACCACTGACGCCACCGGAAATCCTGGTGGTAACCTTCACCAACGCCGCCACCCAAGAACTGCGCGAACGCATCCGCGCCCGGCTCGTCGAAGCCGCCGACGCCTTTCAGGCCGATACCAGCGCGGTGGGGAAAGGCGCCGAAGGGGCGCCTGGAGCAGGCCTTGAAGGAAGTCCGTCCCGGAACACCACCCCCGACCTCTTCGCCGAGCCACAGAGTTCGGCAGAGCCAGCGCCCGGCAGCGCCTCCGCCGCCGAGCGCCCCGCGGACCCGCTGCTCGCCCTGCGCGACAGCTACCCCCGGGAAAGCTGGCCGGCCTGCGCCCGCCGCCTGCGCCTGGCCGCCGAATGGATGGACGAGGCCGCCGTCTCCACCATCCACGCCTGGTGCCATCGCATGTTGCGCGAGCACGCCTTCGACAGCGGCAGCCTGTTCGCCCTGACCATGGAACTCGACCAGTCGGCGATGGATCAGGAGATCGCCCGGGACTACTGGCGAACCTTCTACTACGCCCTCGACCCCGAGGCCCTGGGCGTGATCACCCAGCACTGGGCTTCGCCGGACGCCCTCAACGAGGCCGTCGGCCGCCTGCGGGTCCACGCCGCCGCCCTGCCCGAGGCGCCACCGCCGGCCGAGACGCTGGCCAACGCCCGGGCCGAGCGCGAACGCATCCTCGGCGAACTCAAGGCGCCCTGGCCGGCCTGGGTCGACGAACTGGAAGCGCTGCTCGACGACGCCGCCGCCCGCAAGGCGTTCAATGGCCAGAAGCTCAACGCCAAGAACCGCGCCAACTGGCTCAACAAGCTGCGCGACTGGGCCAGTGACCCCGAGGCCGTGACGCCCGATCTCACCGATGCCGCCTGGAAACGCCTGACGCCGGAGGGCCTGGCCGAGATCTGGAAGGAAGGCCCGCCGCCGACGCATCCCGCCCTGGACGCCCTGGTCGAACTGCGCGACCGCCTGGCCGAACTGCCCGAGCCCTTCGCCGACCTGCTCTCCCACGCCGTTCACTGGATGGCGCGGCGCCGCGAGACAGTCCAGCGCCGCCGCGCCGAGCTCGGCCCCGACGACCTGCTGCACCGGCTCGATGCAGCCTTCCAGGGCGAGGCCGGCGAGACCCTGGCCTCGCGTATCCGCGCCCAGTTCCCGGTGGCGCTGGTCGACGAGTTCCAGGACACCGACCCGGTTCAGTATCGGCTGTTCGACCATGTCTATCGACTCGCCGAGAACCGTGGCGTCGTTGATGACAGTGAAATGAGCGCGGCATCGGGCGCTGAAAAGAGCGCGGCTTCGGGCGCTGAAAAGAGCGCCGTACTGCTGATCGGCGACCCCAAGCAGGCCATCTACGCCTTTCGCGGCGCCGATATTCACACCTATCTCCAGGCCCGGCGCGACACCGTCGGTCGCCACGTCACCCTCGGCACCAACTTCCGCTCCGCCGCCAACATGGTCGCCGCGGTCAACCGCGTATTCGAATACGCCGAGGCACACAACGAAGGCGGCGCCTTCCTGTTCCGCCAGGGCGGAGAAGATCCCGTTCCCTTTCAGCCCGTCAGCGCCAAGGGACGCAAGGACTCACTGACCCGCGACGGCGCGCCCCAGGCAGCCCTGACTCTCTGGCACGTCGACGCCGAGACGCCGCTGTCGAAATCCGCCTACCTGCGGGAGCTGGCCGCGCGCTGCGCCAGCCAGATGGCCGCACTGCTCCGCGAAGGCCAGGCCGGCCGAACCGGCTTCACCGAAGGCGAGGATTTCCGCCCCCTGGCGCCGTCAGATCTTGCCGTGCTGGTCAACAACGCCGGCGAGGCACGTGCCATCCGCCGTGCGCTGCTCGAGCGCGGCGTGCGCAGCGTCTACCTCTCCGACAAGGAAGGCGTGTACGAGACCGAGGCCGCCGCCGAGCTGGAGTTGTGGCTAGCCGCCTGCGCCGCGCCCGACGACGACCGCGCCCTGCGCGCCGCCCTGGCCAGCCCCAGCCTCGGCCTGACGCTGGCCGAGCTGGACGCCATGAGCGGCGGCAACCAGCAGGACGAACTGGCCTGGGAAGCGCGGGTGATGCAGTTCCGCGACTACCACCGCCAATGGCGACAGCGCGGCGTGCTGCCGATGATTCACCAGATCCTCGCCGACTTCAGCGTACCAGGACGGCTGCTGGCCGTGCCCGAGGGGGAAAGGAGACTGACCGACCTCTTGCACCTCGGCGAACTCCTCCAGCAAGCCAGCAACGAGCTCGACGGCGAGCACGCCCTGCTGCGCCACCTGCGCGAGGCCATCGCCCGGCCGCAGGAACAGGGCGAGGCCCATCGCCTGCGCCTGGAGAGCGACGCCGATCTCGTCCAGGTCGTCACCATCCACAAGTCCAAGGGGCTGGAGTATCCGCTGGTCTTCCTGCCCTTCATCGCCGCCGCCCGGCCGACCAAGAAAACCGACCTGCCGCTGCGCTGGCACGATGACGAGGGCCGACTGCACCTCTCCCTGGAGGCCGACGAGACGATACGCGAGCGCGCCGATCACGAACGGCTCAGCGAGGACATGCGCAAGCTCTACGTCGCCCTGACCCGGGCACGGCACGCCACCTGGCTCGGCCTCGCCCCGCTGGAAGGCCTGGAGCACTCGGCCATCGGCTGGCTCGTCGCCGGCGGCCAACCGCTGCCGCCCGACGCCTTGCGCCCCGCGCTGGAAGCCCTCGACGACGCGGCTCATGATGGCAGCGAAGGCGCCACGGTCGTCGTCAGCGACGCCCCCGACGTGGACACCACGCCTGTACCGCCGGACGACGACGAAGCGCCACTGGCCCCGGCTCGCCGCCCGCAACGCACCATTCGCGAACACTGGTGGATCGCCAGCTACTCGGCACTACGTACCGGCGCCACTCCGGATAACGACACCGAATCCGCCACCAGCGTCGAGGCCGAGCCGTCACCGGAGCCCACCACCGCTGGCGAAGCCACGGCGATGGAAGTAATCGACGAGCCCTACGATGCCGGCGCCGCTGCGGTGAGCGAGGGCTCACTGCATAGATTTCCTCGCGGCCCCTCGGCGGGCACCTTTCTCCACGGCCTGCTGGAATGGGCCGGCCAGCACGGCTTCGCCCGTGTCGCCGAGGACGCCGAGCTGCGCGACGAGACCCTGGCCCGCCGCGCCAACCGACGCGGCTGGGAAAGCCAGATTCCCGCCCTCGCCGAATGGCTGCCCAGCCTGCTGAGCGCCGAACTGCCGGTACCTGACAGCCCAGCGGAGACGGCCACGGACGACACCCCGCTGCGCCTCGACCGGCTCGACAGCTACAAGATCGAGATGGAATTCTGGCTGGCCGCCCACCGGGTCGACACCCGCCGGCTGGACGCCCTCGTAAGCACTCACACACTCGGCGGAAGGCCCCGGCCGGCGCTCGACCCCGATCGGCTCAACGGCATGCTCAAGGGCTTCATCGACCTGGTGGCGGAACACCGGGGGCGCTATTACGTGCTCGACTGGAAATCCAACCACCTGGGGGCAGACGACGCCGCCTACTCGCCCGAGGCCATGATGGATGCGGTGCTCGAGAAACGCTACGACGTGCAGTACTGCCTGTACCTGCTGGCCCTGCACCGGCTACTCCGTTCCCGCCTGCCGGACTACGACATCGACCGCCACCTGGGCGGCGCGCTCTACGTCTTCCTGCGCGGCACCCGCGCGCCCTCACGCGGCGTGCATGCCGAGCGCCCATCCCGCGAACTGATCGAAGGGCTCGACGCCCTGTTCCGCGACGCCGAGGAGGCCGCCGCATGACGCCGGATATCACGACTCTTTCCCCCGAGCGCGCCCTCGACGATCACGAAGCGCTGTTCGCCCTGCTCGAGCGCTGGGTGGCGCGCGGCTGGCTGCGTTCGCTCGACCGCGCCTTCGCCGATTTCCTGCGTCGCGAGGTAAGCGAGGCCTCACCCGCACTGCTGCTGGCGGCGGCACTCGCCAGCCACCAGCTCGGGCGCGGGCATGTCTGCCTCGACCTCGCCCTCACCCTCGAGACACCGGACCTCGCCCTCTCGCTGCCCCCCGAAGGCGACAGCCTGGAAGAACCGCCGCCGCTGCCCAGCCAGGTGATGGCCGGGCTCGATGTCGCCACCTGGCGCGCCGCCCTGCACCAGCCCGAGCTGGTCGGCGACGGCCCTGGCGCCACGCCCCTGGTGCTCGATGGCGATGCCGAACGGCCCCGGCTGTATATGCGCCGCTACTGGCAGCACGAGCAGGATATCCACAGCCGGATCTCAGCGCGGCTCACGGTCGATGAAACGACCATGGAAGCCGCCAGCCTGCAGCCGCTGCTCGATACCCTCTTCGCGCCCCGCGACGAGCTCGACTGGCAGAAGACCGCCTGCGCCCTGGCCACGCGTTCGCGCTTCGCGGTGATCACCGGCGGCCCCGGCACCGGCAAGACCACCACCGTGGTGCGCCTGCTTGCCCTGCTCCAGGCCCTCACCCTGGGCGCCGGCGAGCCCGCCCTGCGCATCCGCCTCGCCGCGCCCACCGGCAAGGCCGCCGCCCGGCTCAACGAATCCATCGCCGGCCAGGTCGGCCAATTGCCCTTCGGCGCCCTGGCCAGTCAGGCCGGGATCGAGACGACACCGAGCGATGGCGAGACAAGCCCCGCCGCACGGCTCCACAAGGCCGTGCCGCAGGACGTTTCCACACTGCACCGACTGCTCGGCTCACGCCCGGATACACGACGCTTCCGCCACGACCGCCATAACCCGCTGCCGCTCGACGTGCTGGTGGTCGACGAAGCCTCGATGGTCGACGTGGGTATGATGGCCGCCCTGCTCGAAGCTCTGCCGCCCCATGCCCGGCTGATCCTGCTCGGCGACAAGGACCAGCTCGCCTCGGTGGAAGCTGGCTCGATCCTCGGCGACCTCTGCGCCCGCGCCGATGGCGGCCACTACACCCCGGCCACCGCCAACTGGCTGAATGATGCCACCGGCCAGACGCTGCCCGGCGACTATCTCGACGCCGACGGCCAGCCGCTCGACCAGAGCATCGCCATGCTGCGCGTCAGCCACCGCTTCACCGCCGACAGCGGCATCGGCCAACTGGCCGCCGCCATCAACGCCCCGCTCGATCGAGCGAACGAACCCGCCGCGCAGCGCCGGGCGATTCAGCAGGCTCTCAGCGCCGGCTTCGCCGACCTCTCGCACCTGAAGCTGCCCAAGGACGACGAACGCCGCCTGGCCCGCCTCACGGTGACCGGCTATCCCGAAGGCTTTCCCAAGGCCGAGACAAGTACCGCCGCCGCCAGCAGAACGCCTCCGGTCGGCTATCGTCACTTTCTCTCGATCATGGCCGAGCAACGCCCGGCGGACGACGCCGATCAAACGGCCTTCGACGACTGGGCCAGAAAAGTGCTCGAAGCCCACGGCCACTTCCAACTGCTGTGCGCCTTGCGGCGCGGCCCCTGGGGCGTGGAAGGCCTGAACGAACGCGTGCGTCAGGCACTGGAAAAGGAAGGACTGATCGACAGCCAGGACGGCCGCCACCTCTGGTACCCCGGCCGCCCGGTGCTGGTGACCAAGAACGACTACGGCCTCGGGCTGATGAACGGCGATATCGGCATCACGCTGGCCATGCCGCGCCCCGATGCCAACCCAAGCGACAACAACCCACGCCTGCTGCGCGTCGCCTTCCCCGCCGGCGACGGCAGCGACCGCATCAAGTGGGTACTGCCCTCACGCCTGCAAGCCGTGGAAACCGTGTTCGCCATGACCGTACACAAATCCCAAGGCTCGGAATTCACCCACGCCGCCCTGATACTCCCCGACGCCCCCAACCCGATTCTCACAAGGGAGCTCGTCTACACCGGCATCACCCGCGCCCGCCACTGGCTGACACTGGTGGAAACCGGCCGAGGGCAACTACTGGACGCCGCGCAGCGGAGAGTGATAAGGGTGAGTGGGTTGGGGAGTTGATAAAAGCGCCTCGCAAGCGGCAAGGCGTGTGAGCGAGGCTTACGGGGTGCCGAACAGCGCTTCGTAGACCGCCACGGCACTTTCATACTTGGTGAAATGGCTTTTGGGGACTACACGAATCGTATGGCGCTCAGCCTTAATACCTTCTGCATTGCCCTTGGTGTGCCTCGCTACCTTGAACCCCGAGAGATCAGGAAGCGGGTTTCCCGGTGAGTCGCCGAAGATCAGGAATGGCCCTAGCTCTAGCGTCTCAGCATCGAACTGAATCCAAACCACTACACCTGACGGCTTGATACCCAATGCTGTGTGCACATTCTGCTTGCCGGTTCTCGCCTCTCGACTGGAAGCCTTGAGCTGTAGATGTCGGATTACTCCATTCTCCTCAGCGATTATATCGTATCCGCTGTTGTCGACTTCCGGCCTTGCAACTTCGAGCTTACAGCCTCTCTTCAGCCAGGAATGCTTGAGCAGTTCACCGACGAATAGATATTCAATCAAGCGTTCCCGATATGATGAATGGATGAAGTGCTGCTCCAACCTGAGCCTCCTTTGGCGGCAATAAAAAGTTCACAATATCGCGGACATTAGCCACAGCCCCCTGGACAATATACTTTTTATGAAATGCCAAATTTACACCAAGTGGGTACAAACCTCACGGCTGCAAACGGTGGAGACAGAGTTCGCGGTGGTGATACGCAAGTCCCAGGGCTCGGAGTTCACCCACACCACCCTGGTACTCCCCAACGCCCCAACCCGATTCTCACAAGGGAACTCGTCTACACTGGCATCACCCGCGCCCGCCACTGTCTGACGCTAGTGGAAACCGGCCGGGGGCAACTACTGGACGCCGCGCAGCGGAGAGTGATGAGGGTGAGTGGGTTGGGGAGTTGATGAGCATCGGCTCGCTGATGCAAGCCACATAGGAGATCAGCTTTCGGCCAGGAGCGGCCATTAAGTCTTCCCTGATGTAACGTCTGGCTCTGGGGCTGCATGGAGTAGAGCGTAATGCAGTCCCCAGCAGCCACTGGTTAACTGTTTTTCTTCTTCATTGTAATTAGTCCGGCCGTGTTCATCCCTCGTTGCCACGCTCTATTTGTCCAATACGTTCCTTTTAAGACTGTATCTGCCTCATTAATTATTATCTCAAGTTTGGCCGCCCCCTCAAAGAGTCTATCATCTGTTTCTTCTGGAACCGGAACCGACGCCTCAAAAATATAACTCAAATAGAAAGTTCCGCTACGAGGATCTCGATAAAGCTCACTTTGTATCACCTTGCTTTCTTGATAACCATCCAATGATCTCAAGGCCAAATTAAATCCAAATAAATCTGCCTTAATGGTTAGCTCAACTTCCTTTACGGCGTTGTTTCCACTTTCGTCGGTGTAATTTGAGTGCACCTCGCCAAGCCACTTCCCGTTGAGGTTTGGACATACCGCTTTATGTAAAACCTCCCCAAGAAATGGAGACTTCCAAAAAACCAACCATCCCCACCTGCCGATAACAAAAATAATCGCGATGAATATAAGCGCAATCGGTGTCGCAAGCTTAAAAGCATCCCCAAAGCTATCCCAAGAAATGGCGCCATCGTCAGGGCCCAACAATAAGATCAAAGCCGATAGAAATAGGGCTGAAAAGGTTACGAGCAATACTTTTAATAGCCCAAGTTTCGGAAATACTCTCCACATATCTATCTACCTTTGTAATACTTTTTCTTCGGTGGGTTTCTTAAAGGACGAGAAAAGCCAGTGATGCGAACCTTCACTACCCCCATACCTTTTATTTTGTTATTTTCCAGAACCAGGCATTCCATATAATGTGTACCACCATAACTACAACCCTCGTATCGTTCATCGCTAACTGAAAGTACCGAAGTGTGGCCAAGATCATTGACCCTTTTTGCTTCTGCATCTTGATTACGAACGATCCAATGAACCTCGGCGGTTTCGCTATAATCTGTCTTGTTGTCAATTGAAAAATAAAGCTCTTCATCACGAAAAACTCTTACCTCATCTGTCACTTTACTAGAAAGTAACTTTCCATTTTTTCGAGGTGACGAACATTAATTTTAGGTGGCACTGTTATTGCGGGAAGATTTGTTTTCTTTGACACTTCGTCAATCCTTTCAGCAAAGGGAGGGAACATGTGCTCAAATGTTGCACCCCACAAAACGTATTGCTGAAGGCTATCCTCTGACTTATCGATAAACTCGCAGGAGTTTTTTAATGCTATTACTCTACTTTTTATTTGTTCATATTCATCACCTTTAAATTCAAACAAATCCCCACCATTACATGGGTTGTTTAAGGTGTCATTTGAGATGATATAACTCGCGACATTTACAGCGGTTTGAATGAAGGCATCATCGTCATCGTCCGCTTCAACATATTTCTCTGCTACTAGTGCAGTAATGGCGATTGATGGAATTTTAACTCCGTCTTCTTTACCCTTAATTAGCGCCCATGCTTTCAGATACTTAATTATCCTTCTAAGCTGAGCCAAAGATTTCGGAGTAAGGCCTGATACTTTTTTATTAAACCAGTCTTGAAGAACTTTGGGGTCACTATCAACCCACTCGTCCGACTCAATTGCTAGCTTACAGGTATCGGTTTCAAAATCGTAATAGTAAATAGGTATATCAATGTGGAAAGATGAAGGGTAAATCAATCGCTCACAGCTCGTTTTACTTTCTCCAACCTTGGCTTCTGGTCTATTCGACACATACCACTCAAGTATATTTCGATTTAGCTGTTTTACTTCTAAAGCAGATAACCCCTCATCTTCTGCGTCACACAAAACATATACTCCAACATCAATATCAAATTCATCGCCCTTTTGCATAGGCCTTATAAGAGTATGATTTTTATACGATCCTTGGAGCCAGTGTTTTACTGTAACCTCTAGCGATGCAGCAAGTTCGGGTTTAAACAACTCAAGCAGTTTATCTTTCTTCGCTCTGGCGTCTTCTAACTGCTCAGGCGTCAACGATATACGTGTAAAGAGTGTTTCAGCTTCATTATTGTCAAAGAACAGCCTGGCACTTAATCCCATAAATTTAACTCCCTATGCTTACATCCACGCGCCGGATAGTTAACGCCCGGTGGCAAAACCGGAGCGAAGCGGAGGATTTGGCATCCGGTGCATGGCATGGTTAGGCAAACCATTCCGGATACTAGTCATCATCGAATTCTTTTGGTCTCCATCCAGAAAGATACTTATCCGCGAGCTCAAGCAAATCACCTACGTCCTCAGGTGGAGAAGCTTTCAGCACCTCGATCTGCTCTCGCAGTTTATCCTCACCGTTGTAAACCTCAGTCAATACATCCCATGCCAGTCGTGGTTTACGACGGACAGCACGACTGCCCATTGACTGACTTCTTACTTCACTTCTCGCACTTTTTAGTAGTGCGTATGTCACTTGAGGCGAGTCGGGCACTTTCAACTCCGGCTCATCAGGAGCGGCTTCCCTTTTAGTTAGCAAAAGCGTCCTAAGTAGGTCCGTATCTCTTGCCAGATCTTCAGGACTAGCATCCCTAACCTCAGTGCGCACTTCAGCTTCAAATCTCTCTGCAGCCGCCTCAGAAACAAGCTTGTGGCCGGCTCCTTCCCGATATCCAACGATAGTAACTATTTTCTGCTTCGAAGAAAGAGGCTTAACTTCAGGCAATATTTCTTTAACTGCCTCTTCGATGGCTTCAGGCTCCTTCAGTGCACGGACCAGACGGTATACGACCCTTCCAACAATAAGTCCTATATCCGGGTCAAACATTCCAAGCTGTCGATCCGGAAGCTTGGGAAGGATATTAAGTAGCACTATCGCCCCAGGAACTACATGCTCTGCATCGAACTTATCCTCGTATACTTCAAGTGACGAGATCACATCCTGTACTCGCTCTATCGGCAGCGAATCGAGATAGCGAGAGAATGCGGTTTTGTCAGTTATTATTTCCCATGCACCCTCTGCATCCGAGAAGGCCTGTAGCTGTTCCCCAATGACACGCTCCAAATAATAGCGGAGTACATCCTCATGGGCTACACGCCTTTCACGCAGCCACCTGCTCTTCCAATCTCCTCCATAGTGCATTCCTCCTAAGTGTCGCTCGCCACCAGGAAACAACTGGCGAATCAAATTCCGAACACACTCCCTTTGATCACCACCAGCCTCCACTAAAATCTCGACCTGTTCCTTTAAGTGCGGCGGCTCTTCACGAGCTCCGAAACCATTCGCTGTTGCCGTAAGGCCATCCACCGTTAGGCGCAGTCTATGGAATACGTCGGGCAGGAAAACACGAATCGCTTCTAACGCCAATATATCAACCAATGCAACTTGCCCTTCTAAATCCCGAACTGTTCCATGAATAGAAGCTGCATACCGCCGAACATCCCTCATGTTTCTTATGAGGGGTTGAATGACTTCCATAAACACATCAGGCCAAAGTTCAGAATCGAAGTAACCTGGCTTTTCTACGTCTTCAAGCGCGCCATCAATTGCCTTAAAGATTTGCGAATTTAAGACGTGATCAGGGACTGCCGGGAGATCGACCCCTATTTGCAATATCTTCTCAAGATAGTCACGCCCAGGAACACCCTGTTCACCCAGGGCTTGCTCTACGCGGTAACGATCGAAAGCTAATAAATAGATGATGTTCGGAAAGTTTGCAGTAAGCCTCACTAGTTTGAATACGTCCCGTATTTCCGGCGTGGATAGTCGGTCGATATCATCCAAAACAACAACTATCGGATTATTTAACTTTTTGAGAGCGTCTCGAACTCTTGATTGGCTAGCTTTCACGCCCTCTTTTTTGCGTTGAAGAGACTTCGCAAGAATATCAGTCACCACTCGCCCACGCTCGATCCATGGCCCTACGAGCGGCAACCATCCAAGACCTGAGAAGGATTCTCCATACTCCTCGATTCGTTCGCCGACCTCAGCCATTCCGGGTTGAATCTTCAGCTGCGCAGATAGTTCTATAAAAAACGATTGCACAAGTTGATCCGCTCCGCTAAACATCCACGGATTGAACTCAAGTACGGTTACACCTGATTTTTCAAGCAAGCCTTGAGCTAGATTGACAAATGAAGTCTTTCCCGCCCCCCACGCCCCCAAGACACCAACCGCAACCCCTTCACTTGCGTCTAGGGATAAAATTTGCGTGGCAAATGAAGAAGCGGGCTTAAGGCGCCCAAGCGCATCATCTTCCGGTTTTGTGATTGGGTTGTCTACACTAAGACGAACTATTTTCTGATCAAGTTGGGATGTACTTGACGGCACCCTGTCGACATTCTTTTTCTTAAATAAACTACGAATCCAGTTCATAGGTAACTCGGTTGCCTAACAGGTATTAGACAGTGCGCTCGTTTATTGACTTGAACGAGCGCGCGCGTTCAAGAATGTTATACCGCTCGCATGCAGAGCCCCTAAAGCACTGAAATATATTAAAATTAAGTATAGCTCGGCCACATAACACCGATCATCGCGCCAGCTGCATAACACAGATCGCCGTGCCAGCCGGACCTGCCCACGTGTCGGCTTTGGGTCGATAGCGGACGTCACTTCACAAGCTCCGTTACTTTATTCGAGTCAAAAGCCAGCCGGCCGGCAATGGCCGCCATCTCGCCGAGAGGATGCTCATAGCTCCAAGCCTCATCGGCGATATAGGGCAGCGAGTAGTAGGTGCTCTCGCCCTTGAAAGGGCAGTGGGTCACGGTGGTGGAGACAGTGAACCTTGACATATCCACATCCGCTTTCGGGATATATTGACGCTGTGGATAGTCTTTCTCATGAAGTTCAATGCCGTCTCGGGCATCGGCGAGCAAAATGTCGCAATGATATATCCGTCCCCTGCGTGCATGCGGGTGCAAGGTGATGCGAGAGGCGGTGAGATTGGCCATCAGCAGTCTCTTGCCGGTTGGGTTATCAGTCAGCCTAGAAGGGGGGATACAGAATGTCACCGTTTGGCGACATTTTCGGCTTCAACCATTAATCCACGTCTGCCTACGCAGAACATCCAAACCAGCACCAGCTAGGCTACTCAGCGCTTGGCGCTAACGCTGCCTCCCGCCATGATGATGGCATTGACGAGCTGCGGGAGACTCTCGGGATGAGCGATACACCACGCACACCGGTACCGCTAACAGAGCTGGGCGGTCGCTCCGTTCTCTTCGTGATGGCGGCGGACGCTGAATACGGCCCGCATCTCAGGGAGCATTTCGTTCCCTTCATGACCGGCGTGGGG
>NZ_BDEO01000010.1:0-110320 GCF_001662285.1 Halomonas caseinilytica
ATGACAGACGACGCCGGGTACGCACGAGACGTATCGTCAGCAGGATTGCATTGATTTTTTCGCCTGACGACCATAGCGAGTGGGCACCACCTGATCCCATGCCGAACTCAGCAGTGAAACCGCTCAGCGCCGATGGTAGTGTGGGAGTTCCCATGCGAGAGTAGGTCATCGTCAGGCACTTACATGAAAAATCCCCCGGTACTCCCGGGGGATTTTTTTATGTCTGGACGATGGACAAGGCATCGCCTTGTCAGGCGCGAACGGACGAGGTGAAAAGCCGCGATGCGGCGTCCCGAGTCCAGGCTCGAGGCCACGGCGTGGCCGTGGAGGCGTCAGGCACTTATACCGAGCCCCCGGCCTCACTGAGGTCGGGGTTTTTTGTGTCGGGTGGCTGGACGAAGCGCCCGGTGCTACGTCGATGACTTGATCGCTGAACGAATATGCAGGGGCCATCATGGAGGTAGCGATAAGGCGAATTTCCGGCGCTTGGCCTGTTCCGATAGAATATGGGTTTTCCTTGGTTGGGGCCTGTGCATGACCATCGGAGACCTGATCCGCTTGCTGAGCGATGGTGAGTTCCATTCTGGCGAACAGCTTGGGGAGCGGCTGGGTGTTTCTCGTGCGGCGGTATGGAAGCAGTTGCGTAAACTCGAGTCGCTGGGCATTCCCATGGAGGCGGTGAAAGGGCAGGGCTACCGGCTTGCCGAGCCGCTGGAACTGCTCGATGGCAGCGCCATCGTGGCCGGCCTGCCGCGAGAAGCTAGGCGTTGCGTGACTCGGCTGTTCGTCGAAGAGGTGCTGCCTTCGAGCAATCAGTTCGTGCGGGATCGCTTTGAACAGGGGGCCGGACACGGCGAGGTTTGCCTTGTCGAGCAGCAGAGTGCTGGCAAGGGGCGTCGAGGTCGAGCCTGGGTGACTCCATGGGGGCGTACCTTGATGTTGTCGGTGGGGTGGCGCTTCGAGTCGGGGGTCGCAGCCCTGGAGGGCTTGAGCCTGGCTGTCGGTGTCGTGTTGTCCCGCGTGCTGGAATCACATGGTGTGGCGCCATTGCTCAAGTGGCCCAATGATGTGCTGCTGGAGACCTCGAGTGGCGCGTTCGGCAAGCTGGCCGGCATCCTGGTGGAAATGAGTGGTGATGCCGCGGGGCCTTGTGAGGTCGTGGTGGGAATCGGCATCAATGTCGATCTGTCCGCCGAGTTCCGGGCAGGTATCGAACAGCCGGTGTCGGCGGTTCGTGACCAGGCCCCGGCGCTTGCGCGCAACCAGTTGGCCATCGAGCTGCTGGCTCAATTGATGCCGCTGCTGGCGGACTTCGAGCAGCACGGGTTTGCTGCCTGGCAGGATGCCTGGAATGCGCGTCATGCGTTTGCCGGGCAGGAGGTCGAGGTAATCCAGGGGGATCGTCGCGATGTTGCCATTGCGGAGCAGGTGGATGCGTCGGGCAACCTGTGGGTCAGGCGGTCCACCGAGCGCTGGAAGCTTGCTGGAGGTGAGATCAGCGTGCGGGGCCGCGTATGATCCTCGACCTGGACATCGGGAATACGTTGTCGAAGTGGCGACTCAAGGATGCCGACAGTAGCGAGATACGTTCCCGAGGGGCCGTCTGGACCCGAGAGGAGTGGCGCCCGGGTGCGGATATTCCGGACCTGGACGTGGTCGAGTCGGTCCGCATCTCCAGCGTGGCCCGTCAGGCGGTGCTTGCCCGGACGGTGACGCTGTTGCGGCATCGGGTGGGGGGAGTCCATGTGGCCCGCTCCACGCCGGAAGCCCTGGGCGTGACCAATGGCTATGAAGAGCCCGCCCGACTGGGCGTCGACCGCTGGATGGGGGTGTTGGCAGGCTATCAGCTGGCGGGCGGCTGTTGCTCGGTGGATTGTGGCAGTGCCATCACCATGGACTTCGTACTGCCCGGTGGGCGACATCTCGGTGGTTACATACTGCCGGGGCTGCGCCTGATGAAGGAGAGCCTGAAGCTGGGTACCCGAAACGTGGCCATCGATCCGGACAGTGAGGCCGACGAGCTCCTGGAGCCGGGGGTTCGCACCGTCGAGGCGGTCAATCATGGCATCTACATGGCGGCGGTCAGTGCAGTGAACCGTATCTACAGCGAGGTATGCGATCAGCAAGGCGTCGCCTTGCCGCTGCTGGTGACGGGGGGCGACGCACGGGTGGTGTCACGGGGTATCCAGGCGCCGCATGCCGTGTGGCCCGATATGGTCTATGGTGGCCTCGAGGCCTGTTTTCCGTTGACCGCGGCCGAGCGAGCCGGCCGAATGTCGGGGGCGCCGGAGGTGCCACGGCCGGTGGCATTGGAAAAGATTCGCGCTGGCCTTGCATTCTCCATGCTGCTTTGACAGAATGCGTCGCGTTCCGGAGCGGCAGCCCTGTTTCGACGAGGATGTCCTGTCAGGATGATTGAGAAAACAATCACTTGACACCGTAACCTGGAGCTGTAAAATGCTCCGCCAGTTGGAGGGGTTCCCGAGTGGCCAAAGGGAGCAGACTGTAAATCTGCCGCGAAAGCTTCGAAGGTTCGAATCCTTCCCCCTCCACCAGATTCTGCCGTGCTCGCTGAGCGAGAATGGCGCAAGAGTGGGCAGGCGGGCATAGTTCAATGGTAGAACCTCAGCCTTCCAAGCTGATGATGCGGGTTCGATCCCCGCTGCCCGCTCCAGTGTTTTGACATCGTTTCGATGTCGGTTGTAAGCGCTCATGTAGCTCAGGGGTAGAGCACACCCTTGGTAAGGGTGAGGTCGACGGTTCAAATCCGTCCATGAGCTCCATTGCGAAAAGGCGAGCGAGAGCTCGCCTTTTCTTTTTCTTCCGGAAGTGAGCGTGCCGGAAGGGGTTGCCAGGCGAAAAGGGTTTCGCTATCATGGCGCCCGCTGTCGCTCGGGGTCGCTGCAAAGGCGGGCCTTGAAGGCATACAGGCCAGTAGCTCAATTGGCAGAGCAGCGGTCTCCAAAACCGCAGGTTGGGGGTTCGAGTCCCTCCTGGCCTGCCAGTCTTCCCCAGGCTGGCAATATCCCGTATACTGTCTTGTTTTCGATTGCTGCCCCTGAGGAGTCTCGTGGTCATGAAACATAACGCCGAGGTGCAGGAGTCGCGCCACGACGGGCTCAAGTGGGCGGTTGTCGTCATTCTGTTGGTTCTGGCCGTGGTCGGCAATACGTACTTTGCCGACATGGCATTACTTTATCGTGTGCTCGGTGTCGTCGCGCTCAGCGTGGTGGCGGCGCTGTTGGCATTGACCACCACGAAGGGTCGCGAGCTGCTGGAGCTGGCCCGCAACGCGAAGAAAGAGATTCAGCGCGTTGTCTGGCCGACACGTCCCGAAACCATCCAGACGACCGCCATCGTGCTGGTTGCCGTGCTGGTGGTGGGGCTGATGCTGTGGCTCATCGACACGCTTCTTGGCTGGGCGATGTCCGGCGTCATTGGTTAGGAGTCCGCATGTCCAAGCGTTGGTACGTCGTACACGCCTATTCCGGCTTCGAGAAGCATGTCATGCGCTCGCTCATTGAGCGCGTGAAGCTGTATGGCATGGAGGACCGCTTCGGCGAGATCCTGGTGCCGACCGAAGAAGTCGTTGAGGTGCGTGACGGCAAGCGCCGCAAGAGCGAACGCAAGTTCTATCCCGGCTATGTGCTGGTCGAGATGGAAATGGCCGATGAGACCTGGCACCTGGTCAATGAGACCCCGCGAGTCATGGGGTTCATCGGTGGCACGAAGGAGAAGCCGGCGCCTATCACGCAGCGTGAGGCAGACGCCATTCTCAGTCGTGTCAAGGACGGCGTCGAGCAGCCGCGGCCGAAGACCATGTTCGAGCCGGGGCAGTCGGTGCGTGTCATTGACGGGCCTTTCGCCGATTTCAATGGCGTGGTCGAGGAAGTCAACTACGACAAGAGCCGCCTGCAGGTCAGCGTGCTGATCTTCGGTCGCTCCACGCCCGTCGAGCTGGAATTCGCTCAGGTCGAGAAAGAGTGACCCGAGCATGAACGTGGCGGTCGCCTAGGTGGCCGCTTAACCCGGGGAGCCGCAAGGCGCTATTACCCATCTGGAGTCCATCATGGCCAAGAAAGTACAGGCTTACATCAAGCTGCAGGTCGCAGCTGGTAAAGCCAATCCGAGTCCTCCCGTGGGGCCCGCGCTGGGTCAGCACGGCGTCAACATCATGGAGTTCTGCAAGGCCTTCAACGCCGAGACGCAGAACCTCGAGCCGGGTCTGCCGACCCCGGTCGTCATCACCGTGTATGCCGACCGCAGCTTCACCTTCGTCACCAAGACCCCGCCCGCGTCGGTCCTGCTGAAGAAGGCGGCTGGCATCAAGTCCGGCTCTGGCGAGCCGAACAAGAACAAGGTCGGCACCGTGACCCGCGAGCAACTCGAAGAGATCGCTCAGGCCAAGGAGCCGGATCTGACGGCCGCCGATCTCGACGCCGCGGTGCGCACCATTGCCGGTAGCGCCCGTAGCATGGGCCTGAACGTGGAGGGTCTCTGATCATGGCTAAGCTGACCAAGCGTGCAAAGCTGTTCCGTGAAAAGGTCGACCCGAACAAGGCATACAGCCTGGATGAGGCCGTCGAGCTGCTTTCCGAACTCTCCAATGTGAAGTTCAAGGAATCTGTCGACGTCGCCATCAACCTGGGTGTCGATCCGCGTAAATCCGATCAGGTCGTGCGTGGCGCCACCGTCATGCCGAATGGTACTGGCAAGGACGTGCGCGTCGCCGTCTTCACTCAGGGCGCCAATGCTGACGCGGCCAAGGAAGCCGGGGCTGATGTCATCGGCATGGACGACCTGGCCGAGCAGGTCAAGAAGGGCCAGCTCGATTTCGACGTGGTCATCGCCTCGCCGGATGCCATGCGCGTCGTCGGCCAGCTGGGCCAGATTCTCGGTCCGCGCGGCCTGATGCCGAACCCCAAGGTCGGTACCGTGACCCCCGACGTCGCCACTGCGGTCAAGAACGCCAAGGCGGGTCAGGTGCGGTTCCGTACCGACAAGAATGGCATCATCCACACCACACTGGGCAAGGTCGACTTCGACGCTGCTGCCATCCGGGGCAACCTGGAGGCGCTGATCGCCGACCTGAAGAAGCTCAAACCGAGCACGTCCAAGGGTGTGTATTTCAAGAAGGTCTCCCTGTCCACCACCATGGGCCCGGGCGTGACCGTCGACCATTCCGCGCTGGTCTGAATCGCGGAGCGATAAAGAGCAAGAAACTTTGCGGTCCCCGTGCGCTGTTTCGACAAGAGCCGGCGGGGCACCGTCAAAGACCGCAGGTGCCGCCTTCATTCAGGAAGGCGGCTTAATCGTCCTCAGTGGAGGCCTGCGCAGATGGTGTGGCCGCCAGACGTCTGGTGAGCACCATCACCCAGGACCCCCACCGCTTGCGGAGGGGGAGATGGTAACCACCGGAACGCTCTTGAGAGGTTCCGGCACGAAGGAGTGATCACTGTGCCACTAGCACTCGAAGGCAAGAAAGCAATTGTTGCCGAGGTCAGTGAAGCGGCCAAGGATGCTCTCTCCGTCGTTGTTGCCGATTCTCGTGGTGTCTCGGTCAGCAAGATGACCGACCTGCGCAAGCAGGCCCGCGAGAATGGCGTGCAGATCCGTGTTGTGCGCAACACTCTGGCACGTCGCGCCCTGGAGGGCACTCAGTGGGAGTGCCTGAATGACAGCTTCGTGGGTCCGACCCTTCTGGCCTTCTCCACTGATCATCCGGGTGCTGCCGCCCGTTTGTTCAAGGAGTTCGGCAAGACGGAGAAGGACTTCGAAGTCAAGGCGCTGGCCTACGAAGGCGAGTTCATCCCGGCAAGCGATCTCGATCGCCTGGCAACCCTGCCGACCCGTGACGAGGCCATTGCCAAGCTGATGTCCGTCATGAAGGAAGCCTCCGCCGGCAAGCTGGTTCGCACCCTCGCCGCGCTGCGCGACCAGAAGCAGGAAGAGGCGGCCTGAGCCAGGAGCTCGGGCGCGTCACGCGAGTCGAACATTGAATCACCGAGTCGTCGAATCATCGAGACTCCCGCAAAGTTAGGAACGTGAAAATGGCACTGACCAAAGAAGACATCATCAACGCCGTCGCCGACATGTCCGTGATGGAAGTCGCTGAGCTGATCGAAGCGATGGAAGAGAAGTTCGGCGTGTCCGCTGCTGCTGCCGTCGTGGCTGGCCCGGGCGCTGGTGGCGAAGCTGAAGCCGCCGAAGAACAGACCGAATTCGACCTGGTGCTGACCGGTGCCGGCGACAAGAAGGTCAACGTCATCAAGGCTGTCCGCGAGATCACCGGCCTGGGCCTGAAGGAAGCCAAGGGCGCCGTCGACGGCGTGCCGGCAACCCTGAAGGAAGGCATGTCCAAGGAAGATGCCGAAGAAGCCAAGACCAAGCTGGAAGAAGCCGGCGCTTCCGTGGAGCTCAAGTAACTCTTGTGCCTACGGCTTCACGCGCGGCGTAAGCTTGTACGGCTGGTGGCGGTACATCCGCTGCCGGCCTTTTTCTGTTGTCGCTAGCCGGTAGCCCTGCGGGGCGCCGGTTGGCCGAATTCCGATGGCGAGCCTCTTCCGGGGGCTCGCCGTCAGCGCCTGACGGAGCCGACCCCCGTCGGGTGGCGCCGACACGCATCGGTCACCCATGGTGAACAAGCTGGGGAATACAGATGGCTTACTCATACACTGAGAAAAAACGCATCCGCAAGGATTTCGGCAAACTGCCCCAAGTGATGGATGTGCCTTACCTGCTGGCCATCCAGCTTGATTCCTATTACGACTTTCTCCAGCAGGACCGCTCACCCGAAGAACGTCTAGACGTCGGCCTGCATGCCGCCTTCCGCTCCGTCTTCCCGATCGAGAGCTTTTCCGGCAACGCTGCTCTGGAATACGTCAGCTACCGTTTCGGCACGCCGGCGTTCGACGTCAAGGAATGTCAGCTGCGTGGCGTCACCTACTCGGCCCCCCTGCGCGTCAAGGTCCGCCTGATCATCTACGACAAGGATTCGTCGAACAAGGCGATCAAGGACATCAAGGAGCAGGAAGTCTACATGGGGGAAATCCCCCTGATGACCGAGAACGGTACCTTCGTCGTCAACGGTACCGAGCGCGTCATCGTCTCCCAGCTGCACCGCAGTCCGGGTGTGTTCTTCGACCATGACAAGGGCAAGAGCCACTCGTCTGGCAAGCTGCTGTATTCCGCACGGGTCATTCCCTACCGCGGTTCCTGGCTGGACTTCGAGTTCGATCCCAAGGACAACGTCTTCGTGCGTATCGACCGTCGCCGCAAGCTGCCGGCGACCGTGCTGATGCGTGCGCTGGGCATGAGCGCCGAGGAGATCCTCGACGAGTTCTTCGAGACCAGCACCTTCCACATCGAGAAGTCCGGCTTCTCCGTGGATCTGGTGCCGTCGCGCCTGCGCGGCGAAACCGCGACCTTCGACATCAAGGATGGTGACGGCAACGTCATCGTCGAAGAAGGCCGTCGTGTGACCCAGAAGCACATTCGTCAGCTCGAGAAGAGCGGGCTCGAGCGCCTCGAAGTGCCGATGGATTATCTGTTCGGCAAGACCCTGGCCAAGGATCAGGTCAACCCGAACACCGGTGAGCTGATCTGCCCGTGCAACACCGCGCTCACGCCTGAGCTGCTGGAAAGCCTGGGCCAGGCCGGCATTACCACCATCGAGACGCTCTACACCAACGATCTCGATTGCGGTCCTTTCATCTCCGATACCCTCAAGCTGGACACCACCGGCTCCCAACTCGAGGCGCTGGTCGAGATCTACCGCATGATGCGTCCCGGCGAGCCGCCCACCAAGGAAGCGGCCGAGACGCTGTTCAACAACCTGTTCTTCACCGAAGACCGCTACGACCTGTCCGGTGTCGGTCGCATGAAGTTCAACCGTCGCCTGCGTCGTGAGTCCGACACGGGCTCCGGCGTGCTCGATCAGCGCGACATCCTCGATGTGCTGGGCGAGCTGATCAACATCCGTAACGGCTTCGGCGATGTCGACGACATCGACCACCTGGGCAACCGTCGCATCCGCTGTGTCGGCGAGATGGCCGAGAATCAGTTCCGGGTCGGCCTGGTGCGCGTCGAGCGCGCGGTCAAGGAACGTCTCTCCATGGCCGAGAGCGAAGGCCTGATGCCGCAGGACCTGATCAATGCCAAGCCAGTCGCGGCGGCGGTCAAGGAGTTCTTCGGTTCCAGCCAGCTCTCGCAGTTCATGGACCAGAACAACCCGCTGTCCGAGGTGACTCACAAGCGTCGTGTCTCCGCCCTCGGTCCGGGTGGCCTGACCCGTGAGCGGGCCGGCTTCGAGGTGCGTGACGTGCACGCGACCCACTATGGTCGTCTGTGCCCGATCGAGACGCCGGAGGGGCCGAACATCGGTCTGATCAACTCCCTGGCCACCTACAGCCATACCAACAGCTATGGCTTCCTCGAGACGCCGTACCGCAAGGTCGTGGACAGCCAGGTGACCGACGAGGTGGTGCACCTCTCGGCGATCGAGGAGGGCGACTTCGTCATCGCCCAGGCGTCGGCCACCGTGGACGAGAGCGGAAAGCTGGTCGATGACCTGGTGCAGGTTCGCCACAAGGGCGAGACGACCTTCATGCGCCCCGAGCAGGTCACTCTGATGGACGTCTCACCGCGTCAGGTGGTGTCCGTGGCAGCGGCCTTGATTCCGTTCCTCGAGCACGATGACGCCAACCGCGCCCTGATGGGGGCGAACATGCAGCGTCAGGCCGTGCCGACCCTGCGCGCCGAGAAGCCGCTGGTGGGCACCGGTATGGAGCGTTTCGTCGCTCGCGACTCCGGCGTCTGTGCTGTGGCGCGTCGTGGCGGGGTGATCGACTCGGTCGATGCCAAGCGGATCGTGGTGAGGGTCAACGAGGACGAGATCATCGGCGGCGAAGCCGGCGTCGACATCTACAACCTGACCAAGTACCTGCGTTCCAACCAGAACACCTGCCAGAACCAGCGTCCGATCGTGCATACGGGAGACACCGTGGCACGGGGCGATATTCTGGCCGACGGTCCGTCCGTCGACATGGGGGATCTGGCGCTTGGTCAGAACATGCGCATCGCCTTCATGCCGTGGAACGGTTACAACTTCGAGGACTCGATCCTGCTTTCCGAGCGGGCCGTCCAGGAGGACCGTTTCACGTCCATCCACATCCAGGAGCTGACCTGCGTATCCCGCGACACCAAACTGGGCGCCGAGGAAATTTCCTCGGACATCCCCAACGTTGGCGAGTCCGCACTGTCCAAGCTGGATGAGGCCGGTGTCGTCTACATCGGGGCCGAGGTCGGCCCGGGCGATATCCTGGTCGGCAAGGTCACGCCCAAGGGCGAGACACAGCTGACGCCCGAAGAGAAGCTGCTGCGTGCGATCTTCGGCGAGAAGGCGTCCGACGTGAAGGACACCTCGCTGCGTGCGCCGACCGGCATGAAGGGCACGGTCATCGACGTCCAGGTGTTCACGCGCGATGGGGTGGAGAAGGATTCCCGCGCGCTGTCCATCGAGCAGATGCAGCTCGACGAGGTTCGCAAGGATCTTCAGGAAACCTACCGGATCGCCGAGGACGCCACCTTCGAGCGCTTGCAACGCACCCTGTCCGGCCAGGCCGTCAACGGTGGGCCCAAGCTCAAGAAGGGCGACGTGCTCAGCGACGAGTACCTCGAGGAACTGCCGCGTCAGCAGTGGTTCAAGCTGCGCATGCAGGACGAGTCGCTCAATGAGCTGCTGGCTCAGGCCGACGAACAGCTCGAGAATCGTCGCAAGGAAATGGACGAGCGCTTCGAGGACAAGAAGCGCAAGCTCACTCAGGGCGACGATCTGGCGCCTGGCGTCTTGAAGATCGTCAAGGTCTATCTGGCCGTGAAGCGTCGCATGCAGCCGGGCGACAAGATGGCGGGCCGCCACGGTAACAAGGGTGTCATCTCCGCGATCATGCCGATCGAGGACATGCCCTTTGACGACAACGGCGAACCCATCGACCTGATTCTCAACCCCTTGGGGGTGCCGTCGCGGATGAACGTCGGCCAGATTCTCGAGACGCACCTGGGCATGGCGGCACGTGGGCTCGGTGTCCGGATCGAGCAGATGCTGCGTGAGGCACGCGACCAGCAGGTCGGTGAAATCCGCGAGTTCCTGGGACAGGTCTACAATACAGCCAGTAGCACCCGGGTCGAGGAACTGGACTCGCTGTCCGATGAAGAGGTCATCGCTCTGGCGAAGAACCTCAAGGCAGGTGTGCCCATGGCCACGCCGGTCTTCGATGGTGCCCGTGAGCATGAAATCAAGCACCTGCTCAAGCTGGCCGGTCTGCCGGAATCCGGTCAGATGACGCTCTACGATGGCCGGACCGGCGAAGCCTTCGACCGACCGGTGACCGTGGGCTACATGTACATGCTCAAGCTCAACCACCTGGTGGATGACAAGATGCATGCGCGCTCCACCGGCTCCTACTCGCTGGTTACCCAGCAGCCGCTGGGCGGCAAGGCCCAGTTCGGCGGCCAGCGTTTCGGGGAGATGGAGGTCTGGGCCCTGGAGGCCTACGGCGCAGCCTACACGCTCCAGGAGATGCTCACCGTCAAGTCTGACGACGTGGAGGGTCGTACCAAGATGTACAAGAGCATCGTGGATGGCGACCACGCCATGCAGGCGGGCATGCCGGAATCCTTCAACGTGCTGGTGAAGGAGATCCGCTCGCTGGGTATCGACATCGAACTGGAGAGCTGAGGCTGCCGTAACGGCGCTTCGCAGTATGACGGTCCGCGGGGGCGTGCGCGCCCCCGCCCATGACAACTCCGCAACGGAGCCGACCCATGAAAGATTTGGTGAAAGTCCTCAAATCGCAGTCTCAGTCCGACGAGTTCGACGCGATCAAGATTACCCTGGCGTCGCCGGACATGATTCGCAGCTGGTCCTTCGGCGAGGTCAAGAAACCCGAGACCATCAACTACCGTACCTTCAAGCCGGAACGTGACGGCCTGTTCTGTGCCAAGATCTTCGGTCCGGTGAAGGATTACGAGTGCCTGTGCGGCAAGTACAAGCGCATGAAGCATCGTGGCATCATCTGCGAGAAGTGCGGCGTCGAGGTCACCAAGGCCGCCGTGCGTCGTGAGCGGATGGGCCATATCGAGCTGGCCAGCCCGGTCGCTCACATCTGGTTCCTGAAGTCACTGCCGTCGCGCATCGGCATGTTCCTGGACATGACCCTGCGTGACATCGAGCGCGTGCTCTATTTCGAGAGCTTCATGGTCGTGGATCCTGGCATGACGACCCTCGAGCGCGGCCAGCTGCTCAACGACGAGCAGTACTTCGAGGCCCTCGAGGAGTTCGGCGACGACTTCGACGCTCGCATGGGCGCCGAGGCGGTGCAGGCCATGCTCAAGGACATCGATCTTGAGGAAGAGATCGAGCGTCTGCGCGAGGAGATCCCGCAGACCAACTCCGAAACCAAGATCAAGAAGCTCTCCAAGCGCCTCAAGCTGCTTGAAGCCTTCCAGGGGTCCGGCAACGATCCGGCCTGGATGATCATGGAAGTGCTGCCGGTGCTGCCGCCGGACCTGCGTCCGCTGGTGCCGCTGGATGGCGGTCGTTTCGCGACCTCGGATCTCAACGATCTCTACCGTCGCGTGATCAACCGCAACAACCGCCTCAAGCGCCTGCTCGACCTCAATGCGCCGGATATCATCGTGCGCAACGAGAAGCGCATGCTGCAGGAAGCGGTCGATGCGCTGCTCGACAACGGCCGCCGCGGTCGCGCGATCACGGGCTCCAACAAGCGCCCGCTGAAGTCGCTGGCCGACATGATCAAGGGCAAGCAGGGGCGTTTCCGTCAGAACCTGCTCGGCAAGCGCGTCGATTATTCCGGCCGCTCGGTGATCACCGTGGGCCCGACCCTGCGCCTGCACCAGTGCGGTCTGCCCAAGAAGATGGCGCTGGAACTGTTCAAGCCGTTCATCTACTCCAAGCTGCAGCACAATGGCCAGGCCTCCACCATCAAGGCTGCCAAGAAGATGGTCGAGCGCGAGCTGCCCGAAGTCTGGGACATTCTCGCCGAGGTCATCCGCGAGCATCCGGTGCTGCTCAACCGGGCACCGACCCTGCACCGTCTCGGTATCCAGGCCTTCGAGCCGCTGCTCATCGAGGGCAAGGCGATCCAGCTGCATCCGCTGGTCTGTGCTGCCTACAACGCCGACTTCGACGGCGACCAGATGGCGGTTCACGTACCGCTGACCCTGGAAGCCCAGCTCGAGTCGCGTGCCCTGATGATGGCCACCAACAACGTGCTGTCACCGGCCAACGGCGAGCCGATCATCGTGCCGTCCCAGGACGTGGTGCTCGGTCTCTATTACATGACCCGCGAGCGCATCAACGCCAAGGGCGAAGGGATGGTGTTCTCCGGCCTGGACGAGGTCGAGCGCGCGTTCGGCACCCAGAGCGTTTCCCTGCATGCCCGCATCAAGGTGCGCCTCGACGAGACCATCATCGAGGAAGAGGGTGGCGAGAAGACGTACAGTCGCAAGATCTACGACACTACCGTGGGTCGTGCGTTGCTCTATCGCATCTTGCCGGAGGGGGCTCCCTTCTCGCTGGTCGACCAGCCGATGAAGAAGAAGGCCATCTCGAAGCTGATCAACGAGGTCTATCGTCGCGCTGGCCTGAAACCCGCGGTGATCTTCGCCGACCAGTTGATGTACACCGGCTTCCGCATGGCCACCTGGTCCGGCGCCTCGATCGGGGTCAATGACTTCGTCATCCCGGATGCCAAGGCCGAGATCGTCGAGGCTGCCGAGGAAGAAGTGAAGGAAATCGAGGACCAGTTCTCCTCCGGTCTCGTGACCGCGGGCGAGAAGTACAACAAGGTCATCGATATCTGGGCGCGTGCCAACGACCAGGTCGCCAAGGCGATGATGACGGGGATTTCCAAGGAAAGCGTGATCGACCGCGAGGGCAACGAGGTCGAGCAGGATTCCTTCAACAGCGTCTTCATCATGGCTGACTCCGGTGCCCGGGGCAGCGCGGCGCAGATTCGTCAGCTGGCCGGCATGCGTGGCCTGATGGCCAAGCCGGACGGGTCGATCATCGAGACGCCGATCGTCGCCAACTTCCGCGAAGGCCTGAACGTCCTGCAGTACTTCATCTCGACGCACGGCGCGCGTAAGGGTCTGGCGGATACGGCACTGAAGACCGCCAACTCCGGTTATCTGACCCGCCGTCTGGTCGATGTGGCCCAGGACATGGTCATTACCGAGAGTGATTGCGGCACCGAGAACGGCCTGACTCTGCACCCGGTCATCGAGGGTGGCGACATCATCGTCTCCCTGGCACAGCGTGTGCTGGGTCGAGTGGTCGCCCAGGATGTCGTCGACCCGAATACCGAGGAAGTGCTGATTCCGCGCGGTACCCTGCTCGACGAGAAGTGGTGTGCCGAACTCGACACCATGGGTGTCGACGAGATCGTGGTGCGTTCGGCGATCACCTGTGGCACCAGCCACGGCGTCTGCTCGGCCTGTTACGGTCGCGACCTGGCGCGGGGCCATCAGGTCAACGTCGGCGAGTCGGTGGGTGTCATCGCCGCTCAGTCCATCGGCGAGCCTGGCACCCAGCTGACCATGCGGACCTTCCACATCGGTGGTGCAGCCTCTCGTGCTTCCGCAGTGGACAGTGTCCAGGTCAAGCACGGCGGCAAGGTGCGGCTGCACAACATCAAGCACGTCGAGCGTGCCGACGGCAAGCTGGTCGTGGTCTCTCGCTCCAGTGCCCTGGCCGTTGCCGATGGGCATGGCCGTGAGCGCGAGTACTACAAGCTGCCCTATGGTGCCGAGCTGTCGGTCAAGGACGGCGACGAGGTCGAAGCCGGCCAGGCCGTGGCCAAGTGGGATCCGCACACTCACCCGATCATCGCCGAGGCCGAGGGTCAGGTGCAGTACGCCGACATGGACGAGGGCGTCACCATCCACCGCAGCGTGGACGAGATGACGGGCCTGTCTTCCATCGAGGTGATCGAGTCGGCGGCGCGCCCGATGGCCGGTCGCGACAAGCGCCCGATGATCCTGCTCGCCGACGAGGCCGGCAAGCCGGTCACCGTGACCGGCTCCGATACGCCGGTCCAGTACCTGCTGCCCGGCAAGGCCGTGGTGACCGTGGACAACGGCTCACGCATCGGTGTTGGCGAAGTGGTTGCCCGGATTCCGGTCGAAGCAACCGGCAACAAGGACATCACGGGTGGTCTGCCGCGGGTTGCCGACCTGTTCGAAGCGCGCAAGCCCAAGGAGCCGGCGATCCTCGCCGAGGTCAGCGGTGTCATCAGCTTCGGCAAGGAAACCAAGGGCAAGCGTCGCTTGACGATCACGCCCGAGGATGGCGAGCCGTTCGAGATGCTGATCCCGAAATGGCGCCAGATCGCGGTCTTCGAAGGCGAGACCGTCGAGAAGGGCGAGGTGATCTCGGACGGGCCGAGCAACCCGCACGATATCCTGCGTCTGCTGGGTATCGCCGAGCTGGCCAAGTACATCGTCGCCGAGGTGCAGGACGTCTATCGTCTGCAGGGCGTGGGCATCAACGACAAGCACATCGAAGTGATCGTGCGTCAGATGCTGCGCAAGGTGGAAGTCACCGACGCCGGTGATTCCGAGTTCATCCCGGGCGACCAGGTCGAGCTGGTGCGCGTGCTCGAGGAGAACGCCCGCCTGGCGAAAGAGGACAAGTTCCCGGCCAAGTACCAGCGCCTGCTGCTGGGTATCACCAAGGCCAGCCTGGCGACCGAGTCGTTCATCTCCGCGGCTTCCTTCCAGGAAACCACGCGGGTGCTGACCGAGGCGGCGGTCACCGGCAAGCGCGATTACCTGCGCGGCCTGAAGGAGAACGTGGTGGTGGGACGTCTGATTCCGGCCGGTACCGGTCTGACCCATCACGCGGAGCGTCGTCGCAAGCGGGAGGATGCCGAGCGGCTGCTCCATCCGTCCGCCCAGGACGTGGAGCAGGAGCTGGGCGCCCAGCTCACCGCGCTGGATTCGGATGACGACGACATCTGATGCATCCACTGGCGTGGGCCCGCATGACGCGGGCCCACGCTTGACGGACGGCAGTATCAGACATTAGAATGCGCAGCCTTTAACAGTGGGGCGGGTGCGCTCGCACCATTGGGAAAGTGCGCAAGACAGGGAGCGAACAGCTACTCGCTTCCGCCAAGGCAACCCATTTGGAGCAATAAATGGCAACGATCAATCAGCTCGTGCGCAAGCCGCGCAAGCGCCAGGCCGCCAAGAGCGACGTGCCGGCGCTGCAAGCTTGCCCGCAGAAGCGCGGCGTTTGCACGCGCGTCTATACCACTACCCCGAAGAAGCCGAACTCGGCCCTGCGTAAGGTCTGCCGTGTGCGCCTGACCAACGGCTATGAAGTGGCTTCCTACATCGGCGGTGAAGGCCACAACCTCCAGGAGCACTCCGTGGTCCTGATTCGTGGCGGCCGGGTCAAGGACCTTCCGGGTGTCCGTTACCACACGGTGCGCGGCGCTCTGGATACCTCCGGCGTTCAGAATCGTAAGCAGGGCCGTTCCAAGTACGGCACCAAGCGTCCGAAGGCCTGATCGAGGCGTTCGACGCAAGGGCTGCGGCCACCGAGAGTTTTATAGTCACGGTCTGATAAGAGTAAGGTCGAGCGCCGCTAGGTCGTCTCGGGTTTACCTGAAGGACCCTTCGAACGAGGGCTTATCATGCCTAGAAGAAGAGTTGCGGCCAAGCGCGAGATCCTGCCGGATCCGAAATTCGGAAGCGAGCGCCTGGCGAAGTTCATGAACCACCTGATGATCAGCGGCAAGAAGTCCGTAGCTGAGCGTATCGTCTATGGTGCGCTGGACAGGGTTGCCGAGCGTAGCAAGGAAGAGCCGCTGGAGATCTTCGACAAGGCGCTGGAAACCATCCAGCCCATGGTCGAGGTCAAGTCTCGCCGTGTCGGCGGGGCGACCTATCAGGTGCCGGTCGAAGTGCGCCCGTCTCGCCGTCAGGCGCTCGCCATGCGCTGGATGGTAGATGCCGCTCGCCGCCGTGGTGAGAAGACCATGGTGCAGCGTCTGGCTGGCGAGATGCTGGATGCCGCCGAAGGCAAGGGTTCGGCCGTCAAGAAGCGTGAGGACGTACACCGCATGGCAGAGGCCAACAAGGCCTTCTCTCACTATCGGTTCTAAGTTCAGCGCTTCTAAACCGCATCGCCAACCAACGGGAGTTACATCGTGGCTCGCAAGACTCCGCTCAAGCGTTACCGCAATATCGGTATCGTAGCCCACGTCGACGCCGGTAAGACGACCACTACCGAGCGTATCCTGTTCTATACCGGCCTTTCTCACAAGGTCGGCGAAGTCCATGATGGTGCCGCCACCATGGACTGGATGCAGCAGGAGCAGGAGCGTGGTATCACCATCACCTCCGCGGCGACCACCTGCTTCTGGCAGGGGATGGACAAGCAGTTCGATGAGCACCGCATCAATATCATCGATACCCCGGGGCACGTGGACTTCACCATCGAGGTGGAGCGTTCCCTGCGCGTGCTCGACGGCGCGGTCGTGGTGCTGTGCGGCAGCTCCGGCGTGCAGCCTCAGACGGAAACCGTCTGGCGCCAGGCCAACAAGTACGAAGTGCCGCGGATGGTGTTCGTCAACAAGATGGACCGTGCCGGCGCTGATTACTTCATGGTGCTCGACCAGCTCAAGAACAAGCTGGGCGCCAATGTCGTGCCGATCCAGATCAACTGGGGTGCCGAGGACGACTTCAAGGGCGTCATCGATCTCATTCGCATGAAGGCCATCGAGTGGGATGAAGACAACTTCGGCATGAACTACAAGTTGGTCGACATCCCCGCCGAGCTGGAAGAGACCGCTCAGAAGTATCGCGAGCAGATGGTCGAGTCCGCCGCCGAGGCCTCCGAAGAGTTGATGGACAAGTACCTCGAGGAAGGGGACCTGTCCGTGGAAGACATCAAGGCTGGCCTGCGTCGTCGTACCCTCGACAACGAGATCGTGCTGGTCACCTGTGGCTCCGCGTTCAAGAACAAGGGCGTGCAGGCGGTGCTGGACGGCGTGATCGAGTACATGCCGTCTCCCACCGAGGTTAAGGCCATCGAAGGCGAGCTGGACGACAAGGACGGCACCGTCGCGACCCGCGAGGCGGACGACAATGCCCCCTTCGCCGCGCTGGCCTTCAAGATCGCCACCGACCCCTTCGTCGGCACCCTGACCTTCATTCGCGTCTACTCCGGCGTGCTGAAGTCCGGCGACAGCGTCTACAACTCCGTCAAGGAGAAGAAAGAGCGTGTCGGCCGTATCGTGCAGATGCACTCCAACTCCCGCGAGGAGATCAAGGAAGTGCTGGCCGGCGATATCGCCGCCTGTATCGGGCTCAAGGACGTCACCACCGGTGACACTCTGTGCGACCTGAACGACAAGATCGTGCTGGAGCGCATGGAGTTCCCGGATCCGGTGATTTCCGTGGCCGTCGAGCCGAAGTCCAAGCCCGACCAGGAGAAGATGGGTACGGCGCTGGGCAAGCTGGCCCAGGAAGACCCGTCCTTCCAGGTCAAGACCGACGAAGAGACCGGGCAGACCATCATCTCCGGGATGGGCGAGCTGCACCTGGACATCATCGTTGACCGTCTGCGTCGCGAGTTCAAGGTGGATGCCAACATCGGCAAGCCGCAGGTGGCCTACCGCGAGACCATTCGTCAGAGTGTCGAGCAGGAAGGCAAGTTCGTCCGTCAGTCCGGTGGTCGCGGCCAGTACGGCCATGTGCACCTGCGCATCGAGCCGTTGACGGCCGAAGACAAGGGCGACGACGAAGACATGCACTTCAAGTTCGCTTCTGAAATCGTCGGCGGCGTGGTTCCGAAGGAATACGTGCCCGCTGTCGAGAAGGGGGCCTATGAGCAGCTCCAGAACGGTGTCATCGCGGGCTACCCGATGATTGACGTCAAGGTTACGCTGTTCGACGGTTCCTACCATGACGTGGACTCGAACGAGACCGCGTTCAAGGTCGCCTCTTCCATGGCGATCAAGGAAGGCGCACCCAAGGCCAAGGCCGTGCTGCTCGAGCCGGTGATGAAGGTCGAAGTCGTGACACCCGAGGAGTTCATGGGGGATGTCATGGGCGACCTGAACCGTCGCCGAGGCCTGGTCCAGGGGATGGATGACACGCCCGCCGGGAAGGTCATTCGCGCCACCGTTCCGCTGGCTGAGATGTTCGGTTACGCAACCGATCTGCGTTCTCAAAGCCAGGGCCGCGCAAGCTACACCATGGAGTTTGCGGATTACGAAGAGGCGCCGTCCAGCGTCGTTGAAGCCGTCATCAATCAGAACGGTTAACCGTTAGCTAACGTAAAGAGGTCATAGCAGTGGCTAAGGAAAAATTCGAACGTTCCAAAACGCACGTCAACGTCGGCACCATCGGTCACGTCGACCACGGTAAGACCACGCTGACTGCGGCCCTGACTCGTGTGTCCGCGGAAGTCTTCGGCGGTGATGCCCGTGCGTTCGACTCCATCGACAACGCACCGGAAGAGCGCGAGCGCGGTATCACCATCGCCACCGCTCACGTCGAGTACCAGTCCGAAGAGCGTCACTACGCTCACGTCGACTGCCCGGGGCACGCTGACTACGTCAAGAACATGATCACCGGTGCCGCCCAGATGGACGGCGCTATCCTGGTCTGTTCCGCCGCCGACGGCCCCATGCCGCAGACTCGCGAGCACATCCTGCTGTCTCGCCAGGTCGGCGTGCCGACCATCGTCGTGTTCCTGAACAAGGCCGACATGGTCGACGACGAAGAGCTGCTCGAGCTGGTCGAGATGGAAGTCCGTGAACTGCTCAACGAGTACGACTTCCCGGGCGACGACTGCCCGATCATCACCGGTTCTGCTCTGATGGCGCTGGAAGGCAAGGATGACAACGGCATGGGTACCACCGCCGTTGCCAACCTGATCAAGGCCCTGGATGCCTACATTCCGGAGCCGGAGCGCGCCATCGATCAGCCGTTCCTGATGCCGATCGAGGACGTCTTCTCCATCTCTGGCCGTGGCACCGTGGTGACTGGTCGCGTCGAGCGCGGCATCGTCAAGGCTGGCGAGGAAGTCGAGATCGTCGGTATCAAGGAAACCGCCAAGACCACCGTTACCGGTGTCGAAATGTTCCGCAAGCTGCTCGACGAAGGTCGCGCAGGCGAGAACATCGGTGCCCTGCTGCGTGGTACCAAGCGTGACGATGTCGAGCGTGGTCAAGTCCTGGCCAAGCCGGGCACCATCACCCCGCACACCAAGTTCGAGGCTGAGGTCTACGTGCTGTCCAAGGACGAGGGTGGTCGTCACACTCCGTTCTTCAAGGGCTATCGTCCGCAGTTCTACTTCCGTACCACCGACATCACCGGTACCTGCGAACTGCCGGAAGGCGTCGAAATGGTCATGCCGGGCGACAACGTCAAGATGGTCGTCAGCCTGATCGCTCCGGTCGCCATGGATGACGGTCTGCGCTTCGCCGTTCGCGAAGGCGGTCGTACCGTCGGCGCCGGCGTCGTGGCCAAGATCATCGAGTAAGCGACAAGCGCTCGACCGATCGAAGGGGGCTCCGCAAGGAGCCCCCTTTCTGCGCACCGTGATGAGGGTTTGACTCTCGTTTTTGGTGCGCCTATAATGCGCATCCTTTGAATGCGTGGGTTGACGGCTCGCGCCGTCAAGATCCATTGGAGTTTAGGGCAAATGCAGAACCAGAAGATTCGCATTCGGTTGAAGGCTTTCGACCATCGCCTGATCGACCAGTCCGCTGCGGAGATCGTGGATACCGCCAAGCGTACCGGCGCCCAGGTCCGGGGTCCGATCCCTCTGCCGACCAATCGCGAGCGCTATACCGTGCTGATCTCGCCGCACGTGAACAAGGATGCTCGTGATCAGTACGAAATTCGTACGCACAAGCGCGTGCTCGATATCGTCGAGCCGACCGAGAAAACCGTTGACGCCCTGATGAAGCTCGACCTCGCCGCCGGCGTGGACGTGCAGATCAAGCTCGACTGATACCACACTAGACACTCGCGGCCCAGCGTCCCTCCCAAGCGCCACTGAGGTTCAGCAGCCGCCACGCCGGGATGGCGTCATACAACGTGCTAGTGGAATGCTCTGGAAAGGGCAGCCATAGCGGGTGATAGCCCCGTACACTAAAGGAGACTAAGCATGACTATCGGTTTGGTCGGTAAAAAGGCCGGGATGACCCGTGTCTTTACCGAAGACGGTGCCTCAGTGCCCGTGACCGTTATCGAGGTTGAG
Source organism: Halomonas caseinilytica (assembly GCF_001662285.1). Taxonomy (NCBI): domain Bacteria; kingdom Pseudomonadati; phylum Pseudomonadota; class Gammaproteobacteria; order Oceanospirillales; family Halomonadaceae; genus Halomonas; species Halomonas caseinilytica. The sequence continues at coordinate 20,306 of NZ_BDEO01000010.1, forward strand.
CCCAACCGCGTTACGCGTGTGAAGTCCGTCGAGTCCGACGGCTACGCGGCGGTTCAGGTGACAACCGGCTCCCGCAAGGCCAAGCATCTGTCGAAAGCCCAGGCTGGGGAATTCGCCAAGGCAGGTGTCGAGGCCGGTCGTTCGCTGATGGAGTTCCGCCTGGAAGAAGGCGCCGAGGCTCCGGAAGTGGGCGGCGAGCTCACCGTATCCCTCTTCGAAACTGGTCAACACGTCGACGTGACCGGTACCTCCAAGGGTAAGGGTTATCAAGGCGCCGTGAAGCGCTGGAATTTCCGTACCCAGGACAACAGCCACGGTAACTCCCTGGCTCACCGTGCACCGGGTTCCATTGGCATGTGCCAGACCCCGGGCCGCGTATTCAAGGGCAAGAAGATGGCCGGTCAGATGGGCAACGCCCGCTGCACCGTGCAGACCCTGGAAGTCGTCCGTGTCGATGCCGAGCGCAACCTGCTGCTGATCAAGGGTGCCGTACCCGGCGCCACCGGCAGTGATGTCATCGTGCGCAGCGCCGTCAAAGCAGGCTGAGGGGAGTTAACCGATGAATCTGAATCTTGCAGGCGCCGGTGCCGGCACCGTCGAAGTGTCCGACGCCACCTTCGCCAAAGAATTCAACGAAGCGCTCGTGCATCAGGTCGTCACCGCCTATCTGGCTGGTGGTCGCCAGGGCACCCGCGCCCAGAAGAACCGTTCCGACGTGCGTGGCGGCGGCAAGAAGCCGTGGCGTCAGAAGGGCACCGGCCGTGCCCGCGCCGGTACCATCCGTTCGCCGATCTGGCGTGCCGGTGGCGTGACCTTCGCGGCTCGTCCGCAGGACCACTCCCAGAAGGTTAACCGCAAGATGTACCGTGCGGCCATGCGTTCGATCCTGTCCGAGCTGGTTCGTCAGGAACGCCTGGTAGCCGTCGATGCCTTCGGCGTCGAGAGCCCCAAGACCAAGCAGCTGGTCGCCAAGCTGGGCGAGCTGGGCCTGGAGAAGGTGCTGATCGTTACCGAAGAGGTTGACGAGAACCTCTACCTCGCCGCCCGCAACATCCCCAACGTGGATGTGGTGGATGTCGCCGCCGCCGACCCGGTGAGTCTGGTTGCCTTCGACAAGGTGCTGGCCACCGTCTCCGCTCTGCGCAAATTCGAGGAGAAGCTGGCATGAACCAGGAACGTGTATTCAAGGTGCTGCTGGGTCCGCACGTGACCGAGAAGGCCGCCATGGCCGCCGAGCGCAACCAGTACGTGTTCAAGGTGGCGGACGACGCGACCAAGCCCGAGATCAAGGTCGCCGTGCAGGAACTGTTCGGCAAGAAGGTTGACCGCGTTCAGGTGCTGAACGTCAAGGGCAAGACCAAGCGCAGCGCGAACGGTCTCGGTCAGCGCAAGGGTTATCGCAAGGCGTACGTGACACTGGCCGCCGGCGAAACGCTTGAAGACTTCTCTGGCGCCGAATAAGGGCAGGAGTACGGATCATGGCAATCGTCAAGACTAAACCCACATCCGCCGGTCGTCGCCACGTCGTCAAGATCGTCGGCGAGGAACTGCACAAGGGCCGCGCTTACGCGCCGTTGCTCGAGAAGCAGTCCAAGTCCGGTGGGCGTAACAACAACGGTCGTATCACCACCCGCCACGTGGGCGGTGGACATCGTCAGCACTATCGGATCATCGATTTCAAGCGCACCAAGGATGGCGTTCCGGCCATCGTCGAGCGTCTGGAACACGATCCGAACCGCAGCGCCCACATCGCGCTGCTCAAGTACCTGGACGGCGAGCGTCGCTACATCATTGCCCCGCGCGGGGTGAGTGCTGGTGATCGCCTCGAGTCCGGCGTGAACGCGCCGATCAAGAAGGGTAACACCCTGCCGCTGCGCAATATCCCGCTGGGTTCTACCGTGCATTGCATCGAGCTCAAGCCCGGCAAGGGCGCTCAGCTTGCTCGCAGTGCCGGCACCAGCGCGCAGTTGGTCGCTCGCGAAGGCAACTATGCCACCCTGCGTCTGCGCTCCGGCGAGATGCGCAAGGTGCTGGCCGAGTGCCGTGCGACCCTGGGTGAAGTGAGCAACACCGAGCACAGCCTGCGTCAGCTTGGCAAGGCCGGTGCGAAACGCTGGAGAGGCGTGCGCCCCTCTGTTCGCGGCGTGGCCATGAACCCGGTGGATCACCCGCATGGTGGTGGTGAAGGCCGCACCAGCGGTGGTCGTCATCCGGTGTCTCCGTGGGGCATCCCCACCAAGGGCCACAAGACCCGCAAGAACAAGCGCACCGACAAGCTGATCATCCGTCGCCGCAAGGCCCGGAAGTAAGATCCAACGCCAAGACATCAAGAGGTAACGGCTGTGCCACGTTCACTGAAGAAAGGTCCTTTTATTGACCTTCACCTGTTGAAGAAGGTTGAGGTTGCAGTGGAAAAGAACGACCGCAAACCGATCAAGACCTGGTCGCGTCGTTCCATGATCCTGCCCAACATGGTCGGGCTCACCATTGCAGTCCATAACGGTCGCCAACACGTCCCGGTGCATGTCTCCGAGGAAATGGTTGGCCACAAGCTGGGCGAATTCGCTGCCACCCGCACGTATCGCGGTCATGCGGCGGACAAGAAAGCCAAACGGTAAGCCGAGAGAGGATTAGAGATGGAAGTCACAGCAAAGCTGCGTGGCGCTCGTTTATCCGCCCAGAAGGCCCGTTTGGTGGCTGACCAGGTGCGCGGTAAACCGGTCGCCGAGGCACTCGACCTGCTGACCTTCTCCCCGAAGAAGGCCTCCAAGCTGGTCAAGAAAGTGCTGCAGTCCGCCATTGCGAACGCGGAAGAAAACAACGGCATGGATATCGACGAGCTGCGTGTCTCGACCATCTGCGTCGATGAGGGCATGACGCTCAAGCGCATTCGGCCGCGGGCCAAGGGCCGTGCGGACCGTATCCTGAAGCGCACCTGCCACATCACCGTCAAGGTAGCCGAGAAGTAGGAGTCGACCAGATGGGTCAGAAAGTCAATCCGACAGGCATCCGCCTGGGTATCGTCAAGGACCATACCTCGGTCTGGTATGCCGAGCGCGGCGCCTATGCCGACAAGCTGAACAACGATCTCGAGGTGCGTCGTTTCCTCGAGGAGCGCCTGAAGAACGCCTCGGTAAGCAACATCATCATCGAGCGTCCGGCCAACAACGCCCGTATCACCATCCATACCGCACGTCCGGGTATCGTGATCGGCAAGAAGGGCGAGGATGTCGACAAGCTTCGCCGTGATCTTGCTCAGATGATGGGCGTGCCGGTGCACGTCAACATCGAGGAAGTCCGCAAGCCGGAGCTCGACGCCAAGCTCGTCGCGCAGAACATCGCCGGCCAGCTCGAGCGTCGCGTGATGTTCCGTCGTGCCATGAAGCGTTCCGTCCAGAACGCCATGCGCCTGGGCGCTGGCGGTATCAAGGTGCAGCTCTCCGGCCGCCTCGGCGGTGCGGAAATCGCCCGTACCGAGTGGTACCGCGAGGGTCGCGTGCCGCTGCATACCCTGCGTGCGGACATCGACTTCGCCACCTACGAAGCCAAGACCACCTACGGCATCATCGGTGTCAAGGTCTGGATCTTCAAAGGTGAAATCCTCGGGGGCATCGAGGAGGTCCGCGCCAAGGCCAAGCAGTCTCAAGGCGCGCCCTCCAAGAAGAAAGGTTCCAGGTAAGGGGAGAGCGAATCGATGTTACAACCCAAGCGTCTCAAGTTCCGCAAGGTGCAGAAGGGCCGTAATCGCGGCCTCGCGCATCGCGGCAACAAGGTAAGCTTCGGCGAGTATGGCCTCAAGGCCACTGGTCGTGGCCGTGTCACCGCCCGTCAGATCGAGGCCGGTCGTCGTGCCATCACGCGTCACGTCAAGCGTGGCGGCAAGATCTGGATCCGGGTCTTCCCCGACAAGCCGATTTCCAAGAAGCCGTTGGAAGTCCGCATGGGTAAGGGTAAGGGCTCTGTCGAGTACTGGGTCGCACAGATCCAGCCCGGCCGTGTCCTGTACGAGATCGAAGGCGTATCCGAGGAGCTGGCTCGCGAGGCGTTCAGCCTGGCCGCACAGAAGTTCCCGGTCTCCACCACCTTTGTGAAACGGACGGTGATGTGATGAAAGCCCAGGAAATTCGCGAGAAGTCAGCAGAACAGCTCCAGGAGCAGCTCTTCGAACTCCTCCGTGAGCAGTTCAACCTGCGCATGCAGAAGGCCACCGGCCAGCTGAGCCAGACTCATCTGCTCAAGCAGGTTCGTCGGGATATTGCCCGTGTGAAGACTGTGCTCAACGAGAAGGCAGGTGTCTGAGATGGCCGAAGCAAAGAAAGCCCGTACGCTCACCGGCAAGGTGGTGAGCGACAAGATGGACAAGTCCATCGTCGTCATGATCGAGCGTCGTGAGCGCCACCCGATCTATGGCAAGTATGTCAAGCGCTCCACCAAGCTGCACGCCCACGACGCGACCAACCAGGCCAAGGCCGGTGACACGGTGTCCATCGAGGAGTGCCGTCCGCTGTCCAAGAAGAAAGCTTGGACGCTGGTCGAAGTCGTCGAACAGGCCAAGGGTTGATCGGCTAACGCCAGTCAAGCCTGCGCAGTCAGATTAGGTTTGGAGAAAACCGATGATTCAGACTCAGACAATGCTGGATGTCGCCGACAACAGCGGGGCGCGCCGGGTGCAGTGCATCAAGGTGCTCGGCGGTTCCCACCGCCGTTATGCCCGCGTGGGTGACATCATCAAGGTCACGGTGAAAGAAGCTATCCCGCGTGGCAGGGTCAAGAAAGGCCAGGTCCTCAAGGCGGTAGTGGTTCGCACCCGTAGTGGCGTCCGTCGTAATGACGGCTCGCTGATTCGCTTCGATGGAAATGCGGCGGTTTTGTTGAACAACATCAACGAACAGCCGGTTGGTACCCGGATCTTTGGGCCGGTGACCCGTGAACTTCGCAACGAGAAGTTCATGAAGATCATTTCCTTGGCGCCTGAAGTGCTGTAAGGAGCGAGGCGGATATGCAAAAGATCAAACGTGACGACGAAGTGATCGTCATCGCCGGCAAGGACAAGGGCAAGCGTGGCACGGTCAAGCGCGTCCTCAAGGACGAGCGTTATGTCGTGTCCGGTGTGAACATGATCAAGCGTCACACCAAGCCCAACCCCATGGCGGGTAATCAGGGCGGTATCGTCGAGCGCGAGGCTCCGATTCACGCGTCCAACGTTGCCATCTTCAACCAGGAGACCGGTAAAGCGGATCGCGTCGGCTTCCAGGTTCAGGAAGACGGTACCAAGGTACGTATCTACAAGTCGACGCAAGCGCAGATCGACGCTTAACGCGAGTCGGGTAGCAAAATGGCGAACTTGAAAGAACGTTATCAAAACGAGGTGGCGGCTCAGCTGCAAGAGCAGTTCAGCTACGCCAACGTGATGCAGGTGCCCCGGATCACCAAGGTGACTCTGAACATGGGCATCGGCGACGCGATCAGCGACAAGAAGCTGATCGACAACGCCATCGGCGACCTGGAGAAGCTGTCCGGTCAGAAGCCGCTGGTAACCAAGGCACGCAAGTCCATCGCGGGCTTCAAGGTGCGTGAAGGCTGGCCGATCGGGATCAAGGTGACTCTGCGTCGTGAGCGCATGTGGGACTTCCTCGATCGCCTGGTGAATATCGCGATCCCCCGCGTTCGTGACTTCCGTGGTCTCAACCCGAAGTCCTTCGACGGTCGTGGCAATTACTCCATGGGGGTGCGTGAGCAGATCATCTTCCCGGAGATCGAATATGATAAGATCGACCGGATCCGTGGTCTGGATGTCACCATTACCACCACCGCCAACACTGATGAAGAAGGTCGTGCGCTGCTCGGCGCGCTGAACTTCCCGTTCAAGAAATAAGGGTGGGATCATGGCAAAGAAAAGCATGGTAGAGCGTGAAGCGAAGCGCGCCAAGCTGGTGGAGAAGTTCTCCGCCAAGCGCGCCGAGCTCAAGGCGATTATCCAGGACGTGAACGCTTCCGACGAAGAGCGCTTCGACGCACAGCTCAAGTTGCAGCAGCTGCCGCGTGACTCCAGCCCGGTTCGCCAGCGCAATCGCTGCCGCGTCACCGGTCGTCCGCACGGCTACTACAACAAGTTCGGTCTTGGCCGCAACAAGCTGCGTGAAGCCGCCATGCGTGGCGACGTGCCCGGACTCAAGAAGTCCAGCTGGTAACGCCACGTAGAATCATCAGGAGCGCAACGTAAATGAGCATGCAAGACACTCTGGCGGATATGTTCACCCGTATCCGCAATGCGCAGATGGCCACCAAGGAGACGGTTTCCATGCCGTCCTCCAAGCTCAAGGTCGAGGTGGCCCGCGTGCTGAAGGAAGAAGGTTACGTCACTGACTATGACGTCAGCGGCTCGGTCAAGCCTGAGCTGAACGTGACACTCAAGTACTTCGAAGGCAAGCCGGTCATCGAGCATCTGCAGCGGGTCTCCAAGCCGTCTCTGCGCAGCTACAAGGGCAAGGATTCCCTGCCCAAGGTTGCCGATGGCCTGGGTATCGCGATCGTCACCACCTCCCAGGGGGTGATGACCGACCGCGCGGCTCGTCAGGCTGGTGTCGGTGGTGAAGTCATCTGCACCGTATTCTAGGAGTTTGGAATGTCCCGCGTAGCCAAATATCCGGTTAAACTGCCCAGCGGCGTCGAGATCAAGCTCGATGGCGACCAGCTGTCCGTGAAGGGAGGCCAGGGCTCGCTGTCCATGGCCGTGCATCCCGACGTGGCAATCGGCCAGGAAGAGGGTCAGCTGACTTTCCAGCCGAGCGAGTCCGCCAAGAGCTGGGCGATGGTCGGCACTACTCGTGCCCTGGTTCAGAACCTGGTCACGGGTGTGTCCGAGGGCTTCACCCGGACCCTCGAAATCAACGGCGTCGGTTATCGTGCACAAGCGAAAGGCCAGACGCTCAACCTGACACTGGGCTTCTCCCACCCGGTCGACTATGAACTGCCTGAAGGTGTCACGGCTGAAACGCCGAAGAACACCACTATCGTGCTGAAGAGCGCGGACAAGCAGAAGCTCGGCCAGGTTGCCGCGGAAATCCGCGCCTTCCGTCCGCCCGAGCCCTACAAGGGCAAGGGTATTCGGTATGGCGACGAGCAGATCCGTCGCAAAGAAGCCAAGAAGAAGTAAGGCAGGGTTATGAACGCGAAGAAAGAATCTCGTCTCCGTCGTGCCCGCCGCGCTCGTGCCAAGATCCGCGAGCTGGGCGTGCATCGCCTGTGCGTCAATCGTACCCCGCGCCACATCTACGCGCAGATCATCTCGCCGGATGGTGGAAAGGTCCTGGCCAGTGCTTCGACGCTGGACAAGACGCTGCGCGAGGGAGCGACCGGCAATGTCGACGCCGCCAGCAAGGTCGGCGAAATGATTGCCGAGCGCGCCAAGCAGGCTGGCATCACCCAAGTGGCTTTCGATCGCGCCGGTTTCAAGTACCACGGCCGCGTCAAGGCCCTGGCCGACGCCGCTCGTGAAGGCGGCCTGGAATTCTAAAGGGTTTTACGATGGCGAAGAACGAACAGCAAAACGGCGATCTGCAGGAAAAGCTCGTGCAGGTCAACCGTGTCGCCAAGGTGGTCAAGGGTGGCCGAATCTTCGGCTTCACCGCCCTGACTGTCGTCGGCGACGGTAACGGTCGTGTCGGCTTCGGTCGCGGCAAGGCTCGCGAGGTCCCGGTGGCGATCCAGAAAGCCATGGACCAAGCGCGTCGCAACATGGTCAAGGTCAACCTGTCCGGCAGCACGCTGCAGTATTCCGTCAAGGCCCGTCACGGCGCCTCCAAGGTCTACATGCAGCCGGCTTCCGAAGGTACCGGGATCATCGCTGGCGGCGCCATGCGTTCCGTGCTCGAGCTGGCCGGCGTCCACGACGTCCTGGCCAAGTGCTACGGCTCAACCAACCCGGTGAACGTGGTGCGAGCGACCGTCAATGGTCTGACTGCCCAACGGTCGCCGGAAGACGTGGCCGCCAAGCGCGGTCTGTCAGTCGAAGCGATCACGGGGTAAGGACCATGTCAGCAACGATTAAGGTTACCCAGACCCGCAGTACCATCGGCGTGTTGGCCAAGCACAAGGCCACCATGAAGGGCCTCGGCCTGCGTCGCATCGGTCATACGGTCGAACTGGAAGACACCCCTGCCGTGCGCGGCATGATCCACAAGGTCAACTACCTTGTGCGTGTTGAGGGAGAGTAATCCATGAAACTCAATAGCCTGAGCCCGGCACCGGGCTCCAAGCACGCCGATAAGCGCGTCGGCCGTGGCATGGGTTCCGGTCTGGGCAAGACCGGTGGCCGTGGCCACAAGGGTCTCAAGTCGCGTAGTGGCGGTAGCGTGAAGCCCGGCTTCGAGGGCGGCCAGATGCCGCTGCAGCGTCGTCTGCCGAAGTTCGGTTTCACTTCCGCCAAGGCGCTGGCTTCCGAGGAAGTCCGCCTGGCCGAACTGGCCCGGGTCGAAGGTGGCGAAGTCACCCTCGACACCCTCAAGCAAGCCAACGTGCTCAAGGATGCCACGCGGTATGCCAAGGTGATCCTTTCCGGCGAACTGAACAAGGCGGTTACCGTCCGCGGCCTCAAGGTCACCAAGGGTGCCCGCGCCGCGATCGAAGCCGCCGGCGGCAAGGTAGAGGACTAAATGGCCAAGTCAGGAAACATGCCGGCGATGGGCAGCGGTCTGAGTGAACTGTGGGCGCGTCTGCGCTTCGTGCTCCTCGCCATCGTGGTCTACCGTATCGGTGCCCACATCCCCGTTCCCGGTATCAATCCTGACCAGCTTGCTGCCTTGTTCAGGGAGCAGCAGGGCACCATCCTGGGCATGTTCAACATGTTCTCGGGCGGTGCCCTGGAACGCATGAGTATCCTCGCCCTGGGCATCATGCCCTATATCTCGGCGTCGATTATCATGCAGCTGCTGACCGCGGTCTCGCCCCAGCTCGAGCAGTTGAAGAAGGAAGGCGAGGCCGGCCGCCGCAAGATCAGCCAGTACACGCGCTACGGCACCGTGCTCCTGGCGCTCATTCAGGCTACCGGCATGTCGGTAGGCCTGGCGAGCCAGGGGATCGCCTATACGGCCGATTTCAGTTTCTATTTCACCGCTATCGTGACCTTTGTGTGCGGGGCGGTGTTCCTGATGTGGCTGGGTGAGCAGATCACCGAGAAGGGCATCGGCAACGGTATTTCGCTGCTGATCTTCTCGGGGATCGTCGCCGGGTTGCCGGGTGCCGTGGGACAGGCCTTCGAGCTGGCCCGCAATGAAGGCGCCTGGAACGTGCTGCCGCTGTTGGCCCTGTCCGCGCTGGGCATCGCCACCGTGGCCTTCGTGGTGTTCATCGAGCGAGGCCAGCGCCGCCTCACGGTGAATTACCCACGTCGTCAGGTCGGCAACAAGATGTATGCTGGTCAGAGCAGCTATCTACCGCTGAAGGTCAACATGGCGGGTGTGATTCCGGCGATCTTCGCCTCGAGCATCCTGCTGTTCCCGGCATCGCTGGGACAGTGGATCGGTGCCGGGGATGGCATGGAGTGGTTGCAGCGGGCATCCCAGGCACTGGGGCCCGGTCAGCCGCTTTACATCTTGCTTTTCGCGGCGGCGGTGGTATTCTTCTGCTTCTTTTACACAGCGCTGGTCTTCAACCCCAAGGATGTTGCCGACAATCTCAAGAAGTCGGGAGCTTTCCTGCCGGGTATCCGTCCCGGCGAGCAGACCGCTCGCTACGTCGACAAGGTCATGACGCGTCTGACCTTGTTTGGTGCTCTCTACATCACTGCGGTTTCCCTGATGCCCCAGTTCCTGATCGTGGCCTGGAACGTGCCGTTCTTCTTTGGCGGTACGTCGCTGTTGATCGTGGTAGTGGTCATCATGGACTTCATGGCCCAGGTGCAATCGCACCTCATGTCGCATCAATATGAGTCAGTGATGAAGAAGTCGAACCTGAAAGGCTACGGCAGCGGCGGCATCATGCGCTGAAGGCGCCGCCGATCGATTTGGGCGGCCGAGAGCCGAATTTGGAGAAAGAACGATGAAAGTTCGAGCTTCCGTGAAGAAAATGTGCCGTAACTGCAAGATCATTCGTCGCAATGGCGCCGTGCGCGTCATCTGCAGCGAGCCGCGGCACAAGCAGCGCCAGGGCTGAAAGCCCTGGGTTGTGATGAACCGGGTGCCGGCATGCCCCTTGCCCTTTGGTAGGGAAAGGGGTATGCTGTTGCGCCTTTTGTAGATGATCAAACGAGCAAGCCGCTCAGAAAATACCGAGTGAATCGGTGAGCGGCGCGAAGCGCAGCACTGCGGTTCGCCCCGTCAAGCCGTTCAAGCGGTTTTTCGTAAACTTCGGAGTAAGCTGATGGCCCGTATAGCAGGCGTCAATATCCCGGACAACAAGCATGCGGCGATCTCGCTGACCTATATCTTCGGGATTGGCCGTACACGCGCTCAGGAAATCTGTGTCGCGGCCGGCATTGCACCGACCACCAAGGTTCAGGACCTGTCCTCTGAGGAAGTGGACACCCTGCGTACCGAGGTCGGCAAGTATACCGTTGAAGGCGATCTTCGTCGTGATGTGACGCTGAACATCAAGCGTCTCATGGACCTGGGTTGCTATCGTGGTCTGCGTCATCGTCGTGGTCTTCCGCTGAACGGTCAGCGTACCAAGACCAATGCGCGTACCCGCAAGGGCCCGCGCAAGCCGATCCGCAAATAACACGCACGTTCTGGCGTAACGACAGGAATAGACATCAACATGGCTAACCCGCGTAGCAACCGTAAAAAGGTTAAAAAGCAGGTAGTGGATGCGGTCGCGCATATCCACGCCTCTTTTAACAACACGATCATTACGATCACAGACCGCCAGGGCAATGCGCTCTCTTGGGCGACTGCCGGTGGTTCGGGTTTTCGTGGTTCTCGCAAGAGCACCCCGTTCGCTGCTCAAGTGGCAAGTGAACGTGCAGCGACCGCTGCAGCCGAGTATGGTGTGAAAAACGTCGACGTGCTGGTCAAAGGCCCCGGTCCGGGTCGTGAATCCGCCGTGCGTGCACTCAATGCCGCCGGCTTCCGCGTGCAAAGCATCACCGACGCGACGCCCATTCCCCACAATGGCTGCCGTCCGCCGAAGAAACGCCGCGTTTAAGGAGACAGATTCATGGCTCGTTACATTGGACCGAAGTGCAAACTGTCTCGTCGTGAAGGCACCGACCTCTTTCTGAAGAGCGGTGTCACTCCCTTCGAGAAGAAGTGCAAATCCGAGCAGATCCCGGGTGTGCACGGCCAGCGTCGTCAGCGTATTTCCGACTACGGCTTGCAGCTTCGCGAGAAGCAGAAAGTACGTCGCATGTACGGCGTGCTCGAGAAGCAGTTCCGCAACTACTACAAGGAAGCGGCCCGTCTGAAGGGCGCGACCGGTGAGCTGTTGCTGCAACTGCTCGAATCCCGACTGGACAACGTCGTCTACCGCATGGGCTTCGGCTCCACGCGTTCCGAGGCGCGTCAGCTGGTCAGCCACAAGGCGATCGCCGTCAATGGCAAGACCGTCAACGTGGCGTCTTACCAGGTCAAGCCGGGGGACGTGGTCTCCGTTCGCGAGAAGGCCAAGAACCAGGCCCGCATCCAGAATGCCCTGGGCATCGCCGCCAACCGTGGTGACGTGGCCTGGGTCGAGACCGATGCCAAGAAGATGGAAGGCACTTTCAAGGCTCTGCCTGAACGCGGTGACCTGTCTGCCGACATCAACGAAAACCTGATCGTCGAGCTGTACTCGAAATAAGCGGCCGGGCCGCGCCGCTTCCCGATGGGGAAGCGGCCCTCAGAACCGAGTATCCGTTTGGCAGCCTGAAAGGTGTTCATATGCAGCGTTCAGTGACAGAGTTTCTCCGTCCTCGCGATATCAAGGTCGAAGAGATCAGCGCACATCACGCGAAGATCGTGCTCGAACCCTTCGAGCGTGGTTTCGGCCACACGCTGGGGAATGCACTGCGTCGCATCCTGCTCTCGTCCATGCCCGGCTGTGCCGTGGTGGAAGCCGAGATTGCCGGTGTCGACCATGAGTACAGCGCGATTGAGGGTGTCCAGGAAGATGTCATCGAGATCCTCCTGAACCTCAAGGACGTGGCGATCAAGATGCATAGCCGCGACGAGGCGGTGCTCTCGCTGAACAAGCAGGGCCCGGCCGTCGTGACAGCGGGTGACATCGCCCTCGACCATGATGTCGAGGTCGTCAATCCCGAGCATGTCATCGCCCACGTCAACGAGGGAGCCGAGCTGAAGATGCAGCTCAAGATCGCGCGTGGCCGTGGCTACGAGCCGGCCGACGTGCGTGGCGACGCCGACGATGAGTCTCGCGCCATCGGCCGCCTGCAGCTGGATGCGACCTTCAGCCCCGTCCGTCGGGTTTCCTACTCCGTCGAAGCGGCGCGTGTCGAACAGCGCACCGACCTCGACAAGCTGATCATCGATCTGGAAACCGACGGTACCCTGGATCCGGAAGAGGCGATCCGTCGCAGCGCTACCATCCTGCAAGAGCAGCTGGCCGCGTTCGTCGACCTGGAAGCCGACAAGGAACAGGAAGTCGAGGAGGAAGAGGATCACATCGATCCGATCCTGCTGCGCCCCGTGGACGATCTCGAGTTGACCGTTCGCAGCGCCAACTGTCTGAAAGCCGAGAATATCTATTACATCGGGGACCTGATCCAGCGCACCGAGGTGGAGCTGCTGAAGACCCCGAACCTCGGCAAGAAGTCGTTGAACGAGATCAAGGACGTGTTGGCCGCCCGCGGTCTGTCCCTCGGCATGCGGCTGGAGAACTGGCCGCCCGCTAGCCTGAAGGACGACAAGGCCTCCGCGTGAGCGTCGACTCGAGTCCCAGTTTGGTAAGGAATCACAACCATGCGTCATCGTAAGAGTGGTCGTCACCTGAATCGTACCAGCTCACATCGTCAGGCCATGTTCAAGAACATGTGCGTGTCGCTGGTCGAGCACGAAGTGATCAAGACAACCCTGCCCAAGGCCAAGGAACTGCGTCGTCATATCGAGCCGCTGATTACTCTGGCCAAGCAGGACAGCGTCGCCAACCGGCGCCTGGCCTTCAGCCGTACCCGTTCCAAGGAAACGGTCGGCAAGCTCTTCAACGAGCTGGGTCCGCGTTATGCCGAGCGTCCGGGCGGTTACGTCCGTGTGCTGAAGTGCGGTTACCGCACCGGCGACAACGCCCCCATGGCCTACGTCGAATTGGTCGACCGTCCGGTCGTCGAGGAAGCCGCCGAGGACTGATCCTCGCGTCGCGCGACTCAAGGCCGATACGAAAACCGGCTCCCGTAGGGAGCCGGTTTTTTTTATGCCCGGTGGCGCCGGAAGCGGGAGGGCGAAGAGCGTCGCTACGCGCCTAAGGAAGAACGCGACTGACGACGCTGGAAGAAGGGAGAACCTCACTTGGCGCCTTTAAGAGGGAAGAAAGCCCTTGACGCCGCAGTGTCTGGACTTACGCCTCTTCCCTCTTCCTGCTTTCTTCTTCTATGCCGTTGTCTCCGGCTGGCCCTTGGGCGCCTTGGCGCGTTCCAGTATCGGCTTGAGGAAGCGGCCGGTGTGCGAGGCTTCCTGCTTGGCGACCTGTTCGGGCGTGCCTTCGGCGATGATGCGCCCGCCGCCGGAGCCGCCTTCGGGGCCGAGATCGATGAGCCAGTCGGCGGTCTTGATCACGTCCAGGTTGTGCTCGATGACCACGATGGTATTGCCGTGGTCGCGCAGGCGGTGCAGTACCGTGAGCAATTGGCGGATGTCCTCGAAGTGCAGGCCGGTGGTCGGCTCGTCGAGGATGTAGAGCGTCTTGCCGGTGTCGCGCTTGGCCAGCTCGCGGGCAAGCTTGACGCGTTGCGCCTCGCCGCCGGACAGGGTGGTGGCGCTCTGGCCGAGGCGGATGTAGGACAGTCCCACGTCCATCAGCGTCTGCAGGCGTCGGGCAATGGCCGGCACCGGCGAGAAGAACTCCAGGGCTTCCTCGACGGTCATCTCGAGCACCTCGTGGATGCTCTTGCCCTTGTAGGCGATCTCGAGGGTCTCGCGGTTATAGCGCTTGCCCTTGCAGACATCGCAGGGCACGTAGATGTCCGGCAGGAAGTGCATTTCCACCTTGATCATGCCCTCGCCCTGGCAGGCTTCGCAGCGGCCGCCCTTGACGTTGAAGGAGAAGCGCCCCGGCTTGTAGCCGCGTGCTCGGGCTTCCTGGGTGCCGGCGAAGAGTTCGCGGATCGGCGTGAAGATACCGGTATAGGTGGCCGGGTTGGAGCGAGGGGTACGACCGATGGGGCTCTGGTCGATGTCGATGACCTTGTCGAGCGCCTCGAGCCCTTCGATGCTCTCGTAGGCAGCGGGGCTCAGCGCGGTCGCGCGGTTGAGCTCGCGGGCGGCGATGGGCATCAGCGTCGAGTTGATCAGCGTCGACTTGCCGGACCCCGAGACGCCTGTCACGCAGACGAAGAGCCCCAGCGGAAGCGTCAGGGTGACATCCTGGAGGTTGTTGCCGGAGGCGCCAGACAGCACGACCTGCTTCTCGGGATTGCCGGGAATTCGCCAGGGCGGTACCTCGATGCGGCGTTGCCTGGCCAGGTACTGGCCGGTCAGCGAGTCTGGTGTTGCCATGATGTCGTCGGGCGTGCCCTGGGCGACGATACGGCCGCCATGCACGCCGGCCCCGGGGCCGATGTCGAGCACATGGTCGGCGGCGCGAATGGCGTCTTCGTCGTGTTCGACCACGATGACGGTGTTGCCCAGGTCGCGCAGGCGTTCCAGCGTCTTGAGCAGACGGTCGTTGTCGCGCTGGTGCAGGCCGATGGAGGGCTCGTCGAGGATGTACATGACCCCCACCAGGCCGGCGCCGATCTGGCTGGCCAGGCGGATGCGTTGAGCCTCGCCGCCGGAAAGCGTCTCGGCACTGCGCTCCAGATTGAGGTAGTCGAGCCCCACGTTGACGAGGAATTCCAGCCGTGCCCGGATCTCGTTGAGGATCTTCTCGGCGATCTCGCCGCGTCGCCCGGGCAGCGAGAGCCCCTGGAAGTAGCGCAGCGACTCCCCGATCGGCAGGCCCACCACCTCCGGCAGGGTGCGCTCGTCGATGTAGACGTGACGGGACTCCTTGCGCAGACGACTGCCCTGGCAGGCGGGACAGGCCTGGGTCGAGATGTAGCGGGAGAGCTCCTCACGCACCGCGCTGGATTCGGTTTCCCGGTAACGGCGCTGCATGTTGGGCAGCACGCCCTCGAAGGGATGCTCGCGGGTCACCTTGCGGCCGCGGTCATTGACGTAGCTGAACGCGATGTCTTCGCTGCCGCTGCCGTGGAGGACGATGTCGCGTTCGTGGCGAGCCAGATCCTGCCAGGGCGTCTCGAGGGTGAAGCGATAATGATCGGCCACTGCCTGGAGTTGATTGAAGTAGTAGACGCTGCGGCGGTCCCAGCCCTTGATCACGCCCTCGGCCAGCGACAGCTCGGGATGGCTGATCAGCTTGTCCGGCGCGAAGAACTGCTGGACGCCGAGGCCGTCGCAGGTTGAGCAGGCGCCGGCCGGATTGTTGAAGGAGAACATCCGGGGCTCGAGTTCGGCGATGGAATAGCCGCACACCGGACAGGCGAAGCGCGACGAGAAGGCGATATCCTCGGCCTCGCCGTCCATGAAATGCACCACGGCCGTGCCGTCGGCGAGTCCCAGCGCCGTCTCGAAGGATTCGGCCAGGCGTTGTGCCAGACCATCGCGAACCTTGATGCGGTCGACCACCACGCTGATGTCGTGCTTCTTGTTCTTGTCCAGCGGGGCGATGTCGTCGAGTTCGAGTACCTGGCCATCGACCATGGCGCGGACGAAGCCCTGGGCGCGCAACTCGGCGAGCAGCTGCAGGTGTTCTCCCTTGCGACCACTGACCACCGGGGCCAGCAGCATCAGCTTGCTGCCTTCGGGCAGGGCCATGACCTGGTCGACCATCTGCGAGATGGTCTGGGCTTCGAGATCCTCGCCGTGCTCGGGGCAGCGCGGCGTGCCGGCGCGGGCGTAGAGCAGACGCAGGTAGTCGTAGATCTCGGTGATGGTGCCGACGGTGGAGCGAGGATTGTGGGACGTGGACTTCTGCTCGATGGAGATCGCCGGCGACAGACCTTCGATGTGGTCGACATCCGGCTTTTCCATCATCGACAGGAACTGGCGGGCATAGGTGGAGAGCGATTCCACATAGCGGCGCTGGCCTTCCGCATAAAGCGTGTCGAAGGCCAGCGAGGACTTGCCCGAACCGGACAGGCCGGTGACCACGATCAACTTGTCCCGCGGCAGCTCGACGTCGATCTGCTGGAGGTTGTGGGTGCGTGCACCCCTGACCAGAATCTTGTCCATTCCCACCTCTGCGAGACGCGGCAAAAGCTCGATTATACGTGGCCGCTCGTGGCCCCGGCAAAGCCCCGGCGCGCTTCGGCTTTCCCCGGGTGGTGACGAACCGCTAGAATATGCGGTCCATTCAAGGGCGCCAGCCCGTTTACGGAAACGCGATTCCTATGCGAAAGGTCTCTGGACTGCTGTTGGCTTCCGAGCGTCGTGCCATCGCCGGCCTGGCCGGGCTCTACGCCTCGAGGATGCTGGGGTTGTTCATGGTGTTGCCGGTGCTGGCTCTGCACGCCGAGGATCTGAGCGGAGCAACGCCGCTGCTGGTCGGCCTGGCACTGGGCATCTATGGCCTGACCCAGGCTGCCCTGCAGATCCCGTTCGGGCTGGTCTCGGATCGCATCGGCCGCAAGCCGGTCATCGCCTGCGGTCTCTTGCTGTTCATGGTCGGCAGCGTGGTGGCGGCTCAGGCCGACAGCATCGGCGGCATCATCATCGGTCGCTGTCTGCAAGGCAGCGGTGCCGTGGCAGCGGCGATCATGGCCCTGCTCGCCGACCAGACCCGTGAACAGGTGCGTACCGCGGCCATGGCCACCATCGGGCTGTCGATCGGTGTGGCCTTCGCCGTGGCCATGGTACTGGGGCCGCTGGTGGCAACCCGATTCGGGCTGCCGGGCATCTTCTGGTTCACCGCTGGACTCTCGGCAGTGGGACTGGCCGTACTGTGGAAGCTGGTGCCACCGGCACCTCGACGTAGCCGCCATCGCGACGTGGGGCTGGACCGCGGCCAGCTTTCCAGCATCCTGGGGCGAATCGACTTGTGGCGCATGGATGCCTCGATCTTTTCGCTGCACCTCATCCTGATGGCGATCTTCGTTGCCGTGCCGTTCCGCCTGGTCGATGCCGGGATCGAAAGTGCGCAGCATGGCTGGGTGTACCTCGGCATCATGGCGGTGGCCTTCGTTGCCATGGTGCCGCTGGTGATCGTGGCCGAGAAACGTCGCCGGATGAAGACCATGTGCCTGGGGGCCATCGTCGCGATCACCCTGAGCCTGATCGGCCTGGCCGGATTCGCCGAGGGATTGCGTGGACTGATGGTATGGTTGTTGGTCTTCTTCACGGCGTTCAATCTGCTCGAGGCGACCTTGCCGTCGATGCTCAGCAAGCTGGCCCCGGCCGGTGCCAAGGGCACGGCCATGGGACTCTATTCCACCAGCCAGTTTCTGGGCGCCTTCCTCGGTGGTGTGCTGGGGGGCTGGTTGTCTCAGCAGTGGGGGCTTTCCGCAGTATTTGCGGGATGTGCCATGCTGGGAGGGGGCTGGCTGATGCTGATGATCGGCATGACACCGCCACGCCATCTCTCCAGCGAGGTGGTGGCGCTGGATGAACGGCATCGTGACGATGCCCTGGACACCCTGATGGCGAAGTTCGCCGATGTAGCCGGGGTCGAGGACGTGCTGGTGGTCCCCGAGGAGCGGCTGGCCTACCTCAAGGTCGACCGTCAACGCCTCGACGAGAAGGCGTTGGCGGAGCTGGTCGCCAAGGGCGGGAAGCAGGACGGTGCTTGAACCCACCGGGTCGTGAGACCCTGACATGATGGCGGCGCCGGTGCGCCGGCGCCAAGGAATCCGCAGCACTACGTATTCGATTAAGGAGTCAACCATGGCCCGTGGCGTCAACAAGGTCATACTCATCGGCAACCTCGGGCAAGACCCGGAAGTGCGCTTCACGCCCTCCGGTACCGCGGTGGCCAACCTCAACCTGGCAACCACCGATACCTGGACCGACCGTCAGAGCGGTCAGCGCCAGGAGCGCACCGAGTGGCACCGGGTGGTGATGTTCAACAAGCTGGCCGAGATTTCCCAGCAGTACCTGCGCAAGGGCTCCAAGGTGTACATCGAGGGGCGCCTGCAGACCCGCAAGTGGCAGGACCAGAACGGCCAGGATCGCTACAGCACCGAGATCGTCGCCAACGACATGCAGATGCTCGACTCGCGCGGTGGCGACATGGGCGGTGCCCCGCAGGGGGGCTTCGGTGGTGGCCAGCCCCAGCAGCAACAGCAGGGTGGTTTCGGTGGCCAGCCTCAACCGGGAGGCTTCGGCGGCCAGCCGCAGCAGGGTGGCGGCTATGGCGGTGGTCAGCCGCAGCAGCGTCCCCAGCCGCAACCGGCCCCTGCGCCGGCCCCCGCTCAGGGCGGCCAGCAGGGTGGCAACTACGGCGCCCCCGATCCGGGCAGCTTCGACGACTTCGACGACGAAATCCCGTTCTGAGTCGTTCGCCAGGTCTTGTGAAACGCCCCGCGGTGACGGGGTGTTTTACTGTCTGGGGGATCTTTTCGCTCTCTCATCCAACCCGTCGGCGTCACTCAAGTCTCGGCAAGGCGTTCGAGCAGTGGCCGCCAGTCGGGACTGACGGCCAGGCCGAAGGCCTCACGCAGGGCGCGCTCCAGGCCATCGGCATCCAGCAGGGTGCGCGTCTGCTGACCCTCGATCGTGCGCACGGTGAGCCGGCAATCCGCCAGGCTGTAGCGTGCCTCCGGGGTGCTGAGCGCCACCGTCAGGTGATGTCGGAAATGCGACTCGGGGTAAGTGGCGGTGTACCAGTTGGGCAGCTCATAATCGATGTCGAGCTGCGGTGTCGGTGACAGCTCGTAGAGCGCGTGCCAGCGGTCATCGATCCGCACCTGCAGCCGCCAGCCATCGCCGAAGGGCATGACCCGGTAAAGGCCATGAGGCGTCGGCTGCGGCGCACTGGAGGTCATGTCGAGCGGTGTCGTGGGCATGTTGCCGCCAAAGCCGACGTCGACCAGCCAGGGGGTACCATCCAGCCAGACACGTAGCGCCATATGGGTCGGTAGCCCGGGGGCGCTGCCTGCCGGTGCTTGCCAGAGCACGCGCGCGATCAGGCCGTCGACCTTGAAGCCGAGCGCCTCCAGAGCGCGCTTGAACAGTTTGTTGTGCTCGAAGCAGTAGCCGCCGCGCCGGCCGTCGATCAGCTTGGCATCGAGATGCTCGGGCGTCAGGTCGATGGTCTTGCCGAGCAGGACATCGAGATTCTCGAAGGCGATGGCGGCCGGATGGTGTTCCTGTAGTGCCGCGAGCGTTCGGAAACTTGCCTCCCTGGGCCCCCGGTAGCCGATTCGCGTGCAGTAGGCATCCAGATCGATGCTGGGAGCAGGGGCGCCATCGAGGGCCGAGACGGCGCGGGAGACGGCGAGCGGCGCGGGGGCTTCGATGAGCGCGGTGCGTGCGTCGAGTCGTTCTCGGGCGCGGTGGCGTTCGGCGGGCGATGTATCAGGTGCGTAGAGGCCGAGCTCGAATTCGGTACCGTCGCAAGGCGAGGTCGATGCCATGGCACTTGTCGCGATGCCGAGTTCGGCCAGTTCGTCGCGCAGTGCCTCCAGAGTCTGGGGCGCATAGCCCAGCAGCAGGATACGTTGCGTCATGCCACGACCTCCGTATCGTGCGGGGTGCAGCGCGCCTCGCGCAGCGTTCGCCCCCACCAGACGAGCTTGAGCGGCTGTGACATCTGGCGTGTCTCCTTGGTCATTGGTTGTGAGGACACGTCAGTTTATAGGGCCTCAAGTATAGTTGAGGTCAAGGCCAGGTTCTGGCGTCGACCAGTACCTTGAAACCGCCCCGGAGCATGCGCTGGGCATCGGAGGGCAATGTGGCGAAATCGATGTCTGCCATGGCCTTGGCATTGACGGCGTCACGCGAGCGCTCGGCAAATCGACAATGAAGGGTCACTGTCGTCGAGGTAGTAGCCGCGCATGCCTGGCAGTTCGTGTAAAATGCGGGGCCTTGGATCGCCAATGCGCTGATCGCCAGGGCGCGTGGCGCGACGTGGGTCGCCCCATGACCGAGTAAGGAGCCGCCGTGAAGCTGCTGATACTGGATGCCGGTCACTGTCTGAGCCTGGCGCTGGCCCGGGAGAGTAACCGGCGTAGCGATGTCGAACTGGTCATTGAGCCCGGGTTGGAACTGTCGCTCGAGCGCCTCGATGAGGTCGTTCCCGATGCGCTGATCATTCCGCCGCTGTCACATCCGATCAATGCCGACCCGGCCTCGGTGACGGCACATGCCGAAGCGGTGGAAGCCTGCATGCGGGCTTGCCGCGAACGCGACGTCCCGTTGGTCTGGTGTGTCTCCGACCAGCTCTATGAAGAGGGGCTCGAGGGACCCATCGACGAGCACGTGATCCCCGAGCCGCGAGATGACGGCCTGAGGCGCCTGGTGCGCACGGGAGATCGTATTCGCGCCGAACTGCCTCGCCACCTGATCGTGCGACTCGGGCCACTCTTTGCCCTGGAAGGCAGTCATGCCTGGCTCGGCGAATTGCTCGATAGCCTGATGGAAGGCGATGAACTGCGTGCCGCGTCAGATGTGATCTTCTGCCCGACGTCCTCCGATGCCGTGGCCATGGCGCTGATCGGCATGTTGCAGCAACAACATTGCGGCGCCGATGCCTGGGGCAGCTATCACCTGGCCGGGACGGAGCCGGTCAGTGCCTATACCTTCATCTCGATGGTTCGCACCCAACTGGCTACCCGTCTCGAAGGGCGGGGCGAGTCGATCGAGCTGGGCAACGTCAAGGCGCTGAACCATCACCACGATCAGCCACTGCGCCGGGTGCTCAACTGCCGTCGTGTGCTGGAGGCCTTCGGCGTGCACCAGAAGCCCTGGCGGCTCGAGGTAGGCCGAATGCTGGACCTCTGGTGCCTGGCGCGGGACGAGGATGGCGACACGAAAGAGGAGCCCGGGAAGGCATGAACGTGATTCGCAGCACGGTTTTCTATCTTGGCTATTTCCTGGCCATGCTCATCTGCGGCGTGTTGTTTCTGCCGCCTTCGCCCTTCCTGCCGCTGGCGGGTCGCTATCGCCTGCTCAACCTCTATAACCATTTCATCATCGCCTGGTTCCGCCTGGTGTGCGGCGTACGCTACGAGGTGCGTGGCCGGGAGAACCTGCCCGAGGGGCCTTGTGTCCTGCTGGCCAATCATCAGTGCGAGTGGGAAACGGTCTACCTGCAGTTGCTCAAGCCACCGGTCTGCACGGTGCTCAAGAAGGAACTGCTCAATATCCCGATCTTCGGTTGGGGGCTGCGTCTGCTGCATCCCATTGCGCTGGATCGCTCCAAGCCTGCCCGCGCCATGAAGCAGGTGCTGACTCAGGGCAAGCAGCGTCTCGAGGAAGGGCTTTCGGTGCTGATCTTTCCGGAGGGTACCCGTGTCGAGCCGGGGCAACGGCGACGCTACAACAAGAGCGGGGCGGTGATCGCCTGCCGTGCCGGCATGCCGGTGGTGCCCGTGGCCCACAATGCCGGAGAGCGCTGGCCGGGGCGTCACTGGGTCAAGCGCCCGGGACGTCTAACGGTGGTGGTCGGCGAGCCCATCGAGACCGTCGGGCGCAGTGCGGAAGAAGTGCTGGCCGAAACCGAGGCCTGGATCGAGGCACAGCTCGCCGAGATCTCCGAGGTGCCGAGACCGCACGACGCGCGCCAGGCGGCCGACGGCGAAGCCCAGCCAGGCTGATGGCGTTAGGGGTGGCAGCGGGCAGGTAGCCCGGCGAGGCATGCCAGGCCCGAAACGAAAGAAGGGCGCCCAAGGGCGCCCTTCTTTATTTGCCATGTTTATTTACCATGGTGTACCGCGCGTCAGTCGCGATATCGCTGCAATACCAGGCAGGCGTTGGTGCCGCCGAACCCGAAGCTGTTGGATAGCACGCGTTCGACGGGCGTATCGCGACGCTCGGTGACGATATCGAAGCCTGCCGCCTGCTCGTCGAGGTTTTCCACGTTGGCCGAGGCGGCAATGAAATCGTTCTCCATCATCAGCAGCGAGTAGATCGTTTCCTGCACCCCGGTCGCGCCCAGCGAGTGGCCGGTCAACGACTTGGTGGAACTCATCGCCGGCGTGCTGTCTCCGAAGACTTCACGCACGGCCTTGAGCTCGGCGACATCGCCCACTGGCGTGGATGTGCCATGGGTGTTGATGTAGTCGATGTTGCCGTCCACCGAGGCCAACGCCTGGCGCATGCAGCGTATCGCGCCCTCCCCGGAGGGGGCGACCATGTCATGGCCGTCGGACGTCGCGCCGTAGCCGACGAGCTCGGCATAGATCTTGGCGCCACGTGCCTTGGCATGCTCGAGTTCCTCGAGAACCAGCATGCCGCCGCCGCCGGCGATGACGAAGCCGTCACGGGCCTGATCATAGGGGCGTGAGGCCAGTTCGGGAGACTCGTTGTACTGGGTAGACAGCGCCCCCATGGCATCGAACAAGCAGGACAGCGTCCAGTGCTCCTCCTCGCCGCCGCCGGCGAAGACTACATCCTGCTTGCCGAGCTGGATCTGCTCCATGGCGTTGCCGATACAGTGTGCCGAGGTGGCGCAGGCCGAGGAGATCGAGTAGTTGACGCCCTTGATCTGGAAGGGCGTAGCCAGGCAGGCGGAGACGGTGCTACCCATGGTGCGGGTGACACGATAGGGGCCGACGCGGCGCAGTCCCTTCTCGCGCATGACATCGGCAGCCTCCACCTGGTTGGCGCTGGAAGCGCCGCCGGAGCCGGCGATCAGGCCGGTCCGCTCGTTGGAGACCTGGTCCGGGGCGAGTCCCGAGTCTTCGATGGCCTGGGCCATGGAAACATAGGCATAGGCGGCCGCGTCGCCCATGAAGCGTCGCAGCTTGCGATCGACCAGTGTCTCCAGGTCGATATCGACGACGCCGGCAACCTGGCTGCGGAAGCCACGTTCGGCGTAGTCGTCCTTGAAACGAATGCCTGATCGCCCCTGGCGTAGTGCCTCGAGGACTTGTTGTGCGTCGTTGCCCAGGCAGGACACGATGCCCAGACCGGTGACTACCACTCGTCGCATGGGAGCCTCCTGTTCAGAAATTCGCGGTGGAGGTGAACAGGCCGACACGAAGATCGTTGGCCTGATAGATGTCGCGGCCATCGACGGAGACGGTGCCGTCGGCCATGCCGAGGATCAGGCGCCGCGTGATGATGCGCTTGATATTGATATGGTAGGTGACCTTGCGGGCCTCGGGCAGGATCTGACCGGTGAACTTGACCTCTCCGCAGCCTAGCGCACGTCCTCGACCGGGATGACCCAGCCAACCGAGATAGAAACCGACAAGCTGCCACATGGCATCGAGGCCGAGACAGCCCGGCATCACGGGGTCGCCGGGGAAGTGGCAGTCGAAGAACCAAAGGTCCGGGTGGATATCCAGCTCGGCGATCAGTTCGCCCTTGCCGTGTTCGCCACCCTCTTCATGGATGTGCGTGATGCGATCGAGCATCAGCATGTTGGGGGCCGGCAATTGAGCGTTGCCGGGGCCGAACAACTCGCCACGGCTGCATGCCAGCAGTGCTTCGCGATCAAAGGAATGTTGCTTGGTCACTGAATCGTTCCGAGAGTCGAGATTACTGTATGCCGTTTTACGGCATGCGACCGCCAGGCGGCACCGCCTAGTCTACTGTTCGCGTTCGTCGAATGCACGCCGAGCGGGCATCGAGCCGAGCACTCGCCCTTGTCTTGACAGACGGGAAGACGGGGCTCGGTAACGACACCATGCCATCGCGTGGCCGGGAGTGTTCGGATCAGGCCGTCTTGGCTGGCGTGGTTCGGGCTCAAGGCGTCAGCCCCTTGAAGGCCTCGAGCGCCCTGGCGCGAGCGGTGCGATGATCGACGATCGGGGCCGGGTAGTCTCTGGTCACGCGCTGTTCGGGGGAGGGGGCATGCCGGTCCTTGGCGGGCAGGTCGGCCAGTTCCGGTACCCAGTTGGCGATGAAGCGTCCGTCGGGATCGAAGCGACGAGACTGGGTAGTAGGGTTGAAGATCCGGAAATAGGGCACGGCATCGGTACCGGTGGAGGCCGCCCATTGCCAGCCGCCGTTGTTGGCAGCGAACTCGCCATCGACCAGGTGTTCCATGAAGAAGGCTTCCCCCTTGCGCCAGTCGATGAGCAGGTGCTTGGCGAGAAACATGGCGGTCACCATGCGCAGTCGGTTGTGCATCCAGCCGGTGGCACATAGCTGGCGCATGGCGGCATCGACCAGCGGGTAACCGGTGCGGCCCTCCTGCCAGGCCTGCAAGCCGGGGGCGTCGTCCCGCCACGGCAGTGCCTCGGTGGGCGACTGGAAAGCGCGATGGCGGCATACCTCGGGAAAGCCGACCGCCACGTGCTGATAGAACTCTCGCCAGATCAACTCGCTGACCCAGGTGGTCAAGCCGAGGTCGCCTTCGGCGAGTCCCCCGCCGTTCTCGGCGAGCACCGCCTGCAGGCACTGGCGGTGCGATATCATGCCCAATGCCAGATAAGGGGAGAGCGCGCTGGTGCCGGGTTCGGCCGGAAAGTCCCGCTGTTCGGCGTAGTGTCGGGCGCGGAAGCGCAAGAAACGCGCCAGGCGGTCGGCGGCGGCATCTTCCCCGGCGGGCCAGTCCTCCGGGGCGGCCGGTGCTTGATCGAGTGTCGGGGGCTCGGGCGCCGGGTCGCTGTCGATGGAGCGGCAGGTCTGAGCCCCGGGGGCGTTGCGTAGTGCCAGGCGTTCGGGCGTGATCTGCCGGTGCCAGGCCTTGGCGAAGGGCGTGAAGATGCCATAGAAGTTCCCCTTGCCGGTGCGCAGTTCCCCCGGAGCAAAGGCCACCCCGTCATGGTGACCGACGGCGGTGAGCCCGGCCTCCTCGAAAGCGGATACGACGCGGGCATCACGCCGGCGTTCGTTGAGCGGATACTCGCGGTTGAAGTGCAGGCGACGGGCGCCGCTCTCGCGGGCGAGCGCCAGTAGGGCATCGGGCGCGGCGTCGAAGCTGTCGATGTCACGATGCAGCAGGGGAATGCCCAGCCCGTGGAGGATGTCTCGCAAGGCGAGGACGCCACGATGCCAGAAGTCCAGCTTGTTGGCGCCGTGGCCATGCTGGCGCCACTGGGCGGTGCTGCGCAGGAAGACGGCCACCACAGGGCCCTCCGCTGCCGCGGCGGCCAGGGCGGTGTTGTCGTGTACGCGGAGGTCGCTGCGAAACCACATCAGATTGGGGGACATGGTGCTCCCGGTTTCGGTGGAAGGCATGGCCAAGAACGGTTGTCGGTCATCTCTGGTCTCGGTCGGAAGCGGTCTCGGCCAGCAGGGCATTCAGATGCGAGGCCGCGGCCGGGAGGTCATCGCCGAGGGCGGCGACGCGGGTATCTTCGAGATCAGCGGCACGAATGCGCGCGACCGGACCGCACAGGGCCAGGGGGACGCCCAGTTGGTCGGCGAGCCGGGGCAACTGGCGTTTCACCAGGTCGGGTTTCTCGGCCTTGCCACTGGTCAGCAGCAGGGCATCGGCGCCGAGTCGCTCGACTGCCAGCGTCAACTCCTGGGGCGATAATGGCGCGTCCAGCAGTTGGACGCGATGGCCTTGCTCGCTGAGCAGCAGGGCTGCCAGCAGGCTCCACAAGGGGCCGTCGGTCTCGGGGAGTGGGGCAATCAGAACCCGGAGCGGCCCGGCCTGCGGGTTGGCGTGGTAAAGGCGGGTGCCGATGCGCGTGCGCAGGAAGGCCTCCAGGGCGCGACGTTGCAGTGCGGCGCCCAGCCGGTCGTCCCAGCGCTCCTCCAGGTGGTTGATGACCGGCTGCCAGAGTTTCTCGATGCAGACGTGTGCCGGGTAGAGTGCCAGGACCTGGTTGAAGAGATCGTCCAGTCGCACGGCGTCCAGGGCCTCGATGGCGGTGATCAACTGCTGGCGCTGACTCGCCCAGTCATCGACGCCGGGACGGGCGCTCGCCGGGGCGTCGGGCTGTTCGAGCAGTTCTCTCACCTGGCTGACCGGGACGCCTCGGTGCAGCCATTGCAAGATGCGTTCGACGCGCTCGATGTCTTCACGGGCATAGAGCCGATGTCCCTTGGGGGTGCGATGGGGTCGCAACAGGCCATAGCGGCGCTCCCAGGCCCGCAGGGTGACCGAGTTGACACCGGTCAGGCGCGAGACTTCGCGAATCGGATAACGGGGCGTGTCGCCTGGGGGATTCGCCTTGTCGCTCATGCGGGCCTCATGCTGTTGTCATTGATGTCATGCGCATTCCACGATTGTTGTACAGGATGGCCCGGATGTACAAGCCGACGGCTTCACTCCCCGGCGCGTTCCGCAATGACCGCGGCGAGCGCCTCGATGAAGTCGGGGTGCTCGCCCACCGGGGGCAGCAGTGTCAGGGAAATGTCGGGGTGACGGGCGCCGAGAGCCTCCACCTGGGCAGGCACGTCCTTGCGGAGGTGGCGGCCTGCGGCAAAGAACAGCGGGAGGATCTCGGCCCGCTCGATGCCGGCATCGGCCAGCTCGGCAACGGTGGATTCCAGCGAGGGGGCGCAGAGTTCCATGTAGGCCAGGCGCAAGGGCGTGGCGAGTCGCTCGTCGAGGGCTTGGTAGACCCGCTCGAAGGGCTCCCGCCAGCGTGGATCGCTCGAGCCGTGGGCCATCAGAATCAGGGCCTTGTGCATGATGGGGCCTCCTGCGGGGCATTGTGTCGATGACGATGCAAGTGTCGCCGTGTGTCAACTAGACTAACAAAGGTGTACAAAGGCTGTATAACACACCGCCATGCAAGGAGAGAGCCATGCGCGTTTTGATCACTGGCGGTAGCGGCTTCGTGGGGCAGGCGCTCTGTCCGTTGCTGAAGGAAAACGGCCATCGGCCGATGGTCGTGTCGCGCACCCCCGAACGTGTGCGCGAGCGCTTGCCGAAGGGCACCGATATCCGCCGGTCGGCGCTCGATTTCGTCGACACCCCGCCGGATGCCATTGTCAATCTGGCAGGCGAACCCATCGCGGCGCGGCGTTGGAGCGATACCCAGAAAGAGCGTCTGATCGACTCCCGAGTCAATGCCACTCACGATCTGGTCACCCTGTGCGAACAGTTGTCGCACACCGGCACCGCGCCCCGGGTGATGGTGTCGGGCTCGGCCATGGGTTTCTATGGCGATCAGGGTGAACGGGAGGTCGACGAAGACACGCCGCCCCATGATGAATTTGCGCACCGCCTATGTCGGCGCTGGGAGGAAGCCGCCCAGGACGTGACGGGGTACGGAACCCGACTGGCCATCCTGCGAATCGGACTGGTGCTCGACCAGGGCGGCGGTACCCTGCAGCGCATGTTGCCACCGTTCCGCCTCGGGCTGGGAGGCCGCTTCGGTGATGGTCGACAGTTCATGCCCTGGGTTCACCGTCAGGATCTGGTGCGGATGATCCTCTTTCTGCTCGAGCACGAAGCGCACGAGGGCGCGTTCAATGGCAGTGCTCCGCAGCCGGTGACCAATGCCGAGTTCACGCGTGAGCTGGCGAAACGGCTCAAGCGGCCGGCGCGCTTGCCAGTGCCGGCCTGGTTGCTGGAAGGCGTGTTCGGCGAGATGTCCCGGCTGTTGCTGACCGGTGCCGACATGCGGCCCCGGCGCCTCGAGCAGGCGGGGTTCACTTTCCGGTTTCCGACGCTTGCCGAGGCGCTGGACGACATCATCGGACGAGGATGAGCGTGGAGGCGGCCATGGCGGAAGCGCCGGCCGGGGCCGCCAGCGAGGAAGCGCGAGGGCGTCAGGCGTGGCAGCGTCGCTGCAGGGCCTTGACCTCGTCGTCCAGGCCGGGAGCTGGGCCGTCGACCTCGATGCTCGGCGCGATCTCCTGAATCGGTAGTGGCCGAACCGGCGGCGGGGCGATGCCCCATTCGTTCAGCCAGGCGGTGAGCTGCGCCGAGGAACTGGCGTAGACGATGCGCCCAAGCCCCACCCAGGCATGGGCGGCAGCGCACATCGGGCAGTGTTCGCCTGAGGTATAGACGGTGGCAGTGGCCCGAGCCGCCGGGGGAAGGTGTTCCGCGGCCCAGCGCGCGAGGGCGAATTCCGGATGACGCGTTGCATCGCCACCGGCGATGCGGTTGCGATCCTCGGCCAGCACCTCACCATCGGCGCCGACCAGCACGCTGCCGAAGGGTTCGTCGCCGTGATCGAGCGCTTCGGTCGCCAGCGCCACGCAACGGCGCAGATGGGTCATGTCAGTATCGTCGAGCATGCTGTTACTCCAAGATTGCCGGGAAGAGATCTTGTCTGCGCAAGGCAACCACTGGTTACGCTTCCTTGTGACCGGGTTCCGGGCGTCTTGCGCTTTCATGGTCGGGGTGCCATCGTCGTTTGACGCCCATATCCGCGATACGAAAGCACTTGACGATGCCGGTGCCAGCCCTAGATGCCAATAGCGTAGCGAAGGAAGGGAGGTGCGACGATGGAGATATCCGAGTGGCTATTGTTCGTGGTGGTGGCGTCTGTTGCCATCATGAGCCCGGGGCCGGCCGTCCTGGTGGCCATGCGTAATAGCCTGAATGGCGGCGCGCGGCGCGTGATGGTGTCTTCGCTCGGCAATATCGTGGGGTTGGTCTGTGTCGCGGGCCTGGCGACCCTGGGGCTGGGGGCGGTGCTGCATACCGCGGAGTGGCTGTTCTCGTTGATCAAGGTGCTGGGGGCGGCCTATCTCGTGTACCTCGGCATTCGCCAGTGGCGTGCCGAGACCCCCTTGCTGTCGGCAGCCTCCGTTACTGCTCAGAGAGGCTGGTCGCGGTGGCGGACGTTCCTCGAAGGGTATCTCGTGGCGATCAGCAATCCCAAGGCCATTCTGTTCTTTTCGGCGTTGTTTCCGCAGTTCATTGTGCCGGAGAGCGCTCTGGTGCCGCAGTTCGCCCTGTTGATTGCGACATTCATGATGATGTCGTTCATGACGCTGGTGGGCTATGGCCTGCTGGCGCGCCGGCTGGTGTCGCAACTGCGTTCGCCGCGCTGGACGCGATATATCCAGCGCTTTATGGGCAGCTTGTTCATTGGTCTGGGGATTTCGTTGTTTCGGGCACGATTGCCGGCCTGAGCAGTGCCTGATGAGTCCAGGGAAGGCAGATCATACATACCGGGCCGCTGGCAGTATTGCCTGCCTTCAGCCCGGTATGTTGCGCGTACTCATGCCGGCTTTCGCAACGCCGCTCTAGCGGGTGTCCTCGTCCACGGTGACGATGACGCGCACGGCGTCGAGGCGCAGCCGGGTACCTTCGATGGCGGCATCCAGTGTGGCGCGCTCGTCGCGCAGGGCGGTCAGCTCGTCCTCGCGCACCGAGGGGTTGCGTTGCGCCAGGGCTTCCAGGCGAGCCAGTTCGCTATCGAGGGCGGTGCGCATGCGGTCTTGGGCGGCCTCGACGATGCTCGGCAACTCGCGTTCGGCCTCTGTCTCGGCGCGGTCGAGCAGCTCGCGGAGCTGGTCGTGACGACTCTTGATCAGGTCGCGGGCCACCGCCTTCTTGACCTTGTTCAGGTTCTTCGAAAGCCCGCTGAACGAGATCTTGTCGGTGAGGTTGGCGCCGGACTCGTCCAGCAGCACGCGAACCGCCGTGGGCGGCAGGAAGCGGTTGAGATGCAACCGCTTGGGCGCCGGGCAATGGGTGCGGAAGACCAGTTCGGCCATCAGGCGACCGCCGGGAATCGACGGATGCTTGAGCAGCGCCAGGGCGGTGTTGCCCATGGAACCCTCGAGGATGCGGGCCATCATCTCGCGGGTCAGCGGGTGCTCCCAACTGAGGTGCTGGACATCGTCGCGTGCCAGGGCGCGCTCCCGGGAGAAGGTCGCCGAGAAGCCTTCTTCGCCCTTGACCAGGCCGGGCAGGCCATCAAGCATCTGCGGGCTGGGGCGCAGGAGCTGGATGTCGCCGCCCAGGTCCTGGCTGTCGACGCCGAAGATGTCCAGGGCCTGGTCGATGTAGCGGCGCAGGGCGCGGTCGGTGTCCAGTTCGTGAATCGACGAGATGACGGCCTCGGCACGTTCGTGACGGCAGGCGTTGAGCTCCAGCAGCCGATTGCGGCCGGCGTCGCGTTCGGCCAGTCGGGATTCGAAGAAGCTCCGGGTCTCGTCGATGACTTCTTCCAGCGCTTCTTCGTCGAGCAGGGCATCGGCCAGGGTATCGCCGAAGGCGGCGTAGATGTCGCTGCCCAGGCCATGGGGCGCGCTGAAGGCGTCCATGCCGTCGCGGTACCAGCGCAGCAGGCGCTCGCCGGGGCTGTTCGCGAACACCGGGACATGCATTTCGATGGGATGACGCTGGCCGATTCGATCCAGGCGGCCGATGCGCTGTTCCAGTTGATCCGGATGCAGCGGCAGGTCGAACATCACCAGGTGATGGCAGAACTGGAAGTTGCGACCTTCGGAGCCGATTTCCGAGCAAATCAGCACCTGACTGCCTTCCTCCTCGTCGGCGAAAGCGGCCGCGGCGCGGTCGCGCTCCACCAGCGAGAGGCCCTCGTGGAACACGGGGGCATGCATGCCGCCCAGCACGCGAAGGGCCTCGGACAGGCCGGTGGCGGTCTCGCGATCATGGGCGATCACCAGCGCCTTGTCGTCGCCGAGATCGGTCAGGCGCTCGAGAAGCCAGGTTACCCGGGGGTCGATCTGCCACCAGGGTTCGGCATTCAGGGGGTCGTTGGCCAGGGCCCGATACATGGCGTCCAGATAGACGAGCACCTCGGGATGATCGAGGCCACTTTCGATGAGCAACTCGTCCAGGTAGTCCTCGTCGCGCCCCAGGCGACGCAGCACGCGACGGTAGGCGGCCGGCGGCTCGAGGCGCTCGACGTGCAGGCGACGCTCGGGAAAACCGCCGACATGGCGCCGGCTGTTGCGGAACATCACCCGTCCGGTGCCATGACGATCCAGAAGCTGGTCGCGAAGCTGGTCGCGGGCGGCGTCGCGCTGCGCCGCATCGCTTTCCGTCGAGGCCAGTGTGTCCAGCAGGGCCTGGCTGTCGGCCTCGTGGATGACCGCCGCGACCCGTTGGCGGTCTTCTTCCTGACCGGGCAGGCGCTCCAGGGCATCGATGGCCTCGGCGACCTCGATGTAGTGGCGTTCCTCTTCCTGGAAGTCGGCCAGGCTGTGGTAGCGGTCCGGGTCGAGCAGGCGCAGGCGCGTGAAATGGCTCTCCTGGCCCATCTGCTCCGGCGTGGCGGTGAGCAGCAGCAGGCCAGGCACGTTGGCGGCGAGGCGCTCTACGCAGGCATAGCCGGGACCGACTCGCTCCTCGGAGCACTCCAGATGATGGGCCTCGTCGACGATCAGCAGGTCCCAGTCGCAGGCTTCGGCCTGGGACTGGCGGTGTGGATCGGCGAACAGCCAGTCCTGGCTGGCCAGGATCAGCTGACCGGCTTCGAAGGGGTTGGCGTCGCCGTGGGCCAGGCTCTGCTGCTCGTCCAGCAGGGTGACCTCCAGCGAAAAGCGACGCAGCAGCTCCACCAGCCATTGATGGGTCAGGCTAGCCGGCACCAGGATCAGCGCGCGCTCGGCGCGGCCGGTGAGCAGCAAGCGGTGCAGGATCAATCCGGCCTCGATGGTCTTGCCCAACCCGACCTCGTCGGCCAGCAGCACGCGAGGCGAAGACCGGCGAGCGATTTCGTCGGCGATGTAGAGCTGATGGGGAATCAGGTCGACACGCGGGCCGGCCAGGCCCAGGGCCGGGTTCTGTTCGACGCGGTGATGGTGGTGCAGGGTCCTGAAGCGCAGGTCGAACCAGTCGTTACGGTCGACCTGGCCGGTCAGCAGTCGATCCCTGGCCTGGTCGAACTGCATGGTATCGGCCAGCTTGGCTTCAGGCAGCTCGCAGAGCTCGCCCTGTTCGCTTTCGCCGATGTAGGTGATCAGGCCGTTGACTTCCTTGCTGTCGTCGACGGTCATGTGCCAGCCATCGGCGGACTGAATGCGGTCGCCGCTACCGAAGACCACGCGGGTCAGGGGCGCCTGCCGGCTGCTGTAGGTACGGGTTTCCTGGCTGGCGCCGAAGAGGACGGTAACGCTGCGGTTGTCGCAGTTGAGGATGGTGCCCAGGCCGAGTTCGGCCTCGCCGTCGCTGATCCAGCGTTGGCCGGGAGAGAAGTCGCTCATGGTGCCTCGGGATGCTAGGAATCATGTCTCGCGTCGCGGCCGCGATGAGATGGGACCGCGAGATACAGGGCGCGGTATATTACAGCAAAGCGCTCCATGGCTTAAGCCTCCCGGGAGGCGTTTCAGTGCGGTCCCAGCCAGTCGTCCAGCGTGGCGCGGGTGAGCTCGCCGACATGCTGGGCAACGCCGCGTCCCTCGGCGTCGAACAGCAGGGTGGTGGGCAGCCCCGGCGATTCGCTCTCGACCATCAGTGACTGGCGGGGATCGAGCAGGGCATGTTCGAAGGTGAGCCCCTGTTCATCGAGGTAGCGGACCACAGGCAGCAGGTCTTCGCCTTGGTTGACCACCACCACGGTGACGTCTTCGCGGTCGTCGACCTCATCGAGCAGCGGCATTTCTCGCCGGCAGGGCGGACACCAGGTCGCCCAGAGGTTGATCAGCACATGCTCGCCGTTCAAGGAGGCCAGAGTGACGCTTTCCCCGTCCAGGTTCTCGAGGGTGATGTCGGGGAGCTGTCGCAGCGGCATGCCGTTGCCCAGCGGCGCCAGTGCCGTCAGGGCCAGCCACAGCAGCGAGGCGCCGATCGTCAGCCCTGTGGCACCGAGCAGGGCGCCGAGCCGGTCGCGCAGCGACCAGAGCGTCCAGGCCAGTGCCGCCAGCAGTCCCACGACGCCCTGGAAGCCGGGCTGCCAGAACTTGAGGATGTCCAGTGGCGCCTCGGCATAGGCCGCCGGATGCAGTGCGACATGCCCGAGCCGGGCCGCTACCAGCCAGACGATGAGCAGACCATTGAACCAGCGAATATGGCGCTGCCTGGGGAGGCCGAGCAAAAAGGCGCTGAGTGCCAGCAGCAAGAGCGTGACGGCGAGGGCATAGAGGCGTGGCAGGGGGATCAGCACGGGCCCCAGGGCGATGGCATCCATGATGTGGTTCGGGCTTCCGGGTCGAGGGTCGGCGCACTGCGCCGGACCGGTTACACTTGGCGGATTCGTTTCGCCAAGCCTACTGCCGGCGAGCAAGGCTGTCATCCAGCGGGAGCTTTCATGGCAAAACCAGCCTTCGATACCCTTCGCGCCCTGGCCATCGCCAGCCAGGCCCTGGGCTTCATTCTCATTATTACTCTGGAAACGGTGATGGGGGACGCGGCTCGCCCCTGGCAGGGCTGGACCCTGGCGGCCATGGTGGTGGCGGCCCTGTGGATCGCCCTGGTGAGGTTGTACCGGCGCAACAAGGTGCGCAAGCAGCGAGACTCATCGTGAGGGCGATACCCGGAGAGCCCTCTTAAACCTGAAGCGGCAGGTAGACGTGTTCGTAGCCGATCGAGCCTGCCACGCCAATCAGCAGGACCGCCATGACCAGGTTGAGCGTCTTGAAGACGCGCGGGTTCCCGAGGCGGCGGCCGGCCAGGAAGCCCGCCAGAGCATAGCTGCCAGGCGCGCCTGAGGCCAGCACCGCAAGGCCCAGGGAGGCGAGCAGCAGTCCAGGCCCTTCGATGCCCGCGTGGGGAAACTGGAGGGTCGCGATGGGCAGAGTGGCCACCAGCCCCTTGGGGTTCATCAGCTGCATGGCCAGGCCATCGCGAAAGCGTAACCGGGTGCCTTGGGTCGTTCCGTCGATGCTGACCTCGGCGCGCATGACCTTGAGGGCAAGGTAGGCGATATAGAGGCAGCCCAGTGCGCTGATTACCAGCAAGGCATCGCCGCGGACCCAGCGAGCCCCTACCCAGCCGAACAACAGCAGCAACAGCAGCATGGCCGTGCCGACACCGGCGAAGAAGCCCAGCGACGAGGCGAAGCGGCCGTTCAGGCCGGAATTCAGGGCAAACAGGTTCACTGGCCCTGGCGTGTACATCACGCCAATGGCATAGGCGAGGATCTCGAGCATGATGGGGTCCGGTCAGGTGGTGACGTTGCGCTGATACTGTTTCGGCGTCATGCCGTAGATGCGCTTGAAGCGGCGGTTGAAGTGACTCAGGTCGGCGAAACCGTAGCGGCCGACCACGTCGTTGAGCTCTTGGCCCGCATCAAGGGCCGAGCGGGCGGCGTTGATGCGGCAGTTGAGCACGTACTGGTGCGGGGTGATGCCGAACTGGCGACGGAACAACCGCAGGAAGTGATACTTGGAGAGATGGGCCGCCTGACTGATCTCCTCGAGGGAAAGGTCGTGCTCGGCGTGGGCATGGATGAATGCCTTTGCCCGCTCCAGCAGCTTGTCGGTGCGCCCCGTCGACACTTCCTCATCCAGGTTGCCGCTCCGTTGGATCAGCCGAGCGGCGATCCGATAGAGCGCGTACTCCTGATCGATGCGGCTGCCCGTGTCGGTATCGATTCGCCGCGCGAGGTCGAGGATCTCGCCACGCAGGGTGTCGTCGTGGAGCAATGTCTCGGTGGCGCGAAACTGGCTGGCGCTCTCCCGGCCTGCCGCACTGGCGAACAGCGGCGCGAGCTGCGCCGGGTCCACATAGAGCATCACATAGTCGAGGGTAGCGTCGCTGCCTGCCTGGCCGTCATGGACCTCGTCCGGATTGAGCTCGATGACGGTGCCGGGGCGGCTGCAGTGGTATTCGCCGCTGCTGAAGAAGTCCTGGCGTCCGGCCAGGGTCACGCCGAAGGCATACTCCTCGTGGGCGTGGCGATCATAGCGGAAGTCGCTCATGGCGGCGCGCAGCATGGTGAGCCCCGGCACATGCCGGCTTCTGGTGAAGCGAAACTGGCTCTGTTGCATCACGGTCGCACCTCCTCGGGCGGCGTCTGTGCCCTGTACGCCACCACTGTAGCGTCACTCGGCCGCCGGGGCTTGGACAGAATTGCGCAGTTCACCGGGCAGCTCCGCTGTCGGAAGCTGCCGAGTCGAGGAGGTGCAGGCCGGTTTATTGGTCCCAGTCGGGGGCGATCTCGGGGTTGGCGATGCGTTCGCCGCGATCGAGGGTGGCGATCTCGGCCATTTCCTCGTCGCTCAGGGTGATGTCCAGGGCCTCGATATTGCGCTTGAGGTTGGTCTCCTTGGTGGAGGACGGGAAGGTGACGATGTCCAGCTGGTTCAGCCAGGCGATGGCCACCTGTGCCGGCGTGGCGTCATGGGCCTCGGCGATGCGCTGCAGGGTGGCATCCTCCATCACCTTGCCCACCGCTAGCGGCATGAAGGCGGTCACGGTGATGTCGTGGCTCTTGCAATGGGCGACCAGATCCCGGTTCTGCAGGAAGGGGTGGACTTCGATCTGGTTGGTCAGCAAGGCTCCGGGGCCGAGGATGTCCATGGCCTGGTCGATCTGCGCCCGGGTGAAGTTGGAAACACCGATATGGCGGGTCTTGCCGGCCTGCTGCACTTCGCTCAGGGCCGTCAGGTAGTCGGCCATCGGGACCTCGTCGCCGGGCGAGGGCCAGTGGATCAGCAGTAGGTCGACATACTCGGTGCCGAGCTTCTCTAGGCTCTCGTCGACGCTGGCCTTGAGGTCGGCCGGTTGCAATCGGTCGAACCAGACCTTGGTGGTCAGAAAGATTTCCTCGCGGGGGACCTCGCTGGCAGCGATGGCGGCGCCGACATCGGCCTCGTTGTCGTAGAACTGCGCCGTGTCGATATGGCGATAACCCAGCTTCAGGGCAGTATCGATGACGCGCCTCACCGTGTCGCCTTCCAGGCGATAGGTGCCGAGACCGGGGTTGGGCAGGGTCTGTTGGGTGCTCATGTTCGCTCCGTGTCGTGGGATGTCGCCTTGGGCGGTGGGCCCGCGCCAGGATTGATCGGTTAAAAGATTAGAAGATTCATGATGTGTTTGCGTACTTTTACCTATATGGGGCGGGGTCCCGGCACATCAAGGGGCGAAAGACGTAGTTTTCATACATTGAGGGGCATGTCCTTCGCGCTCGTGTCTCCAGCATGCCCGATCCGCGTTCAGACTCAGGAGGACGTCATCATGTCTCGTTTGACCTCGTCGTTGCAGGGCGCGACAGGCGCTCCAGTTCTTCGAGGTAGCTTTCCAGTACCAGGTTGGGCGGTGCCCCCTTCCGGGTGATGGCACTGTAGTGTGTGAGGTAGTGGCAATCGCTGGGATTCAGGGCACGCATTCGGCCGTCGCGTACCCAGCGCTCGGCATAGTGGGTCGGCAGGTAGCCGAGGTAACGACCGGAGAGGATCAGAAAGGCGATGCCTTCCCGGTCGGTGGCCGAGGCGGCGGCCTTGAGCGGTTCGTGAAGCGCCTTGATCTCCGGTGTCTGCGCATAGGCAGGCACGACGGCATCGCACTGTGCCAACTGCTGCCCGGTCACGCGCTCGGCATCGAAGAGAGGGTGTCCCGGGGCGCAGTAAAGCTGCGAGGCTTCCTGGTATAGCGCACGATACTGCAGCCCGGGCAGGGGCTTGAGTGTCGGAATCACGCCGGTATGCAGGCGCCCGTCCAGCACGGCCAGCTCGATGTCGTTGGGCGGTATCATGCGGATGTTGATGCGCACATCCGGGCCGCGCTCCTTGAGCGCGCTCAGGGCATCGGTGATCAGCATCTCGGGCATGGTCACCAGGTTATCGGTGATGCCGATGTTGAGCTCGCCCTTGAGCCGGGCATGCAGGCCATTGACCCGGGTGCGGAAACCTTCCACCGAGGCCAGCAGTTGCAGGGCGGCATCGAACACTTCGGTGCCTTCGTCGGTCAGGGCAAAGCCGCTGCGCCCGCGCTGGCACAGGCGCAGGCCGAGGCGCGTTTCCAGGTCGTTCATGGCCATGCTGATGGCGGCCCGGCTGATGTTCAGCTCCACCTCCGCCGCGGAAAATCCGCCACACTCCACGACCTTGCGATAGATTCTCAGCAGGCGAAGGTCGGCATCGCTGACCTGGCCGCCCAGGGCCTCTTTTCGGCGTGACATCGCACCGCACTCCTCGATGGCATCCCATGGCCAGGCTATCACGGAGGTGTTGAAAGTTAACCCATGGCTTACAGAAGAATAAATATATCGATATTTAATTGAACATGGGGCAGGGCTAGCTTTCTTGTCAGAACCTCCATCACGGTGACTCACGAGAGGGTGCTGCCATGTCAGTTCGAAATGCGTCCCCGGCCGCCGGGTTGAGCCCCGAGCAGCTGGATGCCTATTGGATGCCCTATACGGGCAATCGCCAGTTCAAGCGCGATCCACGCATCATCGTCGGCGCCGAGGGTAGTTATCTGACGGATGCCGAGGGGCGACGCATCTTCGATGGCCTCTCCGGCCTCTGGACCTGCGGTGCCGGCCACTGTCGCCCGGAAATCACCGAGGCGGTCAGCCGCCAGCTCGGCGAGCTGGACTATTCGCCAGCCTTC
Organism: Halomonas caseinilytica; assembly: GCF_001662285.1. Taxonomy (NCBI): domain Bacteria; kingdom Pseudomonadati; phylum Pseudomonadota; class Gammaproteobacteria; order Oceanospirillales; family Halomonadaceae; genus Halomonas; species Halomonas caseinilytica. The sequence goes on from NZ_BDEO01000010.1 coordinate 57,887, forward strand.
CAGTTCGGTCATCCCAAGGCCTTCGAGCTGGCCCATCGTCTTCGTGAGCTGATGCCCGAGGGGCTGGATTACGCCTTCTTCACCGGCTCCGGTTCCGAGAGCGCGGACACCTCCCTGAAGATCGCACGGGCCTACTGGCGCAAGAAGGGCAAACCGGCCAAGACCAAGTTGATCGGTCGCTCCAAGAGCTATCATGGCGTCAACTTCGGCGGTATCAGCCTGGGCGGCATCGGAGCCAACCGCGTGCTCTTCGGCCAAGGGGTCGATGCTGACCATCTTCCTCATACGCTGCTGAAGGAAAACGCCTTCACGCGGGGTATGCCCGAGCGCGGTGCTGAAAAGGCTGATGAATTGCTGGAGCTGATCGCCCTGCACGATGCCTCCAACATCGCGGCGGTGATCGTCGAGCCGCTGGCCGGCTCGGCCGGGGTGATCCCGCCACCCAAGGGCTATCTCAAGCGCCTGCGCGAGATCTGCGACCAGCACGACATCCTGTTGATCTTCGACGAGGTCATCACCGGGTTCGGCCGCATGGGAGCGATGACCGGCGCCGACGCGTTCGGCGTGGTGCCGGATATGCTCAATGTTGCCAAGCAGTTGACCAATGGTGCCGTGCCCATGGGCGGGGTCATCGTGCGTGACGAGATCTACCAGACCTTCATGGAGCAGGGCGGCCCCGACTACATGCTCGAGCTGCCCCATGGTTACACCTATTCGGGCCATCCGGTGGCCTGTGCTGCGGCCCTGGCCGCGCTGGATGTGCTCGAGAACGATCGCCTGATCGAGCGCGTTCGCGAGATGAGCCCGGTCTTCGAGGAAGCCCTGCACGGTCTCAAGGGGGCGCGTCATGTCAGCGACATCCGCAACTACGGTCTTGCCGGCGCCCTGCAGATCGAGCCCTATCCCGGCGAACCGGCACGACGCCCCTTCGAGATCGCCATGAAGTGCTGGGAGAAAGGCTTCTATGTGCGCTATGGCGGCGACACCATCCAGCTCGGCCTGCCGTTCATCGTCGAGCGCGAGGAAATCGACCGGCTCATCAACGCATTGGGCGACGCGCTCGGTGAGCTGGAATAAATCAGGCGACGCCTGTCGAGATGCGCGCCGGGGACAGGGCGAAGCGAGGGTCATCCGCCATGGGTGAGGCGCATGCCACCGAACGGGCTGGCTATGGAAGGCCAGCCCAGGTCCTGCAAGCGGAGCAGGAGGCGAGAGCGCCGCAGGGCGGATGTAGCGCCCAGGGAAGGGTTTACAGCGCCCTCGCGGAGGCTTGTCGACGGAACAGCGCATCGGACCGTCAGCACCAAGTTATTCTCCTAGCAGCTGCATTAAAGAGGTAATACATGACCACACTCGGCCATCTGATCAACGGCTCACGCGTCGCCGGTGAAGGGCGCACCCAGGACATCTTCAACCCTTCCTCCGGCGAGGTCGGCGGACAGGTGAGTCTGGCCAGCAAGGCTACCGTCGAGGATGCCATCGCCGCCGCCGAGGCCGCCTATCCGGCCTGGAGCAGTACGCCGCCCGCCAAGCGCGCTCGCGTGATGTTCAACTTCAAACAGCTGCTGGAGCAGAACGCCGACGAGATCGCCCGGCTGATCGGCCAGGAGCACGGCAAGATCGTCCACGATGCCAAGGGTGAATTGCAGCGCGGCATCGAGAACGTGGAGTACGCTTGCGGCGCACCGGAGCTGCTCAAGGGCGAGCACAGCAAGAACACCGGCCCGGGCATCGATTCCTGGAGCGAGTTTCAGCCGCTGGGTGTGGTCGCCGGCATCACGCCGTTCAACTTCCCGGCCATGGTGCCGCTGTGGATGTATCCGATGGCCATCGCCTGCGGCAACACCTTCGTGCTCAAGCCCTCCGAGCGCGACCCGACCTCGGCGCTCTATATCGCCGAGCTGGCGCTGGAGGCGGGACTGCCTGCCGGCGTGCTCAATGTCGTCAACGGTGACAAGGAAGCCGTCGACACCCTGCTCGACGATGCCCGCGTGCAGGCCGTCAGCTTCGTCGGCTCCACGCCGATCGCCGAAACCATCTACCAGCGTGCCAGCGCCAACGGCAAGCGCTGCCAGGCCCTGGGCGGTGCCAAGAACCATGCCATCGTGATGCCCGATGCCGACATGGACAATGTGGTCGACTCCCTGACCGGGGCCGCCTTCGGTTCTTCCGGCGAGCGTTGCATGGCGCTTTCCGTGGCGGTCGCGGTAGGCGACGAGGCGGCCGACGCCATGATCGACAAGATGCAGGGGCGGATGAAGACTCTCAAGGTCGGCCCCTTCCATGACCCCGAGAACGACTTCGGTCCGGTGATCACCAAGGCCCACCAGGAGAAGGTCTGCGGCTATATCGACAGCGCCGAGCAGCAAGGGGCCAGAGTCGTAGTCGATGGCCGCGGCGTACAGGTGCCGGGCCACGAGAACGGCTTCTATGTCGGCGGCACCCTGATCGACCGCGTGACGCCCGACATGACTTGTTATCTCGAGGAGATCTTCGGCCCGGTGCTGCTGGTGGTGCGCGTCAACTCCATGGAAGAGGCCATGCAGCTGATCGACGATCACGAGTACGGCAACGGCACCTGTATCTATACCCGCGACGGCGAGGCGGCGCGTTACTTCAGCGACCGTATCCAGGTGGGGATGGTCGGCATCAACGTGCCGCTGCCGGTGCCGGTTGCCTACCACAGTTTCGGTGGCTGGAAGCGCTCGCTGTTCGGCGACCTGGCTGCCTACGGCCCGGATGCCGTGCGCTTCTACACCAAGCGCAAGACTGTCACCCAACGCTGGCCATCGGCCGGGGTGCGCGAGGGCGCACAGTTCTCGTTTCCGTCCTGAAACACGTGCCCGTCCCCGTCTTTGGGGGCGGTGCTGTTATCAGTGGCAGTTTGTTCCACAGCAACCAGGAGGCGCGATGTTCGGATTACCTGCTTCGACCACCTGGCTCGTCATTGGCGTGCCGGTGTTCTGGATTCTCTACACCCTGGGGTTCTTGTGGGTGACGCGAGGCTGGCCGGGACTCAAGCAGTCGGGGCGCGAGGAGTAGCCCCATCCGGCGAATGAACGACATGACAATAACAAGGAGGCATGAGTGAATTCGACGGTACTACTTTTTCTCGCGCTGTACTTTCTGGCCATGCTGGCCGTGGGCATCGTTGCCATGCGCCGGGGTGGGTCGAGCAGCATGGAAGGCTATTACCTGAGTGGTCGCAATGTCGGTCCTCTGGTGACGGCGATGACCATGCAGTCGACGTCGATGAGCGGTTACATGTTCCTCGGCGCCGGCTCGCTGGGTTACACCCAAGGCTACTATGGCTTCTGGTATGCAGCAGGCGACATCGGTGGCGGTGTCGTCAACCTCTCCGTGCTGGGCAGGCGCATGCGCAAGCTGTCCCAGATCATGGGTGCCCTGACCTCGATCGAATATCTCGAGAAACGCTATCCCAGCAAGTGGGTGCGCCTCATCTCGGCCGTGCTTTCTGTCTTTCTGCTGGGGGCCTATGTGCTGGCGCAGTTCATCGCGGGCGGCAAAGGTCTGGAAATGGTAACGGGCTTGCCCTACGAGGCTTCCTTGCTGATCGCCGTGGCCGTGATTCTCGCCTATACCCTGATGGGCGGGTACGGTGCGGTGGCCTATACGGACTTGCTGCAGAGCCTGGTCATGCTGGTCGGCATCGTCTGGATTCTGTTCGCCACACTCCAGGAAGTGGGCGGACTGACGGCCGCCAACGAGGCCCTTGCCGCCCTTGATCCGACGTTGCTCAGCGTCTGGGGGCGGGATCTTGCCTACGAGGGGCAGTGGGGCATCGTGCTTGGCGCATTGCTGATCTTCTCGATCGGTTACATGGGCTGGCCCCATGTGGTGACGCGCCACATGGCGATGCGCAACCCTTTCCATGCCCGGCGTGCCGGGGTCTATTCGACGCTCTGGAACCTGGTGTTCGTGAGCGCCCCCTATATTCTGGGCACGCTGGCGATTCTGGTGCTGCCGGATCTCGATGACCCAGAACAGGCCATCTTCGCCCTGGCACAGAACCTGCTGCCAGCGGCCGTCGTCGGCATCGTGATGGCGGCGATCATGGCGGCCATCATGTCCACGGCGGACTCCATCCTGCTGCAGACGGGCAGTATCGCGGCGCGTGACCTCTATGAGCGCTTCATCAATCCGCGGATGGAAGAGAAGCAGATGGTGCGGGTATCGCAGCTTATCGTGCTGCTGCTCGGCATGGCGTGTGCCGTGATTGCCCTGTTCGAGCCGCCTGCCGTGTTCTCGATCGTGGTCTTCACCACCTCGGTGCTGGGGAGCGCTTTCCTGCCGGCCTATGTGGCAGCGGTGTGGTGGAAGAAGGCCAACACGCCGGGGGCTCTGGCATCGATCATCGTCGGTGCTGTCGTGGCCTTCCTGTGGAAGTACCTCGGCCTGGAGGCGGCGACCGAGATCCATCCCATGCTGGCCGGCCTGGTGCTGTCGAGCGTCACCATGGTCGCCGTCAGCCTGGCGACACAGCGGCAATACCCCGTGCCGGAGCACATCCTGAGGGCCATGCAGGAAACGGAAGAGCTGCGTCCCCTGCCGAGGTCGTTGGCCTCTCGGCAGAGCTTCGAAATGGCCCATGAGGCCTTGACGCTCAAATCCGCCGAGCGACCGACATGAAGGAGGAAGCGCTGAACGCGGTCGTCGATACAGAGGAGGCCTGGCTGTCTGCCCGGCTTTCTCTGGACGACGTGGCGAGACGGATCGCGGGAATCGATACTGCCCTGGAGGCTCGGGACGTCCAGGCCGTGGGATTTCCTTACCTGCTGTTCACCTTCCGGTGGGAATCTCGGCGCTGGGGGCGAACGCGCCAGGAACTGATGAGCTGCCTGGTCGATCGCTGCCAGGGCGTCAGCACGACGCTGGAGCGCATCGAGTTCGGCTCGCCTCCGGCTTCGCCGGTGTTGCTACAGCCCGAACTCGACACTCCACCCCTCGAGCGCAAGGCACGCCAGCACGTGATGCAGGTGCGACGCCATCGCTTGAAAAGACGCGCGGCCTCGGGACTGGAACGGGTCGAGCGGCAGTGGGTGCGAAAGCCCTTGTGGCGGGTTGCGGCCCGCCACAAGCGGTATGGCGACATCGAGTTGTTGCTGGATGGCGTGACGGGTGGTTACTACGTGATGTAATGGGCACCGCGCCTACTCGCTGCCGTGGCGTTCATTCCGGCCCGATCAGGTGTTTCACCTCCAGGTAGGCAGCCAGCCCCCAGGGGCCGAGTTCGCGGCCGATGCCGCTGTGCTTGAAACCGCCCCAGCCGGCCTCTGGCATCACCAACTGTTCGCTGTTGACCCAGATGCTGCCGGCGCGCAGGGCTCGGCCAACACGTCGGGCGCGTTCGGTGTCGCCGGAAATCACGGTGGCGGCAAGGCCGAAATCGGAGTCGTTGGCCAGCTCGATGGCTTCTGCTTCGCTTGCGACGCTGCGCGCGCAGAGCACCGGGCCGAAGATCTCCTCGCGCCACAGCCGGCTGCTGGTAGGCACGTCCCGGAACAACGTCGGCGCGATGAACTCGCCCTGCTTCGGCAGAGTGCGATGTCGGGCGTCGCGTACCGCGACCAACCCCTCTTCAGCGGCAATGGCCAGATAGTCTTCGACGCTCTGGCGCTGGCGTGCGCTGGTCATGGGCCCCATGTCGGTGTCGTCGGCCAGCGGGTCACCCAGGCGAATGGCGTCGATGCGCCGACCCAGAGCATCGTAGAGGGCGTCAGCCAGCGAGTGGTGGACGAGCAGGCGCGAGGTGGCCGAGCAGATCTGGCCGCTGTTGAAGTAGATCCCGGCCATCACCCAGTCGGCGGCCTGTTCCACCTCGGCGTCGTCGAGCACCAGGATCGGCGACTTGCCGCCGAGCTCCAGGGAAACGCCGCGAATGCCCTCGGCGGCGGCACGCATCACTTTCGCGCCTACCGCATTGCTGCCAGTGAACGAAAGCTTGTCGATACCAGGATGCGCGGTGAGCGGGGCGCCGATGCCCTCACCGTCGCCGTGCACCAGGTTGAGCACGCCGGCGGGCAGGTCGATGGCCTCGGCGATCTCGGCCAGGGCCTGTTCCGGCAGCGGGGTGACTTCCGAGGGCTTGAAGACCACCGTGCAGCCGGCGGCCAGTGCCGGGGCGATCTTCCAGGCGCTGGTCACCAGCGGAAAATTCCAGGGCGTGATCAGCCCGACCACACCGGCCGGGTCCTCGTAGGTACGTGCCGAGACACCCTCCATGCCATGTTCCACCAGGCGCCCCTGGCGGGCCTCCAGGGCTCGGGCCTGACCGGCATAGTAACGATAGCAGGCGATGGCGTCGTCGAGGTCGATCGCGGCCTCGGCCAGCGCCTTGCCGTTATTGGTGGACGAGAGCCGCATCAGCGACTCGCGGCGTTGCTCGAGGTGCGTGGCAAAGGCCTCGAGATAGGGCGCTCGGCCATCGCCGCCGAGTGCCTGCCAGGCTGGCTGGGACCGCCGGGCAGCGGTCACCGCGGCGTCGACGTCGGCCGGATCACCGGTGGTGACCTTGGCGATCTGCCGTTGGTGATAAGGATCGGTCACCGCCAGGCGGCGTTGGCCCTGGCTCTCGACCCAATGATTGTCGATGAACTGCTTGGTCAGGTGTTGCATATCAGGCTCCGGGGAAGAAGGAGATTCGGTCGGCGCAGCCCGTCGTTGCTCAGGGTGATGTCATCGCTCGGAAGACGCATACGGTACCAGTGATGCGCTGTCGTGCGTTCGGGCTCTGTCTCATGTTCGGACCTTTCGCTGGCATCCGGCCATCTGGCTGGTGACGTAGTAGAGCGCGCCGGTGAGCACGAAGACCGGGAGCGATGCACCGAAACTCAGCGGGGCGACCCAGTTCCAGTAGTAGGCCAGTAGCGCGCCGACCAAGTAGCAGCCGAGGGCTCGCAGGTTGACCGCTGGAAGATGCTCGGCACGCGCGATCAGCCGTTGGGGGGTGTAGCCTTCGCGCCCGATGAGGAAGTAGTCGACGATCATCAGCGAGAAGGCCGGAATGAAGATGCTGCCGATGATCAACAAGAAGTTTTGGAAGCTGTCGAGAATGCCCGGAATCAGGGACCCCAGCACGGAGGCTATACCGATGATCAGGGCGGGTTTCCAGAACGTCGTGCGTGGACGAATGCTCATGTAGGAGAGCGTGGCGCTGTAGACGCACATCACGTTGGTGGTCAGCACGGAGAAGAAGATCACCAGCGAGGCGGGCAGTCCGAAGCCGAATCCGCTGAGCAGTTCGGTGGGATCGTAGGTTTGCGGGAATCCGATCGACACCGACAGTGCCGAGACGGTGGCGCCGAGTCCCATGGCGATCAGGGTGGCGGTGACATAGCCGCTCCAGGTGCCGAGTACGGCGGCTCGCGATGAACGGCAGTGCCGGTTGTAGTCGGCGGCCAGTGGAATCCAGGAAAAGGCGGTGGTGATGACGATATCGAAGGCTACGCCGGCACCCAGGGCACCGGTGGCATCCAGCTCGGTGATGCCGGGCAGGTCATAGTTGTGGGCCAGGGCGAACACCACCACCCCGGACAGGCCCAACATCAAGACGGCGGCGAGTTTTTCCGCTTTCTCGATGCCCAGGTGGCCGCGCAGGGCAATCAACACGACCAGGCTTTCGCAGAGGACCGTGAACAGGGCCACGTTGGAATAACCAGTCAGGGTGGACACGGCATGATCGAGGCTCATGCCGGCCAGCAAGGCCTGGATCCAGCTCCAGGCCACCAGTGCCAGCAGGTTGACCCAGGCGGGGAACATCGCACCCCGGCGCCCGAAGGTGCCGCGAGCCAGGACCATGGTGGTCATGCCGGTCTGTTGGCCCATCAGACCTATGAGCACCAGCGGCATGATACCGATGGCCGAGCCGACGAACACCAGTAGCATGGCGTGACCGAAGGTCAGGCTGGGCACCAGCAGCATTCCCGTCAGAATGGTGGTGACGACCACGTTGGCGCCCAGCCAGAGGGCGAAAGTGCCGGGCAAGCCCAGGCTATGTTCGACGTGCTCTGTAGCCAGGGTGTCCTGGCCCAGGAAGGGGGATGTATCGTTCATCTTCGCGTCCTTGATTGTTTTACGTAGAGACGGACTGGCGTTTTTGGTATCTCGTTGTTATGTGTGGAACGGCAGGGTGGTCACGCCCTCAAGCGCGAGCGACGGCATCGGCCCAGGCGGCGGCGTCGATCTCGATCAACATCGGCCCGCCGGAGGGGCGATGCGTCAGTGCGCGTATCAGGCCGTCGCGGTCGCCGACTCGCGTGGCGGCGCAGCCGAAGCCCGCTGCCAGTGCCTGGAAGTCCGGCGCTCGAATGTCCACGCCCAGCCGCTCGACGCCGGCAGCGTCCATGAAGCGGCGAATCTCCTCGTAGCCCTGGTTATGCCAGAGCAGGATCACCAGCGGCAGTCGCTCCTCGACGGCACAGGCCAGCTCGGGAAGGGTGAACATGATGCCGCCGTCGCCGACCAGCGAGACGACCGGCAGGTCGGGACGGGCGATCTGCGCGCCCATCGCCGCCGGCAGGCCGTAGCCGAGGGTGCCGTAGCCGGTGGAGGCGTTGAAGAAGCGCCGGGGCGCGGGCTGTGAAACCAGATGGTTGGCGGCATAGGTCGTGGCGCAGGAGTCTCCGACCAGGATGGCCTCGGGCAGTACCTCGGCCAATGTCGCGAACAGCGGCACATACTCGGTGAAGGCGGGGTCCTGCTTCAGGCCGAGAGCATCCAGAGCGGCGCGGGTGCGTTCGGCGCCTCGGCGCTCGCGCTTCTCGGGGAAGTGAGCCATCAGGGCGTTCAAGGCCTGGCTGGCATCGGCGCAGATGGCCAGGGCTGCATGATGGTTGCGGGCCAGTTGCTCGGGGTCGATGTCGATGCGGATCAAGCGGCCGGTGAGTGCGAAGCCGCCGTCGAAGACCACGTCGTAGTCGGTTTCACCGAGTTCGGTGCCGACGGCGAGGATCACATCGGCCTCGTTGGCCAGGCGGCGTACCGCCGGCAGCGAGGCATTGGCGCCGAGGTCCAGAGGATGATCGCGGCCCAGCAGTCCCTTGGCGTTGATGGTGGTGACGGTGGGCGCATCGAGGCCCTCGACCAGGCGACGGGCCGCGACGGGAGCGTCTACGCAGCCGCCACCCAGCAGTACCAGCGGGCGCTCGGCCGTGCGCAGCCAGGTGGCGGCTTCCTGGATGGCGGTGGCATCGGGCGCCGGAGGCGTCAAGCGCGGACGCTGCCAATGCGTGGGTGGCGCAACCGGAGCATCGAACAGGTCGATGGGAATCTCGATGTGCACCGGTCCGGGCCGACGGCTTTCGAACACCGCGAAGGCCCGTGCCAGGGCTTCCGGCAGCCCAGCGGGGTCGAGCAGGGTATGGCTGAAGCGCGAGACACCGGCCAGCAGCTGTTGCTGGCTGGGCAGCTCATGGAGCCGCCCCTGGCCACGCCCCAGGGTGTCGCGGCGATTGACGCTGGAGATCACCAGCATGGGCACGGAGTCGGCCAGCGCCTGGCCCATGGCGGTGGCAATGTTGGTCATGCCCGGCCCGGTGATGATGAAGCAGACGCCGGGCCGGCCGGTGGCCCGGGCATAGCCGTCGGCCATGAAACCGGCGCCCTGCTCGTGGCGCGGCGTGATGTGGCGCAGGCCGCTGTCGTGCAGGCCACGATAGAGCTCCACGGTGTGCACGCCCGGGATGCCGAAGATGGTGTCCACCTGGTAGGTATCGCGCAGCAGGCGGATCAGCAGGTCGGCGCAGGTCATGTCGGGATGGTTGGTGTCACGCATGTCGAGCCTCCTCAGCCGACCAGCCAGTGGCCCATGATCACGATGATCGGCAGGGTGATGGCGGTGCGCAGCAGGAAGATGACCACCAGCTCCCAGAGCTTGAGCGGAATCTTGGACTTCAGCAGCAGAGCACCGATCTCGGACATGTAGATCAACTGGGTCAGCGACAGGCAGGCGATGACGAAGCGCGTCAGTTCGCTCTCGATGTCGCTGGCCAGCACCGCCGGCAAAAACATGTCGGCAAAACCCACCAGGGTGGCCGGCGCGGCGGCCGCGGCCTCGGGCACACGCATCCACTCGAGGATCGGCACCATGGGGTACGACAGCCAGGTGAACAGCGGCGTGAACTCGGCGAACACCAGGGCGATCGTGCCGATGGCAATCACCAGCGGTAGCAGGCCGAAGAAGATGTCGGCGACGTTGAACAGGGCCCGGCGCAGCAGTTCGTGGGGGCCCGGTGCCTTCTCGGCCCGCGCCACGGCCATGCCGAGGCTGTAGCGCAACAGGCCGGTGGAGCCGGTGCGTTCCTCGGCGATGCGGCAGCCGACGGGTTCATAGTAGGTATTCGGCTTGCGCGACAGCGGCGGCAGGCGCGGCACGATCACCGCGGCGATGAGCCCCGCCACCACGACCGTCAGGTAGAAGGGAATGAAGAGGTGGTTGATGCCGATGAAGCTGGTCACCAGCAGGGCGAAGGCGATGGAGACGATTGAGAAGTTGGTGGCAATGGCCGAGGCTTCACGACGGTTGTAGTAGCCCTGTTCGTATTGCTGGGTGGTGATCAGCACGCCCACGGTGCCCGAGCCCATCCAGGAGGCAGTGGCATCGATGGCGCTGCGTCCCGGCAGACCGAAGATCCGTCGGAAGGGCGTGCGCACCAGACTGCCGATGAACTCCATGAAGCCGAAATCGACCAGGAAAGGCAGCAGGAGGGCGGCGAAGAAGAAGAAGGTCAACAGCACCGGCGCCAGGTCATTGAGCATCACCCCGCCGGTGAAGGAGGCGGTGATCACGTCCGGCCCGACCTGGAAGAAGGTCATCAGGGCAAAGGCGGCGCCCAGCAGGCGCATCACCAGCCACAGTGGCGCGACGCCGAACAGCTCGCCCAGGGCATTGTCGCGGGCCCAGGCGGGGTTGGTGAACTTGACGAGCAGGGTCAGCAGTACCGAGAGGCACAGCACGACCACGGCAATGGCCGGCAGGGCGTCGCCGAGCAGGGCCTTGAGGCCATCGGCGAGCAATCCCATGCCGATGTTGATGGTGTCGCCCGTCGAGAAGGGCACCAGGAACATGCCGATACCGATCAAGGACGGCACGATGAACTTGAGCAGCCCGGATTTTCCCAAGGGGCCGCCGGTCGCGGTAGATGTTGTGGAGTCGAGGGAGGACATGATGAAACCCTGTTTGGCGTTGTAATGGGGATGCCCGACCGATGGGCCGGGACAGCTATTCGGGTGTCAGTCGCGGTATTGGACGCCGGGCAGCACGCACAGCATCTCGTAGAGCAGGGTGGCGCCCATCAGGGCGGTGTTGCCGCTGGTGTCGTAGGGCGGAGCGACCTCGACGAGATCACCGCCGACCACGTTGAGTCCCCGGGCGCCACGCACGATCTCGAGCCCCTGTTGGGCGGTCAGGCCGCCCATCTCCACGGTGCCGGTGCCCGGTGCCACCGAGGGGTCCAGGCCGTCGATGTCGAAGGAGATGTAGACCGGGCCGGCGCCCATCTGCTCGCGGACCTCGGCCATCAGGGGCGCCAGCGACTTGTACCAGCATTCCTCGGCGGTGACGACGCGAAAGCCTTGCTTCCGGCACCAGTCGAAGTCGTCGGCCGCATAGCCGGTGCCGCGCAGGCCGATCTGAACGACGCGCTGGCTGTCCAGCAGGCCTTCTTCTTGGGCGCGGCGGAAGGGGCAGCCATGGGCGACCTCTTCGCCGAACATCTGGTCGTTTATGTCGGCGTGGGCGTCGATATGAATCAACCCGACCGGGCCGTGCTTCTTGGCGATGGCGCGCAGCACGGGCCAGGTCAGGGTGTGGTCGCCGCCCAGGGTCAGCGGCACGCAATCCTGCGCAAGCACGGCATCATAGTGGCGCGTGATGATGTCGAGGTTCTTGGGCAGGTTGAAGGTGTTGATCGGCACATCGCCGATGTCGGCCACCTGCAGGCTGTCGAAGGGCGCGGCGCGGGTGGCCATGTTGTAGGGGCGCAGCATGCGCGACTCATCGCGGATCTGGCGCGGCCCGAGGCGAGTGCCCGGACGGTTCGAGGTGCCGATGTCCATGGGGATGCCAAGGAAGGCGGCATCGAGGCCGGTGGCGTCGTCCTGGGTGGGCAGGCGCATCATGGTGGAGGGGCCGCCGAAACGGGGCATCTCGTTACCGCCGAGGGGCTGGTTGAAATCGCTCATGGTGGGCTTCCCGAGTCGTGGTGATTGTCTCTCTGGTTCTAGCAGGAAATGTGCCAGGATTTTATTTTCTTGTTTTTCAGTAAGTTATCGGGATGAGTGATCCATTTTTGAATCGCCTGACAGGCTTGGATGATACACTTGTGGATCAATGATCCATGAATGAATCGATGCCATGAGCGATCTCGACTCCCTGACCCTGCGCACCATTATCGAAACCGCCCACGACCACTTCTTCGTGGTCGAGGCCGATGGACGAATACGCGATGTCAGCCCGGCAGCGGCGGCGGTGTACGGCATGTCCCGTGAGGCTCTGTGTCGTACCACGGTTCAGGCGCTGGAAGCCGAGGGGGTGCTGCGACCCTCGGTCAGCCTGGAAGTGATGCGTACCGGCGAGCCGGCTCAGGTGGCCCAGGTGACCAGCACGGGGCGTCGTGTCATCGCCCAGGCACATCCGGTGTTCGATGCCGGCAAGCTGGTTGCCGTGGTCAGCCGCTCGATGGATCTCACCGATCTGCAGTTGCTGCAGGAGGAATACGCCCTGCTGCAGCGGCGCTTCAACGAGCATTTGAGACGGGGTGGCGGCGAAGAGGCCGGCAGCGAGATCGAACTGGCGGACCTGGAGGCTCGCAGCGGGTTGATGCGCGAGGTCGCGCTGCTGCTCAAGCGAGTGGCACCGACGGATGCCACGGTGTTGATGCTCGGTGAGTCGGGGGTCGGCAAGACCGCCTTCGCCCGACAGTTGCACCGCTGGAGTCCTCGGCACAAGGGCCCCTTCGTCGACGTCAATTGCGGGGCGATTCCCGAGAGCCTGTTCGAATCCGAGATGTTCGGCTATCGGCAGGGGGCCTTCAGTGGCGCCGCGCCGGGCGGCAAGGCGGGGCTGATGGAGCAGGCCGAGGGTGGCACGCTGTTTCTGGACGAGGTCGGCGAGCTGCCGCTGCCGATGCAGGCCAAGCTGCTCAAGGTGATCCAGGATGGCTGCATCACGCGGCTCGGCGATACCCGCGCGAGGCGTGTCGATTTCCGCCTGGTGGTGGCCACCAACCAGGACCTGGCGCGCAGTGTCGAGGCCGGTCGCTTCCGGTTGGATCTCTATTATCGTCTCAACGTCATCCCCGTGACCCTGCCGCCGCTGCGGGAGCGCCGCGAGGATATTCCCGGCCTGGTCGAGCGCCACCTGCAGCGTCTCAACACGCGTTATGGTCGCGACAAGATCATCGCCCGCGATGCCTGGCAGACGCTGATGGGCTGGGAGTGGCCCGGCAACGTGCGCGAGCTCGAGAACTGGCTGGAGCGTGCCTGGCTCTCGGCGAGCGAAGACGTGATTCGGCCCCGGCAGGTGCCCGGGCAGCCGGAAGGTCCCGAGCGAGCCGCGACCACGACGCGGGAGGCGGCGCCGTCCGGATGCCGCGGCCTGGCCGAAGGCGAGACGCTCCAGAGCGCGCTGGCCCGCACCGAACGCGACATCCTGGCCGCGCTGTGTCGCGAAGCGAACTCGACCTACGCCATCGCCGAGCGCCTCGGCATCAGCCAGCCCAGCGTGGTGAGGAAGTTGCGACGACACGGGTTGCGTATCGAGCGCTCGCGTTAGGAGATCGTGCCGGACGACATCGGTGGTAGCGGTCAGCACTTGGTGTAGGGATGTTCCACGGCCCCGAAAGAGTGGGTTCTTGGCCATGACATCACAAACTTCGTCATCGAGACGGAGTGATATGTCGGGTCCATCAAGCTGGGAGACATGGTGTCGAATCTGCCTGACACGAAGCCGGGCTCAGGCAGAGCGTGAGCAGCGCCAGCGCCGGGTCTTCTTGACCAGCGTCGACTGGTCGATGCCGAGGGCTGCGGCAGCCGCACGAGTCGTGCCATGGGTGGCTAGCGCCGTCTCGATCAACTGGCGTTCCAGTTCTGTGACCTGTTCTCGCAGGGAACCGCCGCCGATGGCCGGTGAATCGGGTCTCTCGCGCGAAGCGGGAACATGGGGCAAGCCGTGCGGCGTGATTTCCTGCTCGGTGGCGCTGACCACCAGGCGTTCCGTGAGATTGATCAACTCTCTGATATTGCCGGGCCAGTCATGGCCGGCGAGAAGTTCGAGGCTCTCGGGGTGCCAGCATCGATCTTGATGGTGGCGCTGGTTGAAGTGCTCCAGGTAATGATTGAGCAGGGGAATGATTTCTTCTCGGCGTTCGCGCAAGGGAGGTAGTGTCAGGGGCACGACGCTGAGACGATAATAGAGGTCCTCGCGGAACTGGCCCAGATGGACCTGTTGTTGCAGGTCGCGGTGGGTCGCACAGATCAGTCGGATGTTGGCATGGCGAAATTCGGTGCCGCCGACCGGCAGGAAGCGGTTTTCCTCGACGACCTTGAGCAACTTGGCCTGCAAGGCCAGGGGGAGGTCGCCGATCTCGTCGAGCAGCAGGGTGCCGCCGTGGGCAACATCCAATAGGCCCTGCTTGCCGCGAGGCGCGGCCCCGGTGAAGGCGCCCGGGCTATAGCCGAAGAGCTCGGCTTCGAGCAGCCCCTCTGGCATGGCAGTGCAGTTAAGCTCGAGAAACGGTCCCTCGGCACGTTCGCTATGCTGATGGATATAGCGAGCCAGTAGTGTCTTGCCCGTGCCCGTTTCTCCCTGGATCAATACCTTGACCTGCGTGGGGGCGATACGCCTGGCCAGTGCATAGCACGCTCGGGATTGGGGGCTGACGATCAACCACGGTGGCTGGTCGTCGATCCTGACATCCACATCATAGGCCTCGCGCATGCGGCGAATCTGTGCGAGCTGTTCCTGGGCATGCTTGGCGCGCAGTAGTTCGGTGACGTCGCGGACGCTGGTGATCACATAGCGTAGTGCCCCCTCGTTATCGAGCAAGGGCATGCCACTGACGAGGATCTTGTCGTGGTCGCGGATACTCTGCACCAGGGTGATGGGGCGACGTTCCCGAATCACTTCCAGCGACACGGATTTCGAGATGTAGCCGGCCTTGACCAGGTCGGCCATGTGTCGGCCCACCACGTCATCGCGCCGAATTCCGGTGAGACGCTCATAGGCCGTGTTGACGGTGACCGTGATCCCTCGAGCGTCGGTGATGTAGACCCCGTCGTGCAAGGCATTCAGCACCGAGCGCAATGGTTCGTGATCGAAGCCGTGGCTCGAGACATCGGCGATGTCGAGCGAGGGGGAATCGCCGGTAACGCGATAGCGCAGGCATTCACCAACCTGGTTCTCGAGCCTGGCCTCCCGAACGGCGGCGTCGACATCGGTCTGGGTCAGCACGCCAATGGCCTGGCCGACGTCGTCGAATACTTCGACAGCGCCGACGTCCTGCTGCTCGAAGAGTGGCCGGACTTCCGCCATGCTCTGAGTTTCCCTGATGTGCCGCATGTCCTGCCTCCGGTAAAGGCGCCCGTCGGGAGGGCCGACGGGCGTTGCCTCAATGTACGTCAAGCGAGGCATCGGACTCATGTAGACTCTTGGTTGAGTCGGAGACGGGACGTTGGGGCGTGGTGTCTCTGGTCAGATCCTTGGCGAAGGTGCCATCGTTTTCTCCCGAGAAGAAACGGCGACCGTAGATCAGCAGGCACAGCAATACGCCAACCGCAAAGGCCCAGGTGGCTCCCTTGATGACCAGCACGGCGGCAATCACGCCGGCGATCCCCAGGTCGCGTTGGCTGCGCGCTTCCATGATGCCGATGCGCACGCTGACATAGCCCTGGATCAACAGGGTAAGTGCCAGCGCAATGCCGAGAATCGGCTGTACCAGGCTGACGATGGGGAGCAGCAGCAGGCCGGTATTGGTGCCCCAGCGGAACGAGCCCGAACCGCCGAAGATCGAGTCCATGGCGGCCTTGCCCTCCTTGTAGCGTTCGGTGACCACTACCTGCATGGCAGCCCAGAGCGGGCCACACATCACCACATCAGGGCCAAGCACGCTCATGCCGAGATTGCGTCCACCGAAGATCATGTGAGCGCGGTCGGGGTTGTAATCGACTTTCTCATCGCGTCGCATGTCGTCGGCTTCGTCGAGTAGGGCCTTGCTTTGCAGTACATCGCCGAACAGTACGATATAGGCAGCAAGAACAGTGGGAATGGCAGTGACGTACATCGACAGCGGCGGGAGTCCGACACCGAAGACGGTGTACTCGCTGAACATCAGCGCGAAGTCGGGTTGGCTGAACCCCCACTCCACGTTGGGCCAGGGCGCTTCACCGAAGAGTGGTGCGATGATGATGGCCAGGACGATGATGGGGAAAATGCCGAGCTTGCCGAGCGTGGCCCAAACTCCGCCACTTGCTTTCAGTTGGGCGAAGTGGCGAGAGAAGATCAGGTAGAAGGCCAGGCCTACGGCGATGCTGATGGTGAAGGGATATTGCGAGAAACGCCCTCCCTCGTCGAAGACCACCACGATGGCGGCCAGACCGGCGCCCATGATCACACCGGCCTTGATGGCGGAGGGGATGAGACTCACTACCCTGGCTGCCAGTCCTGTTCGCCCGAGGAAAAGGGCCAGGATCCCCAGCATCATCTGGAAGGCGATCAATGCATGGACCCGGGCTTCACCTTCGGGAAACGTCGATACGTAAGCCATCAGCAAAGGGATGGCTGGCGTGATCCAGCCGGGGACGACAGGATCGCCAAACAGGTGGTGCAGGAGATATAGCACCCCGTTCAGCATCACGATGGCAAGTGCCGCCTCGAAGGGCATGCCCAGCAGTTCCGTCATCAAGGGGATGGCAGCCAGGTCCACCGCACACATCAATAGCCCCTGAAGATAGTCGGGCAACTCGAAGCGATAATGAAGGAAGGGAAGGCGGAGCTTGAAAGGCCCCAGAGCGATATAAGGGGTTTCCGCGCCTTCGGCACGCTGTTTCCATTGATTCATGGCGTATCTCCACTATTGGTGTTGTTATCAAGGCAGGAAATGCCTAATAGGCAGCGCGGTAGATCTGCTCGATATCGTCACGACTCAGGACGCGAGGATTGTTGCGCAGAAGGCGCTCGACCTGGCTGGCTGCTTCGGCCAGTTCGGGAAGGGCGGATTCAGGGATATCGAATGCCCGCAGTTGTGCTGGAATCTCGACGTCACGGCACAATCGGTGCAATCGCGCGATGACGTTATCGGCGATCTGGGTGGCAGACAGGCCTCGGCACGGTTCGTCGAAGGCATGAGCGATATCGTGGAAGCGTTCGACGCAGGCCAGCTTGTTCCAGGCCATGACATGCGGCAATAGCAAGGCGTTACTCACGCCGTGGGCCAGGTGGTAACGGCCACCCAGGGGGTAGGCCAGGGCATGTACGGCACCGACGCCGGCATTGCCGAAGGCCAGCCCTGCCATCAGACTGCCGGTGGCCATGTCTTCGCGTGCGGCGAGGTTGTTCGGGTTGGCGAATGCCTTGGGCAGGGCCCTGACGATCAGCGTCATGGCCTTGAGCGCCAATGCATCGGTCAAGGGGCTGGCGAAGTTCGAAAGATAAGCCTCGATGGCGTGAACGAGGGCGTCTACACCACTGGCGGCGGTCACCGAGCGCGGGCAGCTCACTGTCATTTCCGGGGCCACCAGGGCAACGTCGGGCAGCAAGTCGTCGCTGACGATACCGCGCTTCGTGCCTTGCTGGTTGTCGGCGAGGATGGCGATGTTGGTGACTTCGGAGCCCGTGCCGGCAGTTGTAGGAAGGGCGATCAGAGGCACTCGCGATGATTCGACCTTGTCCTCGCCGAACAAGGTTTCCAGGGCATTGTTGTGCCGGGCATAAACGGACACGCTTTTTGCGATATCCATGGCGCTTCCGCCACCGACGGCGATCAAGCCGTCATGTCCCCCATGTCGAAAGACCTGGGTGCATTCCTCGACGATCTCGATTTCCGGTTCAGGCGGCACGCGATCGTAGATGGCGTAATCCAGATCCTTCATTCGGGACGTCACGAGATCCAGGGTGCCCGACTCGCGTACGCCACGGTCGGTGACGAGCAGTGGCTTTTGCATGCCAAGCTTGCTGGCCTGAGAGGGAAGTTCGTGCAAGGCCTGTTGGCCGGTAATCAGGCGATGGGCGGTCTTGAAGCTACTGACGTGCATGGGCGCTATCTCTTGTTGGTATCGAAGGCCAGTTTCCGGCGCATTGATAAGCGCCAGTCCCTGGAGCGATGTAGCAAGAGATGTGCCACTTCGGTGTGTTTTATAACTTGTTGAAACTTAGTGTTAATGTCGCCTATTGGTGGTTGATGGCGGAACTGTTGATGAATTTCGTCATCGTTTTGCTGGTTGTTGATGCCAAATATCATCAGAGCTGTATCCAGCCGCCTGGCGACAGGCGGCGTTCATGTTCCTGCATGCTTCTCATACCAAAGTTCGAGCGCACTTCGCGGCCGGGGCTGCTGTAATGGCCTTCAGCTGACACGATTCACCTATTGGCTTGGTTCAATGCCTGTTGGATTTTTCAGTTATTAGATGAATCGATTCACTTAGATCGCCAATGCCTTGAGAAGAAGAGGACAATGACAATGACGCGTATCGTGCAATGGTCGATCACCGTGGCCCTGGCCGGTTTCCTGTTCGGCTTCGACACGGCGGTGATCTCGGGCGCCGACAAGCCCATCCAGGCGCTCTGGGGACTCAGTGATCTCCAGCATGGCCTGCTGATCATGTCCATGGCCCTGTGGGGCACCGTGCTGGGCGCCATCTTCGGCAACTGGCCCACCGACACCTTTGGCCGTCGCGCCACCCTGCTCATCATCGGTGTGTTCTACCTGGTCTCCGCCGTGGGCTCCGCGGTAGTGTCGGATCCGGTGCTGTTCGCCCTATTCCGACTGCTCGGCGGCATCGGTGTGGGTATCTCCTCGGTGGCTGCCCCCACCTACATCTCCGAGATCGCTCCACCGAAGCATCGCGGCCTGCTGGTCGCCATGTATCAGTTCAATATCGTCTTCGGCATCCTGATGGCGTTCATCTCGAACTACATTATCGGCAGTCTGGTCGCCGAGGATGCCTGGCGCTGGATGCTTGGCATCGAGGCAGTGCCGGCCCTGCTCTATACGTTGATGATCACGCGAGTGCCGCGTAGCCCGCGCTGGCTGATTCTCAAGCGCAACGATGTCGCGGAGGCGACTCGCGTGCTGCGCCTGATCAATCCCGAGGCGGATACTGACGCGGAGATTGCCACGATTCGTGCTGCCGAGGACGAGGAGCGCAGCGCGCATGCCAGGTTCTTCTCGCGCCGTTATCGCTTGCCGATCCTGCTGGCTTTCCTGATTGCCTTCTTCAATCAACTCTCCGGCATCAACTTCATCATCTATTATGCGCCTCGAGTGCTCGAGGCCGCTGAGCTGGAGAGTCAGGCGGCGCTGCTGTCGACGGCCGGTATTGGTCTGGTCAACCTGGTCTTCACCATGGTCGGCATGTCCTTGATCGACAGGTTCGGGCGGCGCACCCTGCTTTTCATCGGCTCTGCCGGTTATTTGCTGTCCCTGGTACTGATTTCGAGAGCCTTCTTCACCGATGCGCTGGGTGGCATCGAAGTACCGCTGTTGCTCGGCCTG
Source organism: Halomonas caseinilytica (assembly GCF_001662285.1). Taxonomy (NCBI): domain Bacteria; kingdom Pseudomonadati; phylum Pseudomonadota; class Gammaproteobacteria; order Oceanospirillales; family Halomonadaceae; genus Halomonas; species Halomonas caseinilytica. The sequence continues at coordinate 77,614 of NZ_BDEO01000010.1, forward strand.
TTCATTGCCGCTCATGCCATCAGCCAGGGCGCGGTGATCTGGGTGTTCATTGCCGAGGTCTTCCCCAACCATGTGCGTGCTCGTGGTCAATCCTTCGGCAGCTCGATTCACTGGATCTTTGCGGCCCTGATCACGCTGGTCATGCCCTGGGTGCTGGGTACCTTCAGCGGCGGCCCGGTGTTCGCCTTCTTCGCCGTCATGATGCTGCTGCAGCTGGTGTTCGTGCTGTTCCTGATGCCGGAAACGCGCAATGTCTCGCTTGAGGAGCTGCAGCGACACCTGGTCGGTGACAACGTCAAGCTGCGCCGTGTGCATCTTTCCAGTGCTCGGGCACATGCGGCGCCAGTTGCCGGTAAGTGAGCGTGCGGGGAGGTGAGCGATTTCGGGCTTGCCTCCCTGTCCCTGTCATGAGGAGGCATAGAACGACGCCAGGCACTTCGAGGCGCCTTTGGGGAGAGTAAAGCAGGGGGCGTGAGTGAGAAAACAGCGAGCAATAAAAAACGGCCACCGCTCTGATGAGGCAAGTGGCCGTTTTTACGGATGTTCTTGGTCGGAGTAGCAGGATTCGAACCTACGACCTCTGCCTCCCGAAGGCAGCGCTCTACCAAGCTGAGCTATACTCCGATGTCGAGCCCTGCGGGCGACAACGGATGCGTATTATACGTAAACGAGCGGGGCGTGCAAGCCCCATGAGCATGCCAGCTGTCGTGCCGATGGTCAGGTACGGCGGTCCACAGCGCGGTGTGCCAGTTGCTCCATGCTGTCGCGGAAGACGGAGGGCGGCAGGGCCGCGAGCTGGGCCAGGGCCTTGGTCGACATTTCCTCCGCGCGGCGTTGGGTGTAGTCCAGCGCGCCGGTGTCGTGGACGATGGCCAGAACCTCGTCGAGCCGTTCGAGGCCACCTTGGCGAATGGCCTGGCGGATCACCTTGGCCTGTTCGGTTGTGCCGACGGCCATGGCCTGGATCAGCGGCAGGGTGGGTTTGCCCTCGGCCAGGTCGTCACCGACGTTCTTGCCCATGGTGTCGGCGTCGCCCTGGTAGTCGAGAAGGTCGTCGACTAGTTGAAAGGCAAGGCCGAGATAGCGGCCGTAGGCCTGCAGGGCGGCTTCCTGCTCCGGGGTGGCGTCGGCGACGATGGCGCCGCAGTGCGAGGCCGCCTCGAACAGCATGGCGGTCTTGCCCTGGATGGTCTCGAAGTAGGCCGCTTCATCGACATCCGGGTTGCCGACGTTGGTCAACTGCTGGACTTCGCCTTCGGCGATGGTGCAGGTGGCCGCCGAGAGAACTTCCATGATGCGCATGGAGCCGACCCCGACCATCATCTGGAAGGAGCGCGAATAGAGGAAGTCGCCCACCAGTACCGAGGGGGCGTTGCCCCAGGCGTCGTTGGCGGTGGCCCGGCCTCGGCGCATGTGCGATTCGTCGACCACGTCGTCATGCAGCAGCGTCGAGGTGTGCATGAACTCGATCAGGGTGGCCAGCGTAACGTGCTGGTTGCCCTCGTAGCCCAGGGAGCGCGCGGCCAGTAGCACCAGCAGAGGGCGCATGCGCTTGCCGCCACTGTCGACGATGTACTGGCCGATGGCTTCCACCAGTGGGATGCGCGAGGCAAGCTGGGTCTGGATGGTGCGGTTGACGGCGGCAAAGTCTTCGGCCACCACCGCGTGGATCGGCGTGTCGGGGGTGGTGAGCTGTGTCGGCGCGGTGGTGGCTGGCATGAAGGCGATATCGATGAGACGTAGTGGGTGGTCGAGGTTTGACCGAATTGTCGGCCATGCTATGGGCCCCCCTGAGGGGCGTCAAGCGTGCCAGCGCCTCTTTGGGCCGGGGCGTGGCGATGGCGAGGCGCAGGTGTTGTTGAATGTTGGCAGCTTCGCCGCTATAATCCGCGACCCACTCATCTCGCTCCCTGTCAGATGGTGCCAAGAGGGGTGCCACTCGAAGCAGGTCGACGAAGAGCCAACTCCCGATGAGTCCTGGAGAGAGAAACATGTACGCAGTTATCAAGAGCGGTGGCAAGCAATACCGCGTTCAGGAAGGCCAGACGCTCAAGCTCGAGAAGCTGGAAGTGCCGACCGGCGACACCGTCGAGTTCGACGAAGTGCTGCTGGTGGGCAACGATGACGACGTCACGGTTGGCGCGCCGAACGTCGAGGGTGCCAAGGTGTCTGCCGAGGTCGTGTCTCACGGCCGTGGCGAGAAGGTGAAGATCATCAAGTTCCGTCGCCGCAAGCACAGCATGACGCGCAAGGGCCACCGTCAGTGGTTCACCGAAGTCAAGATCACCGGGATCTCCGCGTAAGCGGTCAGTCCCCTGAACGAGCGAGGTATTTGCAATGGCTCACAAGAAGGCAGCGGGCTCTACCCGTAACGGTCGCGACAGCGAATCCAAGCGCCTCGGCGTCAAGCTGTTCGGCGGCCAGGCCGTTTCCCCGGGTAACATCATCGTCCGTCAGCGTGGCACCAAGTTCCATGCCGGCGCCGGTGTCGGGATCGGCAAGGACTACACCCTGTTCGCTCTGGACGAGGGCGTGGTCAAGTTCGAGACCAAGGGTCCGAAGAATCGCAAGTTCGTGAGCGTCGTCTCCGCCTGAGACCGCCCCGAACTGTCGCGAGAAGGCCCCGCCATGGCGGGGCCTTCTTGTATCATGGCGATATGGATCGCCGGGAGAATGACCAATGCAGTTCGTCGACGAAGCCTCGATCATCGTGGAAGCCGGCAAGGGCGGCAATGGCTGTCTGAGCTTTCGCCGCGAGAAGTATGTGCCCAAGGGCGGCCCCGATGGCGGCGATGGTGGCCATGGTGGCAGTGTCTACCTGATCGGTGACGACGCCCTGAATACCCTCATCGACTTCAAGTACCAGCGCTTCTACAAGGCTCAGAACGGCCAGCCGGGGCAGGGCCGGCAGATGAGCGGGCGCGCCGGCGAGGACCTGCACGTCAAGGTGCCGGTGGGCACCACGGTGATCGACGAGGACACCCTCGAGGTGATTGCCGATGTGACCGAGGCTGGGCAGGTGGTGCTCGTCGCCCAGGGCGGTCGTCGCGGGCTCGGCAACATTCACTTCAAGTCCTCGACCAACCGGGCGCCGCGGCGTACCACGCCGGGTACCGAGGGCGAGCGTCGCAACCTGCGCTTCGAGATGAAGGTGATGGCGGATGTCGGTCTGCTGGGCATGCCCAATGCCGGCAAGTCGACCCTGATCCGCTCGGTCTCGGCGGCCAAGCCCAAGGTGGCCAATTACCCGTTCACCACCCTGGTGCCCAACCTCGGTGTGGTGAAGCTCGGCCAGCATGAGCATTTCGTCATGGCCGACGTGCCGGGCCTGATCGAGGGGGCGTCGGATGGCGCGGGCCTGGGGTTGCGTTTCCTCAAGCACCTGACGCGCACGCGACTGCTGCTGCATGTGGTCGATGTCGCGCCCTTCGATGAGAGCGATCCGGTGGCGGCCGCCCAGGCCATTGCTCACGAACTGGGGCAGTTCTCGCCGGCGCTCGCCGAACGTCCGCGCTGGCTGGTCCTCAACAAGCTCGACCTGCTGCCGGCGGAAGAGCGCGATGCCGCGGTCGACGACATCGTGACGCGCCTGGCGTGGCAGGGGCCTGTCTTCCGGCTGTCAGCGATCAGCGGCGAGGGGACCGATGCCCTGGTGCAGGCCGTGCATCGTTGGCTCACCGAGCAGCGTCGGCTGGAGAACGAGGACGAGGAGGCCGCCGAGCACGAACGCGAGATGCGCCGTCGCATGGACGACGAGGCCGTGGCGCGTGCCGAGTCTCGTCTGGGTCGTAAGCGCAAGCGAGCCGACGAGGACGACGATGACTTCGATGATGATGATTATGATGTCGAGGTCGAATACGCGCCCTGAGGGGTAAGGAACTGGCTGCGCTCGACCATGTGGGGTTAAAGGCAGGCTCAAGATGCTCATGTGCAATAGCGGACTCCGCTCTTCGAGCGGCAGAGCAGCCCAAATCGGCTCCTGCCGGTTTGTCGCCAGCTTTTGCCTCGTCTGGTCGTTGCTTGCTCAGTTTTCCAGCTCGAGGGGGAAAGAAGGTTGAGCCGAGGAGCCAAGGAGCCGATGGACGATCTCGAACAAGTACCCGGTCGCGAGGCGCTGAAGCGCATGCGACGTGTGGTGGTGAAGATCGGCAGCGCCCTGTTGACCAACGACGGGCGGGGGCTCGACGAGCCGGCCATCGGCGGCTGGGTCGACGAGATCGCCGAGCTGCATCGTCGTGGTATCGAAGTGGTGCTGGTGTCTTCCGGCGCCGTGGCGGCAGGCATGGTGCGCCTCGGTTGGCAGGTCCGTCCCTCCGAGGTGCACGCCCTGCAGGCCGCCGCCGCTGTGGGGCAGAACGGCCTGACCGAGTGCTACGAGGGCCATTTCGCCCGCCACGGGCTGACCACCGCCCAGGTCCTGCTGACTCATGACGACCTTTCCAATCGCAAGCGTTACCTCAATGCGCGCTCCGCGCTGCGCACCCTGGTCGAGCTGGGGGTGGTGCCGGTGGTCAACGAGAACGATACCGTTGTCACCGACGAGATCCGCTTCGGTGACAACGACACCCTAGGGGCCTTGGTGGCCAACCTGCTGGAAGCCGACGCCCTGGTCATTCTGACCGACCAGGAAGGCCTCTTCGATGCCGATCCTCGCCATGACCCGAATGCTCGCCTGATTGCCGAGGGGCGCGCCGACGACCCTCGGCTGGCCGAAGTGGCCGGGGGCAGCGGTGCCCTGGGGCGGGGCGGCATGTCGACCAAGGTGCGAGCAGCGCGTCTGGCGGCGCGTTCCGGGGCGGTCACGGTGATTGCCAGCGGCCGTCAGCGCGAGGTGTTGAGCCGACTCGTCGAAGGCGAACGGCTGGGGACCCTGCTCATGCCCGAGCGTGCGCCCATGGCGGCGCGCAAGCGCTGGTTGGCGGGCCAGCTCCAGGTGCGCGGCAATCTGACCCTGGACGATGGCGCGGTGAAGAAGCTGCGAGACAGCGGCTCCAGCCTGTTGCCGGTGGGGGTGAAAGGCGTGTCGGGCAACTTTGTGCGTGGCGACATGGTGTTGTGCGTCGACGAGCAGGGGCAGCGGGTGGCCAAGGGGCTGGTCAATTACGGTGTCGATGAAGTCCGTCGCCTGCTTGGTCAGCCCAGCCACCGCATCGAGGCGATTCTTGGCTACATGGAATCGCCGGAGTTGATTCACCGCGACAACCTGGTGGTGATTTGAGGGTGGGTGCTCCCCCTTGACGAGCCTGGCAAGATGTCGCGCGGCATGATAGTATGCGCCATCCTCTCAGACACGGCCCGTAAGCGACTGCGCCACCTTGCGCGGTCGGCCGGATGGCCAGGCCGACGGGGATTTTTTATTTCCCTGTTGGATCAAAATGTTATTGAACACCGTCGAGTGCGGCGGTAACAACTTTCTCCAAGGAGACAGTCAGTGGCTAACACTAAGCAAGCCCGCAAGCGCGCCCGTCAGGCAGAAGGCCGTCGTGTCCTGAAAGCCAGCCAGCGCAGCATGGTTCGCACCTACGTCAAGAACGTCATCAAGGCCGTCAATGGCGGTGATCACGCCAAGGCGATGGATGCCTTCAAGCAGGCCCAGCCGGTCATCGACCGCATCGCCGACAAGGACGTGATCTCCAAGAAGAAGGCCGCTCGCCTGAAGAGCCGTCTCAACAAGCGTATCAAGGCCCTGGCAGCGTAAGCGCGCCGGACGCCCATGGGGCTTTGCGAACCATTTCGCGAATGCCCCATCGAAGAACCGGCTGCGGCCGGTTTTTTTGTGGCTACCCGTTGGGCCGTCGTGTTGCGGCCTCAAGCATAGCGCCTGACGGTCTCTTGTGCTGGCACTTCCCGGCAGGTGCCCCGAGGATCGTTGCCGTGCGACGTCCACAACCGTTCCCGGCGGCTTCTGGTGTCCGCTTTACCTGGCCTGGCAAGGAATCACCGTGACCGATCGACAGGAATATCCCGAGCAAACATCCGATGCCACGACAGCGGTCACTGAGGGGGCTTCGCACCAGGTGGCGCCTCGTCGAAGCGGGCTGATGCGTTCGGGCATGGTCGTCAGCAGCATGACCATGCTGTCGCGGGTGATGGGGCTGGCCCGGGACATGGTGATCGCCACGCTGTTCGGCGCGGGGCAGGGAGCGGATGCCTTCTTCGTTGCCTTCAAGGTGCCCAATTTCCTGCGCCGGCTGTTCGCCGAGGGAGCGTTCAACCAGGCCTTCGTGCCGGTACTGTCGGAGTACGCCACCCAGCGTACCCGGGAGGAGGTGCGCGAGCTGCTCGACGCCGTGGCCGGCAGTCTGGCGGCGGTGCTGGTGCTGATCACCGCTCTGGCCATGCTGGCTGCCCCCTGGCTGGCCTGGGCCTTCGCGCCAGGGTTTGCGCGTGACCCCGAGAAGCTGGCGCTCACCGCCGACATGCTGCGCCTGACCTTTCCGTACTTGTTGCTGATCTCGCTGACGGCCTTCTCGGGCAGCGTACTCAATACCTGGGGGCGATTCGCCGTGCCGGCCTTCACCCCGGTGCTGCTCAACCTGTCGCTGATCGGCGCGGCGGTGTTGCTGACGCCCCTGGTGAGCGAGCCCGCGATGGCGCTGGCCTGGGGCGTGCTGATCGCCGGGGCGATGCAACTGATCTTTCAGGTGCCGTTCCTGGCCCGTCTCGGCGTGCTGCCGCGCCCCTGGCCTCATTTTGCCCACGATGGCGTGCGCCGCATTCTCAAGCTGATGGCGCCGGCGATGTTCGGCGTCTCGGTGGCGCAGATCAACCTGCTGCTGGATACCGTGCTGGCGTCGTTGCTGACGGCCGGCAGCGTGTCCTGGCTGTACTATTCCGATCGTCTCGTGGAGCTGCCGCTGGGCGTGTTCGGGGTGGCCATCGGCACGGTGATCCTGCCGGCGCTGTCCAAGCGGCATGCCGAGCAGTCCCGGGAGCACTTTGCGCGCATGCTCGACTGGGCGATTCGTGCCGTGCTCTTGCTGGGGTTGCCGGCGGCTCTGGCGCTGGTGGTGTTGGCCGAGCCATTGCTGATCACCCTGTTCCATTATGGCGCCATGACCGATCACGACATCGACATGGCGGCCATGAGTCTGCGTGCCTATGCCGTGGGCCTAGTGGCCTTCATGCTGATCAAGGTGCTGGCGCCGGGGTTCTTTGCCCGCCAGGATACCAAGACGCCGGTCACGATCGGAATGATCGCCATGGCTGCCAACATGGTCCTCAACCTGATCCTGATCTGGCCGCTGGCGCATGCGGGGCTGGCGTTGGCCACGGCGCTTTCGGCGTTTCTCAATGCCGGGCTGCTGGGTGGCTTGCTGTATCGTCGAGGCATCCTGGTCTTCCAGGCGGGCTGGGGACGCTATGCGGTGCAGTTGCTGGGTGGCTGTGTGGCGATGGGAGTGGCGCTTGCCTGGCTGTCGCCGGACTGGCACCAGTGGCTCGGCTGGTCGCTGATGACGCGAGTGGGCTGGATGGGGCTCCTGGTGGTGAGTGGCGCGGCGGTGTATTTCGCCTGGCTGGCGGCGACGGGGGTGCGGCTCCGGCATTTCCGGATGAAAAGTTGAGGACGGGGCCACGTTCAGCGCGGCTGTCAAGGGGCGCTCGGTCCGTTATAATCGACCACTTTACTTTCTGCGCGAATAGCCCATGCAAGTGATTCGAGGATTGCACAATCTGCGTGACGAGCATCATGGCTGCGTGGCGACCATCGGCAATTTCGATGGTGTGCATCGCGGCCATCAGGCGATCCTCGATCAACTGCTCGAGCGCGCGCGCTCGTTGTCGCTGCCGGCCACGGTAGTGGTCTTCGAGCCCCAGCCCAGGGAATTCTTTGCCGGAGACCAGGCCCCGCCCCGGCTGACGCGACTGCGCGACAAGGTCCGGCTGCTGGCCGAGCACGGCGCCGATCGCGTGCTGTGCCTGCCCTTCAACGATGCCCTGCGCAGCCTGACCGCCCGAGCCTTCATCGAGCAGGTGCTGGTGCAGGGGCTGGGCGTGCGTCACTTGGTAGTGGGCGATGATTTTCGGTTCGGCTGTGACCGGCGGGGCGATTTCGAGCTGCTGCAGACGGTCGGTAGCGGGTCGGGCTTCGATGTCGAGCATACCCGGACCTTCCTGCTGGATGGCGAGCGTGTCTCCAGCACGCGGGTGCGCACCATGCTGGCTTCCGGCAACTTCGATCAGGCTGCCCGCATGATGGGGCGGCCGTATCGGCTCGGTGGCCGGGTGGTGCGCGATCGCCAGCTCGGGCGGACCATCGGCGTGCCCACCGCCAACCTGCCGCAGCCACCGCATCCGCTGGCCTTGCAGGGCGTGTATGCGGTCAAGGCCGAATTGCCGGGAGGGCGCCATGCCGAGGGCGTGGCCAATATCGGCTGGCGTCCTACCGTGGGGAGCTCGCGCCCGGTGCTTGAAGTGCACCTGTTTGATTTCGACGACGACCTGTACGGCGAGCGATTGACGGTACTGCCCTGCGCCAAGTTGCGCGGCGAGATGAAATTCGATGGCCTCGAGGCCCTCAAGGCCCAGATCCGCGCCGACCAGGCTCGCGCGCGACGCTTCTTCGCCGAGACGGCGGCGACCGGAGATTCCCTACCTCTGGCATCGGCGCCGCTGGCGCGCGAGGCCGTGTTTTCCGACTCCTCGGCGGGACTGCCCGCCGACCATGATGACGGCTGACCCCCAGGATATGAGCGACTACAAGCACACTCTGAATCTGCCAGAAACCGAATTCCCGATGCGCGGCATGCTGCCCAAGCGCGAGCCGGCTCGGGTGGCCCAGTGGCAGGAGATGGATCTCTACCATCGCCTGCGCGAGGCGCGTCGGGGGCGCGAGTCCTTCGTGCTGCACGATGGCCCTCCCTATGCCAATGGCAGCATTCACATCGGCCACGCGCTCAACAAGATCCTCAAGGACATCATCGTCAAGTCCAAGAACCTGGCGGGGTTCGACGCCCCCTATGTGCCGGGCTGGGACTGTCATGGCCTGCCCATCGAGCACAAGGTCGAGACGACCCATGGCAAGCATCTGGCGCCGGAGCAGGCCCGGGCGCTGTGCCGCGAGTACGCCGCCGAGCAGATCGACGGGCAGCGCGAGAGTTTCATCCGCCTGGGGGTGATCGGTGATTGGGAACGTCCCTATCGCACCATGGATTTCGTCAACGAAGCCGGCGAGATCCGTGCCCTGGCCGATCTGGTCGAGGGGGGCTACGTCTTCAAGGGGCTCAAACCGGTCAACTGGTGCTTCGATTGCGGCTCGGCCCTGGCCGAGGCGGAAGTCGAGTATGCCGACAAGCAGTCCGATGCCATCGATGTGGCCTTTCCCTGCGCCGAGGACGACAAGCTGGCCGCCGCCTTCGGGCTGACCGAACTGCCCAAGCCCACCGCTGTGGTGATCTGGACGACCACGCCCTGGACCATCCCTGCCAACCAGGCGCTGAATGTACATCCCGAGTTCACCTATGCCCTGGTCGACGTGGGCGAGCGGTTGCTGCTGCTGGCCGAGGAGCTGGTGGAAAGTTGTCTGGAGCGGTTCGGGCTCGAGGGCAACATCATCGCCACCGCCGCCGGCGAGCGGCTGGAGCTGATCGAGTTCGCCCATCCGTTCTATGAGCGTCGTGCGCCGGTGTTCCTGGCGGACTACGTGGAAGTCGAAGAGGGCAGTACCGGCATCGTCCACTCGGCGCCGGTGCACGGGGTCGACGACTTCGAGTCCTGCCGTCGCTACGGCATCGAATTCGATGACTTCATCAGCGTCGTCAAGGGCGATGGCGTCTATGTGGACGATCTGCCGTTCTTCAGTGGGCAGTCGATCTGGAAGGCCAACCTGCAGATCGTCGCCAAGCTTGATGAAGTCGATGCCCTGCTGGCCCACCACACCATCACCCACAGCTACATGCATTGCTGGCGCCACAAGACGCCGGTGATCTACCGGGCCACGGCCCAGTGGTTCGTGGGCATGGACATGATCGGTCAGGACGGTCTCAGCCTGCGTGACAAGGCCCTGGCCGGCGTCGAGTCGACCGCCTTCACGCCCGCCTGGGGCAAGGCGCGCCTGCATGCGATGATCGCCAACCGTCCGGACTGGTGCATCTCGCGCCAGCGCAACTGGGGGGTGCCGATTCCCTTCTTCCTGCACCAGCGGACCGGCGAGCTGCATCCGCGCACCGTCGAGCTGATGGAAGAGGTCGCCAAGCGCGTCGAGCGCGAGGGCATCGACGCCTGGTTCCGCCTCGATCCGGCCGAGCTGCTGGGCGAGGAGGCCGGCGAGTACGAGAAGGTCACCGATACCCTGGACGTCTGGTTCGATTCCGGCACCACGCATCGTCATGTGATGCGCGGCTCGCACCCGATGGGGCACGATCAGGGGCCGCGCGCTGATCTGTACCTCGAGGGGTCGGATCAGCACCGCGGCTGGTTCCACTCTTCGCTGCTCACCGGATCGGCCATCGACGGCCATCCGCCGTACCGCCAGCTTCTCACCCATGGCTTCACCGTGGACGAAAAGGGGCGCAAGCAGTCCAAGTCGCTGGGCAATGTGGTGGCGCCTCAGGATGTGATGGACAAGCTCGGGGCCGATATCCTGCGGTTGTGGGTCGCCTCGACCGACTATTCCGGCGAGATGGCCGTGTCCGACCAGATCCTCAAGCGTACCGCCGATGTCTATCGACGCATCCGCAACACCTCACGCTTCCTGCTGGCCAACCTCAACGGCTTCGACCCCGAGCGCGATGCCCTGGCCTTCGATGACATGCTGGCGCTGGATCGCTGGGTGGTGGATCGCGCCGGCCAGTTGCAGGCGCGCATCCAGCGTGCCTACGAGGAATACCGCTTCCTCGACGTCTATCAGCAGGTGCATGGCTTCTGTGCCCGGGAACTGGGCGGTTTCTATCTGGATGTGATCAAGGATCGCCAGTACACCACCCAGGTGGACTCGGTGGCCCGACGCAGCGCCCAGACGGCGCTGTACCACGTCGTCCAGGCGCTGGTCCGCTGGATTGCGCCGATCCTCAGCTTCACCGCCGAGGAGATCTACGAGCATATCCCTGGCCAGCGGGGCGACAGCGTCCTGCTCGAGGAATATTACGATGGCCTGGGCACCCTGGAAGAGAGCGCCGAGCTGGGACGTGAGTTCTGGGAGCGGGTGCTCAACGTCAAGCAGGCCGTCAACAAGTGCCTGGAAGATGCCCGCAACGCCAAGGTCATCAAGGGCAACCTGGCCGCCGAAGTGACGCTTTACGTGGACGACGAGCTCCGGGAGACGCTGAGCCGTCTCGGCGACGAGCTGCGCTTCGTGATGCTGACCAGCGAGGTGCACCTGGCCCCGCTGGCTGATGGCGGCGACGCCGAGGCGACCGAGCTTGAGGGGCTCAAGGTAGCCGTTGCGGCCAGCGAATACCGCAAGTGCGAGCGCTGCTGGCACCACCGCGAGGATGTCGGCCAGCATGCCGGTCACGAAGACCTGTGCGGTCGCTGCATCAGCAACCTGCCGGAAGGCCCCGGCGAGACCCGTCATTATGCGTGAGGTGGGCAGCATGCCAGAGCATGACACCCGGCAGGGAGCCAAGGTGGCTCCCATGCGACAGCCGTTGCGTTGGCTGTGGCTCGCCGTGGCGGTGATCGTCGTCGACCTGGGCACCAAGGCTTTGGCGTCCAGCCTGCTGGAATACGCCAGGCCGCTCGAGGTCCTGCCGTTCTTCAACCTGACGCTGCTGCACAATACCGGCGCGGCGTTCAGCTTCCTGGCCGATCATCCCGGCTGGCAGCGATGGTTCTTTGCGGCCATTGCCGTGGCGGCGAGCGTAGGGCTGACCATCTGGATGCGGCGCCTGCGCGCCGACGAAAAGATGCTCGGCGCCTCGCTTGCCCTGGTCATCGGCGGGGCGCTGGGCAACCTGTATGATCGGCTGGTGCATGGTTATGTGGTGGATTTTCTGTCCTTTCACCTCGCCGGCTGGTACTACCCGGCCTTCAATGTGGCGGACATCGGCATCACCCTGGGCGCCATCGGGCTGATCGTCGAGTCGCTGTTCGGCGAACGTCGCCGCGCCAGACGACGGCGTTGAACATCATCTGCAAGAGAGCATCCATGAGCGATCAACAAGCGAACGGCCATCGCATCGACGAGGGTATGCAGGTTACCCTGCATTTTACCCTCAAGCTGGAGGATGGCACCGTGGTCGATTCCACCCGGGACAAGCAGCCGGCCACCTTCCAGGTCGGTGACGGCAACCTGCCGCCTGGCTTCGAGCGCCCTCTCAAGGGACTCGGCGCCGGCGAGAACGGCAGCTACGAGATTGCGCCCGAGAATGCCTTCGGCCAGCACAATCCCCAGAATGTCCAGATGATCGCCCGGGACGACTTCGGCGACGAGGCGCCCGAAACGGGCATGGTGATGTCCTTCGCCGATGTCGGCGGCGGTGAGTTGCCGGGGGTCATCAAGCAGGTCGGCGACAAGCAGGTCGAGGTGGATTTCAATCACCCCCTGGCCGGGCGTACCCTGACCTTCGAAGTAGAGGTGCTGGACGTGCAGCCCGCTACCACCCACTAGGCAAGCACCGAGGCTAGGCAACCATGCAAATCAAGCTGGCCAATCCCCGCGGTTTCTGCGCCGGTGTCGATCGTGCCATCGAGATCGTCAACCGGGCGCTGGACGTGTTCGGCCCGCCGATCTACGTGCGCCATGAAGTGGTACACAACCGTTTCGTGGTCGACAGCCTGCGCGAACGCGGCGCGATCTTCGTCGAGGAACTGCATGAGGTGCCCGACGACGTGATCGTCATCTTTTCGGCGCACGGCGTCTCCCGTGCCGTGCAGCAGGAAGCCGAGCGTCGTGGCTTGCGGGTCTTCGACGCGACCTGCCCGCTGGTCACCAAGGTGCACATGGAGGTACTGCGCTATGCCCGTCGTGGGCAGGAGTGCGTTCTCATCGGCCACCAGGGGCATCCCGAGGTGGAAGGCACCATGGGGCGCTACGACACCTCCCAGGGAGGCCAGATCTACCTGGTGGAGGATGAGCAGGACGTGGCGCGTCTCGAGGTGCGGGACCCGAGCCAGCTGGCCTTCGTGACCCAGACGACCCTGTCGATGGACGACACCGCTCGCGTGATCGACGCCCTGCGCGACCGCTTCCCGGAGATCCAGGGCCCGCGCAAGGATGACATCTGCTATGCCACCCAGAATCGTCAGGATGCCGTGAGGGAACTGGCCGCCGGGAGCGATCTGCTGCTGGTGGTGGGCAGTCCCAACAGCTCGAACTCCAATCGCTTGCGCGAGCTTTCCGAGCGGGTCGGCACGCCGGCCTACCTGATCGACAACGCCGAGCAGATCGACGCTGCCTGGCTGGAAAATGTCGAGACGGTGGGCGTGACCGCCGGCGCCAGTGCACCGGAAGTGCTGGTACAGGGCGTGATCGAGCGCCTGCGCGCCCTGGGGGCCGAGATGCCGGAAGAACTCGAGGGACGTGCCGAGACGATCACCTTTTCCATGCCCACCGAGCTTCGCGAGCGAGTGATCGCCAGCGAATAGACCTCGCTCGGTCGAGTGTCATGTTCCCTTCGTGAAGCCGGGCCTGTCGCCCGGCTTTTTCGTGGCAAGATGCTTCGGACGCTACCGGACACCGTCATCCTGGTCCATATTGAGGGCAGGACATCACGCCGAGGCCAAGGGATATGTGCCACTCGACGGCGCGCGGTCTACGCCGCTCCGAGGCCTGTCGCGAACAGGCCGGCTTCACGTTGCTCGAATTGATGCTCGTGGTGGCGATCATCGCCATACTCGCCGGGATCGCCTATCCACGCTATCAGGATGCGCTGGGCGAAGCGCGGGTCGCGGATGGGCGGTCGGCGCTCATGGCGCTGGCGGGGCGTCTGGAGCGCTGCCGCACCCGTACGCATTCCTATGATGCCTGCACGGACCTGCCGAGCCGTTCGCAGGCAGGGCATTATCGTCTCGCGACCACGTTATCTTCGACGCACTATCGCCTGACGGCCACGCATGAGGGCGAGGCCGTCAGGACGGATTGTCGTGTGCTGGTGCTCGACGCGACGGGACGGACGTTGCCCGAGGCGTGCTGGTAAGCCAGGGAGCGGGAGGAGGCGTGGATCATGACGATAGCGAGATCCCAGCGAGCGTTTACGCTGCTGGAGGCCTTGGTGGCGCTGCTGGTGCTTTCGGTTGGGCTGCTGGGCATGGCCACGGTCCAGCTTGAATCCCTGCGTGGCGCACATGCTGGTTATCAGCGTGGACTGGCCTCTCTGGCGGCACAGGACGCCGTCGAGCTGCTGTGGTCGCGTCTCGAGGCCGGCAGGTGTCCTGACCTGGGGGGCGAAGCCGCGCGCTGGGAGGCTCGCTGGCGTGCCTGGATTCCCGGTTTGCGGGGCCGCGTCGAGCCGGATGGCGATGACTGCACCTATGTGGTGACTCTCGAATGGGAGGCATCACGCCTGGTGGATGAGAGCGAGACATCCTTCGTCTATACCACCCGGCTGCCCGGTGAATCCCCATGATGGCGGGGCGTGTCGTCGAGAGTGGGGTGTCGCTGGTCGAGCTGCTGGTGGCCCTGGCGGTCGGCATGCTTGTTTTGCTGGGAGCCGGGCGCCTGTACTTGGATGGGGTCGAGAACCTGATTCGCGTGGACGAGCTTGGCGAGCGCCAGGAAGCCGTGACCCTCGGGGCATTGTTCCTGCTGCGCGATATCCGGCGCGGTGGCGTGGAGCCGGGGCGATACGAGCTGCGCGACGCCACCGATGGTAAAGGATGTGCCCTCCACGACAGGGTGGCGGGAGAACCCTTGGTGGAAGGCCTGGCCGCGACGGCCGGAAGTTGTGCGGCGAGCGAGCCGATTCGGGCGGACGTGGAGGGCAGGGCCGGTCTGTATCGGATCACCTTGAGGCCGCTCGGTGGTGTGAATCCGCTGGTGCTCCATGCCATGGACCGCGAAGCGGCGGTGCGGCATGCCGGGTCGTCGTCGCCAGGAGAACGGGGATCATGAGGGAAAGCGCGATGCCGCAGGCGGGGATGGCATTGCCCATCGTTCTGGTATTGCTGGCCATGGCCGCGATGCTGGGGACGGCCGGGCTGCGTTCGTCGCTGACCGCGGAGCGCCTGGCGGGCAACCTCAAGGCATCGGTGCAGGCCGGGATGGCGGCGGAGGTTGCCGCCTCGCGGGGTTGGGCGGCCTTGAGCGGGCCCGGCGACATCACCGTCGAGTCGTCTCAAGAAATGTCCGAATCGATGACCTGGCACGAGTTTCTCGATCCCTCGCATTTCCAGGGCGAGCCGGCCAGGCTCGCTGACTGTGCCGCTCCACGGCGCTGCGCCTATCGCTATGTCGAAGAGGCATCCCGGCGTCATCTCGTCGTGGCCATGGGGGCCGTGATGGAGGGCGGCGGCCGTGTCCTGGCGTCGAGCGAGCCGGTACGAGTCGCGGTGGTCTTTTCGCGCCTTGCCGAACTGTTTTCCCGCTATGTCCTGCTGGCCGGTGGCGAGGTCGCGACCGGGGAAGGGAGGGCATCGGCGAGCCGGATACATGGCAATGCGGCTCAGGATGAGGGCGAGCGCGTCAGGATTCCCTATACCGATACCTCGCCACCGGAGGGCGCCGTGTCGTTGGCGGTGGGCTCCGATGAGGACGGTCTACCGTACTGTCGTTTCGAGGAAAGCGGTGATCTCGGCGGGCGCGTCTACCATTGTGAGGGCCGGCTGGAAATTGGGGCGGCGGCCCGCTTCCACAATGCCGCCTTCGTCGCTCGGGACGATGCCCACCTGTCCGGCGAGATCGGGCGAGCGTCAGCCGTGGATGTGGCTGTGCTCTCGGGGGGCGACATTCGTCTCGAGGCGCCGGGAATCGTCCGAGGCTGGCTCATGTCGGCGGGCGATGCAGAACTGGCGCCGGGAACGACACTGGAGGGGGCCATCATAGCACATGGCGATATCCAGGCGAGTGGGGCACTGGCGCATCTTGTGGGTGATCCGGTACTGCCTCATGCGCCCCGTGAGAAACGTCTGTTGAGCTGGGAGTGACACGGTCGACATCCGGCACTAGCACGTCGGCGGGGTGGTATCGACCACCCGGACTCTGCCGAAGTTGCTGACGATGACCGAGGCCCCTTCGCCGCGTCGGCCACAGAGGCGAAAGGTGCCGTTGTGTCCCGTGGCGTGCCCGGTAGGCTGGTAGCGGACGGGGCGATGATCGAGTCGGTAGGCGATGGCCGGCACCTGGCTGGCATTTCGCCGGCCGAGGAGAGTGCGTTGGCTCGGTGGCAGGTCGACCTCTCCCTGCAGGATGCTCAGCGGCATGGTCCAGTCATCGCTGCAGCGTCGACCGTCCCGGCTGGGGCAGACGGTGATGACCGTGCGCCTGACGATGGCGGCATTGCGGGCGGTCGCCAGGACTTCCTTGAGTCGCATGACATCCGAGGTCACTTCGTTGCGTGCCATGAAGCCGTCCAGCCTGGGCGCCGTCCAGGCGACGGTGAAGGCCAGGAGGCCCGTCACCACGCAGAGTTCGAGAAGTGTCAGGCCGGCCTGGCGCGGCTTTGCCAGGCTATCCGGTATGCCGGTATGGTAAGTCTCCGTGATGCGCTTCGGTCGCATGTGATCTCCCGCCTCGTGTTTCCCCGAGCCAGGTTGTGGGTGCTATCAAGTTAGCCGGATGTCGCATTCTTTCCGTAGGCGAACTCGGACAAGTCTCGTGAGTGATTTTCTCGTTGTTGGCGGGGGCGTCATTGGCATGATGACCACCCTGCACCTGGCCGATGCCGGTCATTCGGTCACCCTCGTCGAACGTGGCCAGTGCGGTCGTGAAGCTTCCTGGGCGGGCGGTGGCATCGTCTCCCCTCTTTATCCGTGGCGCCACGGTGCGCCGATCTCGCGTCTTTCCGCCTGGTCGGAGGGGCGTTATCCGGAACTCTCGCTACGCCTGCTGGAAGAGACGGGCGTGGACCCCGAGTATCGTCAGAAGGGCCTTGTGTATCTGCGTGTCGACGATGAGCAGGCTGCCATGAGCTGGGCGAGGGAGGTCGGCAAGCCTCTCGAGCGGGTGTCCGACACGTTTCTGTACGACAAGGAACCCGAGGCGGCGCCCGGTTTTTCGGACGCGTTGTGGATGCCGACCCTTGGCAGCATCCGTAATCCGCGACTGGCCCAGGCGCTTCGCGCGCGCCTGGATGACATGCCGCGAGTCACGCTGCGCGAGCATTGCGAAGTCACGAACCTGCGCGAGCGGGGCGGTCGTGTCGTTGCGGTCGAGACGCCAGCGGGCGAGCTGCATGGTGACCAGGTCATCGTATGTGGCGGTGCCTGGGCCGCCGAAGTGATGGCGACGGTCGGTGTGACACTCCCGATACGGCCAGTGAAGGGGCAGATGATTCTGTTCAAGGCGCCGCCCGGGCTGGTACGGCGTGTGGTGCTGATGGACGGGCGTTATGTCATCCCTCGAGCCGATGGTCGGGTGCTGGCGGGCTCGACTCTGGAAGAAACCGGGTTCGACAAATCGCTCTGTGCGTCGGCGAAAGACTCGCTATGGACGTCGGCGACACGTATCGTACCGGCACTGGCCGACTGCGAGGTGGAGCATCACTGGGCAGGATTGCGACCGGGGTCGCCAGATGGTGTGCCCTTCATCGGCGCGGTGCCGGGCATTGACAACCTGCACGTGAACGCCGGCCACTATCGCAATGGGCTGGTACTGGCTCCAGCCTCGACGCATCTGCTGGTCGACGAACTGCTGGGCCGGGAGCCCATTCTGGACCCGACACCCTATCGGTTGACGGGTGGTCGCTTGAAAGGCGCGCGAACGGGAGCTTCCCGGAGCTGAATCATTTCTCCGAGGTATCCTCGGCGAGATACTTGTCGCGGTGGTCCGAGGAGCAGAACCATTCACCCTTTTCGCGCAGGGCATCGCTCTCCGGTAGATGCACCTTGCACCAGGCACAGCGCACCATCGGGTTGCCCGCCGTAGTGTCCTGTTCGTCGGCATCCCGATCACGCTTCCACTCGCGGTACATGCGATAGAGTTTGAGGCCGGCGAAGAACAGCACGGCGAAAATGATCAGGCGGATCAGCAAGAGGTTCATCCTGTGGACGGCTCCCTGAAAGAGGGCGTTCGAGGCGGCCGGCTTTGCGAGTGGGCCGCCCTTGCGGGACAATGTCGGTATCGATGGATTCTCGAGAGATTTCTACGCCCATGCAAGACCTGACGTTGGTGATGGCCCAGTTGGACCCGCTGGTGGGGGATATCCCCGGCAATACCGAGCGGGCCATCGAGACGGTACGCGAGGCACGCATCGAGCATGGTGCCGACATCGTGGTGCTGCCCGAACTCTTCCTGACCGGTTATCCGCCGGAAGATCTGCTGCTGCGCCCTTCCATGGAGACGCGACTGCGCCATGCTCGGGCGCGCATGGCCGAGAAGGTGGCGCGCGACGTGATGGTGATCGTCGGCTATCCGGGACGACGCGAGGGAGGCAACTGGAACCTGGCCGGCGTGCTCTATAACGGCGAGTGGATTGGTGAATATGCCAAGCAGGCGTTGCCCAACTATGAGGTCTTCGATGAGCAGCGCTATTTTGCGGTGGGCGATGCGCCCCTGGTGATCGAGCACAAGGGGGCCAAGCTTGGTGTGCTGATCTGCGAGGACATCTGGGAAGAATCGCCCGTCCGACAAGCCCGCGAGGCCGGGGCGGATATCCTGGTGACGCTCAATGCGTCACCCTTCCACCAGGACAAGCCCACCGAGCGCCTGGCGCTGCTCGAGCAACGCGCGCGCGACGTGGGCCTGCCGATCGTCTATGTCAACCAGATCGGTGGCCAGGACGAGCTGGTGTTCGATGGGGGCTCGGCTTGTGTCGGTGCCGATGGCGAGCTGCGCGTGCAGGCGCCGCATTGGGCAGTCGGCTTGATGCCGGTCCAGTTCGTGCGCGAGCAGGGCAGCTGGGTGCCGAGTGCAGGAGAGATCGATGAGGAGGTCTGCGCCGAGGAGAACCTGTATTGCGCGCTGGTCACCGGGTTGCGCGATTACGTCAACAAGAGTGGCTTTCAGGGCGTGGTGCTGGGCCTTTCCGGGGGGATCGACTCGGCCCTGTCGCTGGCCATCGCGGTGGATGCCCTGGGGCCGCAGCGCGTCCATGCGGTGATGATGCCGTATCACTACACTGCCGATATCTCGAAGGAAGATGCCGCCGAGCAGGCCCGGATGCTGGGCGTCGACTACGAGGTGCTGCCCATCGAGTCGATGGTCGATGCCTTCATGGACACGCTGGCCGACAGTTTCGCCGGCACCGAGCGTGATACCACCGAGGAGAACCTGCAATCGCGCTGCCGTGGCGTGTTGTTGATGGCGCTCTCCAACAAGAAAGGCCTCATGGTGCTCTCGACCGGCAACAAGAGCGAGATGGCGGTGGGGTATGCCACGCTCTATGGCGACATGGTGGGCGGCTACAATGCCATCAAGGATGTCTACAAGACTTGGGTCTATCGTCTGGCCCGCTGGCGCAATACCCAGGACCCGGCGATCCCCGAGCGCGTCATCGAACGGCCGCCTTCCGCCGAGCTGGCACCGGATCAGCAGGATTCCGACTCCTTGCCCGACTACGACACCCTGG
This sequence comes from Halomonas caseinilytica, assembly GCF_001662285.1. NCBI lineage: Bacteria > Pseudomonadati > Pseudomonadota > Gammaproteobacteria > Oceanospirillales > Halomonadaceae > Halomonas > Halomonas caseinilytica. The sequence continues at coordinate 97,218 of NZ_BDEO01000010.1, forward strand.
ATGCCATTCTGGTGCGCTACATCGAAGGGGACATGAGTGCCGAGGCGATCATCGCCGCCGGCTTCGACCATGACGATGTCTACAAGGTGGTGCGCCTGGTCGACCGCTGTGAGTACAAGCGCCGTCAGGCACCGGTGGGGGTTCGCGTGACTCGTCGAGGCTTCGGCCGCGACCGGCGTTATCCCATCGTCAACGGCTGGCAGCCGGGGGAGTGAGGCCGGAAGCTTGAAGAGCGCGGCTTCGCCGCTGGAAGCTGGAAGAAAAAGCTTGATCCTGCAATTGTCGGACTAATGCTGCCTTCCAGCTTCCAGCTTCCAGCTTCCAGCTTCCAGCTTCCAGCTTCCAGCTTCCAGCTTTAGACCGAAATCGGGTCGGCCTTGACGTAGCGCGGGTCGAAGGTGCGGCCGTCGAGACGCTCGTGATCCGGAGCGTTCTTGATCAGCACGCGGAGACTTTCCTTGGCACGTTCCGGCATGTCCAGGCCGAGATAGCCCTCGACCATCACGGCCAGCGCGTCGCGGGTACTCTGTGCCTCGGGGTAGTTCTCGATGACCCAGCGGCCGCGCTTCACGGCGGCCAGGTAGGCGCCCTTGCGCAGGTAGAAGTCGGCCACCTCGAGCTCGTGCCGGGCCAGGAGGTTGCGCAGATAGACGATGCGCTGGCGCGCATCCGGCGCGTACTGGCTGTTCGGGTAACGCTGGATCAGGTCGCGGAAGTCGGAATAGGCATCACGGCTGGCCCCGAGGTCACGCTTGGAGAGGTCGATCAGACGCAGCGACTCGAGACTGAACCGGCCGGCCTCCCAGGCGGCGAGGCCACGCATGTAGTAGGCGTAGTCGACCTGAGGGTGATCGGGGTGCAGGCGGATGAAGCGGCTGGCGGCAGCACGGGCGGCTTCCCAATCGCTCGTCTCATAATAGGCATAGATCAGCTCGAGCTGGGCCTGTTCGGCGTGATCGCCGAAGGGATAGCGAGTATCGATGGCCTCCAGTCGATTGACGGCGGTGACATAGTTGCCTTCCTCCAGTGCGGCGCGACCTTCCTGATACAACTGGTCCTCCGCGACATCCGGAGCCTGTTCTTCTTCCTTGGTGCTGGCACAGCCGGCCAGAAGGGCGGTCGCCAACAGCATGGCGGCCAGGCGAGTACCGGTCGTGATAACGCGCATCGTGATCCTCGTGTCAAACAACCCTGGGCGGCCGTGCTAGAATCGGCCTGAATCCGCCCACTATAAAGCACCTTGCGGCAAAACGCAGTCATCAGGCGCCGTGATGCACCAACGCTTTTCGGGTAGCGCTCCACTCCCCCAGACGGACCCTTGACGATCTCATGTCACAGACCCTCGATGCCCATCAACGCATTCCCGACAGCATGGCGGGCCTACGCCTCGATCAGGCAGCCGCCGAGTTGTTCAGCGATTTCTCCCGGGAACGGCTCAAGGCCTGGATCAAGGAGGGGGCGCTGACCGTCGACGGCGGGCCTGCCAGGCCCAGGGACAAGGTGCATGGCGGCGAGGCGCTGGCACTCGTGGCCGAGCTCGAAGACGATGCCCGTTTCGAACCCGAAGACATTCCCCTGGAAGTGGTCTTCGAGGATGACGACGTTCTGGTCATCGACAAGCCACCCGGCCTGGTGGTTCACCCGGCTGCCGGAAATCCCGACGGTACCCTGCTCAATGGCTTGCTGAATCACTGCGCCTCGCTTGCCGCGGTGCCGAGGGCCGGCATCGTGCATCGGCTCGACAAGGACACCAGTGGCCTGATGGTGGTGGCCAAGACGCTGGTCGCCCAGACCGCTCTGGTCGAGCAACTCCAGGCGCGGACCGTGTCCCGGGAATACGACGCCGTGGTCGTCGGCACGATGACATCGGGGGGCACCCTGGATGCGCCGATCGGCCGCCATCCGCGTGATCGCAAGCGCCAGGCGGTCAATGCTTCCGGCAAGCCTGCGGTGACACACTACCGAGTGATCGAGCGGTTCAGGGCACATACGCATGTGCGTTGTCGACTGGAAACCGGGCGGACGCACCAGATTCGGGTGCACATGGCGCACCTGCGATACCCCTTGGTCGGTGACCCGGTCTACGGGGGACGCTTGAAGCTGCCCGCCGGGGCCGGGGAGTCGCTCAAGGAGGTGCTGCGCGAGTTCCCGCGCCAGGCGCTGCATGCTCGCAAGCTGGCCTTCGTGCATCCGACGACCGGCGCTACCATGACCTTCCGGGCGCCACTCCCGGACGACTTGCTGATGTTGCTCGATTTCCTCCGTGACGACCGGGAGACGATGCGATGAGTGACGCCCTCGACCTCCACCCGACGCTGGTGCGCCCCGACTGGCCGGCGCCCGACTCGGTGGCTGCCTGTGTCACGACGCGGGAGACCGGTCCGAGCCAGGACGCCTTTGCCGCCTTCAATCCGGCCCAGCATGTCGGCGACAATCCGAATCATGTGTCGCTATGTCGTCGTCAGTTGAACAAGGTGATCGGCGATGATCGTCCCTTGCTGTGGCTGACGCAGGTGCATGGCGGGCGCGTGCAACAGCACTTCGCCGATGATGCGCCGGAAGCGGATGCGGCCGTCGCCTGGAATCGAGACTATGCCTGCGTGGTACTCACCGCCGATTGTCTGCCGGTGTTCTTCTGTGATCGTGAGGGGCAGCGGGTAGCGGTGGCCCATGCCGGCTGGCGTGGCCTCGCCGGCGGCGTGCTCGAGGCCACCGTGGCGGCGTTGGGCGTGCCGGCCGAGGCGCAGATGGCCTGGCTGGGGCCGGCGATCTCCAACGCCCAGTTCGAGGTCGGCCCGGAAGTCCGCCAGGCCTTCGTCGCCGTGCAACCGGAGGCGCTGGAGGCGTTCGATCCCAGCCCTTACCGCCTCGGCCACTACATGGCCGATCTCTACAAGCTGGCGCGCCTGCGACTCGAACGGCTCGGCGTTTCTCATATCAGCGGCGGGCACTTCTGCACGGCTTGTGAATCCCGTTTCTACTCCCATCGTCGTGACGACGGCGTGACCGGCCGCATGGCCAGCATGATCTGGCTTCGCTAGCCCGGCTTCGCCGGGAGATGGAAGATCGTCCGCTTAGCGGACGTAAGCTGGAAGCTTGAAGAAAAACCTTGGCCCAGGGACTGCGGGTTTCATGTTGCCTTCCAGCTTCCAGCTTCCAGCTTCCAGCTGACTTGAAAACCGTCCGATCAGACTCCATCTCTTGTGTCAAGATACATTGACAGGGTCAAGTGGCGCGTCCGACCGCGCCGTTACCCCGATGGAGGAAAGCGAATGCGTTTCGACAAGTTCACCGCCAAGTTGCAGAACGCCGTGGCGGATGCCCAGTCCCTGGCCGTGGGGCATGGGCACAACCAGCTCGAGCCCGGCCATCTGCTGCTGGCGCTGCTGGATGCCAGCGATACTGGCGTCAAATCGCTGATACAGAAGGCCGGGGGCGATGCCGCCCGGTTGCGTGATGGCCTGGTGGGGCACCTCGAGGACCTGCCGCGCGTGGCCGAGTTCGATGGCGAGGTACAGCCGTCCCGGGATCTGGTCAAGCTGTTCAATCTGACCGACCGCGAGGCCCAGAAGCGTGGCGATCAGTATATCGCCAGCGAGCTGGTACTACTGGCGGCCCTCGAGATGCGCCACGCCGTGAGCAAGGTGCTGACCCAGGCCGGGCTGTCGCGCCAGGCGCTGGAAACCGCCGTCGATGGCGTGCGGGGCGGCGCCAAGGTCGACGATCCCAATGCCGAGGATCAGCGCGAGGCGCTGGGCAAGTACACCCTGGACCTCACCGAGCGCGCGACCAATGGCAAGCTCGATCCGGTGATCGGTCGCGATGACGAGATCCGCCGGACCATTCAGGTGCTGCAGCGTCGTACCAAGAACAACCCGGTGCTGATCGGCGAGCCGGGCGTGGGCAAGACGGCCATCGTCGAAGGGCTGGCACAGCGCATCGTCGATGGCGAGGTGCCGGAAGGTCTCAAGGACAAGCGCGTGCTGTCTCTGGACATGGGCGCCCTGCTGGCCGGTGCCAAGTTCCGCGGCGAGTTCGAGGAGCGCCTGAAGGCGGTGCTCAAGGAACTGGCCGAGGAAGAGGGCCGGGTCATCCTGTTCATCGACGAGTTGCACACCATGGTGGGTGCCGGCAAGGCCGAGGGCGCCATGGATGCCGGCAACATGCTCAAGCCGGCGCTGGCGCGCGGCGAGTTGCATTGCGTGGGGGCCACGACGCTCGACGAGTACCGTCAGCACATCGAGAAGGACGCCGCCCTGGAGCGCCGTTTCCAGAAGGTGCTGGTCGACGAGCCGACCGAGGAGGACACCATCGCCATCCTGCGTGGCCTCAAGGAGCGCTACGAGGTGCATCATGGCGTCGATATCACGGATGGTGCCATCATCGCCGCCGCCAAGCTGTCCACGCGCTACATCACCGACCGCCAGCTGCCCGACAAGGCCATCGACCTGGTCGACGAGGCCTCTTCCCGGATTCGCATGGAGCTCGACTCCAAGCCGGAGGAGATGGATCGTCTCGACCGTCGCTTGATTCAGCTCAAGATGGAGCGCGAGCACCTCAAGAAGGAAACCGACGAGGCGTCGCGCAAGCGCCTCGAGAGCCTCGAGGAGCAGATTGGCGAGCTCGAGCGGGAATACGCCGACCTGGACGAGATCTGGAAGGCCGAGAAGGCCAGCATCCAGGGGGCCGCCCAGTTCAAGGACGAGCTCGACCGGGCGCGGATCGACCTCGAGCAGGCGCGCCGGCAAGGCGACCTGGGGCGGATGTCCGAACTGCAGTACGGCGTGATTCCGGAACTCGAGCGCAAGATCGCCGAGACCAGCGACGAGGAGGCCGATACCTCGGAGCATCGTCTGCTGCGTTCCAACGTCACCGAGGAGGAGATCGCCGAGGTGGTCTCGCGCTGGACGGGCATCCCGGTGGCCAAGATGCTCGAGGGCGAGCGTGACAAGCTGCTGCGCATGGAAGAGGCGCTGCACGAGCGGGTGATCGGCCAGGATGAGGCGGTCAACGCGGTATCCAATGCCGTGCGGCGTTCCAGGGCTGGCCTGGCCGACCCCAACCGGCCCAATGGCTCCTTCCTGTTCCTCGGGCCCACCGGGGTGGGCAAGACGGAGCTGTGCAAGTCGCTGGCCGGCTTCCTCTTCGATACCGAAGAGGCCATGGTGCGCATCGACATGTCCGAGTTCATGGAGAAGCACTCGGTGGCGCGCCTGATCGGGGCGCCTCCCGGCTATGTCGGCTACGAGGAAGGCGGATACCTGACCGAGGCTGTACGCCGCAAGCCCTACTCCGTGCTGCTGCTCGATGAGGTGGAAAAAGCGCACGCCGATGTCTTCAACATTCTGTTGCAGGTGCTCGAGGACGGTCGACTCACGGATGGACAGGGACGCACCGTGGATTTCCGCAACACGGTGATCGTGATGACCTCCAACCTGGGGTCGGACATCATCCAGCGCATGGGCGGCGACGACAGCGACTATGAGCAGATGAAGTCCATGGTGATGGAAGTGGTGGGCAATCACTTCCGTCCGGAGCTGATCAACCGCATCGATGAGGTCGTGGTCTTCCATGCTCTCAAGCAGGAGCAGATCCGGGCCATCGCCGATATCCAGCTCGACCGCCTGCGTGGTCGCCTGGCCGAGCACGACCTCGCGCTCGAGGTGTCGGACGACGCCATGGCGCAGCTGGCCACGGCCGGCTTCGATCCGGTCTTCGGTGCCCGGCCGCTCAAGCGGGCGATCCAGAGTCGCATCGAGAATCCGCTGGCCCAGGACCTGCTGGCCGGCCACTTCTCGCCCGGCGAGACGATCCATGTCGAGGCCGAGGGAGAGCGACTGGTCTTCCGGCACTGAGGGGGAACGCTGCCGGCTCGCCCGGTGTCGACTACCTTGATGATGAAGGTCGTGTCCTGACCTTGTACGCCCGTCCGATCCATGTGATCGGGCGGGCGTTTTTTTCATGGTGTTGCGGGGAATCTCAGGCGGTGATGGCCAGAGGCGGGGAGGTCCAAGGTTGACACTCCGCGACCGCTATTGGAATCTTGACGGTTCCTGATACGGGCGCGGACTCCAGCGGGCGATCCCCCATTCCCGCGCGAAGGGTAGGCCAAGGGCCTCTACCCGCCGAAGGACTTCCGGGTCCGGGCCAACCGCCCGACCTGGCCAATGCCCCGACGCGGTGATCCGCCGCGAGAGGGAATGGCTGATTCATGTCGCAGCGCAGCAGTGAATCGGCGTTCCCGAGAGAGTGCTGGCCCTAACCGGGCCTCAATACGCCAGGGTTTGGCATCAGGTGCCGGCGCGTCCGGCAGCGGCATACCGCCGCACTCGAACTCGTGCCCCGACAGGCACGAATTGCACTCGAGACCTCCAGGGGAGAAACATCTGTGGAATTGCTTTCCGGCGCGGACATGATCGCCCGCTTCCTGCAGGATGAGGGCGTCGAATATATCTATGGCTATCCGGGCGGCGCGGCGTTGCATATCTATGACGCCCTGTTTCGCCAGGATAAGGTCAAGCACATCCTGGTGCGCCATGAACAGGCCGCCACCCATGCTGCCGATGGTTATGCCCGGGCTTCGGGCAAGCCTGGTACGGTATTGGTCACTTCGGGCCCCGGCGCCACCAATGCCGTCACCGGTATCGCCACCGCCTACATGGACTCGATTCCGATGGTGGTGCTGTGCGGTCAGGTGATGAGCCACCTGATCGGCGATGATGCCTTCCAGGAAACCGACATCATCGGCGTGACACGGCCGATCGTGAAGCACAGCTTCTCGATCCGGCATCCGTCCGAGATCCCGGAAGTCCTCAAGAAGGCCTACTATCTGGCCTCGACCGGTCGCCCCGGTCCGGTGGTGGTGGACATTCCCAAGGACATGACCACGCCCACCGAGCGGCACGAATACGTCTATCCGAAGAAGGTCAAGCTGCGCTCCTACAATCCGGTAGCGCGCGGCCATACCGGCCAGATCAAGAAAGCCGTGGAGCTGATGCTCAAGGCGCGCCGCCCGGTGTTCTACACCGGGGGCGGCGTGGTCACCGGGCGTGCCTGCGAAGGCCTGACCGACCTGGTCAAGCGGCTGGGGCATCCCATCACCACCACCCTGATGGGCATCGGCGCCTTCCCGCAGAGCGATGATCAATGCCTCGGCTGGCTGGGCATGCACGGCTCCTATGAGTCGAACATGGCGATGCACCATGCCGACCTGATCATCGCCATCGGGGCGCGCTTCGACGACCGGGTGACCAACAACACCTCGAAGTTCTGTCCCACGGCCAAGATCATCCATGTCGATATCGATCCTAGCTCGGTCTCCAAGACCGTGCGTGCGGACGTGCCCATCGTCGGTCCCGCGCAGAGCGTGATCAACGAGATGATCAGCCTGCTGCAGGGTCGGGAAATCGCCGACCCCGAGGCGCTGAATGAGTGGTGGCAGACCATCGAGGGCTGGCGCGAGGAGCGACGTGGCAAGCTCTACGAGCCGTCGAAACCCGGCGAGCCGATCAAGCCTCAGGAAGTCATCGAGGCGGTCTGCCGGCAGACCCGGGGCGAGGCCTATGTCACGACCGACGTTGGCCAGCACCAGATGTTCGCGGCCCAGTATTACAAGTTCGACAAGCCCAATCGCTTCATTACCTCGGGTGGGCTCGGGACGATGGGCTTTGGCTTTCCGGCCGCCATGGGCATCAAGCAGAACTTCCCCGATGAGCAGGTGGTCTGCGTGACCGGCGAGGGCAGCTTCCAGATGATGATGCAGGAGCTGTCGACCTGTAAGCAGTTCGGCGGCGGCGTGAAGATCATCAACCTGAACAATGCGTCGCTCGGCATGGTGCGCCAGTGGCAGGACCTCAACTACAAGTCCCGTCACGCGCATTCCTACATGGAGTCACTGCCGAATTTCCAGCAACTCATCGAGTCGTATGGCTTCACCGCGCTGCGGGTGGAGACGATGGAGGAACTCGAGCCGGCACTGGAGAAGACCTTTGCCGACAAGCACGAGCTGGTGTTCCTCGACGTCATGGTCGACCCGCACGAGCACGTCTATCCGATGCAGGTGCCCCTGGGCTCCATGCGTGACATGCTTCTTTCGAAGACGGAGCGGAGCTGATGCGCCATATCATCTCGATTCTGATGGAAAACGAACCGGGCGCCTTGTCTCGCGTTGTGGGGCTGTTTTCCCAACGTAACTTCAATATCGAAACCCTCAACGTCGCTCCCACCGAGGACGAGACCCTGTCCCGGCTGACCGTGACCACGGTGGGCGATGATCGGGTCATCGAGCAGATCACCAAGCATCTCAACAAGCTGATCGACGTGGTCAAGCTGGTGGACCTCACCGAAGGCAGCCATATCGAGCGCGAGTTGATGCTGGTCAAGGTGAAGGCGCTGGGGGCGGCGCGTGACGAGGTCAAGCGCACCGTGGACATCTTCCGTGCGCAGATCGTCGACGTGACGCCAAGCCTGTACACCGTGCAGATCACCGGCGATGCCGACAAGCTGGATGCCTTTCTGCAGGCCATGGCGCCGGTGGGCATTCATGAAGTGGCGCGTACCGGCGTCTCGGGCATTGCCCGAGGCGACAAGGTCCTGTCGCTCTGATCGTCGCTGGCATACGACAGCCATCATGCAAGCCGCCCCTTTCGGGCGGCTTTTTCGTTCTCGGTGTCGTGAGGCGGGCTCAGATGTCCAGGCAGATCTTGCCGACGTGCTGCTGGGATTCCTGGTGGCGGAAGGCTTCGGCGATATCATCGAGCGCGAAGTGTCGATCGATGACCGGTTCGATGCCGAGGGCTTCGATGCCGCGAATCATGTCCTGCTGGTGGGCCCGGCTGCCCACGATGACGCCTTGCAGGCGGGCTTGCTTTGCCATCAGCTTGGCCGTGGGGACGTCGCCGCCGCGGCCGGTCAGCACGCCGATCAGCGAGATATGGCCGCCGATGCGCACGGCCTCGATGGACTGGGCGAGGGTGCCGGGGCCGCCGACCTCGATGATGTGGTCCACGCCGCGTCCGGCGGTGAGCTCCTTCACCCGGCTTCCCCACTCGGGGCATGTGCGGTAATTGATGGTGTGATCGGCGCCCAGCGATTCGAGCCTTTCCCGCTTGTCGTCCGATGAGGAGGTGGCGATGACGGTGGCCCCCATGGCCTTGGCGAATTGCAGCGCGAAGATCGAGACGCCGCCCGTTCCCAGCACCAGCACGGTATCGCCGGCCTTGAGGCCGCCTTCCACCACAAGGGCGCGCCAGGCGGTCAAGCCGGCCGTGGTCAGCGTCGCCGCCTGAGCATGACTGTAGCCTCGGGGTGCATGCGTGAAGCAGGTCTGGGGGCAGACCACTAGCTCTCGAGCGTAACCGTCGACGCCATCACCCGGCACTGTCTTGAAGTCGCCGACCTCGGCGGGCCCGGTCAGCCAGTCAGGAAAGAAGGTGGATACCACCGAATCGCCCACGGCAAAGGCATCGACGCCTTCGCCGATGGCGTCGACCACGCCGGCGCCGTCCGACATCGGAATTCGCCCGTCGGCGGTCGGCATGGCGCCGCTGACCACGCCATAGTCATGGAAGTTGAGCGAACTGGCGTGAAGCCTGACACGTATCTCGCCGGGCCCCGGCTCTCCGGGGGCGTCGTGTTCTTGCAGGCGGAGTCGATCCAGTCCGCCGGGACTGGCCAGGGAAATGACCTTCATGGGAGCCTCCATTTCGGGGTAGTGGTTAGCTCACTAACGGTAACAGTCTGGAGTCCTTTGCCGGTAGCGGCAAGCTGGCCGGCGCGTTCAACCCCGTTCCGCGACCTCATCCCAGAGCGCTTGGATGAGCGGACTGCGCAGGCGCCGGTTGAGCACGCAGAGACCGACATCATAGTGCGGGAGCTCCGGCTTGACCGGCAGGATCCGCACGCGCTCCGACAGTGGGCTGGCCTCCAGCACGATGCGGGGCACCACGCCGACACCGAATCCCAGGCCAACCATGCTGACGATCGCTTCGTGGCCGGCCACCTGGGCGTAGATCCGGGGCGAGATGCCCAGTGCCTTGAACCAGGTGTTGCTGACTTCCCGTGACAGCCCGGACTCGGAGAGCACCATCGGCACATTGCGCCACTGTTCTGCGCTGGGGGTGCGCGGGTCGGCCGGTACCCACTCATGCGCATCGTGTGGCGCGATGAATACCAGTGGCGAACGGGTCAGCGACTTGAAGGCGAGGCCCTCGGGCAGTTGCCGGGGACGCGAGGTGATGGCCATGTCCTCGTTGCCGGCCAGCACCCGAGGCATGGCCTGAGCGGGATCGCCCGTGTGCAGCTTCAGCTCGATGCCCGGATAACGGGTGCGAAACTCGCTGAGCAGGTCATAGAGGAAGCTGTAGCTGGCGGTGACCGAGCAGTAGATGCTGATCTCGCCGGTCAGCACATGGGCGTCGCGCATCAGCGACTGGCGCAGTTGCTCCCACTGCTCCAGGGTGTCCCGGGCGTAGGCGTGAAAGCTGTGTCCCTGGCGGGTCAGGGCCACATGGCGGTTGTCGCGCTCGAACAGCCTGACACCCAGGCTCTCCTCCAGTTGCTGGATGGAGCGCGAGAGCGTCGAGGGGCTGACGTGGCACGCTTCGCTGGCGCGGCCGAAATGCAGAGTGTCGGCAAGCGTCAGGAAATGTTTCAGGGGGCGCATGTCCATGTGTCTATTATTTCACATATCGGGATGTGGTATTGCAAATATAGCGTTTTACGCAACGCAGGCCCCTGACGTAAAGTCGACCCATCGACGGGGCCGAGAGCCCGACGAACTCTCCCAGTGCCGCACAAGACGGCGCGGGTGGCCATCGACGCTGACACAATCGCCTTTTTACGATCTCCAGGAGCCCGACATGCGCGTTTATTACGATAAGGACTGCGACCTCTCCCTCATCCAGGCCAAGCAGGTGGCCATCGTGGGCTATGGCTCGCAGGGCCACGCCCACGCCAACAATCTCAAGGAGTCCGGCGTCGACGTGACCGTCGCGCTGCGCCCGGGTTCATCCTCCGCCGCCAAGGCGGAAGCCGCCGGCCTGAAGGTCGCCACCGTGGAAGATGCCTGCCAGGCTGCCGACGTGGTGATGCTGCTGGCCCCCGATGAGTACCAGAAGGCCATCTATGAGCAGCAGATCGCGCCCAATCTGAAGGAAGGCGCGACCCTGGCCTTCGCTCATGGCTTCAACATCCATTACAACCAGATCGAGCCGCGTGCCGACCTGGACGTGATCATGATCGCGCCCAAGGCGCCGGGCCACACCGTGCGCTCCGAGTTCACCCGCGGCGGCGGGATTCCGGATTTGATCGCGATCCAGCAGGATGCCTCCGGCACCGCCAAGGAACTGGCCCTGTCCTATGCTGCAGCCATCGGCGGTGGCCGCAGTGGCATCATCGAGACGACCTTCAAGGACGAAACCGAGACCGACCTGTTCGGTGAGCAGGCGGTGCTGTGTGGCGGGGCCGTGGAGCTGGTCAAGGCCGGCTTCGAAACCCTGACCGAAGCGGGCTATGCCCCGGAGATGGCCTACTTCGAATGCCTGCATGAGCTCAAGCTGATCGTCGACCTGATGTACGAGGGCGGCATCGCTAACATGAACTACTCCATCTCCAACAACGCGGAGTATGGCGAGTACGTCACCGGTGGCGAGGTCATCAACGAGCAGTCTCGCCAGGCCATGCGCAATGCCCTCAAGCGCATCCAGACCGGCGAGTATGCCAAGATGTTCATCAACGAAGGCAACAGCAACTATCCTTCCATGACGGCGCGCCGTCGTCTGAACGCCGAGCATCCGATCGAGCAGGTCGGCGAGAAGCTGCGGGGCATGATGCCCTGGATTGCCGCCAACCAGCTGGTCGACAAGAGCAAGAACTGATCGATCCGTTCGAGTGGCAGCACAACGGGGGCGCGGTTATCCGCGCCCCCGTTGCGTTTTTGGATGCGATGAGTCGTGAGCCATCCCGGTTGCTGTGTGTAGAATGGGCGATACCTTCAGTCACAACGGAAGACACAGATGAGCCAGGACCCCAGCAACGGCGAGCGTGACAGACGTGAATCGAATGACGAGGATCTGGCCGCGACCTTCGTGCGCGAGTCGGAGGTGGTCGAGGAAGCGCTGGAGGATGGCAAGAAGGTGAAGCGCAGGGGGATCTACCTGCTGCCCAACCTGTTCACGACATCGGCGCTGTTTTCCGGCTTCTTTGCCGTGGTGGCCGCCATCAATGGCGACTTCACGTCCGCGGCGATCGCGATCTTCATTGCCATGGCGCTCGATGGCCTGGATGGTCGGGTCGCGAGGCTTACCAATACCCAGAGCGATTTCGGTGCCGAATACGACAGCCTCTCCGACATGGTGTCCTTCGGCGTCGCCCCCGGGCTCGTCGCCTTTATCTGGATTCTGCAAGACGTCGGCAAGACCGGCTGGGTGGTAGCCTTTCTCTATGTGGCCTGTGCGGCATTGCGGCTGGCGCGCTTCAATGTGCAGCTCGGCAGTGTCGACAAGAAATGGTTCATCGGCCTGCCCAGCCCCTCGGCTGCCGCCGTGGTGGCAGCGAGTGTCTGGACCTTCCATAGCTTCGATGCCGAGGCCTTTGGCTTCAAGCTCTGGATGTTGTTCCTCGTCGGGGCGGCCGGCGTGCTGATGGTCAGCAACATCCGCTACTACAGTTTCAAGGATATCGACCTCAAGGGGCCGGTGCCTTTCGTCATGCTGCTGGCCATCGTGCTGGGGTTCGTGGTCATCTCCATCGAACCTTCCCTGATGCTATTGTTGCTGTTTGGCACCTATGTTGCCTCGGGCCCTGTGCTGGCCGTACTGCGCAAGCTGCGTGAGCCACGCCGGAAGACCTGACGGAGCCTGCATGTCGAACCGAGACGCCCGCCGCGAGCGGGCGTTTTCGTCGCCGGCCCGGGGTTTGGGTTATCCACACCCGGCTTGTGCCGGCAGGGGTTGTGGATGAGCCTGTCATCGTCCTGCGATATTTTCGTCACAAAGGGCTTGCGTCCTCGGCGCTGTATCCGTAAAGTACGCATCCGCTGCCGGCGACGGGCAACGTCGCAAGCGGTGAAGGGTGGTGGAAGCGCCTGTTTTACTTAGGGTTTT
>NZ_BDEO01000011.1:0-322969 GCF_001662285.1 Halomonas caseinilytica
ACCTGGCCATGTGGCTGGTTTGACGACAAGACGGGCGATGAGGGGAGCAAACGGCGTTGAGCCCTCTCGCGCGTCTCCTATCAATCGACAAGGCCAAGGAGGCAAACAATGACAACACGGCGCCTGACCTATCTGGAAAAAGTCGGGTTCGGCAGCGGGGACATGGCGATCAACATCGTGATTTCCTCGATGTTTCTGATCATTTCATTCTTCTACACGGATGTCTTCGGCTTGAAGCCAAGCCACATGGGAATTCTCTTTCTCGTGGCTCGCCTCGTGGATGCCATTACCGATCCCCTGATGGGCATCGTCACCGACAAGTTCAACAGCCGGCGCGGACGATACCGCCCCTATTTCCTGATCTTTTCGGTGCCCTTCGGCATTTCCGTGTTGCTGCTGTTCACCACGCCGGACTGGAGCTATAACGCCAAACTGGTATGGGCCTATTCCACCTACCTGTTCGTCACCCTGATGTTCACGGCCGTGACGATTCCCTACATCTCGTTGATCGGTGTGCTGACGCCCGACCCCCAGGATCGGCTCTCCGCCAACGGCTATCGGCTCTTCTTCGCCAAGATTGCGGCCTTTCTCGTGACCATCATCGTGCCCAAGCTGGCCGAATACGTGGGCAGCGAGAGTCTTCAGTTCGGCTATCAGTTCGCCATGGGGCTGATGGGCGGGCTGGCCACCCTGCTCTTTTTGTTCTGCTACGCCACGACCACCGAGCGAGTGCAGCACACCATCGAGGACAAGCCACTCCGTTCCCAGCTGAGCATCCTGAAGAAGAACGATCAATGGCTGGTGCTCTGCGCCGTCTGCTTCACCGGCACCCTGGGCTATGTCATGCGCAGCTCGGTGGCTGCCTACTATGCCAAGTATTACCTGGGGGCCGATGCCACCCTGCTATCGGCCTTTCTCACCACAGGCGTCAGCGCGGCGATTCTCGCCATGGTCGCCTCGACGTGGCTGACCAAGCGCTATTGCAAGATCCAGCTGTTCCGCTGGAGTCAGCTGGCGGTCGGCGCCTTGAGCGTGCTGATGTTCGTCGCCGTCGGTCCGGGAGATATCGCGCTCGCCTTCGTGCTGTACTTCCTGATCTCCTTCATCGTCGACTTGCATGCGCCCGTCTTCTGGTCGGCGATCGCCGAATCCGTCGACTATGGCGAGGCCAAGACCGGAAAACGCGTCTCGGGACTTGCCTTCGGCGGCATTTCCTTCTGCCAGAAGGCTGGCATGGGCGCGGCAGGCTTCCTCGTCGGTCATCTGCTGACCTACTTCAACTACGAAGCCAACGTCGAGCAGAGTACTTTCACCTTGACCGGCATCGCATTGATGCTCTCGGTCATTCCCGGGATATTCCACACCCTGATGGGCAGTCTCATGTTCAAGTATCGCATCACCAACCGCTACTACGACGCCATGCGAGACGGTGAGTTAGGTGACACGCCCCCATCGGCCATTGATACCCGGACATCATGACGCCAGCAGGTCAACAGGAGAACGGAATGGACAAGCCACTTGCTCCCCTGATCGAACAACGGGCGGACCCTTTCATCCACCGACACGATAACGGCTACTACTTCATCGCCTCGGTACCTGCCTACGACCGGCTGGAGCTGCGTCACGCCACCACCATCGCCGGCCTCGCCGAGGCCGAGCCGGTCACCATCTGGGAAAAGGAAGACCACGGCCCGTTGAGCGAACTGATCTGGGCCCCGGAACTTCACTACCATCAGGGTCGCTGGATCGTCTATTTCGCCGCCGCTCCCAGCCGCGAGATTCGGGACGGTCTCTTCCAGCACCGCATGTACTGCATCGCCACCAGCGCCCGCGATCCCATGCTGGGCGAGTGGAGTCATCCTCGGCAGATCGATACTGGTATCGACAGCTTCTGTCTCGATGGCACCGCTTTCCAGCATGACGGCGAACTCTACTATGTCTGGGCGCAGAAGGAAGCCAGCATCCCGGGCAACACCAACCTCTACATTGCCCGGATGGCCACGCCGGAGACCCTCGACACTCCGCCGGTGCGGCTTTCCATTCCCGAATTCGATTGGGAAACGCGTGGTTTCATGGTCAACGAAGGCCCGGCCGTGCTGATTCGCCACGGCCGCGTTCTGCTCACCTACTCGGCCAGCGCCACCGACGAGAACTACTGCATGGGATTGCTGTGGGCCGACCAGACGGCCGACCTGCTGAATCCCGCCAGCTGGACGAAGTCGGATACGCCCGTGTTCACGAGCGACCCGCAGCGCTCGGTATTCGGCCCCGGCCACAACAGCTTCACCGTGGCCGAGGATGGCACCACCGACGTGCTCGTGTATCACGCCCGAACCTACACCGAGATCGTCGGCGATCCCCTCTGGGATCCCAATCGCCATACCTACGTCAAGCCCATTGCCTGGGACCCGGATGGCTTCCCTCGCTTCGGCCGGCCATCGCTGGATGACGTCTCGCCGAACGACGACGAGAAGGCAACGTCATGACTATGTACAACATTTGGATTTATTTATTGAACATGCCATCCTGTCCCGCATGCAGCAGCGGCGACACGCCGAGGAGGACGACCCCATGCGCCTGATCCAATGCCTGCACGAAGACCGTCTGCACGCCGCTCTGGTGGAGGACGAAACGACGGTACGGCTCGCCGACGCCGATACCTATCATCTCGCCTGCGATGCCATGGCATCGGGCCGGTCATTCGTCGACGTCGTCGAGGCACGATTGACCGATACCCGCCTGGACTATGCCGAACTCATCGAGGCAGGCCGCCTGATGCCGCCGCTCACGCATCCGGACCCGGCGCATTGCCTGGTCACCGGTACCGGACTGACCCATCTGGGCAGTGCCGATACGCGCTCGGCGATGCATGCCAAGGCCCAGGCCGACGAGGAGGACCTGACCGACTCCATGCGCATGTTCAAGCTCGGCGTGGAAAACGGCAAACCCGCCACCGGCGAAGTGGGCGCCCAACCCGAATGGTTCTACAAGGGCGACGGCGACTGCGTGGTAGCGCCCGAAGCGCCCCTGCCCTCGCCGGCCTTCGCCCAGGACGGCGGCGAGGAGCCGGAACTGGCCGGCCTGTACCTCATCGACGACCAAGGCCGCCCCCGGCGGCTCGGCTTCGCCGTGGGCAACGAATTTTCCGACCATGTCACCGAGCGTTTCAATTACCTGTGGCTGGCCCACTCCAAGCTGCGCGCCTGCAGTTTCGGACCGGAACTGTTCATCGGCACGCTGCCCGGCCATCTCGAGGGCGTCAGTCGCATCACCCGCGATGGCGAGACCCTGTGGCAGAAGCCCTTCCTGACCGGCGAGGACAACATGGCCCACAGCCTCGCCAACCTGGAGCATCACCACTTCAAGTATCCGGGCTTTCGTCGTCCCGGCGACGTGCATGTGCACTTCTTCGGAACGGCGACCCTCAGCTTCGCCGACGGTATCCAGCCACGCGAGGGCGACCGTTTCGAGATCGAGATCCCGGCATTCGGGCGCCCTCTGCGCAATCCATTGACCCGGGAGACGGCTGACGACGGCGCGACGGTCTCGCCGCTCTAGAAACGCCACAGACCGGTGCCGTTCCCAATCTCTACCCAAGAAAGGAGTGACCATGACACTAGAAGGCACGCAACTCATCGGACGTGAAACCGTTCTGGCCTCGGGCAAGGCCTTCCATGCCATCGACCCGTCCACCGGTGAGACGCTCCAGCCCGCCTTTCACACCGGTGGCCAGGCGGAAGTTTCTCGTGCCACTGAACTCGCCTGGGCGGCTTTCGACCGCTACCGCGAAACGGGACTCGAGGCACGCGCCCGCTTTCTCGAGATGATCGCCGACAAGATCGAGGGCATCGGCGATGCGCTGATCGAACGCGCCATGGCCGAATCCGGCCTGCCGCGCGCACGCCTCGAGGGCGAACGGGGCCGTACCTGCGGCCAGCTTCGTCTGTTCGCCAAGGTGGTGCGTGCCGGCGAATGGCTCGACGTGCGCATCGACCCGGCACTGCCCGAGCGCCAGCCCATGCCGCGGGTTGACCTGCGTCAGCGTCACGTGGCCCTGGGACCGGTGGCGGTGTTCGGTGCCAGCAACTTCCCGCTGGCTTTCTCGGTCGCCGGCGGCGATACCGCCTCGGCCCTGGCCGCCGGTTGCCCCGTCGTGGTCAAAGGGCATCCCGCCCACCCCGGCACCTCGGAACTGGTGGGGCGCGCCATCCAGTCGGCGGTGGCCGAATGCCAGCTCCCTGAAGGCGTCTTCTCCCTGCTGCAGGGTGCCGGCAACGAGATCGGCCAGGCCCTGGTGACGGATCCGAACATCAAGGCCGTCGGCTTCACCGGCTCTCGTGGCGGCGGTACCGCCCTGGCGCGCCTGGCGCAGAACCGCCCGGAGCCGATCCCGGTCTATGCCGAGATGAGCAGCATCAACCCGGTCTTCCTGCTGCCCGAGGCTCTCCAGGCCCGGGGCCAGGAACTGGCCGAAGGCTTCGTCGGCTCGCTCAACATGGGCGCCGGCCAGTTCTGCACCAACCCGGGGCTGGTGATCGGCATCCAAGGCGAAGCGCTCGATCGCTTCCTGGCCACCGCCGCCGAGGCCGTCGAGGCCAGCGGCACCCAGACCATGCTGACACCGGGCATTCAGGAGGCCTATGAGCGCGGCGTGGCGAGTCTGGCGTCCAGCGACAAGGCGCGCGAAGTGGCGCGCGGTCAAGGCAGCGAGGCTCCCAACCAGTGCCGGACAGGCTTGTTCGTGGCCAAGGCCGACGACTTTCTCGCCGACAAGGCCCTGCAACAGGAAATCTTCGGTGCCACCTCCCTGGTCGTGACCTGTTCCGACCAGGATGAGGTCAAGCGGGTCGCCGAACACCTCGAGGGCCAGCTGACTGCCACCCTGCAGATGGACGACGCCGACCTCGCCTTTGCCCGCGAACTGCTGCCGACGCTGGAGCGTCGCGCCGGCCGCGTGATGGTCAACGGCTGGCCCACCGGCGTCGAGGTCTGTCATGCCATGGTGCACGGCGGCCCTTATCCGGCCACGACCGACTCGCGCACCACCTCAGTGGGCAGCGCGGCGATCCATCGCTTCCTGCGTCCGGTGTGCTATCAGAACCTGCCCCAGGCGCTGTTGCCCGAAACCCTGCGTGACGGCAATCCTGACGGCGTCAGCCGGCTGATCGACGGTCAGCGAGAAGCCTGACTACACGGCAAGACTTCGGTGCGGTGAACGTGTCGGCGAGGCCTCGGCGTCGCCGGCGCGTTTCGCGCCGTTCACGAAAAGGACAAAGCTCCCATGCCCCACGACAATCGACTCCCCGAAGATCACCACCGGGCCCTGCTGGTCGGCCGGGTCTGGTGCGATGCGCCGGAAGGCCCCGCGCTGGTGGTCGTGCGCGACGGTCAGGTCATCGACATCTCCGACACGATCGGGGTCATGGCCGACCTGCTCGACCGTGACGATGCGCCACAGATCGTGGCCTCCGCCACGGGTCCCGTGCTGTGCGATGTCGCGACCCTGCTCGACAATTCCACGCACTCGCCCCAGGTCGCTCCCCACCTGCTGGCACCTTGCGACATTCAGGCCATCAAGGCCTGCGGCGTCACCTTCGCCGTCAGCCTGCTCGAGCGCGTCATCGAGGAACAGGCCGGGGGCGACCCGAAACGGGCTGCCGAGCTGCGCGACGAGCTACAGCGGCTGATCGGTGGCGACTTATCGAAGATCACGCCGGGGTCCGATGACGCCATGGCCCTGCGCGACGAGCTCAAGGCCCGCGGCGCCTGGTCCCAGTACATGGAGGTCGGCATCGGGGCGGACGCCGAGGTATTCACCAAGGCACAGCCTCTCTCCTCGGTAGGGTTCGGTGCCTGGGTCGGCCTGCACCCGGCTTCCCGCTGGAACAACCCCGAACCCGAGGTCGTGCTGGCCGTGAATGCGACAGGCAAGCCGGTTGGCGCCACCCTCGGCAATGACGTCAATCTGCGTGATATCGAGGGACGCAGCGCACTGCTGCTGGGCAAGGCCAAGGACAACAATGCATCCTGCGCCATCGGCCCCTTCATTCGCCTGTTCGACGAACACTTCACCATGGACGATGTGCGTACCGCCATGGTCGACCTGCGTATCGACGGTGAAGACGACGGTTTCCGACTCGAGGACTCGAGCGACATGCGCGAGATCAGTCGCTCACCCGAGGAGCTGGTCCGCCAGACTGTCGGCCCTCATCACCAGTACCCGGACGGCTTCATGCTGTTCCTCGGCACCATGTTCTCGCCGATCCAGGACCGGGACGGCCCCGGCCAGGGGTTCACGCATCACACGGGAGACACCGTAACCATCGCGACGCCCCGCCTTGGCGCCCTGGTCAATCGCGTGGAGCGAAGCGACCGCTTGCCGCCCTGGACCTACGGCATCCGCCGCTGGCTGGCCGACCGGCAACGTCGGGCGGCTCGGCGAGCATGACGCCTCGGATAGAACCGCGCCTGCTCGGGCACGCGCGGCTCTCCGTGCCGCGCCATGACCCCCAATCTTGAGGCATGAGGCCGGGCGGCTGCCATCCGCCCGGATTGCGGTCATGTTGACCATAAGCTAGGATCATCGCCATTTCTGCGGAGCCCGTCAGTGCCAGCAACCTCCCGCCCTTCGCGTTCACGTCCTTCCATTGCCGAGCATCTCGCCGAAGCCATCTTTGCCGGACGCTACCGCCCCGGCGATTTCGTTCCCAAGGAAGTCGACCTGGCCCAGCAATTCGGCCTCAATCGTTCGGCAGTACGCAGCGACCTGCGAATGCTGGTCGATGTCGGCATCATCGAGCGCATCTCGGGCCATGGCTCGAAGGTTCGTGACTACGAGGCATGGAACATCCTCGATGCCCAGGTCACCGACTGGATGACGCGCTATGCCGCGCCCAACCCCAGGATCCAAAGAGAGATCCTCGCCTTTCGCCTCGACGTCGAACCCTATGTGGCCATGACAGCAGCTCGCCGGGCCACCGCCCGGGATCTCGTCGCCATCGAGGAGGCTTTCGAGGGCATGGGGCAACACCTGCACAACGCCACCTGCACCGAGCAGCGTCGCCTGCACAGCGAGCATGACGTTGCCTTCCACGTGGCCATCTTCAAGGCGACGCACAACATCGTCTGGGCCCAGCTATCGCATATCCTGCGCCCCTCGATCCATCTGTTGATCGAGATGTCGAACATCAGCGCCACCGACCCGGAAGCCAGTCTCGAACGACATCGCCAGGTCATGGAAAGCATTCGTGCACGGCGCCCCGCCGACGCCTTCCGCGCCGCCCAGGCGGTTCTCGCCGGTACGGCCTCGGCATTGGGCATCGAGCCCGGAGAAGGGACGCTAGGCGGGCAGGCCATTCCCCCCAACGATTGAACACCGCCGACAGTCCAGGCGGAGGGACCGGTGATGCCAGCAGGCAGGCACGATGCATGAACGCGCCTTCGCTAGCCACAGGCCCTCGCTCGATAAGATCGGCATAGGATAGTGCCGAGGGCAGCGGCCTGAATCCCGAGGCCCGCTGGCATTCATCGATCGCCCACGAAAAAGCCGCCTGATGCATTGCATCAGGCGGCTGATTCACCAAAACTCTTTGGTGGAGCCTAGCGGGATCGAACCGCTGACCTCAACACTGCCAGTGTTGCGCTCTCCCAGCTGAGCTAAGGCCCCACATGTGCTCGCCGTCGCGAGAACGAGGCGTATATTATTCATCGCAGCGCGCCTCGTCAACCCCGGAAACGAAAAAAGACAGGCAACCGATCACGGGAATGATAAGAAACGTTAACGGAGAACTATCGCCAATTCCCCTTAACTGCATGTTATGTCAAGGTATACGTGATTCAACGGTGGCCTTTCAGCCGGGGCCGCACCACGCGTCGGTGCGGCCCCTGCCCCGTATCCCGTCCACTTCGTAGTAGGAGTTCCTTCTTGATCAGGGTACTCGTCGCCGATGACCACCACCTGGTGAGGACCAGCATCGCCCATCTGCTGAATGACGAGCCGGACATCAGCGTGATCGGCGAGGCAGCCGATGGCGAGCAGGCCATCAGCCAGGCCCGTCAGCTCAAGCCGGACATCATCCTGATGGATATCCGCATGCCTGGCATAGGCGGTCTGGAGGCCACCCGCAAGATCACTCGACTAACCAGCGATGTCAGAGTCCTGGTACTGACCGCCTTCATTGAGGAGGCCTTCGCCCAGCGGCTGCTCGAGGCCGGCGCCCACGGTTTCATCAGCAAGGGGTCGCAGCATGACGAGATGGTTCAGGCAATCCACAGCGTCTTTGCCGGCAAGCGCTATATCAGCCCCGACATTGCCCAGCGCCTGGTCCTGTTTCGCATCGATTCCACTGACAACCCCTTCGATCAGCTTTCCCAGCGCGAGCTCCAGGTCGCGATGATGATCGTCAACTGCCAGAAGGTGGCCGACATCGCCGATCGCATGTTCCTGAGCCCCAAGACCGTCAACACCTACCGCTACCGGATCTTCGAGAAGCTCGACGTGCACTCCGATGTGGAACTGACTCACCTGGGACTGCGTCACGGATTGGTGGACGGTTTCAGCGAAGCGGAATGACCGGGCGGATGGCGAGTCTGATAGGATGAGTTCCGTTTCATCCGCTATCGGCATCTCGATGAGTTTCGATTCACGCCAGTTCCTCGACACCGTCACCGAGTCCCCCGGGGTCTATCGCATGCTCGACGAGCACGGCGATACCCTCTACGTCGGCAAGGCCCGACGCCTCAAGGCACGCCTTGCCAGCTATTTCCGTGGCGCGCTTAACACCAAGACCCAGGCGCTGGTCTCGCGCATCGCCGACATCCAGGTCACCGTCACCAACAGCGAGACCGAGGCCCTGCTGCTCGAGCAGACCCTGATCAAGGAGCAGCGTCCGCCCTATAACATCCTGCTACGCGACGACAAGTCCTACCCTTTCGTCTTCGTGACCGATCACCACCCGTATCCGGCGCTGGAATACAAGCGAGCCCGCACCCGGCATGGCGACGGTCGCTACCTCGGTCCCTATCCCAGCAGCGGTGCGGTGCGCGAAAGCCTCTCGCTGATGCAGAAGATCTTTCGCATCCGCAATTGCGAAGATAGCGTGTTCGCTCATCGCAGCCGACCATGCCTGCAGTATCAAATCGGTCGTTGCAGCGCGCCTTGCGTGGGCTACATCGACGAAGCGGATTACCGTCGAGACCTGGAACATGCCGTGCAATGCCTGGAAGGCAAGAGCGAGGCTGTCACTGAGGAACTGACCCGGGACATGGAAGCCGCCAGCCAGGCGCTCGACTTCGAGGAAGCCGCGCGCTTGAGAGACCAGATCCAGCAACTGCGCCAGCTTCAACAGCGTCAGTTCGTCGACACCGGCAACGGCGATGCCGATATCTTTGCCCTGGCCAGTCGCCCCGGCGCCCTGTGCATCTCGGTGCTCTCGGTACGTGCCGGACGGCTGCTGGGAGCGCGCCATCATACACCCGGCAATGGCCTCGACCTGGCACCCGACACCCTGCTTGGCGACTTCATCAGCCAGTACTATCTCGGCCAGGCGCGCGAGATTCCCGGCGAAGTCATCACCAGCCATGCGCTGTCCGATACCGACCTGATCGCCCGGGCACTGGAAGCCCGTGCCGGCAAGCGAGTGCGCCTTACGTCACGGGTGCGCGGGCACCGCGCCCAGTGGCAGGAGCTCGCGCGCACCAACGCCGAGCAACAGCTGTCCAGCCAGTTGGCCAGCCAGTCCCAGTTGGCTCATCGCTTCGCTTCCCTGCGCGACGCCCTGGCCCTCGACCAGGTACCGGCTCGCCTCGAGTGCTTCGACATCAGTCACAGTCACGGCGAGGCCACGGTGGCCTCCTGCGTGGTCTTCGATGCCAATGGCCCTCGCAAGTCCGATTACCGGCGCTTCAACATCAAGGGCGTCGAAGCCGGAGACGACTACGCCGCTATGCGCCAGGCGCTGACACGCCGTTTCAAGCGCCTCAAGGATGGCGAGGGTGAAGCGCCCGACCTGTTGATCGTGGATGGCGGCAAGGGCCAACTCAACATGGCCCGAGAGGTGTTCGCCGAACTCGGCATCGAAAGCATCAGGCTCATCGGTGTGGCCAAGGGCACGACCCGCAAGGCAGGACTCGAGACTTTGTTCATCGAGACGCCGGATCGCACCCTGGACCTCGATACCTCATCGCCCGCCTTGCATCTGTTGCAGCATATCCGCGATGAGTCGCACCGCTTTGCCATCACCGGCCACCGCACCCGGCGCGACAAGGCACGACGCACCTCGACACTTCAGGACATTCCCGGGGTCGGCCCGCGTCGACGACGCGAGCTGCTGCGCTTCTTCGGTGGATTGCAGGGTGTCAAGCAGGCCAGCCGCGAGGAGCTCGCACGCGTCCCCGGCATCAGCGCGACGCTTGCCGAGTCGATTCATCGCGCCTTGCATGGATGAGAGCCGACAAGCCGGATAGAATAGGTGCGTTTTCCGGCATCCCCCTTCAAGGCAAGGACCGCAGCTCCGATGAACATACCCAATCTCCTGACGTTGGCCAGAATCATCTTCATCCCGCTGCTGGTGGTATTCTTCTATCTCCCCTTCTCGTGGAGCATGCCACTGGCGGCCACCCTCTTTGCCCTGGCCTCGGTGACGGATTGGCTAGACGGTTTTCTCGCACGACGCTGGGACCAGTCGACTCCCTTCGGCGCCTTTCTCGATCCGGTCGCCGACAAACTGATGGTCGCAGTGGCCTTGGCGTTGCTGATCGAGCGCTATGACGCCATTTGGCTGACCCTGCCGGCCCTGGTGATCATCGGTCGCGAGATCGTCATCTCGGCACTGCGAGAGTGGATGGCCGAAATGGGCAAGCGCGGCACCGTGGCGGTCTCCTGGATCGGCAAGCTCAAGACCACCCTCCAGATGGTCGCCCTGCTGCTATTGCTCGCTTTCGCGCCGGGAACCCCCATCGCCATCCTCGGCGTCGTCACGCTGTATGTCTCCGCACTGCTGACACTCTGGTCGATGATCCAGTACCTGCGCGCCGCCTGGCCGCACCTGAGCCGCTCGATGTGATGGCGCGGCGGAAAAGCGTTTGACAGTCACCAACTTATCCGTATAATACGTCCTCGAGTCGAGCGGGAATAGCTCAGTGGTAGAGCATCGCCTTGCCAAGGCGAGGGTCGCGAGTTCGAATCTCGTTTCCCGCTCCATTCCTCGAGAATGGCATGACTCCGTGAGGCTGGATGGCAGAGTGGTTATGCAGCGGACTGCAACTCCGTGTACGCCGGTTCGATTCCGACTCCAGCCTCCATTTCCCCTTCTCCAAGTGCCCGCTCGAACCCCGCCCGGATGGCGAAATTGGTAGACGCAAGGGACTTAAAATCCCTCGGTGGCAACACCGTGTCGGTTCGAGTCCGACTCCGGGCACCAATTAGATAAATGCTTTACGCGATCTAGTCCCTCGGCACTAATTTCTTTGGTCGCATATGCGCGGCAACTTATCCGCGACCTCATCCAATCTCGAATCAAACATGTGCGCGTAGCAGCTGGTCACAATCAGCGAGCTGTGCCCAACATGTCTCGCACTGTCGTCAGCGTCTCCCCTGCTTCTGCCAGTAGCGATGCATATGTGTGGCGCAGGTCATGAAATCGTAACTCCTCACGTCTGATTCCTTTTCTCGCCGCCTCGAACGCCTTGCGAAGCTGGTGCCCTGTCGTGCTGAACGGCAAGTCCTCCACCAACGCCATGCCATCCGGCGGTAGCGGCACCACCCGAGCTTTTCCGCTCTTGGTCTGCCCTGGTCGCAGGATGATGCGACCACCCTGCACGTTCGGTGGATCAAGGCTCCATAGCTCTCCCCGCCTGAGCCCCGTCAACGCCGCCAGGGCGATCACTCTGCGCTCCTCTGGCATATCTCATCCGGCGCAGCCTCGTCGATCAGTCGCCTGACATCACCCTGTGTCAGGTAGATGTGCCGCTCGTTCTTGGGCGTTGGCTTGCGCAGTTTCGCGTCCAGGGGCTGATCCAGCCAATCCCACTCCCGGTAGGCCAGCGCCAGCACTCGCTTGACCACCTGGGTGCGATTGTTGATCGTGCTCTGGCCGAGCCCCTGCTTGCGCAACGTCTTCTGCATCCGGCGTGCCGCATCCACCGTCTCGTGGCCCAGCAACACGCCTTCGGCGTTGTCGTTGAACCAGGCTGCCACCTGCCGGATGCTACCGGCCTGGCTCTCGGTATCGTACTCGTCGACCCAGCGCAGCAGCCCCTCCATGAAACTGCGTCGCTGGGTGCGTCCCATCACGCCCATGAAAGCCGCTTCGTTCAGCTCTGCGCGGCGTTTCGTGGCGTACTCTTCCGCTTCTTCTGCTGTCTTAAACGTTCGTTGATGTCGGCCACGCTCACTCGTCTCGGTGATAACCCACCGGTTACGGGCGGCGCGGCGCCTGACCGTGATTCCCATGGTGTTTGCTCCCCTTCCATGGGGCTGCGCTTGCATCGCTCAATATATGCCTGCACAGCCTCTTGCTCAAACCGGACGTTTCCCCCGACCTCCACGTATCCGATCACATCTTTAAGCGCGTACGCTTTCGATCGGCTGACGCTGAGAAGCTGGGAAACCTGCATTGGGGTTAGTAGGTTTGCTCATAGCCCCTACCTCCAGAAACAAGAAAACCGCCTCGGTGGGCGGACATAGAAAAGCCCGCGCTGAGGCGGGCTGTGTCGTGATTTGATCATCACATCATGGGCTGGATTGCACTTGTCAAAACCTGATCTGTTCCCAACTGATGTTTTGTTCCTTCCCGATATAGTCAAGGCTCTTCTCGCGGCCTTCGATACTCTCACTGAGGAGCTCTACTGTGTACTCTCCATTCGGGAGCCGTTCCTTGACTCGGCAGTTGATGTGTCGGCCATGGCGGTCAAGTACAAAAAACTGTTCTTCGCCCACTTGTAGATGCTTAGCCTTTTCCAACGGCTCATCTGCCATCATAATGTCTAGGTCTGCCATATCGCCGCTTCTCCGGTCAGTGCATGATCTCGGGGCCCATAGCCCATGTGGCCTCTTCCTTCTTTGATCCTCGGGCGGCGCCCTGCCTGCTATTGTCGCCATAGGCGCCTGATTTGTATCGCAAGGCTCATGTGACCCTGTACACCCAGAGTAACACTAGGCGGCGTAGCCAACACGGCTTTGTGATCTTTGCGGCGGAGGAAAGCGTCAAGCCTACCTAGAAGGACAAGAGAGCCCATCACTCTTCTTCACCTCTCGAATTCATTTTCCGGGCACCGATATAGAACAGCAGCGCCTCTACTCCCAGCGTCAGTACTATTCCGATGGCGATATAGATGAAGGGCATGGGTGATTCCTAATCTCGTACTGGTATTCGTGCATTACGTCGGTTTGGTCTCAAGTACGTCTCACAGTCCTTTCGTTATCTTCATCTTTTGGTGAAAGAGGCTGGAGATGTGGCATGTGCTCAATAAGCAAGCCCACAGCCGCATGGGGGGCGACAGAAAAAGAATCTATCTTATACCTCTTACTTATATAGTTGTGAATTCTTCCGTTTAAACAGAGCCAACTTTTCAGATTGTTCCTACACATTGCCAAGATATTCTCCTGTTCACATGCTCCAATTGTCATATGGTGATGACGCGTGGCTGGACCGGGACAAGGAGCGCCTCGAACGATGCGGTCATGCGACACTCTGCTAAGAAAATGTCAGGGCTTCTGGCCGGTGCCATGGCCCTCCTCTTCCAGAGTAGCCGGCCTATTTTGGAGCAGATCTGTCTATCATGTGTGTACCAAGGTACTTGAATTTGCTAGGTGAATTTGGCCTACTTGCTGAGAATCCATAGCGAAAGGCACTCCCAATGCGACTGAGATACTTCTCACTATTCCTGCCCTTTGCATTGGCTGCCTGCGCGTCTCACGAAGAGGCGCCCAAAGCAGGCATGGCTAACCCAGCTTCGGTTTACTGTGAGGAGCAAGGGGGAACGTTGGAGATCAAGCAAAATGCCGATGGGCAATATGGGATGTGCGCACTGCCGGACGGCACTCAGATTGAAGAATGGGATCTGTACAGGCGCGACCATCCCAGTAAGTAGGTCTCTAGGAACAGCAGCACCGGCAGTTGATAGGCGTTGTCATGCGGCCTCTATGCATTGGCCGCCTTAGTGGGCGGGGGCGGCCCGGCGTAGTTGTGTAGCAGGTCACGCGATCACCGAGCAGATCGGTGCCCGCCGGCTCGACCTCGCCCCGGGATGCAAGCGACTGGATGGTCCGCGCATGCACCGGCGTGCCATCCAGAAGCCTCCACCCAATCACGAAATGGGCTTTCTGGCCTCGCTGCATCGACTGGAGCAGGCGCTCTTGTGGTTTGGTGTGGGTCATGACGCTTCTCCGTTCACGGCTTCATGAAGACCAGCCAGTGAGTAAGCCCTCCGCGACCTGAGACCCGCCCGAACAGCGGCTGGATCTCCGTCAGCGACAGAACCTCGCACAGCTTTACCTGCGCTTCGTTCCACTTGAATACGAAGACGCCCTCTGGCTCCAGGACGCGGAAACACTCGCAAAATCCGCGCCGAATGTCGTCTCGACAGTCATCGCTCAGCTTTCCGTAGCGCGCAGTCATCCAGCTCTTGGGACCGGCACGCTCCAAATGGGGCGGATCGAAGGCAACTAGGCGGAATGTGTCGTCGGCATATGGCAGGTCGCGAAAGTCGATGAGCTCGTCAGGCTCGATGCGCAGGATTCGCTTGCCGTCCTGCCGCCCGTGGCTGCGATCAGTCACCGTGATTGCCTCACTGCGGATGTCGCCGAAAATGGCGTTGGGGTTCTCACGGTCGAACCACATAGACCGAGGCCCGCAGCACGGATCGAGAATTCGCTCCATGAGGTTTTCTCCCTGGCATGAAAAAGGCCACCGGGTGGTGGCCTTGGGTGGCTGTTGGACGGGAGATGCCCGCCGGCTAGTATTAGGGGTCCTGCCAACGCGAGGCTATATCATGAAGGCTGTCTCTGAGGTAAAAACGGTCGCACTAGAAGATCTCGATTCGATGGATCTTGATAGATTCAAAATCATTGACGCGGTCCCGGAAGGCGGGCCTGTTGCTGAAGGCGATAATGTCTACCGAGCAGAACCTCTCTGGGGTGATCAGAATCAGTTGTACATGATGCAACCAGGTGCCACTCCCACTGAGGTAGAGAACATCAGTGTGCTGCACATCACTGTGCCCGACTTGGCTGATGAGGAGGCGATTGAGCGCCTGAAGCAGAAAGTGTCCGCCAGGATGAGTCAGGCCTGACCCAGGCTCTTCACCCGCCGCCAGGCTCTGCGCTTGGCGGCGGATCATGGCTTTCTTCCTGGCATGAAAAGAACACCGGATAGGAGGCCCATTATGGTGAAAACTTTTTAGTGACTTTTGTGAGATAAGGAACGAGAATATACTGCATCCATGATATTTGATAACTCTGGGGTTTCATTTATCAAATCCCAGTGATCGGCCATCCCCCATGTTTTGGTTTCCACTTCACGACCAAGATGCGACTCTACTTTTATTCCAGCCTCTGAATATCTGCTGAATGGCTTTGAGCAGTCCTTTCGCGACCTATTTAACCCTCTTTTATTTAACAAAGCATTTGATGCATTGGAGATCAATGCTATTGGGTAGAATATAAGCTCTTCCAAAGGAGTACCATTTTCATACAAGGATGTTAATTCAGAAACTGGTATAACATGCTCTGACACCAGCTTTTCTCCTTTTTGTAGATCAGTTTCTCGGTAGATGTGCCCAAACCGGCGAGACCCGGATGTCATACCAAGCAAATTGTTGCATGCTCGTATTCTTTTGTTGATCTCATTTCTCATCTCCCTTTTCTTTTGGTGTGTTGCTATCCTTTCTATTGTCTTTACATTTTCCCTGCAAAGCTCTATGTGCTCCAGTATTAAGTCGGCAGGACTAGCCCCGCCTTTACCTCTGACTCCGGGGATCCTTACTGGCATTGTTGCCCTCATGCGCTTTGGTTGATGTTAGTTCCCCAAAGCTTATCCCCCAACATCACCGTGACCAAGGCGCGGCTACAAAGTTTAATGCCGCTATCTCGTCGCGGCGCACGACATAGCCTACCGCTGCCATGCACGTGGTCCGCCCGCCAGCGCTACTCCGATCGATCTGTCGGACTGGTGGCGAAGGTAGGGCGGGGAGTGTGCGGTATCGTCACTGCTCGTGGATATTGGATGTTGCTGTCCCGGCCGGCCCGTCCTGGCGAGCAGCCTCGGTTTACGGTCGGGGGAGACGGTTCTGGCCTCGCCAACCACCATCGACGCACCCTGCTCACAGCGCGGCAGCAAATCTCGCCAAATGGCCGCAAGGCATTCCACAACGTCACCTTTACCAGGCAAGATCGACATCTGAAGCTGACTGCCTCCACCCTGGACAAGCCGTCCCCCAGAACGATGCAACGCACATGAGCAAAGCGTCACTCGACTGTCTGATAGCAGAAAACCTGGCCCACTGGCCTGAACAGACGGTCTATGCCTCGCGTGATACGCAAGCCGTACACTCGCCTCTTTTCCCCGTCGAGCAAGCCGCCATCGTGGGCGTCAGCGCGCAACGACAAAGGGAATTCGCAGCAGGCCGCTTTGCCGCACACGCCGTGCAAGCCAAGCTCGGCTTTCCTCCCACGGCAATTCCGATGGGCGAGGATCGTTCCCCGATCTGGCCTGCAGGGATGGTCGGCAGCCTCTCGCATACTGCAGATGCCTGCATCGCGGTGGGGGCCTTGTCACATCGTGTCCAAGCCATCGGCGTCGATGTCGAAAGCTTGGTCCCCCTTGAAGACACGCTTCACCCCGACATTGCCAGTCCAGCGGAACTTGCTTGTCTCGACAGTCCGCCCGGCCTGGCCGCCTTGCGGATCTTCTCGATGAAGGAAGCGGCCTACAAGGCCCAGTATCCTCTCAGCCAGGCGTTTTGCGACTTCGATGCCCTGGAAGTCGTGCCCGAAGGTCTGCGCTTTCGTCACTCTGTCGCTCCCTTTGCTCGAGGCACCATACTGCCCATCCGACAGTGGACGGGCTTCGGCCTGTGCCTGTCGCTCTGCCTGTTGAAAAGGCCCGCCTAGCGCAACGCGCCAGCGGGCCTCGTGAGCGTAAAACCGGCCGGAGATGAGACCCCGGCTAGTCGACAGGGGCCGTGGCCAGAGGTATCGGCACCCCCAGGTACGACAGGTAACGCTCCAGTTCCTCGCGGGCGAATACCGGTTCCTCGATACCGCTCCCCCTGAGGTAGTGCTTGGTGTTGCGACAATCCCAGCGATAGGTGTTCTGATACAACTCTACCGTGGACCGATCATCGTACATGGTGTCAGTGAACAGGCTCAGCAAGGGATAAAGCGGTGCTTTGGGGTTCTGTTCCCACTGCGCCTTCCACCGAGAATAGGGCAACACCTGGAAACGATAGCCGAAGAGTTCCTCCAGACGAGCGAAGAACTCCTTGAGCGTCGGGTTGTTGTCATCCTCATGAGTCAGATTGAACTTGCGACCCAGCCCTTCCGGGTTTCGCGATATATGAGCAATCGCCGCCGTCATGTAGTCGACGCTGGTCAACCCCTCTCGCAGTGCATCCAGATCGGGAATACTGCGATGCGCCACGCAGGTCTGAACCAGACGCCCCCACCACTGGTAATCCGCACATACGCCTCGAGTACTGTGATAGGTGGCGTAGCCCAGTCGGAAGGTCATCAGCGGCAAGCCACGCTGGGCTGCCTGGTCGGCCATCTTTTCCATGACCCATTTGCTGCGCACGTAGCCGATGTCGGTGATGACCGCGTCCAGATTCTGGTCGATGTCATCATCCTCGTACATCACACGCTTGCCAGTGTGCAGGTGGCCCCAGCTATATACGGAGATGGTGGAGAGCAGCATCAGAGGCTTCGTGCGCCTGGCAGCGGCAAAGCGCAGCAATTCCAGCAGCCCCTGGACATTGTCACGCTTCATGTACGAATAGGGCTGGATGAAATTGACCGCGCTGGCGGAATGGTAAATCACGTCAACTGCCTCGGCGAGCTCGTCGTAATGCATCTCCGTCAACCCGAGCCAAGGTTCCGACAGATCAGCCCGATACATCTCGACGCGTTCGCGGTCCGCTTTTGAAAGCGTGATGCCGTAGCGCGTCAGAGTTTCGTCCAGGCGTCGCCATGGATCCACTCCCGAACGGGCACGTACCGGGCAGTGCACGCGCGCCTCGGTGGTGGCCAGCAGGTCGGCCAGCAGATGAGCGCCGACGAAGCCGGTGACACCAGTGAGCAGAATGTGACGAGGCCGCACCAGTGAATCCGGCGCCTGCCACGTCGAGAACACCAGATCGTCGGGTAGGCTGGCATCTTCGCGCAAGGGATGGATCCGCTCCCGGTCCAGCGAGGGCCCTGGTTGGTCATTGCGCCGCCGCTCGTCCAGCAGTCGTGCCAGCGACGCGACGGTATCGTGTTCGAAAAGGTCGCGGATCCAGACCTGAACGGACAACCGTTCACGCACATCCTGCATCAGCCGAGCCGCCAGCAATGAATGACCACCGACATCAAAGAAGCGGTCGGTGCGGCCGAAACGGGAGTGCTCGAGCACTCTTGCCCAGGCATCGGCGATATCGCGTTCCGTCTGACTGGCATATGT
Organism: Halomonas caseinilytica; assembly: GCF_001662285.1. Taxonomy (NCBI): domain Bacteria; kingdom Pseudomonadati; phylum Pseudomonadota; class Gammaproteobacteria; order Oceanospirillales; family Halomonadaceae; genus Halomonas; species Halomonas caseinilytica. Next base: position 18,657 of record NZ_BDEO01000011.1, read on the forward strand.
CGCTTCCGGCGGGTGCTCCTGAACGTCGTTGTCAGTCTTGCCTGTCAGCTGTCGGTATCTTTGCAGCAACGCCTGCTTGTCCGTCTTGCCATTGGCGTTGAGCGGCAATGCATCGAGTGGCAGGATCGCTGAAGGCGCCATGTAGTCCGGCAGGGTTTCCAGCATCCCGCGGCGCAGTTCAGCCTCCGGCGGTGCCTGTTGTCCATCGGGCACGATGAAGGCCAGCAGCTGCCGCTCGCCACCGCCCTCCGTCTCGGAGGCCAGAACGACCGCCTCGCTCACCCCGGCCTGTGCATGCAACGCCTCTTCCACTTCGGCCAGTTCCACCCGGTTACCACGGATCTTCACCTGGTCGTCCAGGCGCCCCATAAATTGGAGGCGTCCATCCGAAAGTCGACGGGCCATGTCGCCCGTTCGGTACAGGCGCTGTCGCCACTGCGGATGAATGATGAACTTCTTACGTGTCAGCGGCTCGTTGTAGAGATATCCTCGAGCCAGATTGTCACCGCCGATGAAGATTTCTCCCGCCTCCCCCTCTGGCACCGGCGCCAGGCTCTCATCGAGCAAGTAGATATCGCTGCCGGCCATGGGATGGCCGATGGAGGGCCGATCATCCGTCTCGGCACCGGGCACACGATGACAGGTGGCGAAAATAGTGGCCTCCGCCGGCCCATAGCAATCCACCAATTGGTACGGCAAGTGCCTGGTAGGCGGCGGGAGCAGCTTTTCCCCAGCCGTGAACAGGTGGGTCAATGTCAGTTCCGGCGGCTGGGAGCAGGCAGTGACCGCCGGCACCAGTGCCGTGGGCACGAAGGCATGTGTGAGACGCTGGTCCGCGAAGAACGCCAACAACCGATCGGGATCCAGGCGTGTTTCCTCGTCTGGCAGGATCAGTGTGCCTCCGGCCATCAGCATCGACGCGATTTCCAGTTGCGCCACATCGAACCCGGTACCGGCCATCAGCGTGGAACGGCTTTCTGAGGTCACGCCCAGATTGTCGTTATGACACGCGACCACTCGCTCGAAGGCATGGTGCTCCACCATGACCCCCTTGGGGTTGCCAGTGGTACCCGATGTGAAGATCACATAGGCCAGGTCCTGGGAAGAAGGCAGGCTGTGGGGCTCACCATCGCTATCTGGCATGTCGTCGATAGCATGCACCGGGAAAGGCGCATCAACCGGACGGACACTGCAGGCCGCCAGCGCGAAAGGTGCGCCGCTTTGCGTCAGGATCCGTCGTTGCCGTAGAGCAGGATAGCGAATGTCCACCGGTATGTAGCCCGCCCCGCTTTTCATGACGCCGAGGATGGCCACCACGTAGCGGTGTGAGCGATCACACAGCAAGGGAACAAGATCTCCCTTGCCTACCCCCTGCTCACGCAAGAACGACGCCACGGCGCTACTGCGGCGATCCAGGTCGCCGTAGGTGAGGCTGGCGTCAGAATCGGTCACCGCTTCCCGGTGCGGGAAATGCTCGGCATGCGTCAGGAAATGGTGCAGTACGGTTTCGCAATGTCGCATCACGTGCTTATTCCTTACTGTTCATGGACAGTGGTTATGCCTCTTTGCCCTAAAACGAGATACCCATGTCACACCGTTGTATGCGACATAGGCGATCGACTTGAAATGAAGAAAATACGTCTTTGCCAGATGCTCGTCTCAAAGTCACCGATGCTTATCAGTGCCCCGGTGAGCACGGACATCTCTGCATTCGGACTTTTCGCCAAACTTCAAGAAAAGAGATCGAGCTTTCTCGCATCATGAGCTTCGAGATAACGAAGACCCACAAAAAAACCTAGCAGAAACAACGGAGACATCTAATGATTAACGAAAAGAACAGTTTTTATTTGTAAACACTGGAAACAAAAGTCACCGCTCGATATTCCTGCCTTCATGCGTTTCAGGACGCACAACTTATTATCGAGCCGGCCACGACAAAGATTGGCATGTAACTTTTATTATCTTTACGCGGGGACAAGGGTGAGAACGGCCGATAGTCGGCATGGTGCCACCGCCACCTTTTCCCACCTCACAATCCAGAGGTAGAGAACCCCACTTGCAACAAGATGCCTAACGCCAGGAAGAGATAACTGATCAGTCCCAGGAACATCAATGAACCAAAGATCAGGGTCTTGAAAACACGCTGATGATGCGACAGCTTCCATGCCAGCGACAGACACGCCACGTACAGGGGCAGGAGGACGAGAAGCAACGTCAGCTCAAACATGGTGTTCCTCCCTGCATGTCACGTCGTTTCCCCTATCCCAGCCAGGACAGCGGATGATGGCGGATGGCCGTGCCCACGATATAGACAAACACCAGCACGGCCAACAAGGCGGCACTCGCACGCTGCAACGGAGTACGGCCACGCTTGATGGCGACGCTTCCCAGCCCGATGTAGATCACCAGAGCGATGAGTTTCGCGACAAGCCAGGGATGCTGATGAGGCCAGAAACGCAACATCAGCATCAACCATACCCCGAAGGCCAGCAAGACCGTATCGACCAGATGAGGCAATACACGCACCCAACGTCTCTGCAACCGCTGCGGTGCCGTCACCGACCACCATGCCCTCAGCACGAACAAGACCAAGCTCAGGCCAGCCATAGCCATGTGCAGATGCTTGATCAGCCAATAGAGCGACATGTCCCTCCCCATCGTCACTCGCCCCGACTGCCGCCGATGCACGTCCGCCGTCATCCCGGCTTGCCATCGACCCTCGGTCGCATCAGTGGCACGGCATAGCGCCACACGAACATCGCGAACGCCAGCAACCAGCACAAGATACTCAGGCTTATTGTCCAGTGCGCCGCCTGTGGCCACAGCGCCGGTATCAGAGCACGCAGCACGGCCGCCAGCACCAGTGCCCCCAGCGCCATCCCGATGCCCGGCAGCGTCTCGATCGGCCGCCCGGTATGCCCCAGGGAGACACGGGCCATCATGGCCATCATCATGGTCCCCATGCCACCCACCGTGATGGCATGCAGCGCCAGCGATGGACCGATCAGCTGCAACGCCACCATGCCCCACATCGCCAGCCCCACGCACATCATGAGATAGCTGAGGTGCAGCCCCCACAACAAGGGCTTATGCAGGCAGCGCCACCCACCCCAACGCGCCAGGCGCAGCACATTGAATCCTGCCGCTGACAACGAGGCACTGGCCCATGCCGCACCTGGCAGAGCGGCGCCGAAACTCGCCACTTGCATGCCCACCAGGACAACCACCAGGCCAACCGCCAGAAATTCCAGCCACTTCAGGCCTGCCACCTGAGGGCGCCCCAGACGCCGGGCGGTGAAAAAGGGAATGACCCGCCCGCCCAGCACCACCATCAACAGCACGATCAACAACACCGTCAGGTGTGCACCGGACCGGACCATCATGGCATCGCCTTTCAGCATTCCCATGTGCATCGAGGCATTGGCCAAGAACAACACGCCAAGCACCGGCAGGAACACCAGGTTGCGCCACTGCCGAGCCCCAATCACCGCCTGAGCCAGCACCAGGGTCACCACCGGCAGCAATGCCAGGTCGACCAGCATCGGCAAGAGTTCGTGGCCCCCCGGCGGAAAGGCCATGACGCCCCGCCCCGCAAGCCACAATACCACCAGCCCCGCCAGCGGCAGCCCGTTCAGACCTCGCCGGCCGGTCCAGGTCTGCACCGCCGTAAGCAGAAAGCCGATCACAATGGCCATGCCGAAACCGAACAGCATCTCGTGCTGATGCCACCACAGCATGCCGCCATACGGCCTGAGCAGGACGCCGCCATGCCAGAAAGCCCCCCATATCGCCATCGCCAGCAGGCTGAAAACGGCGCCCAGGAGAAAGAAGGGGCGAAAGGCCAGTCGCCAGAACGCCATGCCCCTGGCGGGGACGGTCGAAGCCGGAGGAATGGAGTGCCTGGCCATGTTCGTCATCTCCCTTGCGTCCAGCGGCAAACCACGCATCCCCGGCGCCACCGGACTGCCGCCGAGGTCCGCTGGCCGATAGCGACATGAGCCATCGGCTCCCTCACTGCATCAGCACCTGATCGACATCCTCATCCAGCCGGATGCCTTCGACGCCAAATCTGGCTTCCAGCTCCAGCAGATAATGCCGTAGCGCACGGCGGGAAGCTTGCTCGCACAAGGTATGGCGGACCCTTCCCGCAACGCTTTCGAAGGGCAAGGGGCGCCCCTCCCGACGCTCGTCGATGACGACTACATGCCACCCATAGCGCGACTCCAGAGGCTGCATGTGCAGACCTTCGGGCAAATGCTGAAGGGCACGATCGAGTTCCTCGACGGTCTGGCCCGGCACCAGCCAACCCAGCTCGCCCCCCTCGTCCCGCGATGGACAGGCTGAGTGGCGCTGAGCCAGCTCCGTGAAGCGCCAAGGCGCGTCGCTCAACAACTCGATGAGCGATACGCCCTGCCGATGACCGGCATCGCGTGCCGCCACATCGTCCGGGGCGGCCGCCAGCAGGATGTGGCGGACGCACATGGTCGTCGGCTCACTGAAGCGCGCCTGATGGGCCGCATGAAAACGGCGGCAATCCGACTCGGTCGGTTCGGGCAGTTCGAGTTCGCGCTCGAGCAACTCGGCAATGGCGCCCTCGACGGCACTCTCATCATCCACCCTCAACCCTAGCTGCCCTGCCCGTTGCCGTAACAGCTCGCGAACCACCAGGGCCCGAGCGGCCTGAAACTGGGCCTCATCAGCGCTGTCGGCCGGATGGTACTGCATCTCCCTGGCGATCATCGCCTGATCGATCCGGATCTCGCCGACCTGAATGGGCGGCGGGGTCACGTCTGCCGGGACCATCTCAATATCGATCTTCTGCATGATAGTGTCCTTGCGCTTGCCAAGCGTGTCCTGAGCTCACCGGAATCGGCGCCCACTTCAGGCCCGACGGCGAACGATCTGGTAACGCCGGGTCAGATACCCCAGGGGCGCACTCCAGACATGCACCAATCGGGTGAAGGGAAAGAGCAGCACGATGGTCAGGCCTACCAGGATATGCAGCTTGTAGATGAGCCCGATCCCGATGAGGTGATCGGCGGCGCCCCCCTGGAAGAAGACGATGGCCTGAGCCCAATGAGCAAGCGCGAGCATCACGCCGCCATCCAGGTGGTTCAGCGCCGGGATGATGGTCAGGAGCCCAAGCGTCACCTGGATCACCAGCAGCAGGATGATGACCGTATCCATGAAGCTGGACGACGCCTTGACCCGGGCATTGGTGAGGCGTCGATAGGCCAGCATGGCCCCGCCGACCAGACACATGATACCCGCGATGCCGCCCACCAGAATGGCGATCACCTGCTTGGTGCCGGCGCTCATGAAGGGCGCATAGACCCAGTGCGGCGTCAGCAATCCCACGAGGTGGCCGAAGAAGATCACGAGGATGCCGATATGGAAAAGATTGCTGGCCAGCCGCATGCGCCGCGATGACAGCATCTGGCTGGAACCCGCCTTCCAGGTGTACTGGCCATGATCGAAGCGCAGCAGGCTGCCGATCAGAAAGATGGTGCCGGCAAGATAGGGATAGATCCCGAACAAGAGCGTATGCAAGAAGTGGCTCATGACTGACCTCCTTGATGCGGTGCGGCGTCGGGGTCGAGGATCCGCACCGTCGTACTCTGTGTCGCCGCCTTGCGCTCGGCCAGGCGTCGTCCCTCGGCGGATTGCAGGGCACAATCCTGATCGGAGGCGGCGGAGAAGCGCACCGCCTCCTCTTCCCAGACCGCATCCAGAGCCTCGGCCGTATGGTCCGGCGGTTCGGCCTTCACCGGCTCGCGCTGGGCTTCCAGCTCCGCCTCGGCGCCAATCAGCGCCAGCAGCGCCAAGGGCACCAGGGCATGATCGGCCTCGCGCTCCTCCAGGCGAGCCCCCAGGCAAGCCAGGATGTGACGGATCTCTCCCAACCATTGGGCGATCTCGGCCTCGGGGCGGGTGGAGAGATATTCCAGGAACAACGGCAGGTAATCGGGCAGCTCCCGAGCGTCGATCTCGAAGCCCGCGGCACGGTACTCGGCCAGCAGATCGACCATGGCCTGACCACGCTCACGGGACTCACCATGAACATGCTCGAAGAGCAACAGCGAGGTGGCCCGCCCACGGTCGAACAACGCCACGTACTCGGCTTGCCTCTCCATGAGGTCGTCCTCGGCCAAGCGTTGGCACCACCCCGTCAAGGCGGCGCGCAATGTTGGCGACCAGCGTCGCTCGGCGTCGAGGATCTCGATCATTTCGCCGGTGGCTGCCTGCAATGCTGCCGAGGGATAATCCAGCAAGCGAGACAGCACCCGCAGACTCAACATGCCACCGGGCGACTCATCATGTTGCATCGCTGCCTCAGTCATCGCGCGCCTCCTCGGCCTTTTCGTCGTGCCGAGCCTCACGCTGGGCCCGTGGGTCGAAGACGTCCACCGGCTGCACCAGCGTCGAGGTCTGCTTGCGACCACCGAACAGACTTCCGCCACTGTCGCCACCATGGCAGCCATCACCAAAGCTGAACCCACAGCCACCGCGTTCGGGGAAGGCATCGATGGCCTGCTCCCGATGGCTGGTGGGAATCACGAAACGGTCCTCGTAATCGGCAATGGCCAGGTAGCGATACATCTCCTCGACCTGGGCCTCGTCAAGCTCGACCTCGTCGAGCACCGTGACATCCGACTGTCCTTCGACATGCTTGCCTCGCATGTAGAGACGCATGGCCATCAGTCGCTTCAACGCCAGGACCACGGGGGCCTCCTCGCCGGCGGTGAGCAGGTTGGCCAGGTATCTGACCGGGATGCGCAGCGACTCGATCTTCGGCAGTACGCCGTCGAACTCGACCTTGCCCGCCTCGGCGGCGGCTTGGATCGGCGACAGCGGCGGCACGTACCAGACCATCGGAAGGGTGCGATACTCGGGGTGCAGCGGCAATGCCAGGCCCCACTCCATGGCCAGCTTGTAGACCGGGCTTTCCTGGGCCGCCTTGATCACGTTGTCGGCAACACCGTCCTGGCGAGCCTGGGCGATCACCTCAGGATCGTGGGGATCGAGGAAGATGTCGCGCTGACGATGATAGAGATTCCGCTCGTCCGGGGTACTCGCCACTTCCTCGATACGGTCCGCATCATAGAGCAGCACGCCCAGATAGCGGATACGGCCCACGCACGTCTCGGAACAGACGGTCGGCTGCCCCGCCTCGATACGTGGGTAGCAGAAGATGCACTTCTCGGACTTGCCGCTCTTCCAGTTGTAATAGATTTTCTTGTAGGGACAGCCCGAGATGCACATCCGCCAGCCACGGCACTTGTCCTGATCGATCAGCACGATGCCGTCCTCCTCGCGCTTGTAGATCGCCCCGCTGGGACAGGACGCCACGCAGGTGGGGTTCAGGCAGTGCTCGCATAGCCGCGGCAGATACATCATGAAGGTGTTTTCGAACTGGCCGTAGATATCGGCCTGCACCTGATCGAAGTTGGCATCGCGGCGCCGCTTGGCGAACTCGGTGCCAAGGATCTCTTCCCAGTTGGGCCCCCATTCGATCTTGTTCATGCGCTGGCCGGAAATCAGCGAACGCGGTCGAGCCACGGGCTGATGCTTGCCCTGTCCGGCGGTATGCAGATGCTGGTAGTCGAAAGTGAACGGCTCGTAGTAGTCGTCGATTTCCGGCAGATCCGGATTGGCAAAGATGTTCGCCAGTACCCGCCATTTGCCACCGATGCGCGGCTCGATATGGCCGTCCGTGCGACGCAGCCAACCGCCGCGCCACTTCGCCTGGTTCTCCCACTCCTTGGGGTAGCCGATACCGGGCTTGGTCTCGACATTGTTGAACCAGGCATACTCGACCCCCTCGCGGCTGGTCCAGACGTTCTTGCAGGTCACCGAGCAAGTATGGCAGCCGATGCACTTGTCGAGATTCAGGACCATGCCGACCTGAGAACGAATCTTCATTTCACGGCCTCCTGCTGATCATCGTTGCCCTCTCCGTCCAGCCAATCGATGCGTTTCATCTTGCGCACGATGACGAACTCGTCCCGGTTGGAACCGACGGTACCGTAGTAGTTGAAGCCGTAGGACAGCTGCGCATAGCCGCCGATCATGTGGGTCGGCTTGGGACAGACACGCGTGACCGAGTTGTGGATCCCCCCTCGGGTCCCGGTCACTTCCGACCCCGGGACATTCAGGATGCGTTCCTGAGCGTGGTACATCATCACCATGCCGCTCTTGACCCGCTGGCTGACCACGGCCCGGGCCGTAATGGCGCCGTTGGCGTTGTAGAGCTCGAGCCAGTCGTTGTCCTCGACACCGATCGACCGGGCGTCATCCTCGGACAGCCAGACGATGGGGCCACCCCGTGACAGGGTCTGCATCAGCAGGTTGTCGCTGTAGGTGGAATGGATCCCCCACTTCTGGTGCGGGGTGATCCAGTTCAGGGCGATTTCCGGGTTGCCGTTGCCCTTAGGCGCCGCCACGCTGGCCATCGCCTTGGTATCGATCGGTGGTCGATAGACCAGCAGGCTCTCGCCGAACGCACGCATCCAGGCATGATCCTGATAGAACTGCTGGCGACCGCTGACGGTGCGCCAGGGAATCAGCTCGTGGACATTGGTATAGCCAGCGTTGTAGGAGACATGTTCGTCCTCCAGCCCGGACCAGGTCGGGCTGGAAATGATCTTGCGCGGCTGGGCGACCACATCGCGAAAACGGATCTTCTCTTCTTCCTTGGGCTCGGCAAGATGCTTGTGATCGCGACCGGTGACCTTCGAGAGCGCCTCCCAGGCCCTTACCGCCACTTGGCCGTTGGTCTCCGGCGCCAGCGACAGGATCACCTCGGCGGCATCGATGGCCGACTCGATGCGCGGTCGTCCCTTGGCCGCTCCTGCCGATTTCACGCGATTGAGCTTGCCGAGCAGCTTGACTTCCCGCTCGGTCTGCCAGTTGATTCCCTTGCCGCCATTTCCCAGGCTGTCGAGCAATGGTCCCAGGGAGGTAAAGCGCTCATAGGTGGCCGGATAGTCACGCTTGACCTCGATCAGTGACGGCATGGTCCGGCCGGGTATCGGGTCACATTCACCACGCTTCCAGTCCTTGACCTCCGGCTGAGCCAGCTCGGCGGGAGAATCATGCTGCAGAGGCAAGGTGACCAGGTCGGTTTCCTGGCCCAGATGACCCACGCAGGCCTTGGAGAACGCCTTGGCGATGCCCTTGTAGATGTCCCAGTCGCTGCGCGACTCCCAGGCCGGATCGGTGGCCGCCGTCAGCGGATGGATGAAGGGGTGCATGTCCGAGGTATTGAGATCGTCCTTCTCGTACCAGGTGGCCGTGGGCAGCACGATGTCCGAATACAGGCAGGTCGTGGACATCCGGAAATCCAGGGTCACCAGCAGGTCGAGCTTGCCTTCCGTTGCCTCGTCGCGCCATACGACCTCCTCCGGTTTGGGGCCACCTCCCTCGCCCAGATCCTTGCCCTGGATACCGTGGCGGGTGCCCAGCAGATACTTGAGCATGTACTCATGCCCCTTGCCGGAACTGCCCAGCAGGTTGGAGCGCCAGATGAACATGTTGCGCGGAATGTTCTGGGGATCGTCCGGGTCCTCGGCGGCAAAACGCAACGTGCCGGCCTTGAGTTGGTCGACGACATAGTCGGCGCAGGACTGCCCCGCCTCGGCGGCCTTGCCGGCCAGCGACAGCGGATTGGTGGCAAGCTGTGGCGCCGAAGGCAACCAGCCCATGCGCTCGGCACGCACATTGAAGTCGATCAGGCTGCCACGGTAGTCGGCCGGATTGGCCAGCGGTGAGAGGATCTCCTTGATCTCGAGCTTTTCGTAACGCCACTGAGAGGAATGGTTATAGAAGAAGGAGGTGGAGTTCATCTGTCGTGGCGGACGCTGCCAATCCAGCCCGAAGGCCAGCGGCAGCCAGCCGGTCTGCGGGCGCAGCTTTTCCTGGCCGACGTAATGGGCCCATCCACCACCGCTCTGGCCAACACAACCGCACATGATCAGCATGTTGATCAGGCCACGGTAATTCATGTCCATGTGGTACCAGTGGTTCATCCCGGCACCGACGATGATCATGGAGCGACCCCGGGTCTTGTCGGCATTATCGGCGAACTCCCGGGCAATGCGCAGGCACTGCTCGGCGGGGACGCCGGTGATCTTCTCCTGCCAGGCTGGGGTATAAGGCTTGACCTGATCGAAAGCGGTCGCACCATCATCCTCCCCCTCGTGCTCGCCGAACCCACGGTCGATCCCATAGTTGGCGCACATCAGGTCGAAGACCGTGACCGCCAGCACTTCGCGGCCGGAGGCCAGCGTCAACCGCTTGGCCGGCAGGCAATGGAACAACAGCTCGTTGCTCGGCCCGGAACTCTGGACATGGTCGAAATGCTCACGGGCAATGCCGCCGAAATAGGGAAACGCGACCCTCGCGACCGTCTCGCCGGTCTTGGCTAGGCTCAACAAGGGACGGATGTCATTGCCCTGGGCATCGCGTGGCTCGAGATTCCACTTGCCGTCTTCTCCGCCACCCTCTCCCCAGCGAAAACCGATCGACCCGCGTGGCACGACGAGGCGGTCGCTCAACTCGTCCCAGGCCACGACTTTCCACTCGGGATTGTTGTCCTGCCCGAGGTTGTCCTCGAAGTCACCGGCGCGCAATTGCTTGCCGGGCATGTAGCTGCCATCCTCGCGCTCCTCGAGCTCGACCAGGCAGGCCATGTCGGTATAGCGACGCACATAGTCGGTGAAATAGGCGCTCGGATTGTCGAGATGGAATTCCTTGAGAATCACGTGGCCCATGGCCATGGCCAGTGCCGCATCGGTCCCCTGCTTGGCGGACAGCCACTCATCGGTAAGCTTGGAAACCTCGGCGTAGTCCGGGGTCACCGAGACGGTCTTGGTGCCCTTGTAACGGACTTCGGTGAAGAAGTGAGCGTCCGGGGTGCGGGTCTGGGGCACATTGGACCCCCAGGCGATGATGTAACCCGAGTTGTACCAGTCGGCGGATTCCGGCACATCGGTCTGCTCGCCCCAGGTCTGCGGGCTGGCCGGCGGCAGGTCGCAATACCAGTCGTAGAAGCTCATGCAGACGCCGCCGATCAGTGACAGATAGCGACTGCCGGCCGCATAGGAGACCATCGACATGGCAGGAATCGGCGAGAAGCCGATGATCCGGTCCGGCCCGTACTGCTTGGCCGTGTAGACGTTGGCGGCGCCGATCAACCCATTGACCTCGTCCCACTCGGCGCGCACGAAACCGCCCATGCCCCGAGCCTGCTTGTACTGCCTGGTGCGAGCCGGATCCTCGACAATCGACGCCCAGGCATCCACCTCATCGCCATGTTCGGCCAGCGCCTCCCGCCATAGCTTGAGCAACGGCTTGCGGATCAATGGATACTTCAAACGGTTGGCGCTGTAGATGTACCAGGAATAGCTGGCCCCACGCGGACACCCCCTGGGCTCATGATTGGGCAGGTCGGGCCGGGTACGCGGATAGTCGGTCTGCTGGGTCTCCCAGGTGACCAGTCCATTCTTGACGTAGATCTTCCAACTGCATGAGCCGGTGCAGTTCACCCCATGCGTGGAGCGCACCACCTTGTCGTGCTGCCAGCGCTGTCGATAACTGTTCTCCCAGTCCCGGGCTTCCTCGCGCAGTTCTCCGTGATCATTGGCGAAGGGAACTCGGGTCTTGCGAAAGAAGCTCAGCCGATCAATGAAATGGCTCATGGTGGCTCTCCAGGCTCCGCGAAATCAGCATGTCCGCCACGCCAGGTGGTCACGGTCATGCCGGCGTGGACATCGTTAGCTAGTAGGATTCTGGGCGATCACACCACCAATTACTGCCCGATTACCTCCATATCGTCCGCGACTACCTCCAAGGAGATAGAAGGCACCTCCTCGATGGGCGCAGCGATAATGCGTGGGCACGGATGCCGAAGAAAGGAACAGCCGATAGACCTGACTTGGAGAGGCATCGACAGCCCACTAAGGTATAGTGGCGTTCCTGTTCAACGTTGCCTTTCGGAGTCCCGATGAAACTGCTGCAACGCTCCCTGGCAGCCCGCATCACGGCTTCGTTGCTGACAATCAGCCTCATGGCATTGATCAGCATCGCCATGACCGTGTGGATGGCCGGGAGCAGCCGAGGGGATGCCGACGCTATCAACTGGGCCGGCTCATTGCGCCTTAACACCTACCAGTTGATCACGGCCTTGCAGCGTTACCAGCATGAGCCTGAGGATGCACAACGCCAGCATGTGATAGCGCTGGCAGAACGCTTCACCGACCGCTTGGACAATCCAAGATTGATGGGCTCCCTGCCGACGACCGATGAGCCTCGAATACAGGCCCGTCACCAGCAGCTCGAGCACCACTGGCGGGAGCAGCTTGCCCCTCGGATCGCCTCTGTCTTCAATGATGATGCTGAGGTCGCCCGGCTCATCGATGAGCTGGAAGACCAGAAGAGCGCCATCGATCACCTGGTTTCATTGCTCGAGCGCAACAGCGAGATCAAGTTCCAGCGCCTCGAGCTGCTGCAGATCTTCTTTCTGGCGCTGACGGTCATGGTCGTCGTCATCGCCCTCTACGACATCCGCCACAACCTGGTACGCCCGCTGCGCCAGCTGGTCGTACTGGCGCGGGAAACCAGCCGGCACAATTTCACTCATCGTAGTCAATTGCAGGGTGGCGACGAACTGGCCCTGCTCGGCCGCGCCATGGATACCATGACCGCGGAGCTTGGCACCAGTTATGCGAAACTCCAGGATCGTGTATCGCGCAAGAAACAGGAACTGGCCCGCAGCAATGCGGCCATGCAGATTCTCCATGACGGCAGCCGAGCCCTCTACGGTGGCGGTAATGATCTCTGCACCAGCGCCGCCCCCATGTTGCGTCGCCTGGAGAAGCTGCTCGATATCGGCCCTATCGGATTCTCGCTGCACGACCCCTTCGACCAGCGTGACGTCCCCATCCTCACCACGCATTCACCGCACCGCCCCACCTACTGTCGCGACCAGAACTGCCAGGCCTGCCTGCTCGAGCCCAGCCCCGAGGCATTCACCGAGAAGGGAGAAGCAAGACTCGAGTGCCTGACGCTACCCGTGAGCGTCGGCGATACCCTGCTCGGTACCCTGAAGGTTCACTACGCCGCCAATCTCGGCCTTACCGACAGCACTCGACGCCTGCTCAATGCCCTGACCGATCAGCTTGCCACAGCGGTCTATCTGCAGAGACGCATCGAGCAGCAGCAACAGGTGACGTTGATGAACGAGCGCACGATCATCGCACGTGAATTGCACGATTCCCTGGCTCAGTCACTGTCCTACCTCAAGATCCAAGTCACTCGCCTGGAACGCATGCAGGGCAAGGGGCTGTCCCCACAGGACCAGGCCCCCGTCTTCGACGAGCTACGCACCGGACTGGACAGCGCCTATCGCCAGCTACGCGAGCTGCTCACGACCTTCCGACTGCGCCTCGACGGCACGAGCCTGCAGAGCACCCTGAGTCAGACCGTCGCGGAATTCAGCGATCGTCTGGGCTTTGCCGTGGAACTCGATTTCGACGTGCCTCCACAGTTGCTCAATCCCAACGAAGAGATCCATGTACTCCAGGTCGTGCGCGAGGCCCTGGCCAATATCCTCAAGCACGCACATGCCCGCTGGGCCAGCGTCACGGTACATTTCACCCAGTCTTGCCTGAGTGTCATCATCGCGGACGATGGCATCGGCCTGGAGAGCGCGGCCTCGCCCCCCATGCACCATGGCCTGGTGATCATGCACGATCGCGCCGAGACCCTGGGAGGCACGCTCCAGGTGCGCCGGCGCGATGGCGGCGGTACCCTCGTCACTCTCGTCTTCACCCCACAGACGGCACGGCTGATCGCGCAATAGCCACCTGGCGTCATTGACCAGCAAGAGACCCACAAGGATGCCCCACTCCGACACCGCCCGTATCCTGATCATCGACGACCATCCGCTGCTGCGCCGCGGTGTGATCCAACTGCTCGAGCTCGAGGACGATCTGATGCTCGTCGGCGAGGCGGGCACGCCGGCAGAGGGGCTACGCCTGGCCGACGAGCGCGACCCTGATCTGATCCTGCTCGACCTCAACATGCCCGACATGGATGGCATCGCCACCCTCAAGCAGCTACGCCATAACGAGTTCGCCGGGCGCATCGTGATCTTCACCGTCTCCGACCACGAGGAGGATGTGGTCGCTGCCCTTCAGGCTGGCGCCGATGGCTATCTGCTCAAGGACATGGACCCGGACGACATGCTGCACCAGCTACGCCAGGCCGCACTGGGTCGCATGGTGATCAGCGACAGCCTTGCCTCGCTGCTCGCTGAGGCACTGCGCAACCAGAAGAGCCAGCCCGTCGCGCCCGACATTCACAGCCTGACCCAGCGCGAGAAGGAGATTCTGCGAGAACTGGCCGAAGGACTGTCCAACAAGCTGATCGCCCGTCGACTCGACATCACGGAGGGCACGGTCAAGGTACACGTCAAGCATCTGCTCAAGAAGCTCAATCTACGCTCGCGCGTCGAAGCGGCGGTATGGGCCGTGCAGGAAGGACTCGATAGATAGAGCGAAATACCTCCGATGATCCAACGCGCCCTCTCAGGCCCGCTCCACACCGAAGCTAGGCATCCAACTCATTGATATCCCTAAAAAGCGATCCCCCCTCGCGCTACCCACAAGGAGGTATCCAGCCGATTTAACGCCTTTCGGAACGCATTTCTCTGGTGCCATCTCCGACGTATCTTTCCCAACGAAGCCCCTCGTGGGGTCCATCGTGAAATGCCAAGGGGAAGATGCACCATGGGCCGAGAAAGCGTCGATGCTACCCGCAAGTCAGGCGAGCAAGACCTTCCATCCAAGGGTGGGAAAATCAACGCCGACATCGAACACTGGGATGTCGAGGATACGACCTTCTGGGAGACCGTCGGAAACCGAGTCGCCAATCGCAATCTGTGGATTTCCATTCCCAGTCTGGCGATGGGGTTTGCCATCTGGATGATGTGGGGAATGATCACCACTCAGATGCAGAATCTGGGCTTTCCCTTCACGGTCGATCAACTCTTCACCCTGACCGCCATCGGTGGGCTATCCGGTGCCACCCTGCGGATTCCCGCCTCCTTCATGATCCGCATCGCCGGTGGTCGCAACACGATTTTCCTGACGACCACCCTGCTGATGGTTCCTGCATTGGGGACCGGCCTTGCCCTGATGAATCCGCATACTCCCTTCTGGGTCTTTCAAGCCCTGGCGCTGCTCTCGGGCATCGGTGGCGGCAATTTCGCCTGCTCGATGAGCAACATCTCGACCTTCTTCCCGAAAGCACAGCAAGGCTATGCGTTGGGCATGAACGCTGGACTGGGCAACTTCGGTGTCACCACCATGCAGGTCTTGATTCCCTTGGTGATGACCGCGGGCCTGTTCGGCGCTCTCGCCGGCGCCCCCATGCCACTGAAAAGCGCCAGCGGGACACTGATCGGACGCATCGAAGCCGGCACCGATACCTGGATACAGAACGCGGGCCTGATCTGGGTGGTATTTCTGCTTCCCCTGGCCTTCGCCTGCTGGTTCGGCATGAACAACCTGCGCACCATCACCCCGCAACCAGGCACTCCGGCATCGGCCTTCGGCAAGATACTCGGCTTCTATGGCGTGGGCATCGCTACCTCGGTCGTGGGCGTGCTGGCCCTCGGCTGGCTCAGCATGTGGATTGCCTTGCCGATCACCATCCTGCTGACGCTCGCCGCGCTGCGCTCACTGCCCGGCCATGTCAAACCGGCCATCCAGCAGCAGTTCTCCATCTTCTCCAACAAGCACACCTGGTCGATGACGGTGCTCTATATCCTCACCTTCGGATCTTTCATCGGCTTTTCCGCCGCCTTGCCCCTCTCCATCAACGTCATCTTCGGCAACATGATGGAAGTGGCCGCCGATGGCAGCCTGACCCGTGTGCCCAACCCGGAAGCGCCCAGCGCCCTGACCTGGTCCTGGATGGGCGCCTTCGTGGGCGCCCTGATCCGCCCCGTAGGCGGCTGGATTTCCGACAAGGTCGGCGGCTCCATCGTCACCCAGATCATCTCCGCCGTCATGGTGGTGGCCTCCATCGCAACCGGCTACGTGATGATGCTGGCCTACAACGCCACCGACCCGAACCAGTATTTCTGGATATTTTTGGCACTGTTCATCGTGATGTTCGCGGCCAGCGGCATCGGCAACGGTTCCACCTTCCGAAGTATCGGCGTGATATTTGATACCCAGCAGAAAGGTCCCGTGCTGGGGTGGAGCTCGGCGATTGCCGCCTATGGGGCCTTCATCGCCCCACAAGTGATAGGCGGTCAGATCAAGGCCGGCACACCCGAGCTCGCCATGTACGGCTTCGCCGTTTTCTATGCACTCTGTCTGGTGGTGAACTGGTGGTTCTACCTGCGCGGCAACGCCTACGTGAAAAATCCCTGATATCGATGTCATGACGACAACCACACCGATTGCCCCGCCTCAATCCACGGCAGGAGGGAAAGGACATGGCCTCCCATCGCTTCAAGCAACATTCGGTTCTGGTGGCCAACACGTTTGCCTTCACCATGTGCTTCATGGTGTGGACGATGTTCGGCGAAATCGGCGTCCCCATCGCCGAGCAGCTCGATCTCAACAGTACTCAGTTCGGCATCCTCACCGCGGTCCCCATCCTGACCGGAGCGCTGAGCCGCCTGCCGCTGGGAGCCATGACCGACCACTACGGCGGTCGCCCGGTGTTTCTTGCCATCCTGATATTCGTGATCCCCGCCATCTGGGCGATCCAGTTTGCCACGCAGTACTGGCAGTTGCTGGTGCTGGGGGCCTGCATTGGCCTTGCCGGCGGTAGCTTCTCGGTAGGCATCACCTATACCGCCAAGTGGTTCGAGAAGGATCGACAGGGTCTGGCCATGGGCATCTTCGGTGCCGGCAATGCCGGGGCCGCCGTGACCAAGTACATCGCCCCCACGGTGATCATTCTGCTGGGCTGGCAATCGGTGCCCAACCTCTATGCGGTGATTCTGTTGATCACTGTCGTGCTGTTCTGGTTCTTCACCTATTCCGATCCCGCGCACCGGCACACCCAAGGAACCTCGCTACGTGAACAAATGAAGGTGCTCAACGATCCCAAGGTATGGAAGTACTGCCAGTATTATTCCGTGGTATTCGGGGGGTACGTGGGGGTCTCGCTGTGGCTGACCCACTACTACATGAGCGAGTATGGTTTGGGCATTCAACTGGCAGCGTTGATCGCCACCGTCTTCGTGTTGCCCTCCGGTGTGATTCGCGCCTTCGGCGGCTGGCTTTCCGACCGCTTCGGTGCCCATAACGTTACCTGGACCTGCATGTGGGCCAGCATGATTGCCCTTTTCATCATGTCCTATCCCAACACCCACTACAGCGTGCAGGCCGCCGGCGGTCAGGGAACCGTGGACTTCGGATTCGCCATCCCGGCATGGCTGTTCACCGTGGCACTGTTCGTGGTGGGCATTGCCTGGGGAATCGGCAAGGCTTCAGTCTTCAAGTACTTGTCCAACGAGTACCAAGAAAATCTCGGCCTCGTCTCGGGCATCGTCGGACTGGCCGGCGGGCTTGGCGGTTTCCTCTTGCCGATCATGTTCGGCATCTTGGTCGACCTCACCGGCATCGCCACCACGGTGTGGATGCTCTGCTTCGGCGTGACCCTGGTTTCCATCATCTGGATGTGGTGGACCGAACGCCGGGTTCCCATCCTGACACGCGAAGAAACTCCCACGCCTCCGGCCACCCACTAAACAGGAGCCCGCGCATGAAGATCTCCTCCATCCTCCTTTTGCCCATCACGCGTACCGCTGGCTGGAAGGAGCTGCAACAGCGCCGGCCATCCATTCCGATGCTGGCCTGGTGTCTGGTACTTCCCATGTCACTGCTGCCACCGATACTGCTCTATTACGCCGGCACCCATTATGGCGATGATTTCATGGCCGGCTTCGGCGATCGCCAGTGGCGCTTCATCACCACCATCCTGTTTCTGGCCGAACTACTGACCTTCTTCGTCATGGGCTGGCTGATCCACGCCGTGGTCAATGCGGAGCGTGAACTATCGATCGACTACCAAAACGCCTACTTGCTGGCCGCCCTGGCGCCGTTACCGATGTGGTCCGCCTCGATACTGCTGCTGATCCCCAGCCTGCTGCTCAATGTCGTGGCGGAACTGGTGGCCTTGGGTCTTTCCTGCAGTCTGATCTATCACGGCCTGCAGGCACTCTGCGAACGGCGCACCAATGATGTGATCACCATGTCAGCCACCTACACGATCATGGCAGCAGGCGTGCTTGCCTGGGGGCTATTGATGGGCATCGTCCTCGCCTATTGAGTTGAGCGCCATACCTCAGCCTGTTTCAGGAAACAGCAGCAAACAAGCAAAAGCACCGGCTGGGACAAGCCCTAGCCGGTGCCTTCAAGGTGGTTCAGGCCTTATCAGGAGAACTGGACCATGTCCTGAATACCCAGGCGCTCACGCAGGGCCATGGGCACTAGGCGACGCGACGAGATACGGTGGCGAGGCATCTCGATGACGCGTGTCTCGGTCCCGTAGAGCGCGACATACTCATCATAATTGTCGAAGGCCTGACGATCGATGTAATCGATGTAGGTCTCGACTTCTGTACCGTTGGCAATAACCACTTCACGATTCTCCATTTCGATGTGGTAATAGGTCACCGTGTCGGGCAACTCGCTGTTCGGTACATAATCGATCGAATCGTGGTTGACCAGCGCGCCAGCATCAATGACCAGGTCATCGATGACGAGACCATGGTGGGCAGTGAGGACGAGATCCCGGTTCGGCTGCCCCGGCGCCAAGGCATCTTCACGAACCCGCACAGGCGCGTTGTTGCCGGATGCCGTCAGTCGGCCGATTGTCTGGCGACCAAGCCATTTCACCGGCACCGACTCGCCACTGGCCGTCATTACCAGATCGCCGATCGACAGCGTCTCGACGGCGATTTCGCCGTCGGGTGTGGCGATCATCGTGCCCGCCGCAAAGCAGACTTGCGTATAGGTTCCCCCGGCGAGATAAGCGTTGGGATCCTTCATGAATTCATTGAACTCTTCTCGTGTCATCTTGATTTTGGCATTTACTTTGCTTCCGACGACGGCGCTTCCCTGAGTCAGATGCAAGAAACCATCGTGATAGGCTTCTCCCCAGTCAAGGAGGCCTTCATCTAGGGCCCACTCCCCTCCTCCCAGGTTGAGCGTATCACCAGGCTTCATTCCGGCAACCTCGAAAGTCGGCTCATCGGCAAGAGCTCCTTTTCCCCTATTGAAGGTAAAGGCTCCCGTTCCTTCGCTAGAGAAGTTGACAAAAAACTTGTTCGGCCCACTGAACGCTCTAAACTCAAATAAATTCAATACAACTTCACTATTCTCGCCAACACCGAACGTAAAACCATTATCCCTCTTGATATTGAAAATCCCCTGATCGACTGTCAACCTGCCACCGTTTATAGCGTTGAATGCCGAAGAAGAGCCTGCCTGAAAAACGTTAACATTGCCGATAGATGTCGAAACACCATCGACAGTCAACTCAAAATCTCCCAGGACCGTAATATTTAGGATACTGCCATCCTGCACGTCGCCCTCTTTAATCGTAACCTTCTGATCACCTCCCATACCTACACTAAAATCCATGTCTCACCCCTCTCAAGTTGGCACTCACTATCACCCCTATCCCGACCTCAACCCAACCGGGAAAGGCGCGACATTAAAACTAACTCGAAAAATACAATTATCAACTCAATTCACACTGATTTACTATTTAGCCAATCCAAAATATCAATATTTATCATTAAAAACAATAAGTTACAATAATGTTAAATAAGTATAAACAACAAATATGAACACATTTAACGTGTGGACATCGTTAACGTGAGCACATCATTATAAATAAATGTTACCTCGCTACAGCACGGAGAGAGAACTCGGCATGGCGAGAACACTACGACATGCCGCTTCCGATATGCCAAAAAGAGGAACGCTGACGGAAGGACCTTCACTTTCCCACGCTTACGTCCCCATCATCTCTGTTACACAAATCGATATAGAAAAAGCATCACAAGCGAAGCCCAGCTCGCGCCAACCAAACCTCGCATTGCGGGGTATATAGCATACCTCATTCAATGAAAGCGACTTCTTATCATTATTCAAAACATGAGAACAATTCCATTCGGGACCACCATGGCGCACCATGCAGCATGGTGACTTTCCCTTCCACTAGACTTATGGGCGCTCTTTACTGGAGAAACTTTTTCGATATCGAGGGAGCGACGTAGTTTCAGCCTCACCTTGTTCATGAAACAAGCTTGAAACTTACACTCAAAGATAGGCGTGACTAAAAAATCTGAAAATACTTAAAATACTCAACAGATGATGGCATGAAAGAAGGCGCATATTACAACGCCCCGTCTCTGACGGCCTTCAATATCCGCAAGTTGCTGCGGGAGATAAAGACGATAGCATCTTGGCCAAGAGATCATATGACCATGAAAATGGTCGCTTCCAATATGTGACGCATCATACTGCCCACCCCATGATCGCGTCCGACAAATAAAAACACCGGCCGGGCACACTGCGCGTGTCCAGCCGGTGTCATGAAGTACCTGCTATCTATCTTGCTGGCTTTCTACCTGGCTTGCTTTCTAAAGGGCTCAGGCCGTTCGGGAAAGCGGCATCACGTCCTGAATGCCCAGACGCTCACGCAGGGCCAGCGGCAGCAGACGACGCGACGAGATGCGGTGGCGGGGCATCTCGACGACGCGCGTCTCGATGCCGTAGAGCGCCACATACTCGGCATAGTTGTCGAAAGCCTGACGATCGACATAGTCGATGTAGGTCTCGGCCTCGGTGCCGTTGGCGAGAATCACCTCGTGAGAATCCGTCTCGATGTGGTAGTAGGTCACCGAATCAGGCAGTTCGGCACCAGGCACGTAATCGATGGTGTCGTGGTTGACCAACGCACCGGCGTTGATCACCAGGTCATCGAGAATGACACCATGGCTGGCGGTGAGCACGAGATCCTGATTCGGGATACCGGCGGCCAGGGCGCCTTCGCGGATCCGCACGGGAGAGTAGTTGCCTGCCGCACTCAGTCGGCTGATGGTCTGACGTCCGATCCATTTCACCGGCACCTGCTCGCCACTGGCAGTCATCACCAGATCGCCGATGGACAATGCCTCCACGGCAGTCTCGCCGTCGGGTGTGGCAATCATCGTGCCTGCCGCGAAGCAGACAGGCTGGGTAAAGGTACTTCCGGAAAGGTAGGCGTCGGGATTCTCCAGGAACTTTTGATATTGTTCCTCTGTCATCTCGATCCTGGCCACGACCTTGCCACCGACCACGTCATTGCCCTGCACCAGATTCAACTGGCCATCGCGATAAGCATCCTGCCAACCGAAGAAACCTTCATCCAGCCCCCACTCACCGCCACCGAGCTTGAGCTGATCGCCCTCCTGCATGCCCTTGACGTTGAAAGTGTAGTTATCGAGCAGGCTGACAGTGGGTTTTTCGAAGGTGAAGGAGCCGGTACCGTTGCCGGAGAACTCGACCTCATACGAGTTCAGCATGTTTCCTGCGCTCAAAGCGCCTGCATCAAACGTAATGCTACTGTTATCCCCAACGCCAAATTTCAAGCTATTGAGGGCACCTAACTGTCCAATGCCTTGATCAATTAACAGATTACCGCCATTGATGGCATTGAAACTGACATTCGATCCAGCCTGAGCGGACGCGATCCCATCGACACGCGTATCGACGCCATCAACGGTTAGCTGCGATGAGCCAAGAAAGGAAACTTCGAAAGAACTTCCTGCCGCATCATCTCCCTCTCCAATTGTAACGTTCTGATTCTCTCCGATTTCTAACTTGACTCCCGATGCCATATCAATCCCCCAGTATTATGAAATATAACAAATCAACTCCCTTCCTGAGAAACCAATAACTCAGGCGGTTAGAGAGTGATCGACACCCAACAGACCTTCAACAGAATTCACTTTGGTTTACTTTTAAGCAGCTTCAAGATCCCTGAATTTCACTTCAAAAACAATAGTTTGAGAAAATGTTAAATAATATTCACAAATAGAATGTGAACACATTTAACGTTTACAGGGCGTTAATGCGATGCAGAAATTATAAACAAACATTACTTCACCTTCTCTCCAACATCTTCTTGGCGCACTGGGCAGGAGATCGACATACCAAAAGTCTACGACTTCTATTCAGCAGAGAGACTGGTGATGGCACTACTCGACATGCAAAAAGGAAGGCTGACTTCAGAGGTCTCTATTAAAGAGAAGCGAGAATGACACGAAGATCACGAACCAGAAGACACAGGTCACAACAATCCGACAAAACTCACTACGAGACTTTAAAAACTTCAACAGGAAAGAGCTTTGTATCCCTACGCAGAAATGTACTGGACATACATTCCATTTGGGTCAGTTGCTACTGCATCATGCAGCATGTGCCTTGTCACTCCTGCCAGGCCTGCGAGATGCCTTTACTGGAGAAAATGTGGCTTTCGATAATGAAATGGTTCCGTGACTTCAGCCGTAAAGCCACCTTATTCATGGGTCAAACCTGATTCCCTTCCTCGAAGGATCAATATCACGAGATCCCAATTTCCACCCGGCACCATGGCCGGTGAAATCCTCTCGGCCGATGAAAACGACAACACCTTGGTTTCTGTCGATGAAATGGCAACTCGGCATATGGAAGACCAGATCTGCCGGCATCATGGTCTGATCAGGCAAATAAAAAAACACCGGCTGGGCACGGTCTGCGTGTCCAACCGGTGTCTTGAAGCGCCTGCTATCTACCTTGCGGGCTTTACCTGGCCTTGCTTTTTCTCCTGCCAGATGAGATCAAGCCGTCCGGGAAAGCGGCATCACGTCATGAATGCCCAGACGCTCGCGCAGGGCCAGCGGCAACAGGCGAGATGACGAGATACGGTGGCGTGGCATCTCGACGACGCGGGTCTCGATGCCGTAGAGCGCCACGTATTCGGCATAGTTGTCGAAAGCCTGACGATCGACATAGTCGATGTAGGTCTCCGACGGAGAGCCGTTGGCAAGAATCACGTTGTGCTCTTCGGTTTCCACATGGAACACCCGGAATTGCTCAGCCAGCTCGGCCAGGGGAACAAAGCGGATGCTGTCGCCATTCACCAGCGCCGAGGCATTGATGACCAGACCATCCAGCACCATGCCGTGGCTGGCGGTAACGGTCAGATCGCTGTGCGGCAGGCCTCCGCCCAGGGCACCCGCCTCGATCCGCACTGGCTGCATGCGCCAGGCCAGGCGTGACTTGACCAGCGTCTGGTGGCCGATCCAGCGGACAGGCACTGTCTTGCCCTCGGCCGTCAGGATGGGATCGCCGATTCGGAGCTGTTCCACGGGCACCTCGCCCACTGGCGTGTCGATCAGCGTGCCCTCGGCAAAGCAGATGACCTCTTCCTTGCTCTCGGCGGAGGAATAATCGACATAGAAGGTCTTGTTGCCATCCGTGACCGTCATTCTGCCGTCTGTGCCACCTTCATTGTTGTCGGTGATGGTGTAGCCTTCACCCTGCACGATGATGGTGTCACTGCCCGCTCCGCCGGCGGCGTGGATAGTGCTGCCGTCCGGTATGTCATCGGCGATGATCGTGATGGTGTCGTCGCCTCCATTGCCATACAGGTAATCGATCTTGCCGTCACCAGTATCGCCAGAGGCAATCAAATGGTCGTTGCCCGCGCCACCGTGCACGGCATCCGTGCCATTGCCGCCGATCAGGGTGTCGTTGCCATCCCCTCCCGTCATGGTGTCATTGCCATCTCCACCCTCCAGGGTGTCGTGGCCGGGACCACCATGCATGGTATCCGCGCCAGCACCGCCTATCAGGGTGTCGTTGCCGATGCCACCATGCAGGGTATCACCGCCGTTTCCCCCCTCCAGGATGTCATCGCCACCTTGCCCCCACAGAGTATCGCCACCATCGCCACCTCTCAGGGTGTCATTGCCGTCTCTACCCTCCAGGGTGTCATGACCACCAAGGCCATTGATAGTGTCATCTCCAGCAGTACCGACGATGTAATCACTTTCGGAGGTTGCCTTGTCTACTGGCTCATCTGCTGATTTATCTACTGCCATTTCCAGTCCCCTTGGGTTAATTTCTGATCAATCTCAACAGCCTCAACGAAAGAAGATTATTTTTCATATAGTTATGGCATGACACTGCCAGCCTAATGACTGGAGTGAGTCCCCATCGTTTCGGCAAAAGGCTAGAAAAAAACAGCTCGGCTCTCCTTATAATCACTTTACGGAAAGCTCTACTTACCAGAGTTATTCTATGGTTTTAGATAAGACAAACAACGCATTTAACATTACTTGTTTTTTCACAAATAATTCACTATTAATTTATCTCAAAAATCCGCCGCTTAATTATAAATGTGACCACATTATAAAAATGTATCACCAATAAAAGTAAACAAGAAAAATATATAAAAACCAATTAAAACATAGCCTTATAATTATTTGTTGAAACCAACTTAACAAAATAATTCACATACCCCAAAACTCGATAAACCTTTCCTTAACGGCGATTTCTTCTATCACTGGAGGACATCCTGTCTTTACGTTTTACCGTCACATCACCGCTGCAGCTTCACGCTTAGAATGTAACGCCAGACAGAAAAAACACCGGCCGGGCACGCTGCACGTGTCCAACCGGTGTCTTGAAGCGCCTGCTATCTATCTTGCTGGCTTTACCTGGCTTACTTTCTCTCCTGCCAGATGAGATCAGGCCGTCCGGGAAAGCGGCATCACGTCATGAATGCCCAGACGCTCGCGCAGGGCCAGCGGCAACAGGCGAGATGACGAGATACGGTGGCGAGGCATCTCGACGACGCGGGTCTCGATGCCGTAGAGCGCCACGTATTCGGCATAGTTGTCGAAGGCCTGACGATCGACATAGTCGATGTAGGTCTCCGACGGAGAGCCGTTGGCAAGAATCACGTTGTGCTCCTCGGTTTCCACATGGAACACCCGGAATTGCTCAGCCAGCTCGACCAGGGGAACAAAGCGGATGCTGTCGCCATTCACCAGCGCCGAGGCATTGATGACCAGACCATCCAGCACCATGCCGTGGCTGGCGGTAACGGTCAGATCGCTGTGCGGCAGGCCTCCGCCCAGGGCACCCGCCTCGATCCGCACTGGCTGCATGCGCCAGGCCAGGTGTGACTTGACCAGCGTCTGGTGGCCGATCCAGCGGACAGGCACTGTCTTGCCCTCGGCCGTCAGGATGGGATCGCCGATTCGGAGCTGTTCTACGGGCACCTCGCCCGCTGGCGTGTCGATCAGCGTGCCCTCGGCAAAGCAGATGACCTCTTCCTTGCTCTCGGCGGAGGAATAGTCGACATAGAAGGTCTTGTTGCCATCCGTGACCGTCATCGTGCCGTCTGTGCCACCTTCATTGTTGTCGGTGATGGTGTAGCCTTCACCCTGCACGATGATGGTGTCACTGCCCGCTCCCCCGGAGGCGTGGATAGTGCTGCCGTCCGGTATGTCATCGGCGATGATCGTGATGGTGTCGTTGTCCTCTTCGCCATACAGGTAATCGATCTTGTCGACACCGGTATCGCCAGAGGCAATCAGCTGATCGTTGCCCGCGCCACCATGCACGGCATCCGTGCCATTGCCGCCCTTCAGGGTGTCGCTGCCATCTCCACCCCGCATGGTATCATTGCCATCTCCTCCCTCCAGGATGTCATCGCCGGCATCACCATGCATGGTATCCGCGCCGGGGCCACCTGTCAGGGTGTCGTTGCCGATGCCACCGTGCAGGGTATCACCGCCGTTCCCCCCCTCTAGGATGTCATCGCCACCTTCCCCCCACAGGGTATCGCCACCATCGCCACCTCTCAGGGTGTCATTGCCGTCTCTCCCCTCCAGGGTATCATCGCCACCGAGTCCCTCGATGATGTCGTCCTCGGGAGTACCGATGATGTGGTCGCTGTCGGGGGTACCGTTTATTACAGCCATTTCTTTATCCCTTCAGTGGATGTCAGTGATCTAGAAGAAGCCTTTTATTTTCAGCAACTTACAATAATAAAGCACTCTCGGAAGCATTACCGAGGAGGTTCTAAACTGTCAGCGAAGAGGGGGAATAAGAATGAAGCGGCCGCCCACTAACCTCTTCTATTGGACGGCCAGATGTTATGGAAGGCATTTTATAAACTTCGGACAGGCCGTCAACAAAGTTTACAATAATTAATAATTAACGAGGCAGTAAAACGAAACTATAAACTATGACATCTAGGGGAAGTCACCAAGAAATTTAACAAAAGTTCATCATTTTTCAGCAACAACGGATTTTTAAGATTGTCAAAAACGAAGGCTTTCATGTCTTAATTAACACTGAATTAGCTAATACTTATAAAGATTCAGAGTAACTTGAATGCCTCGGCAACAAAACTCCCGTCAACCAACCGGCAGGACCTTTCTCCAGTCCTCAAATTCCACCTGTCTGCTTCCTGCGGTCAGTAGTGCTTTCAAGTTCCTGAGGTATACCAGTTGAATGCCGTGTCATCAGCGTGACGCTGCTGTCGTCCTCGTCCAATAGCACCTCCACGGAAGGTATCTGATGGTACGGAAAGCCCGCCACCGTATCGGTGACGGGCCGATCCGATGGGTCAATTCGCGTTCTTGAAGGCATCGGCGATACGGTCACCGACTTCCTGATCGATGTTTCGCCAGTACTCGAAGGCACGCTCCAGCACAGGTTGACTCACGCCACCCGACAGGTGCCCCACCACATTGGAAACCAGCCGATCGCGCTGGGCATCGTCCATCACATGGCGAACGAGTGCATGTGCCTGCCCCCAATCGTCATCATCCTGGCGCAATGTATAGGCCTCACGCACGAGCTCACCGCTGGTGCCCCAGGTAGCGGATTCCGGGAACGCCTCGCTGTCGGCTTGTGGCCCGCCCTTGGAATTGGGGGCATAGACCGGATCGGAGACGTTCTGAACCCGCATTGCGCCATCCTTGCTGTAACTATGTACCGGCACCTTGGGCGCATTGACCGGAATCTGCTTGTAATTCACTCCCAGGCGGGCTCGATGGGCATCGGCATAGGCGAACACTCGCGCCAGCAACATCTTGTCGGGGCTGAACCCGGTCCCCGGCACCATGTTGCTCGGCTCGAAGGCGGCCTGCTCGATCTCGGTGTGATAATCGGTGGGATTGCGATCCAGCGTCAGCCGGCCAACTTCGATCAATGGATAGTCCTCATGCGGCCAGACTTTGGTCAGATCGAACGGATTGAACCGATACGTTTCGGCATCCTCGAACGGCATGATCTGCATGTAGAGCGTCCAACTGGGATAGTCGCCACGCTCGATCGCGTTGTACAGATCACGCTGATGGTAATCGCCATCTTCTCCGGCAAGTCGGTCAGCTTCTTCCTGGGTGAGACATTCAATGCCTTGATCAGTCTTGAAGTGGTACTTGACCCAGAAGCGTTCCCCCGCATCATTGACCCACATATAGGTATGACTGGAATAGCCATTCATGTGGCGCCAGCTCTTGGGGATGCCTCGATCGCCCATCAACCAGGCCACCTGGTGAGCGGATTCCGGAGACAAGGTCCAGAAGTCCCACTGCATGTCATGATCGCGCAAGTTGGTATCTGCCCGACGCTTCTGTGAGCGTATGAAATGCTGGAACTTCATGGGATCACGCAGGAAGAATACCGGCGTGTTGTTCCCTACGATGTCGAAGTTGCCTTCCGAGGTATAGAACTTCAGTGCGAAACCTCGCGGATCGCGCCAGGTGTCCGGGCTGCCCCGCTCACCAGCCACGGTGGAAAAGCGAATCAAGGTTTCCGTTCTAGTGTTCGGCTGGAATACGGCCGCCTTGGTATATTGGCTGACGTCGCAGGTGACCTCGAAGTGGCCGAAAGCGCCGCCCCCCTTGGCGTGCGGTTGACGCTCGGGGATCCGCTCACGGTTGAAGTTCGCCATCTGCTCGATGAGATAGTGATCATGGAGCACTATCGGACCATCTCGCCCCACGGTCAGCGAGTGCTCATCACTGGCGATGGGGTTCCCGGCATCATTCGTGGTGGGCTTGCGATTATCGTTCGTCACGGTCGTTCCTCCTGATTGCTGCGGTTGCGACATCGGCTCTACGTCTCGACGCTTCGCATATCGGCCAGATACGCATGAGCGAGACGATATCGCTCTCGGCGACCCATCCCATGGGTCCATTAGCAGGCTATGGGCCTGAATAACAGGTTATAGAAATAAACGGAAGTGTTGTCCAACCCGCTCATCGCGGGATGAGCGGGCCGGCAATGGCGATGCTGCGCGGACCAATCCGGCCCGACACCCAGGATTCGCCATCGAGATTGCAGGGTTATTGCTTTCCCCCGATGCCCTTGCAGGCTACTCTGCGATAAGCCATACGGCTCGACGTGGTCCGATTACAGGAAATGCAGGGAACCGACATGAAGCCATGGATGATTGGCACATTTTGTCTGGTGCTGGGGGCAGGCATGCATGCCAATGGACAAGGCATGGATCATGCGGGCCAGTGCGAGAGAGCGTCCGACGTCGCCGCACACATCATGCAGAACCGTCAAAAGGGAGGCGCCAAGGACAACCTGCTGGAACGCCTCGACCAGACGCCCGCCACTCGCCTCCTGATAGAAAAGGCATTCGAGCAGCCTCGCTATCACACAAGCGTGATGCAGGATCGAGCCCGACAGGAATTCGCTCTTTCCCATTATCGGGACTGCCTCCAGAATGCGGGGTCATGAGGCCAAAGGCTTGCCTCGATGAGGAGGATTGTCCGTCGGCATCCATGCTAGACTGACGCGCGACTCACCGACGTTATATCGTGATCCAGTGATTTTCGAGAAAGTTGCACAAGAGAGTTGCATGACAAGCGCAACCCCGCTCATCGGCCCTGAGCATCGTCACGCAACCATGCCAAAGGCCGTGCGCACGGCTTTTCACCTTGCTCGGCGCATCCCTCCCGTCTGGAAGTGCGACAGGGTGGCCGCCCCATGATCCTGGCGCGGCTGCGCGACCCCTACTTCACGCATCGTCACCACCGCATGTTCCACGTCATGCGCGTTGGTCTGGCACTTTGCATCACCTATGGCGTCATCCAGTTCTTCACCATCCCGCACAGCGGTTGGGCACTGGTCAGCACGGCGATGGTGATGGGCAACCTCCCCCATATTGGAGGCGTGCTCGACAAGGGGCGGCAGCGCCTGCTCGGCACCGTCCTGGGCGCCCTGTGGGGACTGCTGCTGATCCTGCTGCCCACCGCCCTGACCTGGCTGATCCCGATCGGCAGCCTGCTCGGTATTGTCATCGTCACCTGGATCACCTTCGGTAAACGCTACGGTTACGGCGGGTTGATGTTCACCATCACCCTGCTGCTGGTGGTCGGGGGTGGCTCCCACGACCTCGCCGTCGCCCTGTGGCGCAGTTTCGACGTCCTGCTGGGCACCCTGATCGGCATTGTCGTGACCATTCTGGTACTGCCTCACAAGGCGACCGACAATCTGCGCTTCATGTTGGCCGACAACCTGGACCGCATGGCACGACTGTTTCATGCCCATACGTCAGCCACATCGGCACCGGATCTCGATACACGCGAGCTGCTCAAGCACTGCAGCGGGCTATTGACCAAGCAACGCGGCCTGGTCGATGCCATTCATCGTGAACGTCGCCTGCGACGCGGCGAACTCGACGATCTCATTTCCCTGCAACGCCGCATGCTGTCCACCATCGAACTGCTGCTGGAAACCCACTGGAACACTCGAGCCGGCCATGAACGCATCGAGGCCATGCATGGACTGCGCGATCAGCAGCATACCCTGGCGCGCAACCTCGGCACCCTGGCCTTCCAGGTCCGCACCGGCCAGCCGATCGATGTCGACATTGCTCCCTTCGACCTGCAGCGTCACGCCGCCCTTGCTGGCGATGCCTACGGAGAGGACGGTCGCAAGCTGTTCAGTCCCAGCGGCTATCTGTGGCTCAATCGCGAATTGGCCCGCTTGAGCGGCGAATTGATCACACGGCTCGGTGGCCTGGAACGTCTTCCCAGCCGCCGTCTACGCAAGCGCGCCCGGCGCCATGGCCTGGAGGCTCCGCATCGGGACAAGGCCCCTACGCCCCATCAAGGAGAGTCGGATGACCGAGAGCCATCATGATGTGCTGATCATCGGCGGTGGCGCCGCCGGCCTGGCGCTGGCACTGGAGATCGCCGATCGACGCGCCGTGACCCTCTTGCAACCCAGCCCGGACGCACGAGGCGCCAGCCGCTGGGCTCAGGGCGGCATCGCCGCGGTCCTGTCGCCCTGCGACGATGTCGAGGCCCATGTTGCCGACACGCTGGTGGCCGGAGACGGGCTGTGCGACGAAGCCGCCGTACGCTTCACCGTGGATCAGGGGCCGGCCGCCATCGAATGGCTACTGTCGCTGGGCGTCCCCTTCACTCCCGACCCAGACCCGAAGGCCGGCTATCCCTATCACCTTACCCGGGAAGGCGGCCACGGCGCGCGACGCATCATTCACGCCGACGACGCCACCGGTCGAGCGGTGATCGAGACTCTGGAACGCCATGTCGGCGCACACGCCAACATCACGGTGCGCCACGACCTGAGCGCCATCGAGCTGATGGCCGATACCGCCGGCCATTGCCGGGGCGCCCGCTGTCTCGACGCCACCGGCCAGTTGCATGCCCTGCTGGCCCGGGACACCGTGCTGGCGACCGGCGGCGCCAGCGGCCTCTATCGGCATACCACCAGCCCTCACCCTGCCAGCGGCGAAGGCATGATGATGGCCGCCGAGCTCGGCGCAGAGTTGATGAACCTCGAATTCCAGCAGTTTCACCCCACCTGCCTCTACGATCCGGAGGGGACACCCTTCCTGATCAGCGAAGCGGTACGCGGCGAAGGCGGTTACCTGCTCGGCGCCGACGGCGAACGCTTCATGCCCACCATCGATCCCAGGGCCGAGCTTGCCCCGCGCGATATCGTGGCTCGAGCCATCGACACGGAAATGCAACGCAGCGGCCTGGCGCATGTCTGGCTGGATATCCGCCACCTCGGCGAGGAGGCGATTCGTCACCACTTCCCCACCATTCACGCCCACTGTGCCGCACGTGGCCTCGATCTCGCCCGCGAACCGATCCCGGTAGTGCCGGCCGCTCACTATAGCTGTGGCGGTGTCGGCACCGATCTCGCAGGTGCCACCACGGTTCCCCATCTCTACGCCATCGGCGAGGTCGCCTGTACGGGCCTTCATGGCGCCAACCGCATGGCCAGCAACTCCTTGCTGGAGTGCCTGGCCTTCGCCCGCGGCTGCGCCCGTCGCCTTGCCGAGGGATCGACCGCCAGCACGGCGCCGCTGGTCGAGCGCTCCTGGGGAACGCAGCGCCCCTCCCGCGAGCAGATCGGCGAACTGCGTGATGCCATGCGTGGCGTGATGAGTACCAGGGTCGCCATCGTGCGCAGCGACGCCGGCCTGGACGAAGCCGCCCACGCGCTGGCCGAGATCCACGAACGCCTCGCTCCCCATCTGGCCGAAGCGGCCCCGGATGCCGAGGCCGCCAGCCTCTGGCATGCCCTTCGCCTCGCACGGCTGACCGTGTCCAGCGCAAGGGCTCGTCGAGAATCACGCGGCTTGCATCACAACCCTGACTGCCCGCTGCACGCCGATACGCCTCCGTCACCCTCGCGCATTCACCTGAGCGCATTGCACGTGCCTGCGGAAACACCTATCGGCAACGGATAGTACAACGCAACGACGGGCAATCGAGCGGCGATCAACCAAGCGACAGCAAGGCTCGGCGCAACGCCCTTAAGCGGGCCGGGGGCGCACTGTCCGGCCACAGCCAGAGGCGCCCCTGCTCACCACGCAGTCCGATCAGCCACGGGCCGAGATAGTCACAGCGAAGCTCGATATCACGCCAGTCATCCTGACGGCGGTCACGCCAGCTCCAGGTTGGCGGCGTGCCATCCCGTGGCGAGAGACGAAGCTCGCCACGGGGAGTGGCTCGCACGATACAGGCCAGCATGCCGGCAACGGCCAGTCCTCCTGTCACAGCCAGCCAGGCTGGCGCCCACCAGCCCAAGGCCCCGACCACACCAGCCCCCAGGGCAGCATGCAGCCCCAACGAGAGTCTAGAGGCCGTGATAGGCACTGTTATCGGTGGACTCGGCATGCTCGACGATCATCTTCACGATGCGACGACGCTCGGGCTCCTCGGGCCAGTCGCGGCGCATCAGCCAGAAGAACAAGTCCTGGTCCTCCTCGCCGATCAGGGCGCGGTAGGCCGCTTGGTCCCGCTCATCGAGCTCGTCATAACGTTGTTCCAGAAAGGGAACCAGCAGCAGATCGAGTTCCCACATACCACGCCGGGAGTGCCAGTAGAGACGCTTGCGCTGAGCGCTTGCGGCGGACGCATCATCGTTCAAGGTCGGCCTCGTTGCATCGAGTGAGTGTTGCATCAGTATACCCGAGGCTCAGCGACACGAGCAGTAGCGGAATGCCCCTCGCCAGGACGCTGCCAGGGTGCCATCCGGAACACACCCGCAGGGCGTCCCTCCCGCCTGGCCAAGGCCGATGCTTGTGGCTAAGGTTGTAGTGCGTTGTTTTATCGAGAATTGCACAGTATGCTGAAGCAAACAATCCACTCGGCACAAGCCGACCCCGCCGGGCATCACGGAGAGAGCCGATGACCAAGTCCGAATTGATCGAACAGATTGCCATGCGACAACCGGAGCTATCGGTCAAGGATGTGGAAACCGCCGTTCGCATGATACTCGACGATATCACCGATACCCTGGCCGATGGCGGCCGAGTGGAGATCCGTGGTTTCGGCAGCTTCTCGCTGCATTATCGGGAGCCTCGCATCGGGCGCAATCCCAAAACCGGCGATCCGGTCGCGCTGAACGGCAAGTTCGTGCCACACTTCAAGCCCGGCAAGGAGCTGCGCGAGCAGGTCGATGCCAGCCGCGCCCTGGGCTACTGAACACCAGCCTCCGCCCGGCTGACCACTCTCAACCATATGACACGGGAACAAGCACATGCGTTGGCTCAAAGGCCTGATCATGGCCATCATCCTGCTGGCGGTGTTGCTGGTCGGCATCCTGTTTGCCGTCAATAACCAGCAGGCCCTGCCCCTCAACCTGATCTGGGTCGAACTCCCCGAGGCCTCGCTATCCGTCTGGCTGCTGGCTTCGCTGGCCATCGGCGTGCTGCTCGGCATGCTGGCCATGAGTGGCGTCTACCTGCGCCTGCGCGCCCTTCTGACTCGCGCACAACGCCATAACCAGCAGCAACGCAAGGAACTCGACCGGCTGCGTATCCAGGAGATGAAGGAACTCCCCTGACATGCCCGACGTTCTGCTGCTAGCCCTGTTGTTGGCAGCGGTCGCCATCGGATGGTGGCTGGGCCGCCGCGAACGCCGAGGCACCAGCGCGACGGGAACGTCGCCCACTCTGGCCCGGGATTACTTCGTGGGGCTCAACTACCTGCTCAACGATCAGCAGGATCGGGCCATCGAGACCTTCATCGGTGCCCTCGAGGTCAACAGCGACACCATCGAGACCCACATCGCCCTGGGCAACCTTTTCCGCAGTCGCGGCGAGGCCGACCGTGCCGTGAAGGTCCACCAGAATCTTCTCGCGCGGCCGACGCTCTCCGGCGACCAGGGCGACCGTGTCCAGCTGGAACTTTCCCGCGACTTCCTCCACCTGGGGCTGCTGGATCGCGCCGAGCGCCTGCTGCAAGGACTCGTCAAGGACGCCCAGAACGATGAGCTACGCCGGTCGGCAAAGCGACTGCTGGTCGACCTGCTGGAGCGCGAGGGAGAATGGCAAGCCGCCCTCGACGTTGCCCTGCCCTCCCTGGTCCGGCAAGACGAGGACATTCGTCGCGCCGCTGCCCACTGGTTGTGCGAGCTGGCCGACCAGGAGCGCCATTCGGCAAGCCCCGTGCTGGCCCGTCGCCATCTCAAGCAGGCCCTGTCCACCGATGGACGTTGCGTGCGCGCCAACCTGCTGCTCGCCGACATGGCCCTGGATACCGGCCAGTACCGCCAGGCCATCCGCCTGCTGAGCCGCATACCGGAGCAGGACAAGGCCTTCGTGCCCACCATGCTGGAACCCTTGAGTCATGCCTACCGGCTGCTGGACGACGAGACCGGCCTGATCCAGCATCTTGAATCACTGCTGGAGAAGACCCCTTACACCAGCGTGATCATCCTGCTGGCCGAAACTCTGCGCCGCCATCATGGCGATGCCAATGCCGCGCTCGAGTTGGTGGCCCGGCAGCTCAACCGCGAACCCAGCCTGGGTGCCGTCGACTACCTGATGCGACTCTACCGCCAGGACACCGCCACCCAGGATGAACGCATCGACCTCTTGCAGCATCACACCGGCACCCTGCTCAAGGCGCTTCCTCGCCATCGCTGTCGCCGCTGCGGTTTCAGCGGCGAGCAACTCCATTGGCAGTGCCCCCGGTGTCGTAGCTGGGGCACCACCAAGCCGATTACCGGCATCGAAGGGGAATAGCGCCGTCAGTCCAAGGCGAGCTCACGCTCGATGGCCAGCAGGGCCGCCATGGGATCGCTGGCCTGGGTGACAGGACGCCCCACCACAAGATGCGTGCTTCCCGCCGCCATGGCAGCACTCGGCGTCATGATGCGGCGCTGATCGTCGGCCGCTGCCGAAGCCGGTCGAATGCCCGGTGTCACCTTGAGAAAGGAGGGGCCACACGACTCGCGCAAGCGCTCAGCCTCCTGGGACGAACAGACCACGCCATCCAACCCGCAATCCTTCGCCAAAGTCGCCAGCCGCGTCACCTGCTGCTCCGTCGAGGACGTAATGCCCACTTCGGCCAGGTCCTGTTCCTCCATGCTGGTCAGCACCGTCACCGCAATCAGGTGGGTCGACAGGGCATGCTGCTCGAGACGCTCGCGCGCGGCCTCCATCATCCGTCGCCCCCCGGCGGCATGCACATTGACCATCCACACGCCCTGCTCGGCGGCGGCCTGCACGGCCCCCGCCACGGTATTGGGAATGTCGTGAAACTTGAGGTCGAGAAACACCTCGAAGCCACGCCCATGCAACGCCTCCAGTACATCGGGGCCACTGCGAGTGAACAGCTCCTTGCCGACCTTGAGCCGGCAACGCGTCGGATCGAGCCGATCAGCCATGCACAGAGCGGCATCCAGCGACGTGTAATCGAGCGCGATGATCAAGGGAGAGGCAGTGGACACGAGCGGGCTCCTGGACAGTGAGATGATCCGGAACAGTATATCAGCCATGGACTTCGCCGCACTTGGCTGATCTCGCGCGCCGCGTGTCCTCGATCACCGCGCCGCCGCTTCCACTTTCGCCTACGCCGATGTCGACCAGCCGGCACTAGCTTGAAGCATGGGCATATCGCCTTTCCGCAACCTTCCTGATCCTGAACGCCACAAGGAGGCCGGCATGCATATCGACATCAAGGGACTGACCACCAGCCTGGGCCTGGCACTGCTGCTGGGCATCGCGCAGCCCACACTGGCCGAGGACAGCAGCGACACGTCGACAACCGACCCCGCATCGACAGCCGAGCCCGCATCAACCTCGGCGGAGCACCTCGGCATCGCGCCCATCGACATCAATACGGCCGATGCCACCCTGCTCACCGAGCTGCCCGGCATCGGCGAGGTCAAGGCCAGCGCCATCGTCGAGGACCGCGATGCCAACGGCCCCTTCGAGAACGCCGACGACCTGACCCGGGTCAAGGGAATCGGCGAGGCGACCGTCGAGGCCTTGAAAGATGAGGTGACATACTGACCCGTGCATCCTGACACCTGCGCATGACGTCGCCGGCCCAGCCGGTGGCGTCGACTCGACGCTCCAGGCGCGTCTGAAGCTCGACGCACGAAGGGCCGTCGCCACGACACCTGCCTACAGCCGCAAGCCCCCGTCGCACTCCAGAATCCTGCCGGTGAAGTAATCGTTCTCGAAGATGAAGGCCACGCTCTCGGCGATGTCTTCCGGTTGCCCCAGCCGCTTCAGGGGCACCCCGGCGGTGATGCGTTCGAGCATGTCCTCACGGATCGAGGCGGTCATCTCCGTCTCGATGAAACCAGGGGCAACGCCTCCGACGCGAATGTCATGGCGCGCCAGCTCGCCGGCCCAGGTCACAGTCAGCGCCGCCA
This sequence comes from Halomonas caseinilytica, assembly GCF_001662285.1. Lineage (NCBI taxonomy): Bacteria > Pseudomonadati > Pseudomonadota > Gammaproteobacteria > Oceanospirillales > Halomonadaceae > Halomonas > Halomonas caseinilytica. The sequence continues at coordinate 54,905 of NZ_BDEO01000011.1, forward strand.
CTCCGGCCTTGGCGGCCGAATAGTTGCTCTGCCCTCGGTTGCCTGCTCGGGAGATGCTGGAGATATTGACGATCACACCTGCTCGCCCTGCCTCGATCATTCGAGCCGCCGCTTCACGCCCGCAAAGAAAGACGCCCGTCAGGTTCACGTCGATGACACTTTGCCATTGCGACAGCGACATGGTCGTCTCCACTCGACCATCCCGTACCTTGACCAGCATGCCATCGCGAACGATGCCGGCATTGTTGACCAGCCCGTCGAGAGGGCCAAGCGACGACTCGATCGCGGAGAACGCCTCACGAACCGAGCCTTCCTCGGCCACATCGACCCCGAAGCCCTGGGCCCGGATGCCCGCATGCTCCAGGTTGCCAAGCGCCTCGTCGAGGCGTTCGCCATCCCTGTCGAGCAATGCCAGGATCGCGCCTCGACGCCCCAGCCGCTCGGCCATGGCCAGCCCCAGTCCCTGGGCACCACCGGTAATGGCGATGACCTTGTTATCGAGTTGCATGCGCGCCCTCCCAGGCATGAATAAGTGGATAGTGAACAACGCTAGAGTCTACGTTGCCCATCGCACGACGACATCCTTCCTTGGCAGTACCCCGTCTTGATTTTTCCCCTCCCGCCCCCATGTCATGGGCAACCGTCATACTGGAGTCATCATGCCGTTTCTTGTCATCTTTACCCTTTTCGCCTTGCTCGACTTCATCCTGCTGTTCTCGGTCGGCAGTCAGATCGGGCTGCTGACCACCCTGGTCCTGGTACTGGGTACCGGCTTCATCGGCCTGCACCTCATCCGCCGCGAGGGTGTTGCCACCTTCGCTCGGGCGCAAGAGCGCATGGCACGAGGCGAGGTACCTTCCGGAGAGTTGCTGACCGGCGCGGCCCTGATCTTCGGCGGCGCCCTGCTGATGGCGCCGGGCTTTCTGTCCGACGCCCTGGGCTTCATGTGCTTGATTCCCGACGCCCGTCGCTTGATGGGCAAACTGCTCGGCTGGCTCGGCCTGCGCATGGGCCACCTGCATGTCCAGGGAGCAAGCTGGCGAACGGAAGCCGATGCCGACTGGCAACAGGCCGACGCCCGCCAGCGCGAGGCAGACGGCACAAGTCGCCACGACAACACCGAAGGCCCCTTGGAAGGGGATTTCATCGGTCGCGACGAACATCGTCGAGGCTGAAGAATTTTTTTGTCGCCGGGGACTTGAAAGCCGTTCAGCAAGCCCCACCTATCCGTCAGCAACGAGCTTCGACCCCGGCGAGCCGGGGTCATTCACACGGAAGGCGAAGGCCGCCTTCACCCGCGGGCCGATCCGCGGGTTGATGATGTCAACCGCCGTGGCAGCGACGCCCGGCACAGCAAACCATCAGGAGAACGTGAGCAATGAACATCCGTCCCTTGCACGATCGCGTCGTCATCCGTCGCGTTGAAGAAGAGCAAAAGACCGCAGGCGGCATCGTGCTCCCGGGCAGCGCCCAGGAAAAGCCGACACGGGGCGAAGTGCTCGCCGTCGGTAACGGCCGGATTCTGGAAAGCGGCGATGTCCGTCCGCTCGACGTCAAGGTCGGCGACACCGTGATCTTCAAGGAAGGCTTCGGCGTCGAGAAGCAGAAAGTCGACGGCGAAGAAGTCCTGATCATGAGTGAATCCGACATCCTGGCCGTCGTCGAGGGCTGAGCCGCGACGCCGTACACCGCTCGAATTCTGACGTTCACGAACTCACAGGAAGCATACGAAAATGGCAGCGAAACAAGTCAAGTTCTCCAGTGATGCACGCACTCGCATGGCGAAGGGCGTCGACACCCTGGCCAACGCCGTCAAGGCGACCCTGGGTCCGAAAGGCCGCAACGTGGTGCTGGAAAAGTCCTTCGGCGCGCCGACCGTGACCAAGGACGGCGTTTCCGTCGCCAAGGAGATCGAACTCAAGGACAAGTTCGAGAACATGGGCGCCCAGATGGTCAAGGAAGTCGCTTCCAAGACCTCCGACGTCGCCGGTGACGGCACCACCACCGCCACCGTGCTGGCTCAGTCCATCGTCACCGAGGGCCTGAAAGGCGTCATCGCCGGCATGAACCCGATGGACCTGAAGCGCGGCATCGACCAGGCCGTCGAGGCCGCCGTCAAGGAAATCGGCGAGCTGTCCGTGCCGTGCACCGACTCCAGCGCCATCGCTCAGGTCGGCACCATCTCCGCCAACGGCGACAAGCGCATCGGCCAGATCATCGCCGACGCCATGGAGAAGGTAGGCAAGGAAGGCGTCATCACCGTCGATGAAGGTCGTGGCTTCGACGACGAGCTGGATGTCGTGGAAGGCATGCAGTTCGACCGCGGCTACCTCTCGCCGTACTTCGTGACCAACCAGGACACCATGGCCGTGGAACTGGAAGACCCGTTCATCCTGCTGGTGGACAAGAAGGTCTCCAACATCCGCGAACTGCTGCCGACCCTGGAAGCCGTGGCCAAGGCAGGCAAGCCGCTGGTCATCATCGCCGAGGACATCGAGGGCGAAGCCCTGGCAACCCTGGTGGTGAACAACATGCGCGGCATCGTCAAGGTCGCCGCTGCCAAGGCACCCGGCTTCGGTGATCGTCGCAAGGCCATGCTGCAGGACATCGCCATCCTCACCGGCGGCACCGTGATCTCCGAGGAAGTGGGCCTGGATCTCGAGCAGACCACCCTGGACCACCTGGGCACCGCCAAGCGCGTGACCATGTCCAAGGAGAACACCACCATCATCGATGGCGCCGGCCAGGACAGCGACATCGAGGCTCGCGTCAGCCAGATCCGCGCCCAGATCGAGGAGACCTCCTCCGACTACGATCGTGAGAAGCTCCAGGAGCGCGTCGCCAAGCTGGCCGGCGGCGTGGCCGTGATCCGCGTCGGTGCCGCCACCGAAGTGGAGATGAAAGAGAAGAAGGCACGCGTCGAGGACGCCCTTCACTCCACTCGCGCCGCCGTCGAGGAAGGCGTGGTGCCCGGCGGTGGTACCGCCCTGATCCGTGTGCTGACCAAGATCGCCGACCTCAAGGGCGAGAACGAGGATCAGACCCACGGCATCGCCATCGCCGTGCGTGCCATGGAAGCCCCGCTGCGCCAGATCGTCACCAACGCCGGCCAGGAAGCGTCCGTGATCCTGAACCGCGTCAAGGACGGTGAAGGCAACTTCGGCTACAACGCTCAGACCGGCGAGTTCGGCGACCTGTTCGAAATGGGCGTGCTGGACCCGGCCAAGGTCACTCGCAGCGCCGTGCAGTCTGCTGGCTCCATCGCCGGCCTGATGATCACCACCGAGTGCATGATCGCCGACGATCCGGACGAGAAAGACTCCGGTGGCGGCGACATGGGTGGCATGGGCGGCATGGGAGGCATGGGCGGCATGATGTAAGCCGTCCCCCTTCCCAGGCCCAGCCTGAGACAGACCCTCGCCGGGAAACCGGCGGGGGTTTCTTTTATGCGAGCAGAGAAGAAGTCAGAAGGACCATGTAGAATTCCTGCCCATACGGAGCATCCGGCCCGTCGCTCGCTTCTCTTTCCCCTTACCTCTTGCCTCCTTTGTCTATGCTGTCGAACATCCGTATCGTTCTCGTTCAGACCTATCATCCCGGTAACATCGGCGCCTCGGCGCGGGCCATGAAGACCATGGGCCTCACCGACCTGGTGCTGGTCAACCCGCGCTGCTATCCCGACCCCGAGGCCTCCCGGCTTGCTGCCGGAGCCGAGGATGTCGTCGACAACGCCACCGTCGTCTCGTCGCTGGCCGAGGCAGTGACCGACTGCGTGCAGGTGGTCGGCGCCAGTGCCCGACTGCGCAGTTATCCCCTGCCCCACTACGACGAGCCGTCGGAGATGGCCACAAGCCTGGTCGACAATGCCAGCGAAGCGCCCGTTGCCCTGGTCTTCGGACGCGAACGCTTCGGCCTGACCAACGACGAGATCCGCGACTGCAGCCACCAGGTCAGCATCCCTGCCAACCCGGACTATGGCGTGCTCAACCTGTCCCAGGCCGTGCAGGTGCTGGCCTACGAGACCTTCGGTGCCTGGCGGCGTCGTCCCGACAGCGATTATCAGGCGCCCCGGCATGCCTCAGCGCCCTTGCCGACCCGCCAGCAGATCGATCACTTCCATGAGCACCTCTCGCGGGTCATGCATGCCAGTGGTTTCATCACCCAGCCCCATGCCCGCACCGAGGAACAGTTGCGTGCCCTGTTCGACCGCGCCCAACCGACCCGACGTGACATTTCGTTGCTGCGCGGCCTGTTGAGTTCGCTGGAAGACGGCATTCGCGACGCGTGACCCATCGTCAACGAAACGTCATTTACGCGACACACCACTGTCATCTCGATGCGTGATAGTGCACATGTCCGAGGATGGGACGGGGGCAAGGGACACTGCCATTATCGTTGCCAGGGACGCCAAGGGGCAGGACGCCCCTCAAGGAAATCGGCATCAGGACGATGCCCAGGGAGGACTGGAATCGCTCGCCACGGTGGGGGTCACCGTGGCGTTTTTCTTGGCTGATTAACAAGCATAATGGCAAAGTGCGATGCAGATCGGCCAGGAGAGATGCCATGAGCACGGACCCCGAAGCTCGCCAGGAGCCACACCATAGACTCGTCCACGACGAACTCCCCGAGGAACACGTCGATCCGTTGATCGGCATCCTGCATCGCGTCATCCGCATCGGCGTCAAGATACTGGCAGTGCTGATGGTGCTGGTGATCCTGTGGGGCATCTTCGACGTCATCTACGTCCTTTACCAACAGCTCGCCTCTCCGCCCTACCTGCTGCTGGAGGTCGGCGATATTTTCCGGCTGTTCGGCGCCTTCATGGTGGTGCTGATCGCCATCGAGATCTTTATCAACATTCGTCTCTATCTCGGCACCAGCGTCCTGCCGATCCAATTGGTCATCGCCACGGCGTTGATGGCCATCGCCCGGAAGGTGATCGTGCTGGACATCGAAACCGTCTCGGCCGAGTACGTCTTTGCCATCGCCACCGTGGTCCTGGCGCTGGGCGTCACCCACTGGCTCGTCACCCGCAAGTACTGAGCCTCCGGCGAGCCTCGCAGCCCGACACCCTGCGCCGAACTCGCCGTGCGGCCCCGAGCTCGGCGATCTGCCAAGCGGGCGCTTCAAGCGCCGCCTGCTCTCCGGCGGCCTTCCCAGACCTCGATGGCCGCCGCCAGGTCCTCCAGCGACGCCCCCACCGACTTGAAGACCGTGATCGCCTCGGGACCACTGCGCCCGGGCTCGCTCCCCGAGAGCAACTCGGCGAGCTCGGCACGGATGTCTTCGAACGCGAAGGCGCCCTCGTCGATGGCCTGATGGATATCTCCAGCTTCGCCCCGTGCGCCAGCATAGGTATCCACGAAGACTTCGCCGCGCCGCAGGCACTCGCCATCACTCTCGCGCATGTCTGGCTTGAAGGCACCGATCAGGTCAAGATGCGTTCCCGGCGCCAGCCACGCGCCACGCACCAGCGGCTCGGTGGAAAGCGTCACGCAACTGACCAGATCGGCCTCGCCACACGCCCCTTGCAGGTCGCTTACCACCGCGGTATCGAAGCGCTCGGCGTATTCGTCGGCCAGCCGGCGAGCCTTGTCCGGGTGGCGCCCCCAGATACGGACGCGACGAATCGGCCGCACCGAGGCATGTGCCTCGATAACCATCGGCGCCAGCTTGCCGGTGCCCACCACCAGCAGCGTCTCGGCGTCCTCGCGGGCCAGTTCACGGGCGGCCAATGCCGAAGCGGCGGCGGTGCGACGGCGAGTCAGCTCGCTGCCGTCGATACAGGCCAGCGGTTGCCCATGGTCGCCCTCGCTGAGCAGGTAGACGCCGGCGATCGCCGGCAGGCCATGCGTGGCGTTCTGGGGAAAGACATTGACCATCTTCACCCCGATATAACCGTCCTGCTCCCAGGCCGGCATCAGCAACAGGGTCGCCTCGCCGTCGTGACGCTGCACGCCATGGTGGTGACGGGGCGGCGAGACCACGCCCTGGCGAAACGTATGAGCCAATCGGTCCACCAGCGCCGGCCAGGCCAGGCCGGCGGCAACTTCCTCGGCGTCGATGATGCGCATGTCACTCCTCCCGTGATCATTGGCAAGTTCCTTCTCGGACACCGGCGAAGCCGGCCATGAAAGCCGCCAGGTTATGGCCCAGCTCATCGGTGGGGTAGCCGCCCTCCTGTACCAGCACCGTGGGCAGGTCGAGTTCGGCGAGCTGGCGGCCCATTGCCGTGAAGTCTCCGGTCTCCAGGGCCAGCCCCGCCAGGGGATCGGCCTTGTGGGCATCCAGGCCGAGCGCTACCACCATGGCCTGGGGCTCGTAATCGGCCAGCCGGGCGAGCAGCGATTCCAGGCCATCGAGAAAGACCCGGCCACCGCTTCCCAGAGGCAACGGCAGATTGACGTTGGCACCCTCGCCTTCTCCCTCGCCGGTCTCCTCGACCCCACCCCAGAAGAAGGGATAGAAGTCCGCCGGATCGGCATGCAGCGAGCCCGTCCAGACATCGCGACGGGCATAGAAGATGTCCTGGGTGCCATTGCCGTGGTGCAGGTCCACATCGACGATGGCCACCCGCGCGAAACTCTCACGCAGCACCGTGGCGGCCAGGGCGGCGTTATTGAGAAAGCAGAAGCCCCCGGCACGCTCCGGGCCGGCGTGATGTCCCGGTGGCCGGCACAGGGCATAGGCATGATGCTCGCTGCCGTTGACCGCCTCGGCCGCAGCCTGGGCGGAGGCCGCGCTGGCCAGGATGCCGGCAAAGCTGTCGGCGGTGATCGGGCAGGCCATGTCATGCAGATGCCAACCGGCCTGGCCGACCGGATGCCGCGGATAATGATGGCCGCCACCACAGGGGTGCACATTGGGCGCGACGATCTCGGCGGCATTCGGCAATGCCTGCCAGCGCTCGTGAATGGTCGCCAGAAAATCGAGATAGCGCGGCGCATGAATCCGCGCCAGGCGCGTTCTCAGGCGCTCGCTGTCGACGATGCCAGGCGCGGTCAGCGACATCCCGACCTCGGCCAGGCCCTGCGCCAGCAACTCGGCGCGCACCGGTCCTTCCGGCGAAGGGGCCGGCCGTCCTCGCAACAGGAAGTGCTCCGGTGCATGACGTTCCTGATCGGGGTGATAGAAAAGCCTCATGCGCGCCTCCTTGCGTCGTCCCTCAGCCAAGCAGCGAGGGAATCCAGGTGGAAAGGAACGGAAAAGCGGCCAGCAGCACCACCACGGCGATGAAGGCACAGTAGAACGGTAGGGAGGCCAGGATCGCCCGTTCATAGGGCACCTCAGCGATACGCGCCGCCGTCATCAGGGTCATGCCCACGGGAGGCGTGACATTGGCGATGTTGAGCGTGACGATCATGACGATGGCGAAATGCAGCGGATCGAAACCGAGCGATACCATGGCCGGAACCACCACCGGGCCGATCACCACCAGCGCCGGCAACACATCCATCACCGTGCCGAGCACGACCAGCAACAGGCACACCAGCATGATCTGCACGAAGGGCACATCGCTCAACGTGGCAATGGCCGTGGCGGCCTCCCGGGCAATGCCGGAGCGCGTCACGAACCAGCCGAGTACCGCCGAGGTCGCCAGTAGGAAGAACACCACCCCGGAGAACTTCACCGTGGTCACCAGGGCATTCCAGATCTTCTTCGGGCTCAGGTTGCGATAGAAGACCGCGCCGATGAAGATCGCGTAGACGGCCGCAAACCCCGAGGCCTCGGTGATGGTCGTCATGCCCGAGAGAATGCCGCCGAGAATGATCAATGGCACCAGCATGGCCGGCAGCGCCGAAAAGAACGCCAGGACGGCCACGCGAATCGGCGTGCCGGCCTGCTTCGGATACCCTCGTAGCCAGGCCAGCACAATGCTGGTCAGCAGCAATGCGGCGGTCATGAGCACACCTGGCAGGATACCGCCGGCGAACAGGTCGATCACCGAGATGTCGCGCAGCAGGGTCGCATAGACCACCATCACCACGCTGGGCGGAATGATCGGCCCGATGATCGATGAACAGGCCGTGATGGCGGCGGCATACTCGGCGTCATATCCCTGCTTTTTCATCTCGGGAATCATGATCTTGCCGATCGCCACGGTATCGGTGATGGCCGCCCCGGTCAGGCCGGCGAAGAACAACGACACCGTGACGTTGACGTGGGAAAGAGCCCCGCGAATGCGACCGAACAAGGCATTGTTGAAGGCGATCAGTTTCTGGGTCAGCCCGCCCTGGTTCATCAACTCGGCGGTGAAGATGAAGTACGGCACGGCGATCAGCATGTAGCCGGAGACACCGGCAAACATGCGATCGGCGATGATGCCGACCAGGCGCTCGCCGCCCAGCGAATAGACACCGGCGACCCCGGAGATCGCCATGACCACGGCGACCGGAGCCCCGATCAACAGCACGACGACGAAGGTGATGATGGCGGGCGTCATGAGCGGGATTCCTCGTCCTGGCGGATCACCTCCTCGATCACCGCGGACTCGTCGGTGAAATGCTCCAGCAGGCTGAAGCCGTGTACCAGGTGCAGCAGGAAGATGACGCCGGAGATCGGCACGGCGATGGCCGTCCACTTGCGCGAGATTTGGATGGCATCCGAGACCATGTAGACCTGGGTGGCGTTCTGGAAGAAGCTCCAGCCGTACCAGATCACCAGCAGCGCGAAGAAGGCGATCACCGCCAGAGTGAGCACGGCGGCCACCTTGACCAGGGCCTCGGGCAGCACGCGCATCAGCAGTGTCATGGCCACGTGCTCGCCGGCATGCAGGGCAATGGTCGACGACAGCATGCCGATCCATGGCAGAAACAGTCTGGCCAGCGAATAGGTCCAGCTCAGGGCCCCACCGGTGAACAGCGTGTACAGAAACCCCGTGAAGGAAATGGCCAGCATGCCGAGGATGCAGGTCACGCAAATCACGATGGCGACCTGGTTGACGGCATCACTGAAGCGGCGGGCCTGGGTCAGTCGCGACATGATCGATATCCGAATGAGCGAACCAGAGACATTGGCCGTGGCGGAACCCTGTCCCACCACGGCTATCGCACAATGTATCGGGCCTTACTGGCCATAACGCTGGAAGGCCTCCTCCGGCAGCGAATCGCGCAGCGCATCGACCTTGGCCAGCATGTCCTCGACCAGTTGCTCATCGGCGCCGAAGTCCTCGACGATCCATTGCTTCCAGGCCGGTCGGGCGATCTCGGCCATCCGCTGGCGTTCCTCGGTGGGCATGATGTAGCACTCCTCGAACAGCTCGCAGGACGTCTGCCAACTGGCTGTGGCAAGCATTGCCGAGGCGCCGTGACTCAACTCCACCGCTTCCCGGGCCGCCTCGGTGACGATGCGCTGGTAGTCCTCGGGCAACGTCTGAAACCAGGTCTCGCTGACCACCCAGGACGCACTGTTGTAGACATGGCCGGTCAGGGTGGTGTAGTCGGTCACTTCGTCCAGGCCATAGGTGGTATTGATCACCGGCGCGTTGAACTGGCCATCGGCCAGACCGGTTTCCAGGGCAGTGATCAGCTCCCCCCAGGGCAACGGCGTGGCCGAGGCGCCCAACGCCTTCATGGTGGCCACGTGAGCGGGATTTTCCTCGGTGCGGATGTTGAGTCCTTCGAGATCGTCGACGGTCTTGATCAGGCGCTCGTTGTTGGTGAAGGCCACGAAGCCGCCACCGTCATCGAAGGTTCCCAGATAGCGCATGTCGGCCGCCTCGATGGCGCCGGACATGAAATCCGCGAACCACTGGCTGTCGAAGAAGGCCCAGGCCTGCCGCCAGTTGTCGAACAGGAAGGGCGCGGTGACCACCTGGTAATCCTCGTAGAAGGACGACATCGCCCCGGAAGTGAGTACGCTCGACTGAAGGGCGCGGCCGCCGGCCTGCACCTGCGAGCCGGTTTCCACCTCGGAGCCCATCTGACCGCCACCGAAGATGTTGACCGCCAGATCGCCACTGGTGAGCGATTCGACCCGTTCCTTGAAGTGCACCAGGGCAGGATAGATGCTGTTGTTCTCGAGGTTTTCGGGAATCAGGGTGGCAATGGCCATCTCGTGGGACTGGGCCTGCACCTGGGCGCTGACCATGGCCAACGGCAAGGCGGCCAGTGCCGTCAGGCGGGCGAAGGAATGGCTCGGCATCGTATCGTCCTCGCGTCTTTGCTGTTGTTATCGCCCATCGTGAGACGATGTCCACGACAGGCCGCTGTACAGCAATGTAGGAAGCGATACGGCATCATGCTTGCCTGCGAATGAGAACTTCTTGCCCCAGGCTCACGCGTCTCAGCTCAACCGCCGCTCGCTCGACGGCGACACTTCGAAGGCGCGTCGATAGGCGCGCGAGAAACTGCCTTGGTCGCGGAATCCCACCAGCGCCGCGATCTGCCCGAGACTCAGGCCGCTATGGTTGACCAGCGTTCGGGCGTGTTCGAGACGACGCTGCTGGACATAGGCCAGAGGCGTCATCTCCATGCGCTCGCGAAAACAGGCATGAAAGTGCCCGACACTCAGGGCGCACCGGGCCGCCAGATGCTCGACGCGAATCTCCTCGGCCAGGTGGCGATCGATCCAGTCATCCAGTTGGGCCATGTCGAGCCGGCCATCGCGCCCGGCCACGTATGCCTCCCCTTCCCCGGAAAGCGGTTGCGACTCCAGATGCAGGTAAAGCGCCCGCAGCAACAGGGCGGCGATCTCGCTGTGCAGGGCCGGACAGTGCTCGAGCTGCTGCATCAGGCTGTCGGCCAGCCGATTCAGGCGCGGGGGCACGCCGAAGAAGCGCGGGCGATCGAACAGTCGCTCCATGTCGCCGGCATTGCGCAACGCAGGCAGCGTGGCGACAGGGATGTCGAGCACGAAGGTGCGGTTTCGCCCATCGCCCATGTATTCATGATGATGGGCACAGGGAATCAGGCATCCTCGACTGCCGGTGACCCGCTCGCCGTTGCCTTCGATGGAAAGCTCGGTGGCACCTCGAGTCGCCAGGATCAACTGATGATGCCCATGCACATGGGCCACATGTTCGCGTGCGAGATTGGTGGCGCGTAGATCGATCAGCGACATCGCGCGGGCCTCGGCATGCTGAGTGGTTAACGCCCTTTTACCATGGCGCCGAGGCACGAGTAGCGCAAGTGAGTCGGGGCAATCCGAGTCAACGCTTGGGGGCCGGCGCCATCACCATCGGGAGCGCACCGAAAAAACGCCCCCTCCAGGGCCTGCAAATCGGAAAAAAACCCCACTGGCCAAGCCGCGGTTCTTTGCTATCGTCGGCGCTTTAATCCCCAATGCAAGGAGCACGCCGATGGGCTTCACCCCTCTGCCGGAGACGGTCCCCACGACCATGTCGGCCATGCTGCTGACCGGGCATGGCGACGTCGACAAGCTGGTCTATCGCCAGGACGTGGCCACACCGAGCCCTGCCGCCGGCGAGGTCCTGGTCAAGGTGACCGCCACGGCCAAGAACAACACCGACCGCAAGGCACGCGAGGGACTCTACCCCACCAAGGACAAGGGAGAGGTGGCCTCCTTCGCCATGGGAGGTTCACCGACCCTGACCTTTCCGCGCATCCAGGGTGCCGATGTGGTCGGCACGGTGGTGGCCGTAGGCGATGGCGTCGATGCCTCGCGCCTTGGCGAACGCGGCCTGCTGGACTTCAATCTCTACGCCGACGATCGTCGCCACATCAACCTGACGCCGGACTATTACGGCCACGGCGCCGACGGCGGTTACGCCGAGTACATCGCCGTGCCGTCCGACCAGTTCCATCATGTGCCCAACTCCGAGCTGAGCGATGCCGAACTGGCCGCCATGGGCATGTGCTCCTACCAGACCGCCTACCACATGATGACCTCGGCAGGCATCCAGGCCGGGGAACGTGTCCTGGTTACCGGTGCCAGCGGCGGCGTGGGAACCGCCCTGATCCAGCTCTGCCGGATCGTCGGCGCCGTGCCCTATGCCCTGAGCCAGCGCGACAAGGCCCAGGCCCTGCTGAACCTCGGCGCCGAGGCGGTGCTCGACCGCTCCGACATGAGCGACTTCACCGAACAGGTCAAGGCCGTGACCGGCGGAGCCCCCATCGACGCGGTCATGGACCTGGTCGGCGGCGAGATGACCGACCGCTTCATCGACACCATGATCTTCGACATGAAGGCCCGCGACAGCTATCCTCGGCTCTCCATCGCCGGTGCCAGCGGCGGCAACGTCAGCGAGATCATGTGGACGCGGATCTACCTCTATCAGGTGCAGATCTTCGGCGTCTCCCACGGTACCCGCGAAGAAGCCGAGCAACTGGTCGACTGGATTCGCGACGGCAAACTCAAGCCCGTGCTGCATGCAGCCTTCAAGCTCTCCGAGCTGCACGAGGCCGAACGTTACTTCGTCAATCGCGGCAGCAACTATCTGGGCAAGATCGTCATCGTGCCGGACAGCGAATGGTCGCAGCACGGCGCCCCCCACGCCCTCGAGGGACACCAATGACCCAGACACCCAGGTCCCAGACACTCGGCATCCGCCTGATGGACACCCACGCCGGCGGCGATGTCAGCCGCATCGTGCTCGGTGGCATCACGCCCCTGCCGGGCGACACCGTGCGAGCGCAGATGGAGTACCTGCGCGACGACGCCGACGGGCTGCGCAAGCTGCTCCTTGAGGAACCCTACGGCATCCCCGAGATGTCGGTGGATCTGATCGTGCCGGCCAGCGACCCGAGAGCCGCTGCCGGCTACATCATCATGGAAGTGATGGGCTACCCCATCTACTCCGGCTCCAACACCATCTGCACCGCCACCGCCGTGCTCGAAGCCGGCCTGGTTCCCAAGCAGGAAGGTCGCCAGCGCTTCATGCTCGAGGCACCTGCCGGGCTGGTCCAGATCGAGGCGCTGGTCGAGAATGACGTGGTCGAGGCCATCACCTGCGAGGGCCTTCCCAGCTACATCGACACCCACAAGGCCAGCATCCATGTCCCCTCGATCGGCGACGTGACCTACAGCGTGGCCTACAGCGGCGGTTTCTATGCCCTGGTCGACGCCACCGAGCTTGGCTTCTTGCTGGTCGCGGAAGAAGAGCGCCACCTCTCCGAATGCGCCCACAAGATCGTCGAGGCGATCCAGGCCGAACGCGGCTTCTCCCACTACACCCTGGGCGACGTCGGCCCCCTGCCCTTCCTGCACTTCATGGGGCCGGTGGAGCAGGTCGCCGACGACTTCTATCGCTCGCGCTCGGCAACCTACGTTCACCCTGGCGTGATCTGTCGCAGCACCACCGGGACCGGGACCTCGGCCCGCCTGGCACTGATGCACCATGAAGGCCGCATCCAGCCCGGCGACAAGCTCGAGACGGTATCCCTGCGCGAGACCGGTTTCATCGGCGAGTTCACCGGCACTCGCCAGGAAGGCACCCACCAGGTCGTGGAGAACACCATCACCGGAAAGAGCTACGTCTTGGCGCACTCCGACATCGTCGTCAATCACGAGGACCCGATGGTGAAAGACTGGAGCTTCCATCATATCCTCGAGACACACCACCACGGTTCCACCTGAACCGTTCGCGCCGGTCTCGGCCGGCGCTTTTACTCTCGTCCGGGCAAGCGCCCGGCAGCCACCAAGGGGCTCGCATGCCGACGGCGCTGATCCTGCTGGACATCCAGAACCTGTACTACACCAGTCGCCACACCTATCGGCGCAACGTCGACTACAACGCCCTGTGGGCGCGCGCCACCGAGGGGCGACGCGTTGCCCGGGCCATCGCCTATGCCATCGACCGGGGAGATGCCAAGCAACGCCAGTTCCAGAACATCTTGCGCGCCATCGGCTTCGAGGTGAAGTTAAAGCCCTTCATCCAGCGGGCCGATGGCTCGGCCAAGGGCGACTGGGATGTCGGCATCACCCTGGATGCCGTCGCCCACGCCCCCGAGGTGGACGTGGTCGTGCTGGCCTCGGGGGATGGCGATTTCGCCCTGCTGGCCGAACGGCTCCGACACGACCATGGTGTCGAGGTAGAGGTCTACGGCGTCCCGGCCCTCACCGCCGACGCCTTGATCCGCTCGGCCTCGCGCTTCATTCCCATCGAAGGCGATCTGCTGCTGGGTACAGCGCCCTAACGGTGCCCTCGGACGTTTCGACCGTGCAGGCAACGATCACCTGCGTCTACACTGCACTGCAACATGCCAGGTTCGACCGGAGGGGACATGTCGCAGGAACGCAAACGCATCGATCTTGCCTTGCAAGGCGGCGGCTCCCATGGGGCACTGACCTGGGGCGTGCTGGACCGCCTGCTGGAAGACGAGCGACTGGAGATCGTCGGCATCAGCGGCACCAGTGCCGGCGCCATGAACGCCGTGGTACTCGCCGACGGTCTCCACCGCAACGGTCGTGACGGAGCCCGCGAGGCCCTGCGCACCTTCTGGGAAGCCGTCAGCGCGGCGGCTCGCTTCTCGCCCTTCCAGCGCAGCTTCTGGGACAGGCTGATGGGCAACGACAACCTGGACCATTCCCCGGGCTATCTGTTCTTCGAAGGCCTCACCCGCCTGGTCGCCCCCTCGCAGCTCAATCCCATGGGATTCAATCCACTACGCGATCTCGTCGAGCGCCAGATCGACTTCGAACGGGTCAACGCCTGCCGAGGCGTCAAGGTCTTCGTCACCGCCACCAACGTGCGCACCGGACGTGCCACGATCTTTCGTCAACCTGGCCTTTCGGTCGACTCGCTGATGGCCTCGGCCTGCCTGCCCTCGATCTTTCCCGCCGTGGAGATCGACGGCGAGGCCTATTGGGACGGCGGCTTCAGCGGCAACCCGGCCCTCTACCCGCTGGTCGACGACCAGGACTGCCGTGACCTGGTCGTGGTTCAGGTCAACCCGCTCGTGCGCCAACGGCTTCCCGATTGCGCCCGGGATGTCATCAACCGCATCAACGAGATCACCTTCAACTCCAGCTTGATCAAGGAACTGCGCAGTATTCAGCTACTTCAGCGCCTGATCGAAGCAGAAGGCCTGGAACTGGAGAATTATCGCGCCATGCGCCTGCATCTGATCCACACCGAGCAGGATATCGAGTCACTCGGCGCCTCGAGCAAGATGAACGCCGAATGGCGCTTCATCTCACGGCTTCATGAACTGGGCCGACGCTGGGCCGACCAATGGCTGGACGAGCACTTCGACGCCATCGGCCAGCACTCCACCTTCGACCTGGATGCCGTCTTCGACGACACCTTTCGTCCCCTCGGTCGCACCGAGGGCGCCTTTCGGGCTCGCCGACAACAAGAGTGAACGCTTCGCGGAGCCGTTCACGTCGCCTTCAGCCCCAAGCGTCTGGCCAGCCGATGCAGATTGCCCGGATCCATGCCCAGTGACCGGGCCGCCGCCGCCCAGTTGCCATCATGGTCACGCAGGCTTGCCTGGATGTGACGACGCTGGAACGCCTCGGTGGCCTCCTTCAGCGACAGCGACGGCTCGAGAGACGCCGACGATTCGCTCGAACCCTGCCGAACGTCCAGGCAGGCCGAGGCGGTCGCGTCATCGGGCAGATCGAGATGCTCGCGCGTGATCAACGCCACGGCCTGGCGCCGATCGCTGGTTGCCACCAGGCCTTGCTCGCCCAGCGCACGCAGTGCCGCCCTGGCCAGCGTATGCTCGAGTTCACGCACATTGCCCGGCCAGCGCCAGGCCAACAGCGCCGTTTCGGCCTCCGCCTGCAACCGCAGGTTGTGAAGCCCCAAGCGCACCCGATTGACCTCAAGGAAGTGGCCGACCAGCAGGGGAATATCCTCGGGACGCTCCCGCAAGGGCGGCACATGCAGGGGAAAGGCACTCAGGCGGTGATAGAGATCCGCGCGAAAACGACCGGCCTCGACCTCGACATGGAGATCGCGATTGGTGACGGCAACGACCCGTACATCGACCTTGCGCGGCGTCTCGCACCCCAGCGGCTGGATCTCCCCCTCCTGCAGCACACGCAGCAGCTTGGGCTGGAGTGCCAGCGGCAGTTCCCCGATCTCGTCGAGCATCAGGGTGCCTCCGTCCGCCATCGCGAAGTGGCCGCGCCGGTCCTCTGTCGCGCCGGAAAAGGCACCGCGTCGGTGACCGAACAGCTCGCTCTCGATCAGACTCTCCGGCAAGGCCGCGCAGTTGACCTGGACCAGGGGGCCCTGGTGGCGACGCGAACGTCGGTGCAATGCCCGCACCGCCAGCTCCTTGCCGACACCGGTCTCTCCGTGCAGGAGCACGCTCATGTCGGTGGGCGCCACCAGCTCGATGGCACGGTCGAGCTGGCGCATGGCACGACTGTTCCAGCGCCAGTTGATCTCGGAGGGAGACGCCTGGGCCAGCACCTCGTTGAGGCGGGTGCGCGTGGTGCGCAGTCGCTCGGCCAGGTGCAGACAGGTACCCAGCAGCCGCGCGATGCTCAGCAGTTGATCGTCATCGAGGCCATCCAAGCGCCCCGGTTCGAGCGCATCCAGTGTCAGCAGGCCGGTCAGGCGCTCATCATCGCGCAAGGCGACGCCGAGGCAATCGTGCACATCGCTGAGATCCTCGTCGATCAAGCCATCGAAGGGGTCCGGCAGCGGACTGTCATGGGGGAATCGGCACACCCCGGCGTGGCTGGCGATCGCGGCGAGCCGGGGGTGATCCTGCAATGCAAAGCGCCGCCCGCGCACCTCGTCATCCAGTCCCAGCAGGGCCACCGGTCGCAAGGCTTCACCATCCATCACCATCAAGGTACTGGCATCGGCGGGAAAATCGCCGACCAGCGCCTGCAATAGGTCGCCCCAATGCGCCTCGGATGCCTCATATTCCGAGAGCTGTGCCAGAAGCGTACGAAGCGCCTTGAGAAATTCCGTCATGGGTCACCTTCCCGAACGACAGCATTGTGCACGCCCCGATGCGCATGCCAAGGCGTGCAATGTAGTGTCACAACGACACTATAAGTGTCATATTGACTATTGTCATTACAACATTGGTGATGCTTAAACTGTGAACCCAGCCCTGCATGCTGTCGCGACACATGTCTATATCTCTTTTAATAACAGATAGTTGCCAACCAGCATGCGGCAAGGTGTCGCAATGACAGCGATATGGAACATGCCTTGCTCCTACAGGGTGTCATCAATCACATCCCCCGAACGAGGCTGACGCGAACCATGCTGACAAACAAACAGGAAGGCATCATCGAGGCGACCGCTCCCGTCGTGGCCGAACATCTCACCACCATTACCCAACACTTTTATCCCTTGATGTTCGAGCGCTATCCCGAGGTCGCTCCCCTCTTCAACCAGGCCCACCAGGCCACTGGCGGCCAGCCACGTGCCCTGGCCAACTCGGTGCTGGCCTATGTCCAACTGCGCAAGGAGCCGGCCAAGGCTCGTCACGCGCTGGAAACCGTCGTCAACAAGCACGTCTCGCTGAACATTCAGCCCGACCAGTATCCGATCGTCGGCGAATGCCTGATGGCCGCTATCGGCGATGTCCTGGGTGAGGCCGTCACCGAAGAGGTCGCCGATGCCTGGGGCGCACTGTATCAGGAACTGGCTGACCTGCTGATCGACCTCGAGGGCCAGCGCTATCGCGAATTCGCCGATTCCCCCGGAGGCTGGCGCGGTGTCAGGGCCTTTCGAATCGCCGATATTCGTCAGGAAAGCGCTGTCATCCTCTCCTTTCTTCTGGAGCCCGAGGATGGCCAGCCCGTTGCCGACTTCCGCCCCGGCCAGTTCATCGGCGTCCGCCTCATGATCGATGGCCAGCCGGTGTATCGGCACTACAGCCTGTCGGCCTTCCCCAATGGACGCAGCTACCGGATCTCCATCAAGCGAGAAGCCGACGGTCTCGTCAGCCGCCATTTCCATGACGTGCTGAACGTCGGCGACCGTGTCGAGCTGCTGCCACCGGCCGGCGACCTGACGCTGCCTGAGGAGGGCCACGACCCGGTCATGCTGCTCAGCGGTGGCGTCGGTCAGACTCCCATGCTGTCGCTGCTCCGCCAGGCACTGGAGCAGGGGCGGCAGGTCGTCTACCTGCATGCGGCGCTGGACAAGGATCATCATGCCTTCGGCAACGACGTGCAGGCCCTGGCCCGCGACTATCCCGACCAACTGCGGGTGGTCACCGTCTACGAGCAGGCCGACGAGGCCAGCCATGTCGACCATATCGGGCGTGTGGACCATGAGCTGATCGCCCGCTACCTCCCTGCAGGCGCTCCGCACTGCTATTACGTCGGTCCACAGGGGTTCATGGTCGCCGTCGATGGCTATCTACAGGCGCTGGGCGTGCCCGAAGCGCGCCGGCACTTCGAACACTTCGGCCCCTCACGCGCGCTAGAAGCCGCCTGATACGCGCTACCACCGGTCGAGGATAGCCGCCACTCGGCGGCTATCCGGCCACGCCACGCCTCCATCATGAAACACGCCATGCACGCTCTTCCTGACGATGCTGCAGCGGCGAGGTTCCGAAGTAACGCTTGTAGTCGCGACTGAACTGGGAGGCACTACGATACCCCACCGCCGAGGCCGCCTGGTTCACGTTACAGGTCTTCTGGGCCAGCAATTGCTGCGCCTTGAGCAACCGCAACTGTTTCAGATACTGCAGCGGCGAGGCCTGCACGATGTCCCGGAAATGCTGATGGAAGGTCGACGGGCTCATGTTCGCCTGGCGGGCCAACGCCTCCACCGAGACGTCTTCCGCATAGCGGGCATGCAGCCGCGACAGTACCTGAACGATGCGCGAGTAATGCCCCTGGTGCAGTACCAGAGCACGCAGCGCCGGACCTTGCTCGCCCCGCAAGGCCTCGAAGACCACGTCTCTCACCCGCGACGCTCCCATGGCGGCCGTCTCGGCGGGATCATGCAGACTCCGCAACAAGCGCTCCACCGCCCCCTGCATGCCATCGGTCATCGACACCGAGGCCATGGGCACCGGCGACGCCTCGCCCTCTCCGCTCCCCTGACCGATGCCATCGCCGATGGTCGTCACCAGTTCGCCGAGCAAGGCCGGATCGAGATGCACCGCCACCCCCAGCAAGGGCGCCTCCGGGGAAGCGTGGGTTTCGCACTCGAAAGGTAACGGCAGCGTCTGTACTAGGTATTGACCGGGACCATAGTGAATTTCCCGGTCGCCCAGATAGCCGATCTTGTAGCCCTGGGCCACGATGATCAGGCTCGGTTCGTAGATCATCGGGGTACGACCGCTCGGTCGATGCATGGCCATCAGGGACACCGCCGACAGCCGGGTCGGGGTATAGCCATCGCCCTCGATCAGGGGTGCCATCAACTCGATCAACGAGTCGGTGCGGGAGCTTGCAGCATGCATCATGGAATCCTTCATCAGTGCCCGGGCCCGGACACCCATTCATCACGGCCACTTTCATCGGCGAGCAACATAGCTCGTAGAAACTAGCAAAACAGGGAAGACACATAGTGTCATGATCAGCGCCTTTAACCACGATGATGCCTCATCATGGCGGAACAGCATGATGGCGAAAACGGTGCCTGCATGTCATGGCAAGACGCCCCCTTTCGGAGAAACGTGCAAAAAATCCGGAGGAACGTCGGTCCTCACCGCCCTTCTGCCCATCCATAATGGCCCAGGCCTCGCACCGAGGCATCACTGACCGACAGGAGAGCCATTCATGAGTCAGACTCGTGCCTATGCGGCCCACGCGGCCGATCAGCCCCTGGCCCCTTTCACCTTCGAGCGCCGTCAACCGCGACCGGACGACGTCGCCATCGAAATCCTCTACTGCGGCGTCTGCCACAGCGACCTGCACTTCGCCCGCAACGACTGGGGCATGACGCGTTTCCCCATCGTGCCCGGCCACGAGATCGTCGGTCGCGTCACCGCCGTGGGTGATGACGTCAGCCGTTTCCAGGTCGGCGACATGGTCGGTGTCGGCTGTATGGTCGACTCCTGCCGCCACTGCCAGCCCTGCCAGGACGGCGTCGAGCAGTTCTGCCTCGAAGGCTTCACCATGACCTACGGCAGCGACGACCGCCAGGACGGCACCATGACCCAGGGCGGCTACTCGGACAGCGTCGTGGTCAGCGAGCATTTCGTGCTGCGCATGCCCGAAGGCCTCGATCCGGCCGCCGCCGCCCCGATCCTCTGCGCCGGCATCACCACCTATTCGCCGCTCCGGCACTATGGCGTCAAGGCCGGCCACAAGGTCGGCGTGATCGGCATGGGTGGCCTCGGCCACATGGGCGTCAAGCTGGCCAAGGCATTGGGTGCCGAAGTCACCGTCTTCACCCGCTCCGACGCCAAGGTCGAGGAAGCCCGACGCCACGGCGCCGACCACGTGGTCGTCTCTTCCGATCAGGCGCAGATGGACGCGGTCGCCGAGACCTATGACTTCATGCTCGACACCGTGCCGGTCCAGCATGACCTCAATCCCTATCTGGCGGCCCTCAAGTACGACGGCACCCACATCCTGGTCGGCCTGCTCGATCCCATCGAACCGGCCATCGAAGGCTTCAACCTGGTCTTCAAGCGTCGCGTGCTGGCCGGCTCGCTGATCGGCGGCATCCCCGAGACCCAGGAGCTGCTCGACTTCTGCGCCGAGCACGACATCACCTGCGATATCGAAACCATCGACATCCAGGACATCAACACCGCCTATGAGCGCATGGAGAAAGGCGACGTGCGCTACCGCTTCGTCATCGACATGGCGTCGCTGAAAAACGCCAGCGCCGACTGACGGCTCGCGCCTGCCGAGGGCTCCCCTCGGCGGGCTCTTCTTTTGCCACACCCCGCAGGCACGCGTCCTCTTTCGTCCTCCTTTCCCGCCATACAGACCTCGCCAAAGCGGCGACGAGGCTGTTCCATCTTCCGCTTTCGACGCTGTGACATCGGGAAACTGCTGCCATACTGACCGAGCAAGGTTCCCGAGACACCGTGGAGGCACCACCAATGCATTATGAGGGAAGCTGTCACTGTGGCCAGATAACGTTCGAGGTAGAGGGCGAGCTGGAGAAGGTCATGGAGTGCAATTGTTCGCATTGCAGCCGCAAGGGCTACCTTCTCTGGTTCGTGCCACTCGCCGACTTCACCTTGAACAGCCCCGAGTCGGCATTGTCCACCTACACCTTCAACCAGCACGTCATCAAGCACCACTTCTGCCCGACGTGCGGCTGCGCACCCTTCGGATTCGGCGCCGACCGCTCGGGTGCCGAAACGGCGGCCATCAACGTGCGATGTCTGGAAGGCGTGGAACTGACGAATCTGGAAAGAGTGCCGGTCGATGGGCGGGCCTTGTAGGCCATGTGGATCGCCAAGCGCCCCCCGTTCGACCTCTCGGGCGCTCAATCGAAATCAACGATAGGCGAGGACGAAGGATATATCCCCGGAAGTGCGGGTGAGAACGAGCACCATCGCCTGCTGATCGACTTCCTCGAGCGCCATCTTCAATAGGCAGGCCTATCGAAACGTCTAGCCGGCCTCGTTCATGTCTCGATTTCCTGCACTTCATCCAGATCCGCATGGACGACGACGCGATCCTGATCGTCCAATAGATGGCGCGCACTGCGGTTAAGCACATCCACATTGAGCAGCAACTCACCGCATGCCACCTCATAGCGAACGACGTTGCCCAGCAGGCGTCGGCGACGGATGACGCCTTGGCAGCCAGGCCCCGCATTGGGGGGCAGTTCAGCCGATTTGGCGGGATCGAGCCCGTGCGCGACGAGATAGAGCGCCTCGGGACGCAGCGCCACCTGGCCACGCTCGCGGTTGCATCCTAGAAGGGGCGCTGCCTGACGAGCATCAAGCAGATTGTAATGCCCCATGAAACCCGCCGCATGCCGACCGGCGGGACGGGTATACAGCCGCTCGGCATCGCCCTGCTGTAGAATCCGCCCTTGATGCATCAGGAAGATGCGATCCGATAGCATCATCGCTTCCTCCTGGTCATGGGTCACGAACAGCGTCGTCAGCCCCAGCGTCTTCTGGATGTCGCGAATCTGGTCGCGCAGATGCCGACGAATCCGAGCATCCAGCGCCGACAGCGGTTCGTCCATCAAAAGGATCTGCGGCTCCACGACCAGCGCCCTGGCCAACGCCACTCGCTGACATTGTCCGCCGGAAAGCTGGTGAGGGTACTTGTCGGCATGTGCCTCGAGCTCGACCAGCCTCAGCACCTCCTCGACCCGCTGCCGGCGGGCTTCGCGCTCCACCCGCTGCATGCGAAGCCCAAAGGCGACGTTATCGGCGACCCGCATGTTGGGAAACAGGGCATAGTGCTGGAAGACCATGCCGATGCCCCGCTTGCGGGGCGGAAGCTGGGTGATGTCTTCCCCGGCGATTCGCACGCTTCCCTCGTCCAGCGCAGTCAGCCCGGCGATGCTGCGCAGCAGGGTCGACTTGCCGCAGCCGGAAGGCCCCAGCAAGGTGATGAACTCGCCCTGGGCGATATCCGCCTGGATATCCTGGAAGACCCGAGTGGCGCCGAACGCCTTGGCCAGCCCCTCCAGTTGCAGATAATCCGAGCGCGGAGGACCGACGGCATCCACGACGTCACGCGCCGACGTCGCCTCCCCGCGGCTCTGCGAGTTGAAGGGCATGGATGCAGGCCCTTCCTTGTAGACCGGGGAGCCCATGGCTGTTGACGGCATCATGAGGCAGACTCCTTGGCAAGGTCCTGGCCCGACTGACGATTGCCCAGCCAGGTCAGTACGAGAGTGAAGGCGAACAAGGTAATCACCAGGGCACTGGTGAAATGGCCACTGGCGCCACGCATGTTGTTGAGATATACCTGCAGGGTCTCGAAGCGCGTGCCCACCAGCAGGTTGGCGAAGACGAACTCGCCGACCAGGAAGGAAAACGACAGGAAGATCGCGATCTGCACGCCGACCCGAATATTGGGCAACACCACCAGGAAGAAGGCCTGCAACGGGCCGGCTCCCAGCAGTCGCGCTGCATCCATCAGCGAGGCCACATCGATGGACCTCAGGCTGTTGGCGATGGCGCGGTACATGAACGGCAGCACGATGGTGAAGTAGGTCGGAATCAGGATCCAGGGCGTCCCCACCAGGGGCAGCGGCCCGCCGGCATAGAGTTGCAGCAGCCCCACCGACGAGACCACTGGCGGCACGGCAAAGGGCATCAGGATCAAGCCATTCATCCAGCCATCCAGACGTGGGTAACGGGTCTGGGCCAGGAAGGCCACCGGCAGGATCAGCACCAATGACAAGGCCAGCGCACCGACGGCCACCAGCAGCGAGCGCACGAAGGCAGCCTGGAAGCGCGGCGTGGCCCACAGCTCGACGAACCACTTCAGGGTCAGCGAGTCCGGCAACAGGCTGGCCCCCCAGTGCCCGGCCAGGGCATAGCCCAGGGTCACCACCAACGGCAAGGCCAGGATGGTGAACACGCCCAGCACCACCAGCCTGTGCGGGTCGAACCGCCAGCGAGGCCTCGCCGTAGAAGACGGTCCCGAAGCCATCGTGACAGTATCAGCGCTCTGCGACATGATAACTCCTGCGAAGTAGCCACTGCTGGATCAAGGTGACCATGGCCAGCAGCAGCACGAGAATCAGCGCCAGCGCACTGGCCAGGTTGGGCTGCAGAAAGAGATCCCCCGACACCAGGTTGGCGATGCGAATGGTCACCAGGTTGTAGCTGGTGTTGACCAGGGCATAGACCGTCGCATAGGCCCCCATCGCATTGGCAATCAGGATGGTCAGGGTGCCCAGCAGGGCCGGCCACAACACCGGCAGGCCAATATGCCGCCAGTAGGCCAGACGCCCCGCTCCCAGCAGGCTGGCCGCTTCCTGCCACTCCGTACGCAAGCCCGCCAGCGCCGGGAACAGTAGCAACACGCCCAGCGGAATCTGGAACCAGGTGTAGATGACGATCAGCCCCGTCTTCGAGTAGAGGTTGAAATCCTCGATGATCCCCAGACGCTGCAAGGCCAGGGTCAGCACGCCATTGGTCCCCATCAGGATGATGAAAGCAAAAGCCAGCGGCACGCCGGCGAAATTGCTGGTCATGTTGGTGAAGGCCACCATCCAGCGACGCAGAGGCCCTCGCGTATGGGCGAGGCTATGGCAGGTCAGAGCGGCAATGGTCAGACCGAGCAGGCTGGACACCAGCGAGATTTCCAGGCTGCGCCCAATGGCCTGACGAAAGAAGGGTGACGTGACGATCTCGCGGAAATGCCCCAGGCCCCAGCCGTCATCCACGCGAAACGCACTGATCGCGACCCATGCCAACGGCGCCAACTGGAAAGCCGCGAACACCACCACGAAAGGCAGCAACCACAACAAGGCCGGCGAAGCAGCGTGAAGCCCTCTCATGACTCCCCCTCCTCCTGGACAAGCAATTCGCCATGGAACGGCTTGTGATGCTCCAGTCCCATCAAGGTGGCCAGGGTCCCGCATAAGCGCCTCTGTTCAACGAGTGGCACCGGACGCCGAGAGAATCCGTCCCCCAGCGTCCAGAGCGGTACCCCGCGCTCGACTTCCAGCGAGCCCGAGTGAGAGCGATCGGCATTCATGCCATGATCGGCGGTTACCATCACTTGATAGCCTGCCTCCAGCCAGCGCGGCAGGTAATCGGACAGGGCAATATCGGCACGACGTGCCGCATTGCGATACTGGGGCGAATCTCCCCCATGGCGATGCCCGGCATCATCGATATTCATGCTGTGCACCAGCAGAAAATCCGGATCGTTCAGTTGACGGAGCATCTCGGCATCGCTGAATAGATGGTCGTCCGGATAGTGATCCTGCCAATAGAAAAGCCCGGCCTGGATGGCGGCATCCGGCGCTTGCCGAAACCGGTGCCGCGTGCGGTCGAAGGGCGCCTCGAGGTAAAGCTCGCTTACCCAATGATAGGCCGCGGCCGCCGTGCGCTTGCCTTGCCGGCTAGCCAGGTCAAACAGGCTGGTGCCATGGGAACGGCGCACCACATCGTTGTTGACCACGCCGGAATCGACCGGGCGGTCGCCGGTCAGCAGGCACTCGTAAAGCGGCCGCGACATGGCCGGTAACTCGCAGCTCAACGTGTAGTAACGGCCCCGCCCCACCTCGCAGAGCGCATTGAGATAGCCCATGGCATGATGACCGACAAGGTGGTTGAGACCGTCGAGCACAATGAGTATCACGCGGTGTGACATGGTAACTCCTGGCCGCTACCCGGCACGGATAGCGGCAACGCTGACATGACGGGTTACTGCTGATGGATCAGCACCTGGGACTGCCACTGGCGGGGCAGTTCGCGGGCGCTCTGCTCCCAGGCAGCGAAGTCCTGGATCGGCCGGGCGTTGGCATACTGCTCGTTGGGCAGCAGCCTGGCCGCAATCTCGTCGGGCATCTCCAGATGCTCGGCCCGGATCGGACGCGCATACCCTTCCGCCAGATTGAGCTGCCCCTGATCGGAGAGAATGAACTCACGGGTCAGCTTTGCCGCATTGGGATGCACGGCATGCCGATTGATGATGGTGGCATAGCCTGACGTCACCGACGCATCGGCAGGAATCACCACCTCGAAGGCATCGGGATCGATCTGGTCGCGATAGTTCAGGGCATTGAAGTCCCACATCAGCGCCACCTCGATCTCGCCCTTCTCGAGATTGGCAATGCTGGGCTCGGCCAGCGAAAGCCGCCCTTGGCGAGCCAGTTCGGCAAACACCTCGAAACCGGGGGCCAAATCCGCCTCGCTGCCGCCGTTGGCATAGGCAGCCGCCAGCACGGCATTGTTGGCCTGGGACGCCTGGCCCACGGCGCCAGCCGAGACCTTGTAGTCACCCTCGCTGAGATCAGCGAAGGCGTCGGGACGCTGGTCTTCCGGCACCAGTTCCTTGTTGATCATGAAGGCGATGGTGCCGGTATAGCCGAGCATCCAGTGGCCTTCCTCGTCCTTGGCCCACTCGGGAATCTCATCCCAGGTACTCGGCTTGTACGGTTGCGTGACACCCTGCTCCACCGCGATGGGACCGAACGCGAATCCTACATCGCCGATATCGGCCGTGGCGTTTTCGCCCTCGGCCTTGAACTTGGCCACTTCCTCGGCCGAGCTCATGTCGGTATCCATGTGCTCCAGGCCATACTCGGTCTTCAGGTCATGCCAGGTATCCTTCCAGTTGGCCCAGGAGTCCGGCATCCCGACGCTATCGACACGCCCTTCCTGCTGAGCGGCCTCGATGAGGGCCGGCAGATCCGACGGATCGGCATGGACACTACCGGCCATGAGTGTGGCACCCAGGGCACAGCCCAGCGCCAGACGGGGAAGGGGCGATCGACGCGGCAACATGGTGTGACTCCTTGCAAGAATCGTGAGAAGCAAAACGTCGCCTGGTCTAGTTCAGGCAGTGGCAAGGAGGACTCTAGAGACGCTTTATGACGCCATGGTGTCAAATACGTGGCAGCCACGTTGCGCGTGATAACAGCGTATTTCATCCTGTTGAAACAGACAGGACGCTAGACTGAGATGGAAAGATTCACGTCATTAATCAAGCAAACTGAACTAGACCAAGAATCCCTCTCGAGATCCCATGCCTTCAATGCCAGCAGCTTCCACAAACCCGCTTCGCTCATCAGCCATGCCCGCCAGTCAGCAAGCCCATGACCTGCGGATGACATTGTGGGAACTGCTGACCCAGCACACCCTGCGCCCCGGTGACCGCTTGCCCTCCGAGCGGCAACTGCTGGAGCACCTGAACACGACGCGCATCACCCTGCGCGAGGCGCTTTCACAACTGGAAGCCGAGGGACGCATCTACCGGGAAAGCCGCCGCGGCTGGTTCCTCTCTCCCCCACGCCTGCGCTACGATCTGCTCGCCGGCCTGCCCTTCCACGAAATGGTCGAATCGCAACGGCGCCGCGCTGCCACCGAGCTGCTGGAAGCCCATGAAACGGCCGCCTCGGCGACAGTCGCCAGACGCCTGGGCATGGCGGAAGGAACGCCGGTCTACCGGATCGTCAGAGCCAGAAGCATCGACGGCCGTCGAGTGCTCTATGTCGAACACCACCTCAGGGTCGACTGCTTTCCCGACATCCTCGCGTTCGACCTTGCTGCCTGCTCATTGACCGAACTCTATCGGCGGGAATACGCCATCCGGGTCAGCCGCGTCAGCTTCGAGCTGGGGTCCACGGGGCTGGGCCATCGAGCCGCCTCCGCCCTGCACGCCGCGCCGGGCAGCCCGGTGCAGCGCATCACCCGCATCAATCATGACCAGAACGGCCGCATGGTGGATTGCGACGATGAATACTGGCGACACGACGCCATCGAACTCACCCTGAGCGCTGCCCCGCAATCCTGAGCGATCACGTCAGGCGGGCGCGCGACTCCCCGGTACACTTCCCAGCATTGTCGCTACACATCGGAACGTGCCGCATAGATCGAGGTGATCCAGTCCAGGAAGACTCGCACGCGGGGCGATAGCTGCCGCCGCTGAGGATAGACCGCGTGCAGCGGCAGCGTCGGTTTGGGCCACTCTGGCAGGACTTCCACGAGCTCTCCCCGCTCGATCAGGGGCGCGACATGAAAGCGCGGCAATTGAATCATGCCGCATCCCTGGCGAGCACTCTCCACATAGGTCGAGGCATCGTTGACCGTGATCCAGCCACCGACCTCGAAAGCCCGGGAACGGCCATCCACGATCACATCCAGGGTGCTGTCCACCGCATTGTTGCCAGAGAAGAAATTGACCACCTGGTGCTTGTGAAGCTCGTCGGGATGACGCGGATACCCGGCGCTCTCCAGGTATGCCGGGCTGGCACAGATCGTCTGGGGCATTTCAGCCAGCTTGCGGGCGACCAGGCTGGAATCCGCTGGGGCTCCGGAGCGCAGCGCACAATCCACGCCCTCTCCCACCAGATCCACGAACCGGTCTCCACTGGTCAGAATCAGCTCCAAGCGCGGATAACGGCGATGGAACTCCTGAATGCGCGGCAACACGATCAGCCGGGCCTGGGCGCCATGCATCTCGACACGCAAGACACCGTCGGGATTATCGGCGACCGGCTTCAGGGCTGCTTCGGCATCCTCCAGTTCCGCCAGCAGACGCACGCAACGCTCGTGGAACGCCTTTCCCTCGGGGGTGGGACGTACCTGTCGCGTCGTGCGTTCCAGCAGGCGTACACCCAACCGACTTTCCATCCGCTGAATGGCCAGGGTGGCGGTCGCTCGGGGAATATCGAGCCCGTTGGCCGCCTTGGTGAAGCTACCGCTCTCCACGATGCGCACGAAAAGGGTCATCGCCTCGAACCGGTCCATACGAATTGTTTTTCCTGGCTGAATAGTCTTTGCAGATTAGCTGATTTATTCGCGTGATTGGAATGCCAATACTGGGCAGCGTCAACTCAACGAGGAACGGATCAATGACCGACACAACGCAGCAAGTCGCACTGGTGACCGGCGCTTCCCGTGGCATCGGCCGTGCCATCGCTCTCAAGCTCGCCGAGGATGGCTTCGCCGTGGTGGTGAACTATGCCGGCAATGCGGAGCTGGCAAACCAGACTGTGGCCGAAATCGAGACGAACGGTGGCCGCGGAGTGGCACTACAGGCCGATATCGGCGATTCGGCGTCCGTCATTCGGCTTTTCGACCAAGCGCTGGAGGCGTTTGGACGCCTCGACGTCGTGGTCAACAATGCCGGCACCCTGCAGATGGCGAACATCACCACCGACAATGTCGAGGTCCTCGACCGTACGCTCGCCACCAACCTCCGCGGCAGTTGGCTGGTGATGGCCAAGGCAGCCGAAACATTGCGCGAGGGTGGGCGCATCATCGCCCTGTCATCGAGCGTGCTGGCGAAATCCTTCCCCGCCTACGGTGCCTACATTGCCAGCAAGGCCGGTGTCGAGGGGCTGATCCAGGTACTGGCCAATGAACTGCGCGGGCGCAACATCACCGTCAACGGCGTGGCCCCCGGCCCCGTGGCCACAGAGCTGTTCTTCGAAGGCAAGAGCGACGAGCAGATCGCCTCGATCGCTGCCATGGCCCCCCTCGAGCGTTTGGGACAACCGGAGGAAATTGCCGATGCCGTCGCCTTCCTGGCCGGGCCGCAAGGCGGCTGGATCAATGGGCAGGTGCTACGCGCCAACGGCGGTTTCGCCTGAGGCGGTCCCGACGACGCACGATCCAGCTCACTCCGACGAACGCAAACGCGTCATCAGGTCGGAGAGTGCTGCCTCGAGTTCCAGTTCGGGCACAGCCTGGCGCAGGGCGATATGGGCGTCCGGCTGGAACCGCTGCGGGTCGTCGACGACCTCCTGGAAGGCGTTGACCACCTCGACCAGCATCGACGGTTCCCCATCGACCTGCATGGCACCATGCACCAGCAGCGCCATGTCGCGGCTACCCTTCACGCGGCGCCAGCGCTGGGCAGTGCCGACCAGCTTGCGGCCGGCGATGCGCACGTTGAAGCGGCCATCGCAATAGGCACCGGCCACCTCGCCGAGATCCGCCTCGGCCACGCCCAGGGAGGCCAACCAGTCACACCAGGGGTCGCCCAGGCGATGATAGCCCCACTCGAGATGCGCCGCCGAACTGCGTACCTCACAGCGCACCACCAGAGCCAGGTTGACCACCATCGGCCCCTGAGGCACCGGCGTACCCCCGGTGGCACGGAACAGTACCGGCCAGCCCTGCCCCTCCAGGCGTGACCGTGCCTCGTCAAAGCCTTCGAGACGAGCGTGACGACGCGGCATCACCAGAGCCCGGTCATGCGGCGACCATGCCAGGCACGCCAGATGGCTCTCGCCCCGACACACCGCCTCCAGCAACGCCTCTTCGGCGGCGAGGCCCTCTTGCACCGAGGGGCGGTACAGAACCGTGTCGCTCGTCATCATATCGCTCGCTCCAGGGTGAAGCGCCCAGCTTACGTCGTCGCTTGCACCTGGCGCCATCGCTGCGCAGGCAAATTGCGGCTATCCGCGCGCCCGAACTCACCACCTTGGTCGAACCTCAATCCCATGACCTTTACGTTAACGTAAACCTGTCTTAGTCTTGGCATCATCACCTCGATGAATGATCGGGTGCGCCTCGTGGCGCGCCATCAGACCAGCGGAGTTCACCATGCACGCGCCCTACCAGCCCCTCGACTTCGGTCTCGATGACGAACTGAACATGCTGCGCGACCAGGTTCACGCCTTCGCCCGCGATGAGATCGCACCTCGCGCCGCCGAGATCGACGCGCAAAATGCGTTCCCCGACGACCTCTGGCAGAAGTTCGGCGACATGGGCCTGCTCGGCATCACCGTGCCCGAGGAAGACGGCGGCAGCGGCATGGGCTATCTCGCCCACTGCATCGCCATGGAAGAGATCTCGCGGGCAAGCGCCTCGGTGGCGCTCTCCTACGGCGCCCATTCCAACCTCTGCGTGAACCAGATCAAGCTCAACGGCAATGCGCAGCAGAAAGCCAGGTACCTGCCCGGCCTGATCAGCGGGGAGCACGTCGGGGCACTGGCCATGTCCGAGCCCGGCGCCGGTTCCGACGTGGTCTCCATGAAGCTCAAGGCCGAGCAGCGTGGTGACCGCTATGTGCTCAACGGCAACAAGATGTGGATCACCAACGGCCCCGATGCCGACGTGCTGGTGGTCTACGCCAAGACCGACCCGGACGCCGGCTCCAAGGGCATTACCGCTTTCATCATCGAGAAGGGATTCGCCGGCTTTTCCACGGCACAGAAGCTCGACAAGCTGGGCATGCGCGGCTCCAACACCTGCGAGCTGGTGTTCGAGGACTGCGAAGTGCCCGAGGCGAACGTCCTCGGCGAGGTGAACAAGGGCGCCCGGGTGCTGATGAGCGGCCTCGACTTCGAACGTACCGTGCTGGCCGCCGGACCGATCGGCATCATGCAGGCGGCCATGGACGTGGTGGTGCCCTACCTCCACGAACGCAGGCAATTCGGTCAGTCCATCGGCGAGTTCCAGTTGGTGCAAGGCAAGGTGGCCGACATGTACACCACCCTGAACGCCTGCCGGGCCTATCTGTACGCCGTCGCCGGCGCCTGCGACCGCGGCCGCACCTCACGCAAGGACGCCGCCGGCGTGATCCTCTACTGCGCCGAAAAGGCTACCCAGATGGCACTCGACGCCATTCAGCTGCTCGGCGGCAATGGCTACATCAACGAATACCCCACCGGGCGATTGCTGCGCGACGCCAAGCTCTACGAGATCGGCGCCGGCACCAGCGAGATCCGCCGCATGCTGATCGGCCGCGAAATCTTTAACGAGTCAAAATAAGCCGGAAGCTGAAAGCCAGAAGCTGGAAGAGCTCACATCCATGGTTGGGTGGTTTTTCTTCAAGCTTCCGGCTTCGAGCTTCCAGCTTTTATCCCGGAGGGATAAATGAGCGTTCTAACATCCCAAATCAATCCGCGCAGCGAGGGTTTCCAGACCAACGAGGCGTCGATGCGCGCCGAGGTAGGCCGGTTGCGTGAGCTGACCGCGGCAATCCACCAGGGCGGTGGCGAGAAGGCGCGCGCCCGGCATGAGTCGCGCGGCAAGCTGTTCGTCCGCGACCGTATCGATCACCTGCTCGACGAGGGCTCGCCCTTTCTCGAGTTCTCGGCGCTGGCCGCCCATGAGGTCTACGACAGTCCGGTGCCCGCCGCCGGTGTGGTCACCGGCATCGGCCGGGTCTCCGGCGTGGAATGCGTGATCGTCGCCAACGACGCCACGGTCAAGGGAGGCACCTACTTCCCGCTGACCGTGAAGAAGCACCTGCGCGCTCAGGAAATCGCCCGCAAGCACCGCCTGCCCTGCCTCTACTTGGTGGACTCCGGCGGTGCCTACCTGCCGTGCCAGGACGAGGTCTTCCCCGACCGCGACCACTTCGGGCGCATCTTCTACAACCAGGCCACCCTCTCCGCGGAGGGCATTCCGCAGATCGCCGTGGTCATGGGCTCGTGCACCGCCGGCGGCGCCTATGTACCGGCCATGGCCGACGAATCCATCATCGTGCGCGAGCAGGGCACCATCTTCCTCGGTGGTCCGCCGCTGGTGAAGGCCGCCACGGGCGAGTCGATCAGCGCCGAGGACCTGGGCGGCGCCGATGTGCACGCCAAGGCCAGCGGTGTGGCCGATCACTACGCCGAGAACGACGCCCATGCCCTGCAACTGGCGCGACGCTGCGTGGCTCGGCTCAACTGGCAAAAGCACGGTCAGCTGGCCATGGCCGAACCCAAGCCGCCGCGCCTCGATCCCGAGGAGCTCTACGGCATCGTCGGCACCGATCTCAGAAAGCCCTTCGAGGTTCGCGAAGTGATCGGCCGCATCGTCGACGACTCCGCGTTCGACGAATTCAAGCGCACCTACGGCGACACCCTGGTCACCGGCTTCGCACATATCCACGGCCACCCGGTGGGCATCGTCGCCAACAACGGCGTACTGTTCTCGGAATCCGCCATGAAGGGCGCGCATTTCATCGAGCTGTGCGCTCAACGCAAGATTCCGCTGGTGTTCCTGCAGAACATCACCGGCTTCATGGTCGGCTCCAAGTACGAGCACGAAGGCATCGCCAAGCATGGCGCCAAGCTGGTCACCGCCGTGGCCTGCGCCCGCGTGCCCAAGTTCACCATACTGATCGGCGGCAGCTTCGGCGCCGGCAACTACGGTATGTGCGGTCGCGCCTATGATCCCAACCTGCTGTTCATGTGGCCCAACGCGCGCATCTCGGTGATGGGCGGCGAACAGGCGGCCGGCGTGCTAGCCCAGGTCAAGCGTGAGCAGCTGGAGCGCGAGGGGCGCGAATGGTCCGCCGAAGAGGAAGCTGCCTTCAAGCAGCCGACCCGCGACCAGTACGAGCACCAGGGCCACCCCTACTACGCCAGCGCGCGACTCTGGGACGACGGCGTCATCGACCCGGCCCAGACCCGCGACGTGCTCGGCCTATCGCTCGCCGCCGCCATGAACGCCGAGATAGACGACACGAAGTTCGGCGTATTCAGGATGTGACCCCTTGCTGCGCAAGGGAGCCGGAAGCTTGAAGCTGTAAGCTGGAAGTCACAACCGCACGCCCCAGAGGCAAGCTACCGAGGTTTCTTCAAGCATCCCGCTTCTAGCTCTGCTAACGAGGTCTGAGATGTCAGATACCCCCACTTATTCACGATTGGCAATCGATACCCGCGGCGTTGCGTGGCTGACGCTGGATCGCCCGGATGTGCTCAACGCTTTCGACGATGCCTTGATCGGTGAGCTCAACGGGCACCTTCAGCATGTTCGGGAGGCCGCCGAGCGTGGCGAGATTCGCCTGCTGGTGCTGGGTTCCGAAGGCAAGCACTTCTCCGCCGGGGCGGATCTTGGCTGGATGAAGCGCATGGTCGACTACGACCTCGAGGACAATCTGGCCGACTCCCGCCAGCTCGCGGCGCTGATGCATGGGCTCGACACCCTGCCCTGCCCCACGCTCTGCCGGGTGCAGGGTGCGGCCTTCGGTGGCGCCGTGGGCCTGGCCGCCTGCAGCGATATCGTCATCGCCTCGGAGAAGGCTCGCTTCTGCCTTTCCGAGGTCAAGATCGGCCTCTCGCCGGCGGTGATCAGCCCCTATGTGCAACGCGCCCTGGGCGAGCGGCAAATGCGCCGCTACGCGCTGACCGCCGAGGTCATCGATGCGTCCACTGCCGAGGCCCTGGGGCTCGCGCACCGTGTGGTCAAGCCGGATGCTCTGGACGAGGCGGTCGACGCCATGGTCGAGACGCTGCTCACCACCTCGCCACAGTCCAGCCGCGCCACCAAGGCGCTGCTCGCCGAGGTCGCCCGCGAGCCCGACAGCGCCACGACCCGCGAGCGCACCTGCCAGGTGATCGCCGAGCTACGCGTCAGTGACGAGGGCCAGGAAGGCCTCGCCAGTTTCTTCGACAAGCGCCGCCCCCGCTGGGCGCCCGAACCACCCTTCACCACGGAGCGCTCCTCATGAGCCATGCCTTCGATACCCTGCTGGTGGCCAACCGCGGCGAGATCGCCTGCCGCGTGATGCGCACCGCCCGCCGCATGGGCCTGCGCACCGTGGCCGTCTATTCCGACGCCGATGCCGGCGCCCGCCACGTGCGCGAGGCCGATGAAGCCGTGCGCCTCGGCCCGGCCGCCGCCCAGGCCAGCTATCTCGA
Source organism: Halomonas caseinilytica (assembly GCF_001662285.1). Lineage (NCBI taxonomy): Bacteria > Pseudomonadati > Pseudomonadota > Gammaproteobacteria > Oceanospirillales > Halomonadaceae > Halomonas > Halomonas caseinilytica. The sequence continues at coordinate 88,938 of NZ_BDEO01000011.1, forward strand.
CATCCAGGCGGTGATCTCCGCCGCCCGGCGCACCGGCGCCGGTGCCGTGCATCCCGGCTACGGCTTCCTCTCCGAGAACGGTGATTTCGTCGCCGCCCTGGCCGAGGCCGGCATCACCTTCATCGGCCCGCCTGCCTCGGCCATCGCCGCCATGGGCGACAAGTCCGCCGCCAAGGCACGCATGCATGACGCCGGCGTGCCGCTGGTGCCCGGCTACCACGGCGACGACCAGGATGACGCCCTGCTCAAGGCCGAGGCGGATCGCATCGGCTATCCGGTACTACTCAAGGCCAGCGCCGGCGGTGGCGGCAAGGGCATGCGCGTGGTGGAATCCGCCGAGGCCTTCCAGGCCGCGCTGGACGGCTGCCGCCGCGAATCCCGCGCCGCCTTCGGCGACGATCGCATGCTGATCGAGAAATACCTGACCCAGCCGCGCCATGTCGAAGTGCAGGTGTTCTGCGACACCCAGGGCAACGGCGTCTATCTCTTCGAGCGCGACTGCAGCGTGCAGCGCCGCCACCAGAAGGTCCTCGAGGAGGCGCCGGCCCCGGGCATGACCGAGGAACTGCGCCGCGAGATGGGCGAGGCCGCCGTACGCGCTGCCCGCGAGATCGGCTATGTGGGCGCCGGCACGGTCGAGTTCCTGCTGGATGCCGACGGGTCCTTCTACTTCATGGAGATGAACACGCGTCTCCAGGTGGAGCACCCCGTGACCGAGATGATCACCGGCCAGGACCTCGTCGAATGGCAACTGCGCGTCGCCATGGGCGAGACGCTCCCCATGGCGCAGGAGGCGTTGACCATCACCGGCCACAGTTTCGAGGCACGTCTCTACGCCGAGGACCCGGCGCAGGACTTCCTGCCCGCCACCGGCACCCTGAACCGCTTCGAGCTGGATCTCGCCGGCGCCGGCCTCGAACCGACCCGGGTACGCCTGGACAGCGGCGTGGCCAGCGGCGATGCCGTCTCCATGCACTACGACCCGATGCTCGCCAAGCTGATCGTTCACGGCGACGACCGGGAACAGGCGCTCGCCACCCTCAACCGCGCCCTCGCCGCCCTCGATATCCAGGGCGTGACCACCAACCGTGACTTCCTGCAACGCCTGGCAACGCACCCCGCCTTTCGCGCCGCCGAGCTGGACACCCGCTTCATCGAGCACCACGAGGCAGAACTGTTCGCGCCGCGACACTATACGGCCGAAGAATATGCCAGCGCCGCCCTGGTCGGCCTCCACCAGCTCGGTCAGGAACGCGAAAGCGACTCACCCTGGGACCGCCACGACGGCTTCCGGCTCAACGCCAAGCACACAATCCGCATCGCCCTCTGCGACCCGAACCGAATCGACGACGCAGACGCCCTGGTCATCGTCGAGGGCAAGCGAGCAGCTCCCGGCGACCCCTGGCGCCTGCGCATCGGTGACCAAGCCTACGACGCCACCCTGCAACCGCTCGACGGCGACGCCGTGGCGGTAACCCTGGACGGCCACCGCCGCCGCCTGCAGACTCGATTGGTCGACAACAACCTGGTGGTAATGGTCGATCCGCGGCGCGAGACCCGACTGTTCTGGCGACGCATCGACGCCATCGACCACGGTCGCCACGAGGCCGAATCCACCCTCACCGCGCCTATGCACGGCACCGTTGTCACCCTGCTGGTGCAACCCGGCGAACGCGTCGAAAAAGGCATGGCGCTGATGGTCATGGAAGCCATGAAAATGGAACATACCTTGACCGCCCCCGCCGACGGCCAGGTCGAAAGCTTCCACTTCCAGGCCGGCGACACTGTGGGACAAGGCGATGTGCTGCTGGAATTCGCTGCAGACGAGTAACCCGCCGTGCCCCTGGCAAGCAGCGCCCAAGGTAAGCGGCGCCGGAGGCAGGCCGTAGCGAAGGTCATTCGCCATGGATGGCGAATGTAGCGTCCAGGGAAGGGTTCACAGCGCCTTCGCCAAAGCCTGCCGCCGAATCAGCCGCGGCTCTGGATTCTCTCGAATGATTGGAGTTCTGCAATGGCATTCCCCGAGCAAGTTCGCCTCGTCGAGGTAGCCCCCCGCGACGGGCTACAGAACGAACCCGAGGCCATCGCCACCGACACCAAGCTCGAACTGATCAACCGCCTCGCCGACGCCGGCCTGCGCCATATCGAAGCGGCGAGCTTCGTCTCGCCCAAGTGGGTACCGCAGATGGCCGACCACCGCGAAGTAATGACCGGCCTCAAGCGCCGTCCCGGCATCACCTACTCCGCCCTCACCCCCAACCTCAAGGGGCTCGAGACCGCACTGGAATGCGGTGTCGAAGAAGTCGCGGTGTTCGGCGCCGCCAGTGAGGCCTTCTCGCACAAGAACATCAACTGCTCCATCGCCGAATCCCTGGAACGCTTCGCCCCGGTGCTCGAGCGTGCCAAGGAAGCCAATGTTCGCGTACGCGGCTACGTCTCCTGCGTGCTCGGCTGCCCCTACGAAGGCGAGATCGCGCCGGCCAGGGTCGCCGAAGTATCGAAGGCCCTGTTCGACATGGGCTGCTTCGAGGTCTCGCTCGGCGACACCATCGGCACCGGCACCCCGCTCAAGGCCAAGCGCATGCTCGCGGCTGTCGCCCGTGACGTTCCCATGGACAAGCTCGCCGCCCACTTCCACGACACCTACGGCCAGGCACTCGCCAACCTCTACGCCGTGCTCGAGGAAGGCATCGCCGTAATCGACAGCTCCGTCGCCGGCCTGGGTGGCTGCCCCTATGCCAAGGGCGCCGCCGGCAACGTCGCCAGCGAAGATGTCGTCTACCTGCTCAACGGCCTGGGCATCGACAGCGGCGTCGACCTCGACAAGCTCGCCGCCACCGGCGACTGGATCATACAGGCCATCGGCCGACCCAACCGATCCAAGGCTGGCGTTGCCCTCACCTCAAGATAGAACCCCCAAAACGCAAAGCCCCCGAGCCAGATCGCTGACTCGGGGGCTTTGCACGCTGGACGTCGAAGACGCCATCTATATGAACATCAAGCCTCGGCGACCGCCATCTCCGCCCTGGCGGCCCGGTGGGCATGCAGCTTCTTGTAGCTCTCGATCAAACGCTGGTGCCGCTCGAGGCCTTCCAGTTGCATGTTGGTCGGCTCGAGGCCATGGAAGCGCACCTCGCCGTTCACCGAGCCGACCACGGCGGCCATGGTCGCTTCGCCAAACATGCGCGTGAAGTTGTCGAGGTAGTCGTCCAGCTCGAGCTCGTCGTCCAGGGCGATTTCCAGCACCGCGTTCACCGCCTGGTAGAAGAGCCCACGCTCGACGGTGTTGTCGTTGAACTGCAGGAACATCTCGACCCGCTCCAGGGCTTGCTCGTGCTGGCCGAGCGCCAGGTTGATCAGCAGCTTCAGCTCGAGGATGGTGAGCTGCCCCCAGACGGTGTTCTCGTCGAACTCGATGCCGATCAGGGTGATGATGTCCTCGTGGTCATCGATCTGGGTCTCTTCCAGGCGCTCCAGCAGATCGCCCAGTTGCTCGTCGCTCAGCTCGTGGATGTGCAGGATATCCTCACGGAACAACAGCGCCTTGTTGGTGTTGTCCCAGATCAGATCCTCCACCGGGTAGACCTCGGAATACCCCGGCACCAAGATGCGGCACACCGGCGCACCCAGATCCTCATGGACAGCCATGTAGGCTTCCAGCCCCAGTTCCTCGAGGATACCGAACAGGCGCTCAGCTTCCTCCTCGTTCGTGCCCGAGAAATCCCACTCGACGAACTCGACATCGGCTCGTGCACTGAAGAAACGCCAGGAGACCAGCCCCGAGGAATCGATGAAGTGCTCGACGAAGTTGTTCGGCTCGGTGACAGCGAGCGAATTGAAGGTCGGCGGCATGAAGTCGTTCAAGCCCTCGAAGCTGCGGCCCTGCAGCAGCTCGGTCAGGCTGCGCTCCAGTGCCACCTCGAAGCTCGGATGCGCGCCGAAGGACGCGAAGACCCCGCCCGTGCGCGGGTTCATCAGGGTGACGCACATCACCGGGAACTGGCCGCCCAGCGAGGCATCCTTGACCAGCACCGGGAAGCCCTGCTTCTCCAACGCCTCTATACCCTCGAGAATCTCGGGGTACTTCGCCAGCACCTCATGCGGCACGTCCGGCAGCGCGATCTCTTCCTCGATGATCTGCTTCTTCACCGCCCGCTCGAAGATCTCCGACAGGCACTGCACCTGGGCCTCGTGCAGGGTGTTGCCGGCACTCATGCCATTGCTGAGGTAGAGGTTCTCGATCAGGTTCGAGGGGAAGTAGATTACCTCGCCATCCGACTGGCGCACGAACGGCAACGAGACGATGCCGCGCTCCACCTTGCCGGAGTTGGTGTCGATCAGGTTGGAGCCACGTAGCTCGCCATCCGGGTCGTAGAACTCCCGGCAGTAGGCATCCAGAATGCCCTCTGGCAGCTCGTCGTTCGGCCCCGGCTGGAACCATTTCTCGTCGGGATAGTGGACGAACTCGCTGTTGGCGATCTCCTCGCCGAAGAACTGATCATTGTAGAAGAAGTTACAGCTCAAGCGCTCGATAAACTCGCCCAGCGCCGAGCACAGCGCGCTCTCCTTGGTCGACCCCTTGCCGTTGGTGAAGCACATGTTGGAGTGGGCATCGCGAATGTGCAGCGACCACACATGCGGCACGATGTTGCGCCAGGAGGCGATCTCGATCTGCATGCCCAGCGACTCGAGAATGCCCGTCATGTTGGCGATGGTCTGCTCCAGCGGCAGGTCCTTGCCCTCGATCCAGGTACTCGCGCCCTCCTCCGGCTCGGCCATCAGCAGCGCCTGGGCATCCTCATCCAGGTTCTCGACCGTCTCGATCTGGAACTCGGGCACGTTCTGAACCACCCGCTTGACCGAGCAGCGCTCGATGGAACGCATGATGCCCTGGCGATCCTTGTCGGACAGATCCTCCGGCAACTCGACCTGGATCTTGAAGATCTGCTTGTAGCGATTCTCCGGGTCGACGATGTTGTTCTGCGACAGCCGGATGTTCTCGGTGGGAATATCGCGCGCGTTGCAGTAGACCTTGACGAAATACGCCGCGCACATCGCCGACGACGCCAGGAAGTAGTCGAAGGGGCCAGGCGCCGAGCCATCGCCCTTGTAGCGAATCGGCTGGTCGGAGATGACCGTGAAGTCATCGAACTTGGCCTCCAGCCGGAGGTTGTCGAGATAGTTGACCTTGATTTCCATTGACAAAGCACCGGATTCGTGGTTTCAGGCGGCCGTAGCGCGTAGCCCGCCATTATCCAGCTTTTGAGGCGCTTCGTCTTGGGCGGGTGGTCAGAAAATCGCCGACGGGGTGTGAGACGGGAGGAATCACGAGCTCGGGGCCACTGCGCTCCTACTCTCGCCCTACCTCTCACCATCAGCCACAGTCCGAAGGGTGCTTGCGCAGCATAATAGCGGAACAAGTGTTGGCTACATGGTATTTTATGTTTCATCGCTTCCAGAGCCGATACCTCATCTCGAGATAGCATTCACCTCCACCGGGAATCGGCCTGAACTCCCACTGAGATATTGCTGCGGCCGTAGGGGGGCCGAAAATTTCCGGCGGGCTGGATCGGATAATTTCTACTCGTTCTGGCCTGCCGCCCTCCGAGCCGATAAATACTCTCGCGACACTCCATCCCTCCTGGTTCGCGTTTACGGCCGACGGCGGATATTTCGGCAGAACACGCCGGAGAGGGTCGAGTGTGTTGCACTGCGTACCTAACCTTGAGATGTCAGGGACTGGCTCGACTGGCACGGCCTTGGGTGAGGTTGAGCAGGCCGCGAGGGAAAATACAACTAGACTATAGAAACTGAAAGCTAACCGATTCATGGAACTATTCATGTGCATTTTCTCTGATATTGAAACCTAACGCCCCAAGAAGAAGTGTATTTTGAGTGTTGAGCGCAAAGAAGAGAACATTCCCCACCGCCTTTACTGGCTATTTATTTTTCCTATCTTCCGGATGATTGACCCCGTCATATACAGGCACATCTCCAATCTTTAAAGGGTTTACGCCTTCTAAGCAAGCCACATTGAAGCCGTACTGCGAAGGGTTAGACCTCCTTTGATGGTGGGTGTAAATTCCGCAGTTGCTACAGAAGTAATGTTTCGCCTTTTGCGTATTAAATTGGTAGAGCTTTAGCACATCCTCCCCTTTAACTATCCGAATGCCGGAAAAGGGAACTGATGCTACTATCGCTCCCCGGCGACGGCAGAGCGAACAGTCGCACCTTCGAATATCAACCAATCCATCCGGCAAATCCAGCTCAATCTCGACTGCCCCACAATGGCAAGTAGCTTTGTGCTTGGCCTTAATTGGAATCCCATCAACTTCACTTAAGTTTATCACCATTCGTTATCCTTGGCATGCACATAACATCCGGCTACGCGCCGGTTTGGAGCAGCGAGGTGGCGTAAAGTCGGTCACCGCTCAGCCAATTATTAGGTGTTTTTTCCGGCACACCTTCAGAGTAGATCTTGGTTATCACCTCGAAGATACTTTCGTCTTCCGTGTGCACCCGAAACAATTGAGCAGCACCAAGATAATTCGTGATTGCAAGATATCAACCAGCCAGAACCGGGGGAGCTCCTAGCTTCCTGTCCCACGCTTCTAGCACTGTACCTAGAAGCACTGAATGCGTTAAGACCGTCAGAAAATTCTGACCTCAATCTCGAGACTTCGTGTCATCCGAGATTTCTCAGTTTCGTAGCAAGCGCTTTACAAGAAAGCCAAAAAACGCAGACTCCCCACTTCAGCCTCCAAGGAAAGGCAAAACGCCTGTGTTGCAATAACACAGTGGCGCGGTGCCGATCCACAATCTTTCTGATCTTATACCTTCTTGCGATTGAAAAAGCTTTCTTGAAAAACTCTTTAAGCTTATACCTGGCTCAAAAAACTCATAGCAACAAGGTAATTAAGTCGTTTCTTTAAAACCCCAATACCGAAGAAGCTACTCCCTGTCGTATCGCCGACACTTCATGGCCCAATAACCTAGCGTAGTGCCAAGCTCGCATTCTATATCCAGCCAATATCGGTGTCAGCCCATATTCTTGAAACGACAACAAATCTTCAGAAAAGCTGTTCAGCTTTAGACCTTAGCACGGCGAGCCATTCAAATTCTCATCCATAAACTTGTGGGCTTCAGAGCGATAATCGAAAATTATCTGTGATTCCGCTGTGAGCCTGCGCCCTCGCTCAGCATTATAAGCGCCTGAATTCCAGAGGTCCATCACGTTACATCTTATCCTTCCCACTTAACGCCCGCAGCACGGGAGTTTTGTAGCGCAGCAGAAAATTTTCCCTGCGCCCGTGATTGTTAGGGCGTTTCTTCCTGCTGGGCATCAAGGCACTCCTCAATCGCATTTTTCATGTAGGAAACCAGCGCTTCAAAACTCTCCTGCTGCCCCCATCGATCTTCAATTATTCCCAGGTAACCTTCTCGAGCATACTTCAACAGCATTTTATGCTGATAAGGTACCTGATTTTCCGCCCACTCCGCAGCCGCATCTTTTGGAGCAATATCGCCTGTGGTAGCGGTCAGCCACATACGTGATAGGGTCAGAACGACATTGCGCTCATCTCCCGCTGCCTCAGCCAAAAGACCGGGCAAGGAATCACGGATTGCCCGCCGGATATCAGTCATCGGCACCGGATCGAAAAGCTTTCCAGCAGAGCTCCCATACAGCGGCAGGCTGTTATTGATCACTTTCTTCAGAACAACTGCAAGATCAGGGTCACGGATTGGTTCCGGAACACATCCGGCCTCAAACTCCTCTCGCAACCACTCACCGTATACAAACTCAGCCCGAGGCGGGAATTTCCAAGGTACGACATCAGAAACCGTTATCACAGTCAACTCTAGCGGCCTTATGGCTTGTGGATTTCCAATCGCGCCAGATACGCTCATTAACTGAGACACCAAGGCCTTTCTCTGCTCAAAGGTAGGCGAGTTAGAGGCTGCGACCAAGATATCTACGTCGCTGTCGCGCTTTAAACCACCAACGACGGCAGAGCCGAAGAGATAGATGCCGATGACCGAATCACCAAGTACACCTTCAACGACTGACTGTGCCTGTTTCGCTTCATCTGGTATCTCTATATTTTCCATATACTTCGGGAACTCCTCTCGCTCTAACGCCTGAGTTCAACCGCCGGCAGCCCGCGTAGCGGGATAACGGCCGGCTGCAGCGAACTGTTAGGCCTCTGATTCGTGACAAAGGACCTCGATATTGTGCCCGTCCGGGCCAATGACGAAAGCCGCATAGTATTGTCCTTTGTAATTCGGGCGCAAACGGGGCCACCATTGTCTTTGACGCCAGCTTCCAGTGCTACACGATAAAAAGCTTCAACTTTCTGACGATTCTCTGCTGTAAGCGCTAGATGGAGATGCCCTGACTTCCCCCAGTTCTCCGTATACCCAATGAGGACTTTCCGTCTGCGCTGAGTTCGATTCCAGGAGGCCCTTCCGACACTACGACCATGCCAATTGGCTCGAGTGCCTTGAGAAAATACGTTTTGCTAGCAGAATAGTCGCTGACTCCGAATACGACGTGGTCAAACATAAGTCCTCTTGGGGTGGTGGGGATTACACGAAGCCTAAACGTCGCCAACACACGCAGCTTTGTAGTGGAGGCAAAGCCGCAACGAAAAAGCTGTCGCTGTGCTTGGCCTTGTTAACCCTAGGCTGAGAATGCCTCATGGTACGAAACTTCCCCATTTGGAAATTCGCCAGAAAACGATAGCGCCTGAAAATACTCAGCAGGCACACCGGGGAAGATCAGTCCATCTACAACCTTGAACCCGTAGCGACCATAATAAGCTGGGTCACCGAGCACCACGCAGCCAGACGCACCCATTTTCTCAAGCGCGGCAAGAGAACTCTGCATTAGCTTAGATCCAATACCGAGCCCTTGAAATTCAGGAAGAACAGATATTGGCCCAATCCCAAACCAGCCGGTTTCACCACCTGAAAGAGTGATCGGCGAAATCGCAACATGACCAATAATTTCTCCATCCACTTTAGCCACCTGAGAGATCGTCAGCGCCCCCGCACGGCGAAGGGAATCCACAATGAACTGCTCGGTATGATCAGTATGAGGTGTGCTTAAAAATGCCTGCTCTGTAACCTGATGTATTCTCGCGTCATCACCGGGTTTTTCATTAATTACTTCAATATTCAAGCTGGACCTCCTAAACAGGTTAACGCTTGGCTTTGCGGCGTACCGGAGCGTAGCGACCGGAGTGAACTTCAACCCCACATTAGTAATCACCATAGGTTCGAACAGGGTTTAGTTTAAAGACACGTGCCTTTTTCTCCGCCGCAGTGACATTGACCTACTTGAGAAGCTTGCGAAGATCGTCGAGGAGATATGCATCCTCCATAGAAATGCTGGGAGCCCAAACAATTAGTGGATCCGCATCAATAACTTCAATATAAAGGCAGCAACATATTGGCCAACGTACAGATATTTGGTTCTAATTTTGTTCATGGCTTAGCGCCCATGGGGTTGTCGCTGTGTGGCTGCGCAACCGGACGAGGGGATTGGTTAAAAGTTGCCGCGAAGTCCATAGTACAAACCATCATATCGGTATCCCCAACCTGCTATACGTAGCTTTCGGCACCTTTATTCAAGTTCATAAAGAATGTCCGGACAGCCTTCCTCGTTTTCGGAGCCATCGCCATATTCAATTGGGCGAAAACCATGGCGCTCATAGAAGCGGGTGGCGTTAGCGTTTTCGGCGAAGGTATACAGGCGGACCGGTCTGGGCAAATTATCGAGGCCGTGCAACAAGAGCTCTGAACCAAGCCCCCTTCCCACAAAAAGTGGGTCTAGATAAAGGTGATCAATCCAACCGTAACCTTTGTCATCAGTGGCGATTGCCATCATGCCAACAATGTCATCATCAATGATTCCGACAGTAACACCACCGGATGGAATTAATATCTCGCATATCCATTCGCGAACATTGCTATCAGAGTGCGCAAGCGGGGCGAATGATACCAAGGCTTTCCGCGATGCAAGGTAGACTTCCGCGACACGGGTTGCATCGGTATCTAAAGCTGATCGGATTTCCATGGACCGTAGGCCTAACAGGTATTAGATAGCGCGCTCGCTTTATTCACTTTAACGAGCGTGCGCGCTTATTAAAGTTAATTTCCCACTTCTTCTCACACAACCATTTGATATTTAAACAATATCTAGAAACACTTGCAGTCTATCCAAAATTCACGCGCTTGCGCGTTGGGCTGAAACCAATAAATTTGTACATACATCCATATTAAAAGCAACAGATAGAGGTATGGATATGCACACCAGGCCGCCGAAGCTGATGGACCAGATCAAGGCGAACATGCGGGTGAAGCGCTACAGCCCCCGCACCGAGAAGACTTACTGCTATTGGATTCGCTTCTTCATACGATTCCACGGGGTGCGCCATCCCGTCAGCATGGGAGAATCGGAAGTCCACGCTTTCCTGGAGCACCTGGCGATCCAGGGGCATGTCGGCAGCTACTCAAAACCAGGCACTGAATGCCCTAGGCTTTCTCTATCGCTATGTGCTGGGCAGCGAGTTTGCGGGTGTTCGTGGCTCTCTGGAATGAATCGGCCGGGGCGCAGTCACGCTACCGCCACCTACCCTGCACGATGCAATGACAATCCGGCCATCTTCCCGCGGTAGTACCTGGCGTATCTTGATTGTGTCGTTATCACGGCGATCTCGGTCACCTTGAATTTGAGCCTAATCAACCGGGCATATAAGTGCAAAGCGGGGATGGGCGGGATGCAGGCCGCTCCCGCCCATCAGGGCACTCCGGTAACGTGCTATACCTTGATCGAGTACTTGAGGTCTCGCGCCTCGTCGCCCGTCATGCCGCGGAAGCCCCAGCAGTGTGGAGGTTGCTCCTTGAGAGTCACTTCCACATCAACAGGGACGAGACCTACCTCAGCCTCCAGGCGCTGAAAGATCGTCTTGATCAGGGCTTTCTGGGTCTCCGCCGAGCGTCCCTGCATCATATTGATTTCTATGGCCGTATAGGCCGGCGTTCTCCCACCCGGGTAGTAGAAATCCTCGGCGTCCATCGGAATGAAGCGATGCGCCCTCTTGTCCTCCGGCATTCCCAGTACCGACTGCATGCAGCCATGGATAACATCGGAGAGCTGTGCCTTGATGGGATTCAGGTGTTCCTTGATGCCATAGATGACTATCACGATGTCTCCTGTCCGGTATAACGCCGCCTTCGGCGGGAAGGATGCCCGACGGTCGTATATCACATTATGTTTTCGCCAACGCCTCGAACACGCGTGCCACGGCTTCGGCACCGGGGTCGACGATGCCTTCCAGCGCACTTTCCGGCACATAAGCCGAACGCCCCGCCTTGGCCGTGGTCAGCGAGGCGGTGGCTTGCGCACCGGTGCGCGCCGCCTGGGCGGCTTCCGCCAGCGTATTGCCGTGTTGCAACGACTCGATCGCCGGTATCAGGGCATCGAGCATGGTGCGATCCCCGGCTCGAGCACCGCCGTATTCCTGCATTTTCCTGACGCCCGCCGCGAGCGCTTCCCCTGGATTGTCACCGCGCTCCAGGGCACCGCCTGCCGCCGTGAACAGGATCGACAGCAGTACGCCGCTGGAACCGCCCATGTCACGAGCCAGTAGCTGGCCGATACCCGTGAATAATGGAGACAAGGAGCTAGTATCCAGGCGCTGGGCGTCGAGTGCTTTGGCGATGCTGTCGGCGCCACTCTGCATGCTGGCCCCGGCATCGCCGTCACCACTTTTGGCATCCAGGGCGTCCAGTTCCTCGCGCGACTCGCGCAATGTCTCGATCACCCGCCACAGTACCGCCGTCGACTCGGCATCCTGTGGGGCATTCTCGAGCAGGGCCGCATTGCCTTGCGCCGTGTCCGGCTTGAAAGTGACAACGTTACGCACCACCTGAATACCCGGCCAGGCCGGCGCCGTGGTCGGTGCTGTCAGCGCTTCGATCAGCTCGGGCTCGCTGGCCACCAGCGTGACGGAAAAACCGTGCATGTCGAGCGAGGTTATCAGCGGCGCGGGGCCGATCAAATGACTGACCCGCTCCTCCCCCAGCTGGCGTAACAGGCACTCAGCCAGCACACCCATCTCCTGGGACGAGCAACTGCCCAGGTTGTTGAGCATGGCCACCCAGGCGGTGTCGGATGACGAACCAGGGGCAGACACAGGCGCCACTGCCTGGAGCAACGGCTCCAGCACCAGGCGCATCGCGTCATCCGCACTTTGAGGGTCGACCGCACGGGTGCCGGGTTCGTTATGAATGCCGAGCCCCAGTTCGGGGGAACGCGTTGATGCCGGCTGACCAGGCTGTGCGGCGGGTTTGATCGCCATGCCCAGTGAGCCCATCCGCTCGCAGAGTGCCCGGGTGCGCTGTTGAATCTCGGCCAGCGACGCGCCCTGGGTTGCCAGATAGCCGGCCAGCTTGTGTACCAGCAGTGTGCCGGCAATACCGCGTGGCTGCGGTGCTTCGGCGATGGCGACATCGTCGGCGACGATCACCATTTCGACATTGAGCCCTTCGCCGCGGGCACGTTCGGCCGCCAGGCCGAAATTCAGCCGATCGCCGGTGTAATTCTTGACCACCAGCAAGCAACCGGCATCGCCGCAGACTTCACGAATGGCCGCCAGAACCGGCTCGACGCTGGGCGAGGCAAACAGATTGCCGGAAATGACCCCGGTCAGCATGCCATCGCCGATAAAGCCGGCATGGGCGGGCTCATGGCCGGCACCGCCGCCGGATAGCACGGCCACCTGACGACTGCCCTCTCGCTGCCGGTCCCAATCGCCCCTGACCAGAATCCGCAGACCGCTTTCCGGCTCGGCAATACGCAGATCCGCGGTAGCAGCCGCTACATGAAGAATGTCGTCGACGACACGCTCGGGCGCGTTATAAAAGCGTTCCATAAGTTCTCCGCAGGCCCACAAGGACGAAGTACATTAAAGCCCACAGTTTACGCATGGTCAGACACGATATCCCATGACAATTTCGGCATGACCGGTATTTTCATCGACCTGCTCGCCAAGCGAAACAAAACCATGCTTCTCATAAAACCTGACGCTTGGCGCATTCTCTCTGTAGACCGTCAGGCGCAGTTTCTCTCTTCTGCCCTTGGCATCATCAAGCAAGGCAGCTCCGATCCCTTTTCCCTGCAGGTCGAGATCCACAAAGATGGCCGCCAGGGTGTCCTCGAACAGGCTATAGAACCCGACGACTCGATCATTGCGTTCATAGACGAATGTCTCCGAAGCGGGGATATACCTGTCGCGCATCTCACCGACTTTCGACTCCCAGAACTCTGGATCGACAAACCCATGGGCCTTAATTGATGCTGAAAGCCAGATGTTCAGGACTTGATCGATATCCGCTTCCCGATACGCGCGAATCATATCGCTGCCTTACACCCTGAAACTCAAGATACTGTCACTTTAGGAAACACTGCACAAATGCCTGCGCGGGCAAATCACTGCGTTGCGCGGTGCTCGGAATCCTCACCTATACCCCATAGGCTCCGGTTCCTGTGCTCCGTGCGCCTTGTACTTCGCTCCGCTCGTCGATTTGTTCAGCGCTTCCTTTACTGCTGCAAGCAGTCACTGGCTTGGGCGACGCGTCCTCCGCCGAGTCGGGTAAGGCCATGAGGGGCGGCGATACGAAAGAAACGTTCGACGACCTCGGCCTGGGTGGGCGCGGTCACCAGCGAGACGATGACGAACACCGGCAGGTTGATCATCAGGCCCCAGAAGCCGGCGTGGATGCCCAGCGGGTGCTTCCACAGCGTGGTGAAGGCCACGGTCACCATGAAACCGGCGACGATGCCCGCCAGCACGCCCAGTTTGGAGGCGCGCGGCCACAGGAACATGCCGATGAAGGCCGGCATCACCTGGGTGGCGAAGCCCAGCCCCACCAGCAGGATCATCACCAGGCTGCCCGGCTCGGCGATGGCCAGCGGGGCGATCACCAGCGCCATCAGCGGCAGGATCATCCAGCGCGCCAGCTTCCCGGTGAGGGCGTCGGAGAGGCCAAACAGCGGCTGCAGCACGTCCCGGCTCCAGGAGAGTGCCACCGAGTGGATGAACGGCTCGCTGGAGGACATCGAGGCGGCCAGGGTGCCGGCACCGAGCAGCCCGACCAGCACGACCGGCAGGTGCTGCATGGCGTACTCCAGCACCACGGTGTCGGCGCGGGCCAGGTCGGGCAGCGCGAAGATGCCGATGAAGCCCACCACCACCATCGGCAGGATCACCACGTAGTAGGTCGGCAGCCAGGTGGCGCTGCGCCGAATGGTCCGCGCCGAGGAAGCGCTCATCCATTGGGTCCACACCGGCGGCATGAAGGAAAACATCGAGACGATGACGGAAGTCGTCCAGAAGCTGAAGCTCATGTCGCCGCCGGCGCCAGGCAGGGTCAGGAACTCGCCGTGCTCGGCCTGGAGCCGCGTGAACAGCGCGCCGACATCGAGCCCACCGGTAGCGCTGTGCAATGCCCAGAGCCCCACGGCCCAGGCCACCACCAGCATCAGCACGCCCTGGAAGGCGTTGGTCCGGCCGATGGCCCGCTGGCCGCTGACGAACAGGTAGACGGCGATGCAGGCCAGCACCAGCGGCACGCCAAGCCATATCGGAATCGCCCCGCCGCTCATCACGTTGAGGATGTAGGCGGAGCCGATGGTCTGCAGCACGGCGTAGGCGATCGAGCCGATCGACATCACCAGCGATGCCAGGGCGCCCAACAGCGGGCTCTGGTAGCGGTCGGCAATGGCGCTGGCCTGGGTCACATGGCCGAAGCGCTCGCCGAACTGCCACACCTTGGGACCGACGTACCAGGCCACCAGCGCCAGGTAGGCGAGATAGACGGCCACGTAGAATACCGGCACGCCTTTCGAGTAGGCCCAGCCCGGCGCGCCCATGAAGGTGTAGGCGCTGACGCTGCCGGCGGCGATCAGCAGGTAGAGCGTTACCGGGCCCATGCTGCGCCCGGCCACACCCCACTCCTCGAGGCTGTTCATGCGCCGCCCGCCCCGGGCACGCAGGCCGATGAACATGGCGATGGCAACGTAGGCCAGGGTGATGAGCAACGGCCAGGGGCTAGTCATGGTGGTCCTCCTTGCGCTCGAGGACACGATTGGCGATCAGCATGACGGCGAAGCAGGCGAAGATCACCACATAGCTCCACACCACTAGCAGCGGCAGGCCCAATATCAGCACGGCGCGGTTCACCCAGCCGATGACCGGCCAGATGCCAGCCGCCACCACGGCGATGAAGGCGACCAGCAGCGCCCAGCCGGCGCGACAGGTGGGCAGGACGACAAGACGAGACATGATGCGGATCTCCCACGATGACGAGACGAGGCAATTGACCGAGAAGCTTACTGCGCGACGGGCGGTGACGGCCAACGCGGTTCGAGCGCCAGTCGCGTCTCCAGAGTCTTGGCCAGCTTGAGCACGCGATGGTCGGCAAAACGCGGGCCAATCAACTGCACGCCGAGCGGCATGCCCTCTCTGGAGAACCCGGCATTGAGCGATAGCGCCGGTTGCTCGCCCATGTTCCACGGCACGGTGTAAGCGATGTGCTCGAAGGGTTGCTGCGGATCATTGGTCGGCGAGACCCAGTCGGCGGGAAAGGCGACGTTGGGCGTGGTAGGCGAGATCACGGCATCGACATCATCGAACACGGCTTCCGTCGTGCGTCGCATGGCCAGGGTCTGCTCGAAGCCGCGCACCGCCTCGACACCACTGATCCGCCCGCCATCATCGGCCCAGGCGAGGATCGCCGGCAGCACGCGCTCACGCTGTTCGGGCGTCAGCGCCTCCAGAGCGCTCCACTGGCGAGTACGCCAGAAGCGGTCCAGGCCATCGAGCATTTCACGGGTCAGCACCGGCGCCAGCGGCACCAGGGTGGCGCCGGCCGCCTCGAGTCGCGCGGCGGAAGCCTCCACGGCGGTGGCGATCTCGTCGTCCAGCGGTAAGCCGCAGCCGGCCTCCAGCATCACGCCGATGCGCAGCCCCGAGACGTAGCACGCGAGGTCCGTCCAGTCGATCGATTCCGGCGGCAGGCGCGTGGCGTCGCGACGGTCGGTACGTGCCAGGGCCGTCATCATCAGGGCCGCATCGTCCACACTGCGGGTCATCGGGCCGGCGCAGCGCCCCACATAGTAGGGATCGATGGGAATGCGCCCCAGCGTCGGCTTGAACCCCACCACGCCGCACCAGGCAGCGGGCAGGCGCACCGAGCCGCCGATATCGGTGCCCACGTGCAAGGGGCCATAGCCGGCCGCCGCCGCGGCCCCAGCCCCGGCACTCGAGCCACCGGGATTGCAGTCGAGCCGCCAGGGGTTGCGGGTTGTACCATGAAAGGAGGAACGGCCCGAGGAGAGCATGCCGAAATCCGGGCAGGTCGTCTTGGCCATCAACAGTGCGTCGTCCTCGGCCAGTCGCGCCGCCGGTGGCGCATCCTCGGTGGCCGGTGTCTGTGAGCCCAGACCCGTGCCATTCGGCACCGGCATGCCACGCGTCGCAATCAGTTCCTTGAGGGTGACTGGTATGCCATCCAGCGGGCCGCTGGGCTCACCGCGCGTCCAGCGTTCGCTCGAGGCGCGCGCCGCGTCCAGAAAGGTCTCTGCCCGGTAGCCATAGAGGGCATTGAGGTGAGGCTCCCAGCGGTCGATGTGCCGGATCAGCGCCTCGGCGACATCCAGAGGCGACAGCCTCTTTTGGCGATAGGCATCCAGCAGTTGAGTGGCCGTCATCAGGTGGAGTTCTGGCATCTTTCACTCTTGGCGTTGTTGTCGGTGCCTTCAGCTTGGTGCCAAGCGGTGTCTACTGCCATTACAATTCTGATACCAGGGCGTCCACTTTTTGTGTGCACCCTTTCAAGACTCGCCCAGCGTCTGAAGCGATGCGGCCAGCAATCCAAGACAGGCTTCGGTGGCAAAACTGCGCTGCCGATGCCGGTGGAGGCACAGGTCCAGCCGGGTATGTTCGAGCTCGCCCCGGGCCAGGGACACGCTGACCAGCTGGCCGTCCCGACACTCCCGAGCCACTGCCATGGGCGGCAGGATCAACAGCCCGGCGCCCGACATGGCCAACGCCTTCTGGGTTTCCAGAGAGGCCGTGTGAAAGATGGGCTTGAGCGTCACGCCCTGGCGTCGTGCCGCCTCGTCGAGTGCCTGCCGCACTCCATAGTGCTCATCGGGTAGCGCCAGGGAATGGTCGGCCAGTTCGGCCAGACGCAGCTCGGCCCTCCCCGCCAGTGGATGGTCGGGTGCCATCACCGCATGGTGTTCCAGGCGACTGCTGGCGAACGGCTGGATGTCGTCGTGGCGGGGCATGAAGAAGGTCAGGCCGATGTCGGCATCGCCACTGCGCAGCGCCTCGACGACTTGGCCGGCACTGGCGATCTGAATGTCGAACTGCAGCTGCGGATGGCGTTGGTTGAGCTCGCTCAGCACCGGCACGAGCAGCCCGGAGACCACGCCTTCGGCCACTCGCAGGCTGACCTTGCCGGTACGCAGACCTTTGAGGTCGCTGATGTGCTCCTGCACCCGCTCCAGATCGCGCAAGGTGCGGCGCGCCTGGATCGCCAGCAACTCCCCCGCGGCGGTGAGTCGGATGCCACCGGGGCCACGCTCGATCAAGGGCGCCCCGAGCTGGTGCTCCAGCAGGTCGATCTGGCGGCTGATGGCCGTCGGAGCGATATGCAGCCGGGCCGCCGCCTCGCGCAGCGAATGGCAGCGGGCCACGGTGTCGAAGTAGCGCAGGGCTCGCCAGTGCATGGCTCAGACCGGAGCCGGGAGGTCGCGTTGCATGATGGTCACCATCTCGCCGCGATATTCGCGCTGCTCGACGTCCTGCCAGCCCAGCCGGCGGTAGAGTGCCTGCTGGTCCGGCGTGTAGAGATAGAAACGCTCGACGCCATGCGCTCGAGCCTCTTCCTCCACCCGGCGCACCAGCCGCGAGGCGATGCCGCGACCGCGCCATTCAGGCAGCACATAGACCGAGGCCAGCCAGGGCGTCAGTTCACGGCGGTCGCTCATGTCGTCGACGACCAGGCTGGCCATGCCCACCGGCCGCTCGCCGTCCATGACGGCGAACACCGAGGGCACGCCAGCCGAGCCGCAGTCGCCGCGCAAATGCCCGATGGTGGCGGCGAGGTCGCGACCAGGGTTCAGGTGGCCCCATTCGGCATGGGTCCAGCCAGCAAGGGTGGCAACATGCGGCGAATGGGCGTCGATACGGACGAGTGGCAGGCCTGAGTCCATGGCGGAGAATTCCTGTCAGCGATGCGTGGCGATGCCGGTGTTCCCCTGGCACAGGGGCGGCACGGCGAAACGCCACAGTATCCCCGTTCTCGGCGCCGCTCGCCAGGGCTGAAGCCACCTCTCAGCCACTGGCCCGCCACGCTCTCACCCACCGTCTGCGGCGCGTTCCAGGTCGGCGATGATGAGTTTTTCCATCTGCATCATCGCCTCCATGGTCCGCCGGGCGCGCTCGGGATCGGGGTCACGGAGCAGTTCATGCATCCGAGTGGGCACCACCTGCCAGCGAAGCCCCCAACGGTCCTCGAGCCAGCCGCACTGGATCGTGCGACCACCCGCGCTCAGCGCTTCCCAGTAGTGATCCACCTCGGCCTGGTCGGCGCAATCGACATGTAACGACACCGCCTCGTTGAACGGCACGCCGGGGCCACCGTTCAGTCCGGCGTAACGCGCACCGTCCAGGGTAAACTCGACGAGCAGCACCTCGCCGGCCGACACGCTCGGCGTCTCGGTCGGCGCCTTCACCACCCGCTCGATGCGGGAATCGGGAAATACCGAGACGTAGAAGCGAGCCGCTTCTTCCGCCTGACCATCGAACCACAGGAAGGGAGTGATCCGCTGCATGAAAGCCTCCTCTCGATAGGCTGGCCTGCCGCTTGATGAACCAGAAGGAACAACAGGACTGGCTATTCGTCGAAAATGACCTCGAACCCCCCATAGATTAGCCGCTTGCCGTCGAAGGGCATGGGATTGACGTCGGGCTGCAGACGCGGGTCTTCCATGAGTTTGGGCATGGCCTGATCGCGTACCTCGCGCGAAGGCCAGAGGATCCAGCCAAAGACAACGGTTTCATCCGGCTGACGCTTCACGGCCATGGGAAAGGAGGTGACTTCGCCCTCGGGCACGTCATCGCCCCAGCATTCCACCAGCTTGAGAACGCCGTATTCCTTGAATACCGCCGCACAATCGCGGACATGCTGCAGGTATTTTTCCCGATTGGCAGTGGGAACGGCAGCCACGAATCCATCGACATATGTCATGTTGTGCTCCCCTGTTCGACATTGAAATGACACGCGACGACAGACATTGCCGTCGCTGCCTTCATGGGTCGTTTCGGGAACACGCAAATCGACAAGCTCTGCGGCATGGGCATATGCCCTTTGGGGTACTGCCCTGCTACCGGGCCTCGGCTAGACTGACGGTTTTCGATCATCAGACGAACGCCCCATGTCATCCGCTCTCGAACAACGCGCCCTCAAGGTATCCATCGTCATGACCCTGCTGGTTTCGAGCCTCGGGGTCACCTTCGGCTTACTGGCAGGGTCCCGGTCGATTCTCTTCGATGGGGTCTTCTCGACCATCGACGCGGCCATGTCGACGCTGGCACTGGTGGTCACGCAGCTGATCGCCCGGGAGGTCAGCCAGCGCTTCCAGCACGGCTACTGGCATCTGGAACCGCTGGTGGCGGCACTCAACGGTGCCATCCTGCTGTTGCTGTGCTTCTATGCCTTCCTCAATGCCGTCCAAGGGCTGATGACCGGCGGCCATGAGCTGGCCTTTGGCCTGGCGAGCATCTATGCCGTGGTCGTGGCCGCCGTCTGCTTCTCCATGACCGCCTATCAACGCCGCCTCAATCGTCGCATCGACTCGGAGTTCGTGCGCATCGACATGCATAGCTGGCTGATGGCAGCGCTGATCACCAGCGCCCTGCTGGCAGCCTTCATCGTCGCCTTGATCCTCCAGCGCACGCCCTACGCCCATCTCACGCCCTACGTCGATTCGCTGCTGCTGACGATCCTGACGGTGGCCTTCATGCCGGTGCCCATCGGCATCATGCGTCGGGCCATGAAGGAGGTGTTTCTGATCGCACCGAGCGCCATCGACCGGGAAGTGCATGCGGCCATGGCCCCGGTGATGGAACGCGAAGGGCTGCTCGACTACCGCAGCCACGTGGCCAAGAGCGGTCGTGGCCACTTCATCGAGATTCACATCGTCACCACCCCGGAGTTCGCTGCCGAACGCGGGGTGGCCGAGCTCGACGAGGTCCGCGAGGCAATTGCCACCGGGTTGAGCATCCCTGCCGAGCATCGCTGGTTCACCGTAGCGTTTACCGCCGATACACGCTGGCTCTAGTGGAATAGTATCTGAGCGAATATAGTGCCGGCGCTCGCGACGAGGAACCTCTCGGCACGGGCTCCTGTCGCAGGGCGTGAAAGGCCATGCCATGGAACAGGAGCCAAGATGCCGACTTTTCATAACGACGCCACCCTGCCGACGCCGACCTTCCCCGGCAGCCATGTCGTGCTGGACGATCGCTATGTGTACCTCTCCGGCCTGACGGCGGCCGACATTCAGGGCAGCGAGGCCATTCTCGGCGACGTGGGCGAGGAGACCCGCTGGATCATGCGTCGCGTGCAGCATCTGCTCGATTCAGTGGACTGCACGCTGGCCGACATCGTGCGCGCCGATGTACATCTGACCGACCTTGAGAAGGTCCATGACCTGGATGCGGCCTACGCCGACTTCTTCGAGTCGCCACATTACCCGGCCCGCACCTGCACCCAGTCACCGGCCTTGCTGGACGGTGCCAACGTCGAGATCACCCTGGTGGCACGACGCTCGGACGATGACGACCTCGCCGTCAACCGAGGATGAAGAACACGCAGGCCGCGGTGAGCGCGCCCATGGTGCCGTTGAAGATCCGCCATGAACGCGGCCCCTTGAGCCAGCGACCGATGGCCATGCCGAACCCTGCCCACAGGGAAATGCAGGGCAGCGCCACCAGCTCGGCGAAGGCAGCCAGCAACAGCGCATTGACGACCGTATTGCCCCCTTCCGGCAGGAAGCTCGCCATCAGCGTCAGCCCCATGACCCACGCCTTGGGATTGGCAAACTGAAAGGCCGCCGCCTGCCAGAACCCGAAGGGCCGTCCCTCGACATCATCGAACTCGGGCGGCGGCGCGGTGGCGATCTTCCAGGCCAGGTACAACAGATACAGACTGCCGATGACCTGCAGCGCCGTCTGCACCATCGGATAGCGCTCGAAGACGATGCCAAGCCCCAGGGCGACGGCGGCAAACAGCACGAAGCATCCGCCGAGGATGCCCAGCAGATGCGGCATGGTGCGCCGAAAGCCATAGTTGGCGCCGGAGGCGGTCAGCATCACGTTGTTGGGGCCGGGCGTGATGGTCATCGAGATCATGAACAGGGTCACCGGGCCCAGAAGCGTCAGGGTGTCCATCATTTTGTACCCATACAATCAAGGCGGATTGGGTTAACTTTTCGCATTTCTCTGAGCATAATGGGGACAAATTTGGCGTCAAAGGTTTTATTGTCACCATGACAATCTGGACACCCGAGCTACCCGAAGACGGCCCGCGCTACCGTCGCATTGCTGACGCCATGGCCGATGCCATTACCCGAGGTGAACTCGCACCGGGCGAACGCCTGCCGCCCCAGCGCCGGCTCGCCGACCAGCTCGGCGTGACCATCGGCACCATCACCCGCGCCTACGCCGAGGCCCAACGCCAGGGATGGGTGGAATCCCGGGTCGGCAGCGGCACCTATGTGCGGCACCGGGAGGCCGAATCGACGGTCACCTTTCGCGCCGGCCAGCCGGTCGAGAACGGCGTCGTCGACATGAGCATGAGCCTGCCACCGCCCCACCCGCTGCGCCCGCAAGGGCTGCGCGACACCCTGCTCACCCTGGCCGAGGATTCGGCGAGCCTGCAGCGCGCCGTGGACTACCAGCCGGAATACGGCCTGGAAGGGCATCGCCACCAGCTCGCCGAGTGGCTCGGTCGGCTGGGCATGTCGGCCAACCCCGACTCGCTGGTCATCACCCAGGGCGGCCAGCATGGCCTGACGCTCGCCCTCCAGGCCCTGACGCGGCCGGGAGAGCTGGTCGCCGCCGATGCCCTCACCTACCCTGGCTTCATCGGCGCGGCCCGACAGGCGCACCTCAAGCTGCTGGGCGTGCCGCTGGACGAACAGGGCATGGATATCGACGCTCTGGCGCGCCTCTGCGCCCGCCAACCGCCACGGCTCGTCTATACCACACCGGAGCAGAACAACCCGACCGGAGCCTGCCTCACCGAGGCGCGTCGGGAACGACTGGTCGCCCTGGCTCGCGAGCACGATTTCTGGCTCATCGAGGACAACGTCCAGTATCTACCCGAGGCCGACCGGGGCACGCCGTTGATCGAGCTGGCCCCGGAACGAACCCTGCGCATCTTCAGTACCTCCAAGGTGCTGGCCGGCGGTCTGCGCATCGGCACCCTGGAGCTTCCCGAACCGCTGCTGGGGCGAATCGGCAGTGCCCTGCGCGCCCAGACCTGGATGGTGCCACCGCTGATGGTGGAGACGACCTGCCGCTGGATCGCCAGCGACGCCAGCCGCCGCTTGCTCGACTGGCAGACCCGCGAACTCGAGGCCCGTCAGCGCCTGGCCCGACAACGACTGGCGAATTACCCGACCAGCGGCCGCGAGCGCTCCTCCAATCTCTGGGTCACCCTGCCCGCCGGCCGACGGGGCAGCGAGGTTCAGGAACTGCTCGCCCAACGCGGCGTGCGTGTCTCGACGCCGGAACCCTTTTGCGTGGGCAGCGAGCCAGCTCCCCAGGCGCTGCGCCTCTGTCTGGGGCCACCGGCAAGCCAGGAAGAACTCGACCGAGGCCTGTGCATCATTCTCGAGACGTTGGCGGAGCCGCCCTGCTCACCCTGGCACACCATGTAACCCACGCTCGGTTCACCCTGATTCAACGACGCCGGGCTAGCACCTGCCACACGACCGAACTCCGCCGCGTCGCCATTCACGCGCTCGCAGGTTCCGAGCCCGCTCCCCGGCACGCCTCTGTCCCCGCGCCGGCAACGACAGCCCCCGCTTGCCCATTCTCGAGATTCCCCCTACACATGGCCTAGGCAATGTCTGAAAAGTGCCAGCGAAAAGCAGCACCATACACAACAGGGATGCATCGACGTGGCAGGCGAGCCGAAAACAAGCCATGCAAGCGACCCCGAACAGCCGGCTCAGGGGGCACGGGGCATGCTGCGTTTTCTCGGCCTGGTGGTGCTGGGCGCGCTGATCGGTGGCCTGGCAGCGCTTGCCGCCGTGGGCTTCGTGAGCGCGGTGCTCTGGCTCAACGACGCGCTGCTGATCTCGCCGCGCGGACGCATGATGTTCGCTCACCCCGAGGCGCTGGCCATCACCACCGTGCTGGTTCCCGCTCTCGGCGGCCTGGTGGTGGGACAACTGCACCGCGCCATCCGCGAGCGTCGCCCCCACACCCCCGCCGACGTGATTGCCGCCGTGCAGACGCGTCGCGGCCGTCTCCCGGCTCGGGCCGGGGTTCTCTCGGCACTGTCCGGGCTGGTCTCGCTTGGTGCCGGCGCTTCCGTGGGGCAGTACGGCCCCTTGGTGCACCTGGGCGCCAGCCTGGGCTCGCTGAGTGCCAGATGGCTCAGACTGGGACGCTCCGACGACAACGTGACCATCGCCTGCGGGGTGGCGGCGGCCATTGCCACGGCCTTTCACGCGCCGCTGGCCGGCATCGTCTTCGCGCACGAGGTGGTCCTGCGTCACTATGCGCTGCGAGCCTTCGCCCCGGTGGCGGCCGCCGCCATCGTCGGACACGTCATCGCCACCAACGTGCTGTCGAGCGGCGCCCTCTTCCACGTGAGCGACACTGCCGTCCCGCGTCCCTGGGAGTTTGCGGTCTTCATCGTCATCGGCGGTTTCGGTGCCCTGGTGGCCGGTGCCTACATGCATGCCATTCTCGCTGTCGGCCGCTGGGCTGGCCGGCTGCCGGTGGTGCCTTCGTTGCGCCCTGCCCTGGCCGGCGCGGCGCTCGGCCTCATTGCCCTCTGGGTGCCGGACATTCTCGGCATGGGGCAGGAGACGCTGCGCTTCGCCACCATCGAAGGCGCCTTCGACGGCATCGAGCTGGTCACCGTCCTGCTGCTCAAGCTGGTCGCCACGGCGCTGTGCATCGGTATGGGCTTCGGCGGTGGCGTGTTCAGTCCTGCGCTGGTGATCGGTACGCTGTTCGGTGCGTTGTGCGGCACCCTGATCGGCAATGCCGGCCTGGCCGGCGACACCTTCGTCTTCTATGCCGTGTGCGGCATGGTCGCGGTGACCGCGCCGGTGATCGGAGCCCCGCTGACCAGCTTGCTGATCGTCTTCGAACTCACCGGCAGCTACGTACTGACCACCGCCGCCCTGGCCAGCGTGACCCTGGCCAGCCCCATCGCCGCGCAACTGTTCGGCCGTTCGCTTTTCGATATCCAGCTCGCCAAGCGCGGCCTGGATCTCTCGGCCGGACGTGGCCGGGCCCTGCTGCAGAGCGCTCGACTCAAGCACCTGCTGAGCCAGGACTGCGTGACCCTGCAACCGAGCACGCGCATTGACGATGCCGTGGCAATCCTCGGCCATGGAGGTCACGGCGAGGCCTATCTGGTCGACGACAAGGGCCGCTATCGGGGCAGCGTGACACTGGCCGACCTCGAGGTCATGCGCGAACGCGACCGGGGGAGGCGCCAGGTCCGCGACTGCCCGCGCACCCCACGCCCAGTGCTGGGACCGGAAGCCTCGGTGTGGGAGGCCATGCACCAACTCCAGGACGTCACTGGCGAGGCGATCGCCGTGGTCGACGACAAGGCCGGCGATGCCTTCCTCGGCGTGGTCTATGAGGCGAGTATCGCTCGCGCTTACCTGCAGCACAGCGAAGCACTGCGACGGGAGGAACATGGCACGGGTTGATCACGGCATACGCCGCGCCTGTTCTGGCGCGCTGCTCTGCATGATGCTCCTGCTGGCATCCTCGCCCCACGGCGATAACACCCCGGTCGACGCACTGACCGTGCTCAGTTGGGGCGGCGCCTATGAGCGGGCCCAGCAGCGCGCCCTGTTCGCACCTTTCACCGAGGTCACGGGCATTCCGGTGGAGGTCCATCAGTACGACGGCGATATCGCCGAGCTGCGCCGCGCCGTGGCCGAAGGCAAGGTGCCCTGGGACCTGATCGACATGACCCGTAGCCAGGCCAAGTCCGCCTGCGCCGAGCAGCTGCTCGAGCCACTGTCGCCCGATCTGCCCGCTCCCGCGCCTGACGGTACCCCCGCCGAACGCGACTTCATCGACGGTGCCCTGAATCGCTGCTCCATCACCCACTCGGTCTTCGCCACCGTCGTCGCCTATCGCCGCGATGCCTTTCCCGGTCGGCGCCCCACCGAGATCGCCGATCTCTTCGACCAGCAACGCTTCCCCGGTCCTCGCGCCCTGCAACGCACGCCCGCGGTCAACCTGGAGTGGGCGCTGCTCTCCTATGGCGTGCCTCGGGAAGAAATCTATCGGTTGCTCAGCACGCATCGTGGCCTCTCGCTCGCCTTCGAACGAATCGACAGCCTCGAAAACCTCCGTTGGTGGAAGGCCGGCGACACCCCGGTCCGACTGCTCGCTGACAACGAAGTGGTCATGGCCTCGGGCTACAATGGGCGCTTTTTCGACGCCATGATCAACCGCGACCTGCCTATCGACATTCTCTGGGACGGCCAGGTCCAGGAGCACGAAACCTGGGCTGTGCCCCGGCATGCCGCCCATCCCGACATCGCCCGCGACTTCATCCGTTTCGCCACCTCCAGCGAACGGCAGGCCGCCCTGGCCCGGCTCATCCCCTACGGCCCCTCGCGTCGCTCGGCTACCCTGCAAGTTACCCATCATCCCGACAGCGGCGTCGACATGCGCCTTCACATTCCCACCCATCCATTGAATGCCGAGCGCGCCATCACCAAGGACGACGATTGGTACGCTCGCAGCCATGCCCGCATCGACGACTACTTCCAGAAGGCCCTGCTCGATGAGCGCAAGGACAGCGAGGCGCGGTGAGCAACTATCCGCGTTTCTTCATATCCCCTATCCTTCGACGGGTATCCACACTCTCGAGGGCAAGTGACCATGTGGGATCAGCAAGAAATCCGCCTCGCGCCGCGTTCACGCGGCTTTCACCTGATCACCGAAGAGATCGTCGGGTCGGTTCCTCGACTGAGCACCTTGAAAAGGGGCCTGCTGCACCTGCAGCTTTTGCACACTTCCGCCTCGCTGACTCTCAACGAAAATGCCGACCCCGATGTACGCCACGACATGGATGCGTTCCTGCGGGATCGAATCCCGGGCGATCTGCCCTATTTTCGCCACACTATGGAGGGGCCCGATGACATGCCCGCCCATATCGCGGCCAGCCTCTTCGGTACCCAGTTGACACTGGCCGTGCGTGACGGTCGTCTGGCACTCGGTACCTGGCAGGGCATCTGGCTCGGCGAGCATCGTGACCATGGCGGTCCCCGACGCCTGATCGCAACGCTCAACGGCGAGTGATCGTGCACGCCGCCTAGCAGAGAACGCCGGGCTCTCTGCCGCATGGTGATCATGGCTAGGCGCTTACCTCCCGAAACGGTAGAATCAATGGCCTAGCATCGGCAGGAATGTCAGCACACCATCTCGGCATGCCGATTCTACTTGTCCTATGACCTGCTCCAGACAGGTCCCGAGAAGAGTCCGCTCGTGAAACTGCTCGACATTCCCTTCGATGATCGTCGCCGACGTTATCTCATCTTTCATCCTCGTAATCTGCCGGATCGCCTGCGACTGGCCAGCACTACGACGACGGCAGCCTTCGAGGCCTTGGGCAGCAGCCGATTCTATGTCTCGCAGGATCAGCGAATCCTCGCCAAGGTGGTACCGGACAAGTACCGCAAGCAACGGCAGCCACTGAAATGGATGTATCGCGATTATCTCGAGAAGCGCTTGCTGATGCAGTCCGATGCCCGCAAGGAGTTTCTCAGCCGTCGCATCCTGCGGCATGCAGGTCTGCGCGTGCCCGACTGTTACGGTTGGGGCATTTCCTTCAATCCCGCCAACCGGAATCCGTCACTGCTGCTGATGGAACAGCTACACAATGCCCGAGTGGGTGGGGAGGTCTTCGATGAACTCGACGAGGACGGACGACAACGCTTTCTCGAGCACTTCTGCCAGGAAGTCGTGCAACTCGCCCATGCCGGCTACGTACATCGGGACCTGCACTACAACAATCTCATGGTGGATGACCAGGGGCACCTGAACTGGATCGATGCCCACGTCCGCCCGTTGCCGCGGCGTACCGACGAGCGCTGGCCCGCCATCCAAGCCTCCTTGACCGCCAGCAAGCTGCGTGGCGAGGCCTACCGCAGCCTGGCCGAGTGCCGTATCGGCGAGCTCTGGGCCGGCAAGCCGGCCGAATGACTCGGCCGGCGTGATCACCGCTGCCGGAGCGATTGACTGTGTCGCCGCCTTGCATGGCCCTCATTCATCGTTCCAGTCCTTCGCTTGCCAGGTAATGCCGTCCTCGTTGTCGGCATTCCAGGTCAGCACGGCGTTGGGATGGACATTCTCGGAGCCGGTCTCATTGCTCTGCTCGGTATTCTCGATGGAGCCGGAATCCCCGCTGACGGTGCAGTTCCATCCCACGTCCTCGCAGGGGTCCTCCAGGCCCTCGGAAATATTCATCGAGACACGCAGCTTCGCCGCACTCAGCTCCGACAACGCGGCGCTGTGTCTGGCGCGTTCCGTATAATCCTGGTAACGAGGTACGGCAATTGCCGCCAATATGCCGATGATCGCCACCACGATCAGCAGTTCGATCAGGGTGAAGCCGGCTTGCCTCATCGGCGCGTGCACGCTCGCGTCGTGTGTCATCCTTTCCATGTCTGTCTCCCCGATTGCCTATCCGCATTGGCTGATCAGAAGCCGCGGGGCTTCTGTCGGTTGTATCCGCACTTCCCTCCATGCCTGCCGCTCTTGTCCTTGACGGTAGGAAGCGAGCCTAAACCCGACAAGGAAGATTCTCTGTCTTCTCGGCGTCGATATTTCGCATGAAGGAGTCTGCAAATTCCTCGCCCTCCCTACGCAAAACGCCTAGGGCTGACATCGCACCGACTGACTAGACTCGGCGGTGATCCAACCAGTATCGCGAGCTGCCATGAGTGGATATCCGGCAGGTGAAGACATGGGGCAGGAACCCGAGCCATCCTCCGAGGAGCTTGCTGGCCTGGCTCGGCGCCTGGTCGATGAGGGCCTGCTCGATGCCCGGAGTGCACAGCGCCTGGAATGTCAGGCCCAGCGGCAGGAATGCTCGTTTATGTCCCACCTCATCGATGTCGGGGCCCTGACGGCACGGCAAGTCGCCGAGGTGGCGTCGAGAGAATACGGGCTGCCCGTGATCGACCTGGAGACGCTGGCGTTCGGCGAGCTGCCTCCCGTCGAGCAGTATCCGCAAGCTCTGCTTCGCCGGCTAGAAGTACTACCCTTGCGTCATCACGGGCAGCGCCTCACCGTCGCCATCGACCATCCTGCGAAGCTGGCCGAACTGGACGAACTACGCTTCGCCACCGGTCTAACCCCGGAGGGCGTCCTGGCGCCCAGGGACCAGCTCGCGGCCTGGCTGGATCGTTACCTCACCCCCAGAAACGATGCACTGGCGGCGCTGGCTCGCATGGAGGCAACCCCCATCTCCACGGGGGCAGGCCGTGAGGATGACATCGCGGCATCCGGCACCTCGCATGACGACGCCCCGCTGATTGCCTTCATCGACAGCATCCTCCAGGAGGCCATCCAGCATGGAGCCTCCGACATCCACTTCGAACCCTACGCGGAACATCTGCGCATCCGCCTGCGGATCGACGGCATGCTGCACGATGTGGCGCACCCGCCCGTCTCGATGCGCTCACGCATCGCCGCTCGCCTCAAGGTGATGGCACACCTGGATATCTCGGAACGGCGGCTTCCCCAGGATGGTGCCATCAAGTGGCGTCACCTCGGAGGCCCCGGAATCGACTTCCGCGTCAGCACCCTGCCCACGGTGCATGGCGAAAAAATCGTGCTACGCCTGCTCGATCCCACCACGGCACACTGGCATATCGACCAGCTCGGCCTCTCCCCGATACAAAGGCGGCTCTACGAATCCGCCCTGTCCGCGCCACAGGGCATGATTCTGGTCACGGGCCCCACCGGGAGTGGCAAGACGGTAACGCTGTATACCGGCCTGGGACGGCTCAATGAGGCCAGCCGCAATATCTGCACTGCCGAAGATCCAGTGGAAATCAAGCTGGAAGGCATCAATCAGGTCAACGTCCAGCCACGCATCGGGCTGGATTTCGCCAGCACTCTGCGTGCCTTCCTGAGGCAGGACCCGGACGTGGTGATGGTCGGCGAGATTCGTGACCGGGAAACTGCGGAGATCGCCATCAAGGCATCGCAGACCGGCCATCTCGTGCTCTCCACGGTACATACCAACTCCGCCGCACAGACCCTGACCCGATTGGTCGACATGGGGATCGCCCCCTTCAACATCGCCAGCTCGGTGAGCCTGATCATCGCCCAGCGACTGGCGCGTCGACTCTGTGACCACTGCAAGCGGCCCGTCGTGCTGGATGAGCGAACCCTTCAGGATCTCGGTATCGATGAGCAGGCCGCCAGCCATGCCGACCTTCATGAACCCGTTGGTTGCAGCTATTGCACGCAAGGCTTCAAGGGGCGCATCGGCCTTTACGAAACCGTGCCGATCGACTCGGCGATGCGCGAGCGGATACTGCGTCGCGGCAAGGGCTCCGATCTCGAGGCACAGGCACGACGCAGTGGCTACCCGAGTCTGTGGCACGATGGGCTCGACAAGGCCCTGCAAGGCTTGACCAGTCTCGCCGAGGTAAACCGCGTCACCGGCAATCACTGAGACAGCGCAATATGGAAGATGCCAAGGCTCACCGTGGTGATGACACCAGACCACGCCGCTGGCGCTGGACGGGGCGGGATGCGGACGGACGACGCATCGCCGGCGAGGTCGTTGCCCCACGACGCGAAGACGTCGCCAGACGCCTTGCCGAGCAACGCATCCTCGTCCGACATATTCGGCTCAAGCGAGGCTTCGGCACGGGGGCAGGTCGTGTCGGGTCCCGTGACATCATGCTGTTTGCACGCCAGATGGCCACCCTGCTCCGTGCCGGCATTCCCGTGCTGCAAGGGTTCAAGGTGATCGCCAACGGCGTCGAGAAGCCGGCCATGCGTCTGCTGGTGGAAACCCTGGGCAAGGACGTAGCCGAGGGCGCCAGCCTGGCCGAGGCACTGGAGCGACATCCTCGGCATTTCGGGAGCCTGTTCACTCATCTGGTGGCAGCCGGGGAGCAATCCGGGACACTCGAGCACATGCTCGACCGCGTGGCGACCCACAAGGAAAAGGTCGAAAGGCTCCAGGCCCGCGTCCGCAAGGCTCTCTGGTATCCGGCCGTCGTTCTTGCCACCGGGATCGTGGTCGCCACCCTGCTGCTGATCAAGGTCGTGCCCCGCTTCGAAGGGCTGTTTCGCGATTTCGGCGCCGAGTTGCCGGCGTTGACGCGGCTGACCCTGATGCTTTCCCAGGCTGTCCAACACTACTGGCTCTGGGGAGTCATGCTGGTGATCGGCCTGCCCCTGCTGGTGCATGTCGGCCAACGTCGTTCCTCGACTTTCGCTGGCCGCCTGCATGCGCTGGCGCTCCGCTTGCCCGTGCTTGGCGACATTCTCGCGAAGTCTTGCGTGGCCCGATATTGCCGGACTCTGGCGACCACCGTCGGTGCTGGCGTCCCCCTGGTAGAAGGGCTGGAAAGTGCTGCCGGCGCCACGGGAAATCGCGCCTTCGGCACGGCCGTCGATCATATCCGGCACGACGTGCTGGACGGCCAGCCTCTTCACGTCGCCATGCGCCATTCGAAAGGTTTTCCCTCACTGGCGATCCAGATGATCGCCATTGGCGAAGAATCCGGCACCCTGGATCAGATGCTCGATCGTATCGCCGACCATTACGAACAGGCAGTCGATGAACGTGTCGATGTGCTGACATCGCTGCTCGAGCCCGCCGTCATCGTGATCCTGGGGGTGATGGTTGGAGGGCTGGTCGTGGCGATGTATCTGCCCATCTTCGCGCTCGGCGGTGCTATCTAGGAAAACGCCGACGCGTGGCGGTGCGCGACATCCTGGCGGTCAGCAACACTCAATAGCGCATCGAAGGCCCCTTGAGGGGCTTATGGGTTCAGGACGCGGTGTGCGCACCAATCAACTTACTTCCTGTACCGGCGGCTCAGGCAATGGGGCCTGCATTGCCGATACCACCACGGGGCGCAGGCGCCGGATCAGGTCACGTACCGAGACATGCTCGTGGTAATCCTGCTCGGCGATATCACGCAACGCATCCAGCCCCGAGAGCGTGAAGATCACCGTGCCGAGCACGAAGTGCAGGCGCCAGAAACGCTCGGCGTCCGGCAGTTCCGGCGTCGCCTTTCTCACCAGCTCGGTAAACCGCGTGAAGACGCTGCCGTACTCTTCCTGGATATAACGACGCAGATGCCCCTGAGCCTGACTGTACGCCAGGCCCAGCAGGCGCATGAACACTTTCAGGCTATTACGCTCCGCCGGCACCTCGAGCACAGTTCGTGCCATGGTCTCGAGCAGTTCCTCGAGGGGAATAATGCTGCCATCCTGGCGGTGCCGCGCCTCCAGATCATCCAGGGCGGCATGAAAGCGCGTGGTGAAGGGATCCAGGTAACGCGAGAAGACAGCCTGGATCAACGACTTCTTGGAGCCGAAGTGATAATTCACCGCTGCCAGGTTGACCTTGGCCTTGCTGGTGATGTTGCGCAATGATGTCTCGGCGAACCCTCGTTCGGCGAACAGCACTTCGGCGGTGTCCAGAATACGCGTGACGGTGTCGGGCTGGGCCATGAATCGGGTCCAATGTTGTAAACAATTGTTTGAATATGAAGCAAGTGTACGACAGCCATCACATTGCCTCAATGTCACGAACCGTCAACTGTTTGAAATGTCGAATCGAGCACACAGCGTAGACCGACAACGCGGCCCTCTTTTACTGGATAGATCATCATGCTGTATACTTGACCAATAGCATGGAGGTCGGCTCTGACGCTGCCAGAAAATGCCCGGGCTCGCCCGGCGTTTCAAGCGCACCAGGCTCACCGAACCGTCCACTAACAGGTTCTCGACCCGGAGGTCGCATGACTCGCTCCCTCACGCCCCGCCAGCAGAATGTCCTCGACTTCATCGTCAAGACCATGAACGAGCTGGGCTATCCCCCGACCCGGGCCGAAATCTCCCGTGCTCTCGGCTTTCGCTCGCCCAATGCCGCCGAAGAACACCTCCGCGCCCTGGAACGCAAGGGGGTCATCCGAGTGATTCGCGGCACATCGAGGGGCATTCGTCTGCCGGCCCAGGAGAACGACACCCAGGCGGTCGGCGATGCCTCCGGAGATACCACCTCCTCCCAAGGGTTGCCGATCATCGGCGAAGTGGCGGCCGGCAGCCCGATCCTCGCCACCGAGCATATCGATCGCTACTGCCCACTGCCGCCCGAATATTTCACTCCCCGTGCCGATTACCTGCTGCGGGTTCGCGGCCTGTCCATGCAGAACATCGGCATTCTCGAGGGTGATCTGCTGGCCGTGCATCGTACCGAGCGCATCCGCGACGGGCAGATCGTGGTGGCACGGCTCGAGGATGAGGTCACCGTCAAACGCTTCCATCGCCAGGGCCATCACGTGGTATTGGAAGCCGAGAATCCCGACTTCGCTCCCATCGAGGTTGATCTTCGCCATCAGGAACTGGAGATCGAGGGTATCGGCGTGGGTGTCATCCGGGGTGGCAACGGCCAGGCCCTGGCCTGACCCCGGTGGACGAGAGGTGCGGAGACGGCCGTGCGCAAGATCCTGCATGCCGACTGCGACTGCTTCTACGCGGCCGTCGAGATGCGCGACGATCCCTCGTTGCGCGACATCCCCCTGGCCATCGGAGGCTCACGGGAACGCCGCGGCGTGATCGCCACTTGCAACTATCCGGCCCGGGCCTATGGCATCCATTCGGCCATGCCCACTGCCCGGGCACTGAGGCTCTGCCCCCACCTGACTCTGCTGCCCGGCGATTTCGACAAGTACCGTGCGGTCTCCCGGGATATTCAGCGAATCTTCCACGAGCTGACGCCGCTGGTCGAACCCCTCTCGCTCGATGAAGCCTTTCTGGACGTCACCGATGTCGAGGACTTCCAGGGCAGCGCAACCTGGATGGCCCAATGGCTCAAGCGGGAATGCCTGGCCCGCACCGGCATCACCGTGTCAGTGGGCGTCGCGCCGGCGAAGTTCCTGGCCAAGATCGCCAGCGACTGGGAAAAACCCGATGGTCTCACGGTGATTCCTCCGGAACAGGTCGACGACTTCGTCGCCTCGCTGCCGGTGAACAAGCTCCACGGCGTTGGCCCCGCCACCGCGGCACGGCTGGAAGCCTTGGGCATCACGACCTGCTCCGACCTCAGACACCAGCCCTTCGAGCGACTGATCGACGAGTTCGGCAAGTTCGGACGGCGGCTGTTCGAACTGGCGCGAGGCATCGACGAACGCCCAGTACGCACCGAGCGAGAGCGCAAATCGATCAGCGTCGAGACGACCTTCGGGCAGGATCTACCGGACCTCGACAGCGCCCGACAGGCACTGGTCCCCTTGTGCGAACGCTTGACGGAACGGCTGGATCGACACGGCCAGCCGCCTCTTGCCGGCCTGTTCGTCAAGGTTCGCTTCGACGATTTCAGTCTCACCACCCTAGAGAGCCGAGGCCTTCCGGTGTCTCAGGAGAGCTTCTCGCAGCTGCTCGAACACGCCTGGTCACGCGCCCACCGCCCCGTCAGACTGCTCGGCGTGGGCGCACGCCTGGTGTCCGAAGAAGCCCGCCTGCAACTCCCCCTGCCGTTGTAGCCGATCCCGCGCCTCAGGCGAAGACCACCGTCTTGTTGCCATGGCGCAAGACGCGATCTTCCAGGTGCCAACGCACGCCTCGCGCCAGCACCGCCTTCTCGACATCGCGACCGAAACGCACCAGGTCATCGGGCGTGTGGCAATGGCTGACCCGATGAATATCCTGCTCGATGATGGGACCGGCATCCAGTTCTTCGGTCACGTAATGGCAGGTGGCACCGATCAGCTTCACCCCGCGCTGGTATGCCTGGTGATAAGGCTTGGCTCCGGCGAAGGATGGCAGGAAGCTGTGATGGATATTGAGCACGCGGCCAGCATAGCGCTGGCAGAGCCCTGGAGGGAGAATCTGCATGTAACGCGCCAGCACCACGCAATCGGCGCCCGCCGACTCGACAAGTCGTTCGACCTCGGCGAAGGCCGGCGCCTTGTCCTCGCTCGGCACCGGCACATGGTGGTAGGGAATCTCGTGCCATTCCACCAGACTGCGCAGGTCGTCGTGATTGGAAATCACCGCCGCGATATCGCAGTCGAGCTCACCAGCGGTCCAACGGTAAAGCAGATCCACCAGACAATGGCTTTCCCGGGACACCATCAGCACCACGCGACGACGCTGTCGGGTATCGGTCAGCGCCCACTGCATATCGAATTCCCGGGCAATGGGCTCGAAAGCCTCACGCAGGTCTTCCGGCGTCATGTCGACAGAGTCCGCCAGGATCTCGTAGCGCATGAAGAAACGCCCGGACTCGAGATCGGAATGCTGGCTGGCTTCGGTAATGGAACCACCATGTCCGGTGATAAAGCTGGACACTCGGGCCACGATTCCCAGACGATCAGGGCAGGAAATCACCAGACGATAGTAATGAGACATCGCAAACGCATTCCATTGGAAGAACAAATTGGGGTAACCACAAGGGGCGACATTGTAGCGAAATCCAGCAGCCACCACACACCACGAAGCGGCGCATTGTGGGGCATGGCGACGATCCCGTATAGTGAATGGCACACACCTTGCCCAGCTTTGCTCGATGCCTCAGCCCCGCGTCCAGATCCGTTCCCGCCGCCGCGCCCCGCTTCATCTCCTTCCGCTCGGCGGTTGTGGCGAGATCGGCATGAACCTCACGCTCTATGGGCACCGGGACCGCTGGATCGCCGTGGACTGCGGCATGATGATTCGCCAGGACCTGCCTGGCGCGCCCCTGCAAGTGCCCGATCTGACCCCGATCGACACACTCGGCATCGCGCCAGAGGCGCTCGTCATCACCCATGGCCACGAGGACCATATCGGCGCGGCCGCCTGGCTGTGGCCGCAATGGGGTTGCCCGATCCATGCCACTCCCCTTGCCGCCGGCCTGTTGCACAGCAAGTTCGCGGAACGCGGCCTGCGCACCGATGCTATCCACGTCATCGAGCCCGGGGAAGCGATCGAGGTCGGCTACTTCGCACTGCGCTACCTGCCCCTGACGCATTCGATACCGGAAAGCTGCGCCCTGCTGATACAAGCCGG
Organism: Halomonas caseinilytica; assembly: GCF_001662285.1. Taxonomy (NCBI): domain Bacteria; kingdom Pseudomonadati; phylum Pseudomonadota; class Gammaproteobacteria; order Oceanospirillales; family Halomonadaceae; genus Halomonas; species Halomonas caseinilytica. The sequence continues at coordinate 124,538 of NZ_BDEO01000011.1, forward strand.
CGAACGCCGCATTCTGCACACCGGCGACTGGAAGCTCGATCCCGCCCCATTGCTCGGCGCACCCATCGATCCCGACACCTATCGCGCGATTGCGCCGGTAGACCTGGTGGTCGGCGACTCTACCTGCGCGCCGGAGCCAGGGCATTCACGCAGCGAAAGTGAGGTAGCGCTTGCCCTGGAAAGCGCCATCGCCCCACTCACCGGTCGTGTGGTGGTCAGCTGCTTTGCCAGCAACCTCGATCGGGTACTGGCCATCGCCCGCGCAGCCGACCGTTGCGGAAGACGCATCAGCCTGATGGGACGTTCCATGGAACGCATGGTGCGAATCGCCCAGGGACTCGGTTATCTGGAAGATTTCCCTCCCCTGGTTCCGGTGCGGGACCTGGGCTATCTGCCCGCCGAGGAAGTCCTGGTGATCGCTACCGGCAGTCAAGGCGAACCCCGCGCGGCCTTGTCACGACTGGCGGCAGGGCGTCATCCGCATTTCGAATTGATGACGGGCGACAGCGTCATCTTCTCGGCCCGTGCCATTCCCGGCAACGAACGCCTCATCGAGCGCTTGAAGCATGCCTTGAGACTGACCGGCGTCACGCTGCTGGACGACATACAGCGACCAGGGCTGCATGCCTCGGGCCACCCCTATCAGGATGAATTGCGTACCTTCTACGAGTGGGTTTCACCGCATCGCTTGCTGCCCGTACACGGTGAAGCGCGCCACCAGAAGGCTCACCAGGCTATCGCGCGCGAGATGTCGATCGAGGCACCGCTGACGCCGCGTAACGGAGACCTAATACGGCTGGATGATCAGGGCCTCCAGCTCGAGCGACATTATCGACTGACACCACACATCATCGATCAAGACAAGATCGCGCCCGTTGTGGGAGCGGAAGGGGATTCTAGCACACGCCATGGCCAGCTCTTCCTGGCCATTTCCGTGGCTGCCACCGAACAAGGATGGACACGCATCGGGCGCCTCATGCTGGACGACAGTCACACCAGCCCTCTCGACGAAGCATCATTGGCCGATCGGCTCGACGAATGCCTGGAAACCGCCCAAGGGGATTCCCTGGCGGACTTACGTGCAATCCTTTATCCCGACTTGATGGCCTGGTTAGCCGACCATCTCCACCGCGTGCCCGACGTCCATTTTCAGATCTTCGCCGTGGAGACCCAAGCCGTGATGGAAAAGTAACGAGCCGACCAAAAGAAGTGGCACAGAGTGCATGCCCTTCTCCTGGCCTTGTCCTTCAGCGCGTTGCCTTTCCTTTACCCCTTGTCGGCATCCTTGGCATTCTTCGGCGGACGACCGCGCTTGCGCTTCGGCTGGTCAGGTACCAGATCTTCAAGGGAAAGGCCGGCCTCATTGATCTGCTCACGGATTTCCGCAAGCTTGCGCGCCTTTTGCGCCTCTTCTTCCTGACGGCGCTTTTCCTCGTCGTTCTTCTGCTCGATAACCTCGCCGATCACCTCAGCCAGTTTATGCAGTTGCTCCATGCTCAACTGACGAGCCGCCGCGCGTGCCACATTCTTGTTTCGAGCGATTCGCTCCAGGGTCTGATTGGACATTACCCCCTCCATGACGAATTTTGACGTGCAAGGGAAATACTGAATATACGATCGCGAATCCCGGCATTTGCAATCGGTCACCGAGCCTGCATCGCGCCGAAGCACTCAGGCTTTCCCAAAAGCCGATCATCCGGCCTAAACAAAAGTATATTCGCCAATGCAGGTTTGGCAAGAAAAGCCAGTGAAAACACTCGGATCATCAATCGTAAAAAACGATCAATCGAGCCACTGGAAGCAATCAGCCACCGGTCATGTTCATGAAACGAACCACTTGCACATCCCCGTCGGTGGTGAAGTGATGACGCTCCGGCTTGAGAGGCATTGCCGCCACGATGGCTTTCTTGAGTTCCTCGATATTGCCGGGATGACGGCGCAACACGGCCCTGAGGTCGACGGAGTGTTCATTGCCCAGACACAGCAGGAGACGCCCTTCGACCGTGACACGCACACGATTGCAGGAAGCGCAGAAATTATGGCTGTGCGGCGAGATGAAGCCTACACGGCTCTCGCTATCGGGCATACGAAAATAGCGGGATGGGCCCAGAGTGGTCTCGGCAGTGGGAATGAGTTCGTAGTGCTGCTCGATCAACGCCTGGACCTCGTCGCTCGAGCAGTAGGTTTCCGCACGCGAATGATCGGAGACGTCACCAAGCGGCATTTCCTCGATAAAGCTGATATCGACGCCCTCCTGGCGAGCGAATTCGACCAGTGATGTCACTTCGTCATCATTGCGCCCCTTGAGAATCACGGCATTGAGCTTGATCCGCTCGAAGCCTGCCTCTCGAGCAGCCCGCATGCCATCGATGACCTTGTTGAGGTCACCAGTTCGCGTCAGGCGCCGAAAGCGTTCCGGATCCAGAGAATCGATACTGATGTTGAGACGTTGCAGTCCCCCTTCGCGAAGGCGCGATGCATATTTACCGAGGCCTGCGCCATTGGTCGTCATGGCGAAGTCCTTGAGCCCCGGCAACGCCCCCATATCGGCCACCAGACGATCGATGTCACGCCTGACCAGAGGCTCCCCACCGGTCAGGCGAATCTTTTCCACGCCCAGCTCGGTAAAGGCTCTGGCGACCAGCCCGAGCTCTTCGAGGGTCAGCACCTGCTCGCGTGGCAGAAACGTCATTTCCTCGCTCATGCAATACACGCATCGGAAGTCACAGCGATCCGTGACGGAGATGCGCACATAGCTCACCCGTCTGCCGAAATCGTCGATGAGCTCATCGGTCATGATATGGCCTCCCAGCGTCGGGCGTCTCGGTGGTCAATCTCGCGTTCGGCGACCCAGTAATCGCCACTGGCGGTATGCTCCTTTTTCCAGAAAGGCGCACGCGTCTTGAGATAATCCATGATGAAATCGCAGGCCTCGAAGGCCGAGCGTCGATGTGCACTGGCGACCAACACCAGGACGATAGGGTCTCCAGGCTCAAGACGTCCCACACGATGCACCAAGCGCACGTCCTGCAGTGGCCAGCGCGACTCGGCCTCGGCAACGATCTCGGCCAAGGCGGCCTCGGTCATTCCGGGATAATGCTCGAGAGTCAGCGCCTGAACATCGGGGCGCTCGTTGAAGTCCCGCACCAGTCCCGTGAAGCCGACCACCGCACCGATATCATGGCGCCCGGCCAGCAACGCCCGCTGTTCATCGCCCGCATCGAAGCATTGTTGTTGTACGCGGATCATGCTGTCAGCCTCCGGTCACCGGGGGGAAGAAGGCAACTTCGTCATCGGCGGTCAATGGCGTGGCACCTCCTGCCATGACCTGGTTGACGGCGCACAGGACACGGCCCTCTTCGAGACCGGCAAAACGTGCGTCCATCTCTTTCAATACCGCCTTGAGGCCATTGATGTCAGCACTCTCGAGTCGATCGAAGGGTACCGCGACTTCTCCGACGCCAAGACGCTCGCGAAGCTCCGCCAGACACTTGACGCGGACGCAGGGCTCACCCAACGCACAGCGCACACCCAGCGACACCTCTCCGCTGGCACCCTCGCCCGTCACGATGGGCGCCGGCTCGGCCGGTGCCGCACGTCGATACTCGCCAGATTTGCCTCCACGCTTTTCCTCCAGGCGGATCTCACCGATCACCATATCCTTGTCCACCGCCTTACACATATCGTAGAGCGTCAGACACGCCACGGAAACCGCCGTCAAGGCTTCCATTTCCACACCCGTTCGGCCATTCAACCGACAGTTCGCGGTGACACGCACGCCGCCTTCGGCCTCGTCGACATGGAAATCGACCTCGACCTTGGACAAGGGCAAGGCATGGCACAAGGGGATCAGTTCATGGGTACGCTTGGCGGCCTGAATCGCGGCAATGCGCGCAGTGGCCAGCACGTCGCCCTTGGGAAGATTGCCCTCGACCAACAGTTGCAATGTCGACTGTTGCATATGGATGAAGCCAGAGGCGCTGGCTTCGCGACGACTCTCCGGCTTGTCGGCCACATCGACCATGCGGGCCTCGCCGCGTACGTTGAGATGAGTCAGGGTCATGGATTCAATGCCTCATGACGGTCACGGTATAGGGTTGGATGGTCGCCCGCTGACAGGCCAAAGCCGGCCCTCCGGCGATCATCATCTACGTCAGGATGACCGGGCAGGACCGCGACGCCGGACAATCTCACCGATCACCTGCCACGGGCCGGGGTGCGCGTTCGGAAGGCCAGCGCACCGGCCAGGCCGCTACCCAGTCGATCAAGGTGTCGAGGTCATCGAGATCCAGGCTCTCGACGCCGACCGGCGGCTGCCAGTCCCCCTTGGCGGCCACGGCCTTCACCCAAGGGTCCTCCGCGGCGCGCGGCGGCTTGCCGAGCTCACTCCGATACAGTTCCAGCTTGGGCAGCGGCCAGGCCTTGAACCCCTCCACCAGGATCAGGTCCGGTGCCTGCGGGCGTACCATCTCGATCAGTTGTGCCAGGTCCGCTTCTTCCTGGTCCGGCGTCTCCAGCATCATCGCGATGCGTGCCCGGGATGCCACCAGCATCGGCATGGCACCGGCCTGACGCAAGCGGTGGCTATCCTTGCCCGGTTGATCGACATCGAAGGCATGGTGTGCATGCTTGATCACCGCCACCCGCAGACCTCGCTGCCGCAGGGCGGGCAGCAACTGCTCGAGCAGCGTCGTCTTGCCCGTTCCGCTCCAGGCCGCGATGCCCAGCAGGGCCGGCGTTTCCGGCATTGTCAGTGTCGTGGACATCCCTTCGGTCATGTCGGCGATGCCTCCCCGCCGAGCGCCTGCGCTAGACGCTGCCGCTCGGCATCGGTGTTCAGGTTGGCAAAGGCCTCGGGGCAGTCGGAGACATCGACCCAGACTCGCGCATGGCGCGCCTGCCAGGCTTCGACCTTGCGCTCGCCCTCGGCCAGGCAACGCGCCAGATCATCCGCCAGAGCGACGCGCACCAGAGCCACCACGGGATGCGCTCGTCGACCATCGTGGGCGACGGCGATGTCCCCCTCGCCGATGGTCTCAACCAGACGGGAGACAAGCGAAAGCGGCAGTGCCGGTGCATCGCAGGGCACGACCACCAGCCAGGGGGTGCGGGCAGCACGCAGACCACTGTAAAGCCCCATCAGCGGCCCCTGATAACCCGACGTGATATCCTCGACGACCCGATCGGCCAATGCCGCGTAGGCGCCAAGATGCCGATTCGCGGAAATCAGCAGTTCGCTGACATGCCCGCGCAACACAGCACCGGCATGAGCCGCCAGGGGACGGCCGAGAAAAGGCTCGAGCCCCTTGTCGCACCCTCTCATGCGGCTCCCCCGACCACCGGCCAGTACCAGACCGGTCAGGTCGTCGCGACGGATCATGTCGTCTCCTGCCTTCGGCAATGCTTCACTTCTGCCATGATGCCTTACCCTGCGATGCGGTGCCATGGCCCCGGCCCGCAATGGTGACCGACAGGGCCTCGAGCGGGTATCATTCGTCAAGAATTTTCCACGATGCAGGATGGCGGCAACGCCGCATACAGGACACAGGATGGAAGAAGGATTCGACGTCGGGGCACGCCTGCGTCAGCTTCGACAGGAACGACACCTTTCGCAGCGCGAGCTCGCCAAGCGCGCCCAGGTCACCAACAGCACCATCTCGCTGATCGAACAGAACAGCGTCAGCCCGTCGGTCAGCTCGCTGAAGAAAATACTCGACGCCTTGCCGGTCTCGATCAACGCCTTCTTTGCCGGGGACGAACCCAGCCACCCTCGTCCTTTCTACAAGGCCGACGAGCTCACCGAAATCGGCGACGGCGTGCTCTCATGGCGCCTGGTGGCCGCACGTCGTCCCGACCGCCGCATGTCGGTACTGCATGAACGCTATCCTCCCGGCGCCGACAGCGGCGAAGACATGCTCGAGCACGACGGCGAAGAAGGTGGCGTCGTCATCGCCGGCCGCATCGAAATCACGGTCAACGGCGAAGTGGCGATTCTGTCAGCGGGCGACGCCTATTACTTCGATTCCCGGCTGCCCCACCGCTTCCGCAATGTCGGCGACACCGAATGCGTGATCGTCAGCGCCAACACCCCGCCCTCCTTCTCGGATGGCGGCGAGGTGCTGCATCATGGCCAGAATGGTGCCGAGGGCTGATCCCCCTCGGCTTTCCGAGATGGCGCCGTCTTGCTGAACGTCCTTCGGTCAGGCCTCGGGGGCGCTGGGCAGCAGCCAGTTGAGCCCGATGCCGACCAGCGCCGCGAGGCTCACCCCCTGCAGAGTGAACTGGCCGTCACCGAACTGCATGCCTCCGATGCCAAAGACCAGGATCAGCGACACCACCACCAGGTTGCGCGGCTCGGTCAAGGCGCTCCCCGCCCGGACCAGGGTGTTCATGCCCACCACGGCGATGGAGCCGAACAGCAGCGTCATGATGCCCCCCATCACCGGCGCTGGGATGGTCTGCAGCAAGGCGCCCAGCTTGCCGAGAAAAGACAGCACGATGGCAATGGCGGCGGTCACCAGCATGATGCGCGGATTGAAGGCGCGCGTCAGGGTGACGGCACCGGTCACCTCTGAGTAGGTGGTATTGGGCGGTCCACCGAACAGCGCCGCCGAACAGGTCGCCAGGCCATCGCCCAGCAGCGTGCGATGCAACCCCGGCTTTTCGAGGTAGTGCCGGCGCGTCACAGAGCCGATGGCGACCATGTCGCCGATGTGCTCCACCGCCGGCGCGATGGCCACCGGGATCATGAACAGCACCGCCGCCCAATGAAAGGTCGGGGCCGTGAACTCCGGCAGCGCCAGCCAGGCTGCCTCGCGCACCGGCGTGAAATCCACCACCCCCATCATCATCGACAGCGCATAGCCGGTCACGATGCCGCCCATGATCGGCACCAGCCGGATCAGCCCCCGTCCGAACACCGCCAGCACCAGGGTCACCAGCAGGCTCGCCATGGAGAGGACAATGGCCCGCCCGTAACCGATGGCATCGCTGGTCTCGCCGGTCGCCATGTCGACCGCCACCGGCGCCAGCGCCAGGCCGATGACCATGATCACCGGCCCCACGACCACCGGCGGGAGCAGATGATGCAACCAGGCGGTGCCCTTGAGCCTCACCAGTTGGGAAATCAGAACATAGACCAGGCCGGCCGCCAGCATGCCGCCCAGGGTGGCGGGAATGCCGAAGTTGGTCACCGAACTCTGGATGGGCGCGATGAAGGCAAAGGAGGAGGCCAGGAACACCGGCACGCTGACGCCCGTCACGGCGTGAAAGACCAGAGTGCCGATGCCGGCGGTGAACAGGGCCACATTGGGGTCCAGTCCGGTGAGCAACGGCACCAGCACCAGGGCGCCGAAGGCTACGAAAAGCATCTGGGCACCCACCAGCAGGGTGCGCACGGGAGTATCGGTCGGCATCGCCGAGGCCGACGTATCGTCGGTCATGGTAGGAAGCTCCTGGCGTTGGAGGGAGGAGAAGTCGAACGCGCGGCATTCTAGCAACCCCGACCGTTAAATCGCAGTCAGGCCGAGTCAGCCTCGATCTCTCCAGCCTCGACAGACCAGTACTCCGCCAGCCGCTGCTCCGCTTTTTCGCCGAACAGGATGTCGCAGGCTTCCTTCAGCCCCGGCGAATCACGCAGGCTGGCGCGCGAAACGACCAACGAGATCTTGGAGCGACGCCTGAGGAAATCCTCGAGCTTGGTCACCATTTCGCGGCGCCTGGCCAGTTTCAGCTCACCACGCAGGTATTCCGTGCCCTCGATGAGCACTTCCGCCTGGCGCGGGTCCTGTCGAATGTCCTCGAGCAACTCCAGTGCCTGGGTGCCATAGCGTCGCCACAGCCGGACACTGAGCGGCTCCATGGCCTCGGCGCTGGTCATCGCGTCCAGTTCCATGAGCCGAGCCTGGTGCATGAACGTCTCGCGGGCCGAGGCATCGGGCTCACCGTACCAGCGAAAATCAGGCTTCGGAATCTCGATACCGAGCCGGGCCACCTCCTCGACGACTTCCTCGCCGACATTCAGGCAATCGGTCAGCTTGCCGCCGAAGATGCTCAGGTGGCCATTCTCGTCGTCCGTATCGATGGCGTGCTTGCGCGACAGATTGAGAAAGTCGCGGTCGTTGCCACCATTGGGCTTGACGGCTAGAGGACGCACCCCACAGCGAGTGGCGATGATATCCCCCTCGCCGAGCGGGTTCCGAAGCTCGAGCCGCTTGTTGATATTGTCGAGCACGAAACGGATGTCTTCCTCCGTGACATCGACCTCGGGCTTGTCCACGCGCGTGTCGGTGGTCCCGATGCAGGTGCGCGGCCCCATGGGGATGACGAAGAACAATCGACCATCGTCGGCGAAGAAGGCCAGGACGCGCTTGTTCTCGGTCAAGCGCGGCACGATCAGATGAATGCCCTTGGAGAAGACGTGATGATGGTCGGTGCGCTGCCCCGAGAGACGATTGTGCTGATCGACCCAGGGACCGGCGGCGTTGATCAGCACCCGGGAACGAATCTCGAAGGCACAGCCATCGATACGGTCCTTCACACTGGTAACCCAGACATCGCCTTCGCGGCGCGAGCCCAGCGACTCTACGTAATTGGCCGCCACACCGCCAAAGTCCAGTGCGCCTCGCACGAAGCTGAAGACGAAACGTGCATCATTGTCGTACAGGTAGGCATCGGAGTATTCGAACCCGCCCAGGGCGTTGCGGGTATCGATGATCGGCTCCCGCGCCTTGATTCCGGCAGGACGCAGGAAGTTCGGCATTCGCGTAAAGGCACTGCCCATCAGCCAATACAGCCAGGTCCCCGCCCAGGGATAGAGCGGATGATGGCGAAACCCCTTGTTGATGGTGGTCAAGAAGCGAATTTCCTGGACCGTGGACGGATAGCTCTTGATCAGGTGATTCCGGCTCTTGCACAACTTGCGCACCAGCTTGAAGTCACCGCTTTCCATGTACTTGATGCCCCCCCATATCAGATTGGAGGAATGCATGCTGGTACTGCCGGCGAAGTCGCCGCGATCGATCAAGGCCACCTTGGCTCCCTTGCCACTCAGGGCGGCGGCAGCCGAGGCGCCGTTGATGCCTCCCCCGATGACCAGAGCGTCGAAGATCCGCTCGGGAAGCTTGCTGATGTTGTGCTGTCTGAGTTGCATGTCTGGCCCTTTTCAAAGCAGAAGGCCCCGCTCGGCATGCACCGAGCGGGGCCTCAGTCCCGTTCAGGCAACCGGTTACACGATCTTGGAGAGGCCCCGACAGTCGCCGGGGCAACGGAGGCGGATCAGCTGATCCGCCCCATCATCATTCGCGAGAACCGGCGGCCATCCACGCCTCCATCATCTCGTCATAGGGAACCGTCGTACCCTGCGGCATCTCGTCGTCGAGCTGCGGTTTCGGCGAACCCGGCTGATCGAGCCAGTACTGCGGGTCACGCTCGTCGTTCAAGCTGGGCGCATAGGTATCGAAGACCTTGGCTCGCGCCAGGCGCGCCATGATGCTGTCGAGATCCCCCGCCAGGTTGTCGAGCGCCTCCTTGGGCGAGATATCCCCGCTGACCGCCGGCGACAGGTTCTGCCACCACAGCGGCGCCATGCGCGGGTAATCCGGCACGTTGGTGGAGGACGGCGTCCAGTTGGATTCGTTCGGGCTGCGATAGAATTCCACCAGACCACCCAGCTTGGGGGCCATCTCGGTCATCTGTTCGGAGAAGATGTCCGATTCGCGGATCGGCGTCAGACCGGCCATCAGTTTTTCCAGCGATACCGTCTTGGAGACGGTGAACTGCGCGAACAGCCAGGCAGCCGTGCGACGATCCTCGGGCGTCGAGTCGAAGAAGGTCCAGGCTCCCACATCTTGATAACCGACCTTCATGCCCTCTTCCCAGTAAGGCCCCGTCGGGGACGGCGCCATGCGCCACTTGGGATTGCCCTCTTCGTCGGTAACCGGCAGCTCAGGGTCGGTCATGTCGGCCGTGAAAGCGGTGTACCAGAAGATCTGCTGCGCGACATTGCCCTGAGCCGGCACGGGGCCAGCTTCACCAAAGGTCATGCCGCTGGCTTCGGGCGGGGCATACTTGTCGAGCCAATCGACCATCTTGGTGACGGCAAACACCGAAGCCGGCGAGTTGGTGGCCCCGCCGCGAGACACGCTGGCCCCGACCGGCTGGCTCTGCTCGTTGACGCGAATCCCCCAGTCATCCACCGGGTTGCCGAACGGCACGCCGGGACTGCCCATGCCCGCCATGGAGAGCCAGGAGTCATGGAAACGCCAGCCCAGCGACGGATCGCGACGACCATAGTCCATGTGGCCATAGACCTTCTCCCCATCGATCTCGCCGACATGCTCGGTGAAGAACTCGGCGATGTCTTCGTAGGCGGTCCAGTTGGTCGGCACGCCCAGGTCATAGCCATAGCGTTCGCGGAACTGCTTTTGCAGATCCTCGCGCTGGAACCAGTCATAGCGGAACCAGTAGAGGTTGGCGAATTGCTGGGTCGGCAACTGATAGACACTGCCATCCGGGCCGGTGCCATACTGCAAGCCGATGAAATCATCGAGATCCAGGGTCGGCAGCGTGTAGTCGGCCCACTCGTTTTCCATGGCTTTGGAAAGGTTGATGGTAGTGCCGTAGCGAATGTGCGTGCCGATGGAGTCGGTGTCGTTGACGTAGCCATCGTAGATATTGCGACCCGACTGCATCTGGGTCTGCATGTTGTTGACGACATCCCCCTCGCCGATGATGTTGTGCGTCACCTCGATGCCCGTCAGCTCGCTGAACGCCTCGGCCAGCACATCCCGCTCATAGATGTGCGTGGTCAGTCCCTCGGCGACGGTGTTGATCTCCATGCCCTGAAAGGGCTCGGCCGCCTTGGCGAACCACATCAATTCTTCGATCTGTTCCTCGCGGGAAAGCGTCGATTCCTGGAAGTGTTCATCGACCAGGCGCTCGGCGATGGCGCGGGCATCCTGATCGTCGGCGTGCAGAGCACCGCTTGCCAGCATCACACCGGCAGCCAGTAGAGAGAGTCTCATTGTTCTCGCTTTCATGTTGACCTCTTGGGTTGTTGTCGTCCGTCCCTGGATATTCGGCTCCATGCGTTGCTGTCAGCCCCAGCGCATCAGGATCAGCAGCCAGAGCACCGATGCGCCCAGCGCCAGCCAGATGCTGAGCGGGGTGAACCCCACCACCACCAGATGAATATAGGCGGCGGAAAGTAGACCGATGAAAAAACGATCACCTCGCGTGGTCGAGATCGGCAGAAAGCCCTTTCGCTCGACTGTCGGCGAGATGACTTCCCAGGCCGTCATGCCGGCCAGCATGGCCGCGATGACGGTAAAGAAGACCGCGGTGGGCGTGGTCCAGACCATCCATTCCATGTCGCGCCCTCCTCAGGTACGGCCCAGGGCAAAGCCCTTGGCAATATGGTTGCGAACGAAATAGACCACCACGATGCCCGGCAGGATCGTCAGCGTTCCCGCAGCGGCCAACGCCCCCCAATCGATCCCCGACGCTCCCTTGGTCTGAGTCATGACCGAGGCGATGGGCTGGGCATTGGTCGAGGTCAGAGTGCTGGCCAGCAGCAGCTCGACCCAGGAGAACATGAACAGGAAAAACAGCGTCACACCGATCCCCGAGCTGATCATGGGAATGAAAATCTTCACGAAGAATCGCGGAAAGCTGTAGCCATCGATGAAGGCGGTCTCATCGATCTCCTTGGGGACACCGCTCATGAAGCCTTCGAGAATCCACACGGCCAGCGGAATATTGAACAGGCAATGGGCCAGAGCGACCGCCACATGGGTGTCGAACAACCCGACGGTGTAATAGAGCTGGAAATACGGCAGCAGAAAGACGGCGGGCGGTGCCATCAGGTTGGTCAGCAGCCAGAAGAACAGGTGCTTGTCCCCGATGAACTGATAACGGCTGAATGCATAGGCAGCCGGCAACGCCACCACGATGCTGATCAGCATGTTCATCAGCACATAGATGATCGAGTTCACATACCCCATGTACCAACTGGATTCGGTCAGAATCTTGGCGTAGTGCTCGATGGTGAAGTCCTCGGGCCACAGGGTCAGCCCACCGAGAATTTCGGTGTTGGACTGAAAGGACATGTTGAGCAACCAATAGATCGGCAACAGTACGAACACGATATAGGCCGCCATCAGCCCCCGACGGCGCCACTGCCGGGAAGCCGGGCGAGCCTGGCGACGACGCCGGTTGTTGGCGGCCGCCGCACGCTGGCGCACATCATCGGGGGTCGTGGGCGCTGAATGACTCATTTCATGCCTCCTTGTTCTTGTCGTCTTTCTGCATGTTCATGATCGCGGTATAGAACACCCAGGTAACCAGCAGGATGATCAGGAAATAGATCAGCGAGAACGCCGCCGAGGGCCCCAGATCCTGTTGACCGATGGCCATGGTCGTCAGCGACTGGCTGAGGAAGGTAGTGGAGCTTCCCGGCCCTCCTCCTGTGAGCACGAAAGGCTCGGCGTAGATCATGAAGGAATGCATGAAGCGCAACAGAACCCCGATCACCAGTACATTGGTGAGCTTGGGCAACTGGATGTAGCGAAAGACCGCCCACTTCGAGGCGCGATCGATGCGCGCTGCCTGGTAATAGGCATCGGGAATCGAGCGCAGGCCGCTGAAGCAGAGCAGTGCGATCAGCGGCGTCCAGTGCCAGACATCCATCAGAATGATGGTCGCCCAGGCATCCACGGGGCTTGCCGTGATGTTGTAGCCATAGCCCAGTTCGCGCAGGCTCCAGCCCATCAGGCCGATGTCGCCCCGGGAGAATATCTGCCAGATGCTGCCCACCACATTCCAGGGAATCAGCAATGGCATGGTGACCAGGATCAACACCGCCGAGGCCTGCCATCCCTTCTTGGGCATGAGCAGGGCGATGCCGATACCCAACGGCACCTCGATGGCCAGCACGGTCAGCGAGAAGGCAAACTGACGCAGCACGGCCGCCTGCAGTGTCGGATCATTGAGCATCTCCTTGAACCATTCGGCACCCGTGAAAAAGCGCGTATGGGCATCGAAGACGTCCTGTACGGAATAGTTCACCACCGTCATCAGCGGAATGATCGCCGAGAAGGCCACCAACAGCAGCATCGGCAAGATCAGCCACCAGGCCCGGTTGTTGTAGACTTTATTCATGGTCGAACTCCACGCGATATTCGTCGACATACAGGCCGAGATGCGCATCGGGGAAGCGTAGCCAGGCCTGCTCCGTGGGCGTTACCTGATCTTCCTCGATACGGGCCTTGAGCGAGACGCTGCCAAGCGTCAGGTAGACGATCGAATAAGTTCCCAGATCCTGCGCATGATCCACGCGAGCCGGCATACCACCCTCCACCGGCTCGGCATGCACCTCGACGAATTCAGGTCGGATTCCCAGCTTGATGTTGGAGGAGCTCGCTCGAGCCACGGCATCATGAATGCCCCGCCCGACCGTCAGTTCGGTATCACCGGTCATCACGCTCCCGTCGCGCGCCATGACATCCAGGAAATTCATCCCCGGACTGCCGATGAAGTAACCGACGAAGGTATGGTTCGGCGCCTCGAACAGCTCTCTTGGCGTGCCGAACTGCACCACCTGCCCCTCGTACATCACGGCGATCTTGTCGGCAAAGGTCGAGGCTTCGAGCTGGTCATGGGTTACATAGACCATGGTGATCTGAAAGCGCTGATGAATTTCCTTGAGCTTGCGTCTCAGCTTCCACTTGAGCTGTGGGTCGATGACGGTCAAGGGTTCGTCGAACAGGATGGCCGAGACATCGTCGCGTACCAGGCCACGCCCCATGGAGACCTTCTGTTTCTCGTCGGCGGTCAGGTTCTTGGCTTTGCGCTTGAGCTGGGCGGTGAGCTCCAGGACATCGGCAACTTCCATGACACGCTCATGGACCCTCGCCTCAGGCGTCTTCACGTTGCGCAACGGAAAGGCGAGGTTGTCGTAGACCGTCATGGTGTCGTAGATGACAGGGAACTGGAAAACCTGGGCGATATTGCGTGCTTCCGGCGGCAAGGCATTGACCACCTCACCGTCGAAGAGCACTTCGCCGCTGGAGGGTTCGAGCAAGCCGGAGATGATGTTGAGCAACGTCGACTTGCCACACCCCGAAGGCCCGAGCAGCGCATAGGCGCCCCCCTGGTGCCAGACGTGATTCATTTCGCGAATCGCATAGTCTTCCGGTGTCCGCGGGTTTGGCAGGTAAGTGTGGGCCAGGGACCTGAGGGTAATCTCGGCCATCGTCAAACGCCTCCCAGGTGGGCCGGTATGTGCCTAACCGCGCCCTGCGAATCGAAGGCATAGGCACGTTGGGCGGAAAAATAGAGCGTCACCGGATCATCCACCTCGAAGTGATGCACGCCGGTCAGGTGGGCCGTCATCGAGAGGTGGTCGTTGCGCACATGCAGGAAGGTTTCGGAACCGCTGATCTCGGCGAGGTCGACGATCATCTCCATGGCGACGTCATGCTCGGACACTCGTTCGAGCGACAGGTGGGATGCCCGTACACCGAACCGATAAGCACCAGCGGCCAAGCCACCGAAGCTGGCCGCGGCCGGCAGCCGATGTCCATCGGCGAAGGAGACCGAGGCGCCCTCGATGACGCCGTCGATGATGTTGATGGGGGGCTCCGAGAACATTTCGGCGCTCAGAATATCCCGAGGACGGTGATAGACCTCCTCGGTCGGGCCATACTGAAGCAAGCGCCCTTCGTGCAGTACCGCCGTGTTGCCGCCCAGCGCCAGCGCCTCGGCGGGTTCGGTGGTGGCATAAACGGCGATGCAGTTACGCTCGCTGAAGACTGCCCGAAGCTCCTCGCGAAATTCCTCGCGGAGCTTGTAGTCCAGATTGACCAGCGGCTCGTCGAAGAGCACCACGTCGGCATCTTTCACCAGAGCACGTCCCATGGCGGTACGTTGCTGCTGGCCACCAGACAGCTCCAGAGGCTGTCGATCGAGCAGGTGCTCGATATGCAGCATCTCGGCAATATGCCGCACCCGGCGATCGATCTCGGCACGCCCGACCTTCGCCAGCTTGAGCGGCGAGGCGATGTTGTCGTAGACGGTCAGGCTGGGATAGTTGATGAACTGCTGATAGACCATCGATACATTGCGATGGCGGACGGAACGGCCGGTCACATCCTCGCCGTCCATCAGGACACGCCCACGGGTCGGCGTATCGAGGCCAGCCATCAGCCGCATCAGCGTGGTCTTGCCGGCGAGCGTCCGGCCCAGCAGGACATTGAACGATCCGGGTTCGAGGGACAGGTTCATGTCGGCGATATGTGTTTCACCGCCGACCACCCGGTCGATGTTTTCTAGGATCAATGACATACGGATCTCGGCTGTTCTTTGTTATGCGATCACGCTTGAGGCATGCGTAGCATCACGTTAGCCGAGATTCGATTTCGGACACAAATGTAGTTTAGCGAAAACACTGTCTCGACGACCGAAACTCGTCGAAGATTATTCATAACTATATGTTTTATATAGATTATTTTTATCAGTAAAACTTTTGTCTACACACAGATGGTCGACATGTCGGATGGACGACGTGCCATGCTCCACCACGTTTTTTCGATTTCGAACATAACTCGAACATAAAAAAGGGCCGCTCTAAGCGACCCTTTTGACATCCCCCGGTCACCACCATGAACCGGGATCCATTGACGCCCATCAGGCAAGCGAACCGGGATAGGCTATTGGCGATTGGCAGTCACGACGGCGCCCTGCCGCCGTCGATCAGCGCGTGCCGAAGATCTTGTCGCCCGCGTCTCCCAGACCCGGCACGATGTAGCCATTCTCGTCGAGATGGTCATCCACCGAGGCCGTGTAGATCTCGATGTCCGGATAGTCCCGCTGCACCCGCTCGATCCCTTCCGGCGCCGCCACCAGGACGATCACCTTCATGTGCTTGCAGCCCCGGTCACGCAGCATGTCCAGGGTCGCCACCATGGAACCGCCGGTTGCCAGCATCGGGTCGATGACGATGGCCATCCGCTCATCCAGATCGCCGGCAAACTTCGAGAAATACGGCACCGGCTGCAGGGTCTCTTCGTCGCGGTAGAGGCCCACCACACTGACCCTGGCGCTGGGAATCAGGTCGGTCACGCCTTCCAGCATCCCGAGGCCGGCACGCAGGATCGGCACGATGGTAACCTTCTTTCCCTTGAGCTGGTTGACGGCAATCGGCTCGCCACTCCATCCCGGAATATCCTGCGTCTCGAGCTCGAGATCCTGAGTCGCCTCGTAGGTGAGCAGCTTGGCCACCTCGCCGGCCAACTCACGAAAACTCTTGGTACTGATACCGGCTTCACGCATCAGCCCCAGCTTGTGCTGGACAAGGGGATGTTGAATGGCATGAACACTCATGGGCGGGAACCTCTTCGGCGGCGATGGGATCGATGGCGGCCTTTGTCGCATGGGGCATGCGCAAATTGCGCGCCATTCTACCCGCATCCTGCGTTGAGGTTAAGTTGGTCAGCCACAGCCCGGGGCATGGAGCCCAAGGCCGCGGCCAGGCGAGCTGGATCAGGGTTGCTGAGGCAATTGCCAATCGATGGGCGTACGACCCTGCTCGGCGAGGAAGGCATTGGCCCGCGAGAAATGGTGGTTGCCGAAAAAGCCGCGATGCGCCGACAGCGGCGAGGGATGGGGCGACTCGAGCACCAGGTGGCGGCTGGTGTCCACCAGAGCCTTCTTCTTGCGAGCATGACTGCCCCAGAGCAGGAACACCGTGGGACCGGCATGCTCGTTGACCGTGGCGATGGCACGATCAGTGAAGGTCTCCCAGCCACGTCCACGGTGCGAGCCGGCATTGCCCTGCTCCACCGTCAGCGAGGTGTTCAGCAGCAAGACACCCTGTCGCGCCCAGCTTTCCAGAAAGCCATGGTTGACCGGCTGGAACCCGACGTCGGCGGCCAGTTCCTTGTAGATATTGACCAACGAAGGCGGCACCTGCACGCCGGGCCGTACCGAGAAACATAAGCCATGCGCCTGGTTCGGGCCGTGATAGGGATCCTGGCCCAGGATCACCACCTTCACTTCGTCGAGCGGCGTCAGCTCGAAGGCACGAAACCAGTTCGACGAATGCGGATAGATGACCTTGCGGGCTGCTTTCTCCCCGGCCAGGAAATCACGTAATGCCTGCATGTAGGGTGCCTGGAACTCGGCACCCAGCCATTGTTGCCAGCTGTCGGGCAGCGGAATGCTCATGGGTCACCGCTTGATCTGATCCGCCAGGGGTTCGACATAGGCCACGCCCATGTCCCAAGGGAACTGAATCCAGCAGTCCTGCGCGACCTCGGTCAGGTACTGGTCCACCAGGGGGCGCCCTTCGGGCTTGGCATAGACCGTCACGAAGTGTGCCTTGGGCAACATCTCGCGGACCCGCCGCGCCGTCTTGCCGGTATCGACCAGGTCATCGACGAGCAGCCAGCCATCTCCATCATGCTCGACGCCTTTCATGACGTCCAGGCCGCCCTGCTCCATGTGGTCGTAGCTCTTGATGCACACCGTGTCGATCAAACGCACGTTGAGTTCTCGTGCGAACAGCGCGGCGGGAATCAACCCGCCCCGGGTGATGGCGACGATGCCCTTGAAATCGCGCTCGACGAGCCGATGACAGAGTTCACGCACATCCCGGTGCAACTGATCCCAGGACACGGTGAAATGCTGATGATAACGATGGGTACTCATGAGCAGCTCACTCGTCCTCGGTGAAGGAACAGACCGCGAAGACGCCGAATCCCGCATCGCGGATCCGCTGGGCACCGCCCAGGTCCGGCAGGTCGACGATCGTCGAGGTCTCGACCACCAGGCCGCCACTGCGGGAGATCAACTTGGCCGCGGCCAGCATGGTGCCGCCGGTGGCGATCAGGTCATCCACCACCAGAATGCGATCCCCCTCGCGGAAGGCATCGGAATGCAGCTCCACCTCGGCTTCGCCGTATTCCAGCGTGTAGGTTTCGCTGATGGTCTTGAACGGCAGCTTACCCTTCTTGCGTACCGGCACGAAACTGCAGCCCAACTCATACGCCAGGGGCGCGCCGACGATGAAGCCTCGCGCATCAATCGCGGCGATGGCATCGAGGTCCATCTCCTGATAGCGGTGCACGAAGCTGTCTATCAACTTGCGAAACGCCGCACTGTTCTGCAGAAGCGGCGTGATATCGCGAAAGTTGACCCCAGGCTGAGGCCAATCGGGGACGGTACGGATCACGGACTTGATGTAGTCGCCGTAGATGCTCATCACGAATCTCAGTCAGTAAGTGTCAGTCGAGGAACAGGAACTTGGCAGCGAAGATCAGCGCCAGCACCACCACAGCAGGGTTCAGGTCCTTGAAACGCCCTGAAAGCGCCTTGATGGCCACAAAGCTGATGAAGCCAAGCGCGATGCCCTCGGCAATCGAGAAAGTCAGCGGCATGGCCAGTGCAGCGATCAGCACCGGGGCCGCCTCGGTGGCGTCGTCCCAATCGGCGTGGGCCAGGCTGCCGGCCATCAACACTGCCACGTAAAGCAGTGCACCGGCCGTGGCATAGGCAGGAATCGAGCCGGCCAGCGGCGAGAAGAACAGGCTGATCAGAAAGAGCGCGGCCACCACCACGGCGGTGAGCCCGGTACGGCCGCCGGAGGCAATGCCGGCCGTGGATTCGATGTAGCTGGTCGTGGTCGAGGTTCCCAGCACGGCACCCGCCATGGACGCAGTGCTGTCGGCCATCATGGCACGCCCGATGCGAGGCAGTTTGCCGTTCTCGTCGAGCAATCCTCCACGATGCGCCACCCCGACCAGAGTGCCGGACGTATCGAACAGATCGACGAACAGAAAGGCGAAGATCACGCTGAACATCGCCACGTCCAGAGCGCCGGCAATATCCAGCGACATCAGAGTCGGCGCGATGGACGGCGGCATGGACATCACGCCGCCGAACTCGTTATGCCCCAGCAGGATGGCCAGGAGGGTCACGCCGAGGATGCCGATCATGACCGCGCCGGTCACACGCAGGTATGCCAGGGCCGTGATCACGAAGAAGCCGAGCAGCGCATAGAGGGCCGAAGGTGCCGAAAGATCGCCCAGGGCCACGTAGGTGGCCTCGTTGGCGACCACGATACCGGCATTCTTCAGGGCGATCATCGCCAGGAACAGGCCGATGCCCGCGGCGATGCCGAGCCGCAGCGACATGGGGATCGAGTTGATGATCCACTCGCGGATACGAAAGATGCTGAGCAGAAAGAAGGTGAAGCCGGACAGGAACACCGCCCCTAGCGCGGTCTCCCAGCTGTAGCCCATGCCCATCACGACGCCATAGGTGAAAAAGGCGTTGAGCCCCATGCCCGGCGCCTGGGCGATCGGATAGTTGGCCCACAGCCCCATGATCAGACACCCGATGGCCGCCGCCACGCAGGTCGCCACGAACACCGCGCCATAGTCCATCCCCGATTCCGAGAGGATGCTCGGATTGACGAAGATGATGTAGGCCATGGTCAGGAAAGTGGTGATACCGGCGATCACCTCGGTCTTCACATTCGTGCCATGCTCGGCAAGCTTGAAATGGTCATCGATCAGACGTTTCAACATGGGGAACATCCTGCGCGGGGACGTCATGCGTCCGGGGTGCGAGAAAAGCCGCACATGGTAGCGGATGGCGCTCCGGGATGCGAGACACCACCCCCGCCGGCACGGCACATGACTGTCTATATAAGCGGCTCCCGGTTCAGAGCGCCACTCCGGTCACCAACGCGGGCTGAACGGCTCAGTCGACACGCTCGGCCATCACTCGCTCGACCGTCTCGACGATCGCCTGGGTCTGGGGATCGATCTCGAGATTGACGCGATCTCCCGGAACACGGTCGGCAAACACGGTGCGCGCCAGCGTCTCGGGAATCAGGTCCACGCAGAAACGCGTTCCGCGCCCCTCGGTGCCAGGTCGCACCTCGCCGATGGTCAGGCTGGCCCCGTCCAGGCCGACGTACCCCTTGTCGAACAGGAAGCGCGCCAGCCGCTCGGGCGGCTCGAACCAGAGCCGCCGATTGTTGGGTGCCTGCTCGACGTCCACCAGCTCGGCCGTCCCCATGACGTGACCCGACATGGCATGACCGCCGATCTCATCGCCGAAACGCGCTGCACGCTCGATATTGACGCGATCCCCGACCTCAAGATCCCCCAGATTGGTGACTCTCAGCGTCTCGCGCATCAGGTCGAAGCCGACACGCCTCCCATCGATGGAGGTGACCGTCAGGCAAGCACCGTTGTGCGCCACCGAGGCGCCGATCTCCAACCCCTCGCACAGCGCCTCCGGCAACCACAGCACATGTGTGCGAAAAGCCTCGGCCTCCTTGATGACCACCACCTCGGCGGTTCCCTGGACGATACCCGTGAACATGACGAATCCCCATTGATTGAGCCAATGCCGAACGGCGAAAAGGTAACCAGTCTATGAAAACCAGCCAGCCGGCGTCCACGTCACCAGCTTGCGCCAGCTACCGCCGCGGCACCTGGCTGTCGCCGTGATGCCATAAATATTACTGCACCTGAGCGACGCATAGTCCTTTTTTGCTGTATCAAGGCAGCATCGCCACCAGAGTCGTCCAAAGCGATTGACAAACACCCGTATGACACCTAGGATTTCGCGCTACATTTCGTAGGCGCCGATTTGTACCCGGATTGCGGGCGCCGACGTCGCGGCGGCATGTCCGGCGCGTTGTGAAATGCAGCTAAAAGGGTGTGTCCAGCGTTGATGGCCACCCGTCAGGGTGGCCTTTTTTTGGCCTCCCGAACCTGCCCGCCCGCTCCGCGACCCTGCGGCGCCACCGCCTGGTGGCCAGATGATCCGACTGCAGAACGTTTCCAAGACCTATTTTCCCACGAGCAAGCGCCGCAACGCCCGAGGTATCGAAGCCCTCAAGGCGGTCGACCTGCATGTCCCTCAGGGACAGATCCATGGCGTGATCGGCCTCTCCGGGGCCGGCAAGTCGACCCTGATTCGTTGCGTCAACCTCCTCGAGCGCCCTACCACCGGCACGGTGACCGTGGATGGCCAGGAGCTCACCGGGCTGTCCGGCGAAGCTCTCAATCAGGCACGCCATCGCATCGGCATGATCTTCCAGCATTTCAACCTGCTGACCTCGCGCACCGTATACGACAACATTGCCCTCCCCCTGGAACTCATGGGCATGAAGCGTGGCGACATTCGCGAACGGATCACACCGCTGCTCGAACTGGTCGGCCTGGACGACAAGGCGCGCCAGTATCCGGCCCAGCTCTCCGGCGGCCAGAAACAGCGCGTGGCCATCGCCCGCGCCCTGGCCAGCCGTCCACGGGTGCTGCTCTGCGATGAGGCCACCTCAGCGCTCGATCCCCACACCACGGGCGCCATTCTCGAGCTGCTGCGCGACATCAACCAGAAGCTCGGTCTGACCATCCTGCTGATCACTCACGAGATGGAGGTGGTCAAGTCGATCTGCCACCGGGTCAGCCTGATCTCCGACGGCGAGCTGGTTGAGGAAGCCGATGTCGGCGACTTCTTCACCTCGCCAACCACCCAGCTGGGACGCGACTTTCTCAACGACTTCCTCGAACTCGAGCCGCCCGCCGCGCTCATCGAACGCCTCGAGGAGACGCCGGGCGAGCACAGCCACCCGGTCGTGCGCCTGGCGTTCTCCGGCGATGCCGTCTCCACCCCGCTCGTCTCGCGCCTGGCTCGGGAATGCGGTGTCGATGTCAGCATCCTCCAGGCCAAGGTCGAATCGATCCAGGACCGCACCCTGGGCCTGATGATTGCCGAACTGATGGGCGATGCGCACGATACGCGCCGCGCCCTCGACTATTTGCGAAACCACGATCTGCAAGTGGAGGTGCTCGGCCATGTCCAGCGCGATGATTAACCTGATCCTCGGGGCCACCCTGGATACCCTCTACATGGTCGCGGTATCCGGCCTGATCGCCGCGGCGCTCGGCATCCCGCTGGGCGTGATGCTCTATGTCACCCGGCCGCGCCAGATCCTCGCCCAGCCAGTGCTCAACAGCGTGCTCGGCATCATCACCAACATCGGACGCTCGATCCCTTTCATCATCCTGATGGTGGCCATCATTCCGTTCACCCGCGCCCTGGTCGGTTCTTCTATCGGCACCAACGCGGCTGCCGTTCCGCTGACCATCGCCGCCATTCCCTTCATTGCCCGACTGGTGGAAGGGGCGCTGAATGAGATATCCCCCGGGCTCGTCGAGGCCGCCCAATCCATGGGCGCCACGCCCTGGCAGATCATCACCAAGGTACTGCTGCCCGAGGCGCGAGGAGGCATCTTCACCGCCCTGACGGTGACCATCGTCACCCTGGTCAGCTACTCTGCCATGGCCGGCGCGGTGGGCGGCGGCGGCCTGGGCGACCTGGGCATTCGCTATGGCTACAACCGCTTCAACCCCACCATCATGCTGATCACCGTGGCAATCCTGGTGATCATGGTCCAGGGTTTTCAGAGCCTCGGCGACTACCTGGTACGCAAGAGCGACCACAAATGATGTACCACGGACGCTGATAACCAAAAAGAATTACACATATCCTGGTTATTCCAATAACATAACCATGAGCTCATGATTTCCTCGAAGGGAGACATCACATATGCGCAACTTCCTGATCGGCGGCCTGGCCGCCTCCGTCCTGGCCTTCGGCCAAGCCAATGCCGATGAGCAGACCCTCAAGGTCGGCACCGTCGCCGGCCCGGAAACCGAGGTCATGCAAGTCGCCGCGGATATCGCCGAGCGCGAGCACGGCCTGAACGTCGAGATCATCGAGTTCACCGACTATGTGACCCCCAATGCCGCCCTGGCCGACGGCAGCCTGGACGCCAACGCCTATCAGCACGAGCCCTACATGCAGTCGATGGTCGAAGACCGCGGCTATGACTTCGCCATCGCCGGCCGCACCTTCGTGTACCCGATCGGCGCCTATTCCGAGAAGTACGACAGCATCGAGGCACTGCCGGATGGCGCGACCATCGCCCTGCCCAACGACCCGTCCAACGAGGGGCGCTCCCTCATCCTGCTGCACAACGAGGGGCTGATCACGCTGGATGATCCGGAAAACCTCGAAGCCACGCCGCTGGATGTGGTTGAAAACCCCCATGGTTTCGAGTTCCGCGAGATCGAGGCCGCCCAGCTGCCCCGCGTGCTGCCCGATGTCGACATGGCCTTCATCAACAACACCTTCGCGCAGCCGGCAGGCCTGACCCTGGACGACGCCTTGCTCAAGGAAGGCGCAGAGTCGCCCTACGTCAACATCATCGCCGTACGTGCCGGCGACGAGGACAAGGAAAGCATCCAGCAGCTGGTCGATGCCTACCAGAGCGACGAAGTGGAAGCCAAGGCCGAGGAACTGTTCGGCGCCCAGGCGGTACCTGGCTGGAAATGAACAGAGACGGATGGGCGCCCCTGGTACCCGTCCGGATCATCGAAGCATCGGAATGTCGGGGCCGGCCGCTGTGCCGGCCCCTCGCGTTGTAAGGAGAGACCATGACCGACTACACCCTGCTCGGCCGACAGCTGGATGCCTTGCTGGATACTCCCGACTGGCTGACCAACAGCGCCCAGACCTGCGCACTGCTCATGCAGGAAATCCCCGCTCTCAACTGGGCGGGCTTCTATCTCCAACGCCAGCCGAACATGCTCCATTTAGGGCCCTTCCAGGGCAAGCCGGCCTGCCACCCCATTCCCTTCGACAAGGGCGTATGCGGCGCGGCAGCCCGGACCCGCCAGACCCAGCGCATCGACGACGTCCACGCCATCGCCGACCACATCGCCTGCGACAGCGCCTCCCAGGCCGAGCTGGTCGTGCCTGTCGTCGTCGATGATCGCCTGTGGGGCGTACTCGACCTCGACAGTCCCGAACGCAATCGCTTCTCCGAGGCCGACCAGGCCGGCATCGAATCACTGGTCGAGATATTCATCGCCCGCACGACCTTCTGACACTCTCCCCGGCGCCAGCCACGACGTCGGGGCCTGACGCCAGCCGTCGCAGCCTTGTACGATTCGCCTCACAAGCAACCGACTCCCGGACACCGGGCGCACACGAAAAAGCCCCACGGCAAGAAGACCATGGGGCTTTCGGGATCTGGTAGGACCAGGCGGATTTGAACCGCCGACCTCCACGATGTCAACGTGGCGCTCTAACCAACTGAGCTATGGTCCTCTATCGAAGGCGTGTCGAGATGGGAAGCAATATCTTGGTAGGACCAGGCGGATTTGAACCGCCGACCTCCACGATGTCAACGTGGCGCTCTAACCAACTGAGCTATGGTCCTACGTCCCTCGGCGATGTTCGCCTCGACAACGGATGCGTATTCTACGCATCCCGAGCCGAAATGCAACCCCCGATTGTCACGAGCCGATTCCTTCAACGGCCCGAGGATCAGTGACTTGGGTCATGCGCCGAAGGTGCCGAACGCACCCTCTCCACCGCTTCCAGCCAACCGGCATAGAGTCGGCTGCGCTCCTCTTCCGGCATCTCCGGCTCGAAGCTTCGCTCGCAACGCCATAGACCGGCGATCTCCTCGAGGTCCTGATACCAACCGAGCTTCAGCCCCGCCAGATAGGCGGCCCCCAGGGCCGTGGTCTCCAGCACCGTGGGCCGATCGACCCTCACGCCCAGCATGTCGGCCAGAAACTGCATCACCCAGTTGTTGGCCACCATGCCGCCATCGACTCTCAGGGTCCCCGGCGCGGCCGTCATGTCGTCATTGATGCACATCTGCAGATCCCGGGTCTGGTAACAGACCGCCTGCAGGCCGGCGGCGACGATCTCGGCGATGCCGGTGTCGCGGGTCAGGCCGAAGATGGCGCCGCGTGCCTTGGGATCCCAGTACGGCGCCCCTAGCCCGGTAAAGGCCGGCACCAGATAGACGCTGTGCCCACGGCGCGTCTTGCGCGCCAGCGCCTCGGTCTCGGCGGCATCGGCGAACAGCTGCAAGCCGTCTCGCAACCACTGCACGGTGGCCCCGGCGACGAAGATGCTGCCTTCCATGGCGTAGGTCGTCACGCCATTCAGGCGGTACCCGACCGTCGTCAGCAGCCGGTTGCGCGACACACCCGCCTCATGACCGGTGTTGACGATCATGAAGCAGCCGGTGCCATAGGTGCTCTTGCCCATGCCCGGCGCAAAGCAGGCCTGCCCGACCAGCGCCGCCTGCTGGTCGCCCGCCACGCCCGCGATGGGCAGCTCTCCCCCCAGCCATTCGGCATCGGCATGGCCGAAGTCATCACTGGAATCCCTGACCTCCGGCAACAGGCTTTCGGGAATGCCAAAGAGCTCGAGCAGCGATGGATCCCAGCGCTGCTCATGGATATTGAACAAGGCGGTACGCGACGCATTGGTGGCATCCGTGGCATGCACCCGTCCACCGGTCAAGCGCCAGATGAGAAAGGTATCGACGGTGCCGAAGGCCAGCTCGCCCCGCTCGGCACGCTCCCGGGCATCAGGCACGTTATCCAGGATCCAGGCCAGCTTGGTGGCCGAGAAGTAGGGATCGATCAACAGGCCGGTGCGCGATTGCACCAGCTCGGTATGCCCCGCCTCACGAAGCCGCTCGCAGGTTTCGGCAGTACGCCTGTCCTGCCAGACGATGGCATTGTAAAGCGGCTCGCCGGTGACACGGTCCCATACCAGGGTGGTTTCTCGCTGGTTGGTGATGCCGATGCCGAGAATGTCACCGATGCCGATATCCGCGTTGTCGATGGCCTCCCGGCAAGTGGCGACCACCGTTTCCCAGATCGCCTCGGGGTCGTGCTCGACCCAACCATCCTCGGGAAACTGCTGGGGGAACTCTCGCTGGGCGGTAACGGCGACATGGCCCTCGCGATCAAAGAGAATGGCGCGGGAACTGGTGGTGCCCTGATCGATGGCGAGCAGATGAGAAGCCATGAAAGCGTCCTGTCGTTGTAAGAAGCGCAGCTTTCAGCGCTTCCTGATCGGCCAATTTCGTTTTGCAACGTCAATGTTCGTTTACGATCATAAAGCCTACTCCAGTGGCCTTGCCCACTCAATTGGAGAAAGGCCGTGATGACTACGACCTTCGGCGCATACCGGCGACTCACTGCATCACCGCCACCGATGCAGTAGAATCGTCGACATCCAAGGAGTCGCCATGAATCAACAACAACGCCAGGCCAGCATTCTCGAACTGGTAGGACGCCAGGGCTACGCCAGTATCGAGCAGCTCACCGAGCATTTCGCGGTCACGCCGCAGACCATACGTCGCGACCTCAACCAGCTCTCGAGCGAGGGCCGCATTCGCCGCGTGCATGGCGGCGCCGGGCTTGAATCGAGTACGGTCAACACCGCCTATTCGACCCGCAAGACACTCAATCTGGAAGCCAAGCAACGCATCGCTGCCCTGCTCGCCCGGCAGATTCCCGACCATGCCTCGCTGTTCATCAACATCGGCACCAGCAACGAGGTCATCGCCGAGGCACTATTGCATCATCACGGCCTGGAGGTCATCACCAACAACCTCAATGTCGCGGCCATCCTGCAGCACAAGGAGGACTTCAACGTCATCATCGCCGGCGGCCAGATACGCTCCCGGGATGGCGGCATCATCGGCGAGGCCACCATCGACTTCATCAATCAGTTCAAGGTCGACTACGGCATTATCGGCATCAGTGGCATCGACGAAGACGGCTCATTGCTCGAGTTCGACTATCAGGAAGTCCGAGTCGCCCAGGCCATCATCCACAATTCCCGTCAGGTCTTCCTGGCCGCCGATCACTCCAAGTTTCAGCGCAATCCCGTGGTACGCCAGGGCAACCTCGCCCAACTCGACGCACTGTTCACCGATCGCGAGCCCCCGGAGAGCATCAAGCGGCTATTGACGCAGCACGACGTGACACTCTACCTGGCCTGATCCCACGATCCGTGGCGCTTGTGCTGCCGGCGCCGCCCTCCTTCGCCGCATCGCTCAACGCCACTCCACCCAGCCCCGCGTCACGCCCACTTGAATGAGCGGGCCGGCTTGATGTTCGAATTCGATTGTTATATTTTCGTTTTCAAACACATCATGTTCACCTACGAACCCGGCAGCTCGCCGGTCGGAGCTTGTGCGATGAGCACTTCCAAGGACCACATCCTGGATCTTTTCGTGATCGGCGGCGGCATCAACGGCACCGGTATCGCAGCCGACGCCGCCGGTCGCGGCCTTTCGGTCGCGCTATGCGAACAGGCCGACCTGGCCAGCGCCACTTCCTCGGCCAGCAGCAAGCTGATCCATGGCGGCCTGCGCTACCTGGAACACCACGAATTCCGACTCGTCAGGGAAGCGTTGCGCGAGCGCGAAGTGCTGCTCGCCAAGGCGCCGCACATCATCCGCCCCCTGCGCTTCGTGCTGCCGCATCGCGCACATCTGCGGCCCGCCTGGATGCTGCGGGCCGGTCTGTTCCTCTACGATCATCTCGGCAAGCGCCAGAGACTCTCCGGCTCCCGGGGGATTCGCCTGTCGTCATCACTGGGCCTGAAGCCAGACATCCGCCGAGGCTTCGAATACTCGGACTGCTGGGTCGACGACGCTCGACTGGTGGTGCTAAATGCCATGCATGCCCAGCGCCATGGTGCCGGCATCATGGTCAGGACACGCTGTGTCGCCGCGCGGGACCATCGCGACCACTGGGAGATCGAGCTGGAAGACGGCGATACCGGTCGACGCTTCACTCGCTACGCCCGAGCCCTGGTCAATGCCGCCGGCCCCTGGGTTGACAGTGTGGTGCGCGGCCAGGCGGGACGAGTCTCGCGCTACGGCGTTCGCATGATCCAGGGCAGCCACCTGATCGTGCCGCGCCGCAACGCCGACGAGCGAGCCTTCATCCTGCAGAACACCGACCAGCGCATCGTCTTCGTTTTGCCCTACGAGGAGGATTTCAGCCTGATCGGCACCACGGATCGTCGCTATCAGGGCGACCCGTCCCGGGTCGAGGCCAGCGAGGAAGAAATCGATTATCTCCTCGACGTCGTCAACGACCACTTCGCCACGCCCCTGACGCGCCAGGACGTCCTGCGCACCTTCTCCGGCGTGCGCCCCCTGTGCGACGACGAATCGGCAGACCCTTCCGCCATGACCCGCGACTATACGCTGGACCTGGACGACAGCAGCGGCGCACCGCTGCTGTCGGTGTTCGGCGGCAAGATCACCACTTATCGCAAGCTCGCCGAAGCGGCCCTCGATGCCCTCACCCCGCACTTTCCCGGGATGAGCGGTAGCTGGACGGAGAGCGCCGCGCTCCCCGGTGGCGACATCGACGATCAGGCAAGTTTCGCGGCACGCCTCGAGACCGACTATCCCTTCCTGGGCAAGGCCCAGGCGCAGCGCTTCGCACGCAGCTACGGCACCCTGTGCCTGGCATTCCTGGATGGAGCGCGTAGCATCGAGGATCTCGGGGAATCGTTCGGTGCCGGCCTGACCGCCGCCGAAGTCGACTACCTGGTGGAGCATGAGTGGGCACGTCGACCAGAGGACATCCTTTGGCGACGCACCAAGCTGGCCTTGCGGCTGACGCCCGACCAGCAGCAGCGCCTGGCGGAATACCTGGCACGCGACCGACTCACTGCCATCGCCTAGGCGCGGTGACGAGAATGTCGCTGAGGCCAATACCAGGAGATTGGCTCAGCTCTCGAACAACGCCACCACCTCGGCGGGTCGCAACGGCGACCGGTCGCGGTGACGTCGCAGATCGAAACCCGTCACGGCGGACAACAGGATCTGCAGCGGATCGCCATGGCTCACCAGCAACACGACGCCTCCTGCTGCGCGACGCTCCAGCTCGCGCACGACCGCCACCATGCGCGCGGCAACCGCCTCGACGGGCTCGACACCGAATCGCGCATGGCTCGCATCGACGGCGTCACAGGCCCAGACATCCGCATAGCGGGCGTCCTCCTCCCCCTCGAGCTCCCCGAACCCTCGCTCACGCAGCCCGGGATTCGGCGTCACGGTGACACCAAAGTGCTCCGCCACTCGAACCGCCGTCTGGGTCGTACGCAGGAAATCGGAATGCACGACATGTGTCGGCACCTCCCAATGCCAAGTCTCCAGGATATCGTCCACCTCCTTGCGTCCTTGCGGCGACAGACCGAAAGACGCGATGCCTTGCCCCGGTGAACTGATGATGCGCCCCTGTCGATTGGCCTCGCTATGGCCGTGACGCATCAACAGGTAACGATTGCGGCAACCTGACGGGTCGAGCGATAACGTGTCTGACATCGAGTCGATACACTCCTGAAACGCAGAAACTGAAACGTCTTTCGAGAAGGAATCATCACCACACTTCCTGAAACGCATGCGTCTGTATACCAACGAGTCTCGAGGCATGCCATGTCGCGCTCCTTGATCGTGTCGCGTGAGACCCTGCCGCGACGCGCACGACGGACCAGCGGCCGGCTCTCCCATCGCTGCACTATCCGCGGTATGCTCCGCTATACCACTGGCATCGACATGGAGGACGTGCCGTGCTGTCCGTCATCATCGCGACCCTTGCCATCCTGCTTCTGGGAATCACGATTCTTGCCCGACTGCCGTTTCACTGGTGGTGGATACGCAGCTGCGAGTTTCCGCGTCTACAGATCGCCACGCTGGCACTGCTGACCTTGTTGCTCGCCCCTCTCACCGAGGCACCATGGCGCTGGATGATCGTGGCAAGCAGCCTTGCCACCCTCGTGGTCCAGGCCTGCTACATATTGCCGTGGACACGCCTTTGGCCCGTGCAGGTCCAGCGCAGCGAACCCGGCCATGACGATCGCTGCATTCGTCTGCTGGTCGCCAATGTGCTGACACCCAATCGCAATGCCGAAGGGCTGGTCGATCTCATTCACGCGCATCAGCCGGATATCGTCCTGACCCTCGAGTCAGACGACTGGTGGGGCCGTCAACTCGATGCCGCCCTGGCCAACCAATGGCCACACGCCGTACGCATTCCCCAGGACAACCTGTACGGCATGCACCTCTATTCACGACTGCCCCTGGTTTCACCGCAGGTCGAGCGGCTGATCCAGGACGACATTCCGTCCATATCGACCGGGGTCACCCTGCCCTGCGGGGACGACATCCAGTTGTACGCCGTGCATCCTCGACCGCCGGCACCCAACGAAAGCGAGGAATCGCTGTGGCGTGACGCCGAACTGTTGCTGATCGGCAAGCGCATCCACGATGCCCCCGCCCCGACCCTCGTGGCCGGCGACCTCAACGACGTGGCCTGGTCACGCACGACCCGGCTCTTCTGTCGCATCAGCGGCATGCTCGATCCACGCCGAGGTCGCGGCATGTTCAGCACTTTCCACGCACATTATCCATTGCTGCGCTGGCCGCTCGATCATGTCTTCTCCAGCGAACACTTCACGCTACGCGACATGCGGCGTCTGCCGGGGTTCGGCTCGGACCATTTCCCGATTCTCACCACGCTCTGCTATCGCCCCTCCCGAGCCGATGAACATGAAACACCTGAGGCGGACCGCGACGAGCACCACGAAGCGCACTCCACGATCCGCGAAGGCAAGGAAAGGGAACAGGAGACATAAGCTGAATGCCCCCGACAACATCGGGTCAAGGGGCTTTTCTTCCCGCTTCAAGCGTACGACTTCAAGCTCCCGGGCGCCCCGGTCATTCCGGTATCCCACCCCGTGTCAGGGCCGCCGGGTCGAGCAGGCGCTCCAGCTCCTGGCGCGACAGCTCGGTCTGCTCCTCGGCAACCTCGATGATCGGCCGCCCCGCCTGGTAGGCCTGCTTGGCGATGGCCGCCGCAGCGTTGTAGCCAATCACCGAGTTCAATGCCGTGACCAGGATGGGATTGCGCGAGAGCGGTTCGCGCAGTTGATCCTCGCGCACCTTGAAGGTGGCAATGGCACGATCGGCCAGCAGGCGCGAGGTATTGCTCATCAGGGTGATCGCGGTGAGCAGGTTGTTGGCCACCAGCGGCAGCATGACATTGAGCTGGAAGTTGCCGCTCTGGCCGGCCACGGTCACCGCCGAATCCAGACCGATGACCTGGGCGGCGGCCTGGGCGGCCGACTCGGGAATCACCGGATTGACTTTGCCCGGCATGATCGAGCTGCCCGGCTGCAACGCCTCGAGCTCGATCTCGCCGAGGCCGGCCAATGGCCCGGAGTTCATCCAGCGCAGGTCGTTGGCAATCTTCATCACCACACAGGCCAGGCCTCGCAGCTGGCCGGAAAGCTCCACCGCGGCATCCTGGGAACCGAGGCTGGCAAAGAAGCTGTCGTTGGGCGTCAGCGTCAGCCCGGTGCGCTGGCCGAGTTCCCGGGCCATGCGCTCGGCGAACTCGGGATGGGCGTTGATACCGGTTCCCACCGCCGTGCCGCCCTGGGCCAGACGGCAAAGCCGCGCCATGGCACTGTCGATTCGCTCGATGGCCTGCCCCACTTGGCTCGACCATCCACCGAGTTCCTGGCTCATGCGCAGCGGCATGGCATCCATCAGGTGGGTGCGGCCGGTCTTGACCACCTCATCGAGCTCGGCGGCCCGACTGTCGATCGTTTCGCGCAGGTGCACCAGTGCCGGGCGCAGTTCGCGAGTCACCTCCAGCGCCGCCGACAGGTGCAGGGCTGTTGGAATCACGTCGTTGCTCGACTGTCCCATGTTGACGTGATCATTGGGGCCGACATCGACACCTTCGGCGGCGGCCAGGTGAGCGATCACCTCGTTGACGTTCATGTTGCTCGAGGTCCCGGAGCCGGTCTGGAAGACATCCACCGGAAACTGATCGTCATGCCGTCCGTCGATCACCGCTTCGGCCGCCTTGACGATGGCCTCGGCACGCGGCCCATCGAGCAGCCCCAGGTCATGGTTGACCCTGGCCGCAGCACGCTTGATATGCGCGATGGCATGGATGAAGGCCGCCGGCATGGATTGCCCGGAGACCGGAAAGTTGTTCACCGCACGTTGAGTCTGAGCGCCGTAGAGGGCCTCGGCCGGCACTTCCAGCTCGCCCATGCTGTCACGCTCGATACGCTTGTCGCTCATTTTCGCTTCCTCGTCGGCATATCCTGCTCTCACCATGGCGATGCCGCGGTCAGCTTGCAAGGCGCTTATGAACGATTCCTGATCGCATCGTTCACTTCTCCTCCGGGATGCGCCGTTGCGCACGTGCATTTTTTTACATTCGGCATGTTGCGACGCACAAAAGCGCCTGCTATTGTGCATTGCAACATGAACGAGAAGGCATCGGCGGATCGCCCAGGCCTTCACCGAAGACCGACCCCAGGAGGGTGCAGACGATGCGCGACTTCAATACCCAACAGTTCACCGAGCAATTCGAATCCCTGTTCTTCGGCCCGGCACGCGCCTATGCGTCGCTGTCCGTGGACTACACCGAAAAGCTGCTGCGCGCTCAGCTGGATGCCAGCCAGGCCTACACCGAAACCGGCATCGCCCAGCTGCGTTCCCTGCTCGACGTCAAGGATGCCGACGGTCTGCGTACCTACATGGAAGGCCAGCAGAAGGTCACCAAGGAGTTGACCGAACGCTTCAAGAATGACGCCGAAAAGGTCGTCTCCCTGCAGCAGGATTTCGTCCAGCAAAGCCAGAAGCTGGCCGACGCCAACGTCAAGCAAGCCTCCGAGAGCGTCGAGAAGGCCACCCGCAAGGCCTGATCCTCGTTCCGACACGGCGCCCCAAGGGCCACCGCTACTGGCGGTGGCCCTTTTGCGTTAAGCTCTTGCGGCACACAGGGCCAATGCTAAAGAAAGAGAGACGCCATGCGCCATATCCTTCTGCCCCTTCTACTGGGCACCGTTCTCGCGGGCTGCCAGGCCCTTCCCCCATCGAGCGGCACGCAGCGCGATGACTCGGTCGACATCACCGATATCAGCGAAAAGCCCGCTACCGATACTGGTCGCGTACCGCGACAGGTCGACTTTCCCGCGGACGAGTATGCCGCCCTCGAGAAAACCGGCAACGCCGCGCTCAGTGGTCGCCTGACCCTCGACACCCCTTCCGGCACCGTGGTCGGCGCCGGCGAGACCGTCTCGGTGGCGCCGGTCACCACCTATTCCGCTGAAGCGGCCGAACAGGCCCTGGCCGGCCGCGCGGTGGAACGGGCGGATCCACGAGCCCGCGCCTATACCCACACGACCCGCACCGATGGCAATGGCTACTTCATGCTGCGCGGCCTGCCCTCCGGACACTTCTATGTATCAGGTAGCCTGGTTGACCCTTCGAGCGGCCAGCGCAAGGTCATCATTCACGAGACACGCCTGGGTGATGGCCAACACCGCGAGATACAACTGAACCGGTAACGCCACCGCCGATGGCGGCCACCAGGGTAGCGATCTACGCTGTGAGAGGAGTCTCACGCCACGCAGGAGACTCGGAATGCCTGCCTTGGCAGGCATTCCAGCGATGTCTCCCTGCCTGGTGGTGCCAAACGGAGGAGGTAGGCAATGGACGAAAAGGACATCGACAGCACACGCCTCGCCTGGCTGGCCGTGCCATTGGCAGTGATCCTGGCGGCTCCGACCGCCCTGGCCGCATCACTGGAGGAACTTCGCCAGCAGGGCAGCATCCGTGTCGCCGTGGCCAACGAGGTGCCCTACGGCTATCTGGACGATGAAGGTCAGGGCCAGGGCGCCGGCCCCGAGGTGGCGCGCCACGTGCTCGAGGAAATCGGCATCGATGATATCGAGTGGGTCGCCACGTCCTTCGGCGACCTGATACCGGGCCTCGAGGAAGGACGCTTCGACATGGCCGCCGCCGAGATGGCCATTCGTCCCGAACGGTGCGAACGCGTGCTGTTCTCGGCGCCCAACACCTCCTATGGCGAAGGACTGCTGGTCAGGGCCACCAATCCCCTCGACATTCGCGGCTACGAAGACTTCGCCAGTCGTGACGACATCAGCGTCGCCGTTCTGCAGGGCGCGACCCAGGTCGATATCCTTCGGGCACTCGAGGTTCCCGACGATCGGATGACCACCATAGCGTCCAACGACGCCGCCATCGAAGCGCTGCTGTCCGATCGCGCCGATGCCTATGCCGGCACCGGCCTCACGGTCAGTCAGCTCGGTGGCCAGAGTCCGGATGTCGAGGTGGTGGAAGGCTTCGAGGATCCCAAGGTAGACGGCAAGATCGTCCGGAGCTGGGGCGGGTTCACCTTCCCCACCGACGCCGAGACGTTGCGGGATGCCTTCGATGACGCCCTCACGGACTATCGTCATACCCAGGAATGGGAAGACACCCTGACGCGCCACGGTTTCACCCAGGATGACGTCCTCAATGCCTTCCGCTTCGAGACCGAGTGGCTGTGCCGCCAGGAGACATGAGCGCGCTACCAGCCCAGCGCCTGCTTGACGAAAGGAATGGTGAGCTTGCGCTGGGCCGAGAGCGAAGCTCGGTCCAGGGTTTCCAGGACGTCGAACAACGCATCCAGGCGTCTGGGGCCACGATGCAGGATGTATCGGGCGACCTCGTCGGGCAGCTCCATGCCTCGCCCCCGAGCGCGCAACCGCAGGGCGTCGAGGCGCCCCTGGTCATCGAGCCCGGGGACCTGAAACGTCATTCCCCAGGTCAGGCGGGATGCCAGATCGGGTAAGGTGACCGCCAGTTGCCGAGGGGGCACCGAAGCGGCGACGATCAGGCGTCGCCCGTCGTCCCGCAGCCGATTGAAGGCATGGAACAATGCCTC
Source organism: Halomonas caseinilytica (assembly GCF_001662285.1). Classification (NCBI taxonomy): domain Bacteria; kingdom Pseudomonadati; phylum Pseudomonadota; class Gammaproteobacteria; order Oceanospirillales; family Halomonadaceae; genus Halomonas; species Halomonas caseinilytica. The sequence continues at coordinate 159,214 of NZ_BDEO01000011.1, forward strand.
TTCCCAGCGTTTGCGACCAACCACCCGATCCAGATCATCGATGGCCACCAGGTCGAGCCTTTCCACCTCCTCGAGCATCAACGGCGGAAAGTGCCCCAGCTCCTCGAGTGGCAGATAGAGGGCCCGCCGGTCCTGATCGGAAGCGGCATGGCAGGCCGCCTGCAGAAGATGGCTGCGTCCCACGCCATCGCTCCCCCACAGGTAGAGGAACGGCTCGCCACTCTCGTCCAGCTGATGCTTCAGGCAGGCCACCAGGGTCGCGCTGGGGCCAGGATGAAAGTTGGCGAAGGTGGCATCGTCTCGCAGCCCCACGCCCAGGGGCAACTGCGCGGGCGCTCGACTCATGGCGACTCCTCGTTCGAAGCTCGGTGGTCCGCGTCATAGAGCGCACTGTTTTTATAGCGATCGTGCAGATAACGCAACACCACCATGACCATGGCCGCCACCGGCAGCGCCACCAGCACCCCGGTGAAGCCGAACAGTTGGCCGCCGGCCAGCACGGCGAAGATCACCGCCACCGGGTGCAGGCCGATCTTGTCACCCAACAGCTTGGGCTGCAGCACGATGCTCTCGATGAACTGGCCAAAGCCGAAGACCGCCGCCACGCCCAGCAGCATCCATATCTCGCCTGACTGGAAGAAGGCGACCAGGCCGGATACCGAGATACCGACAATCACGCCGAGATAGGGCACGATACTGGCAAGCCCCGACAGCAGCCCGATCAAGAGCCCGAACTTCACGCCGAGCAAGGTCAGGCCAATGGCATAGATAATCCCGAGGCACAACATGACGATCAGTTGCCCGCGCAGGAAGGCCGAGAGAACTTCATCGCATTCCCCGGCCAGTCGCACCACCGTCGGCTCCCAGCGACGCGGCAGCGAACCGCGCACCTTGGCCACCAGGTCATCCCAGTCCAGCAGCAGGTAGAAGGTCACCACCGGAATCAACGCCAGGTTGCCGACCATCGCGACCAGTGCCAGTCCCGACTTCGACACCTGGGCCAGCAAGGTCGCAGCGAAGGTGCCGGTTTCCTTCCAGTTGTCGACCAGTGCCTGACGCATCTGATCGAAGTCCGTGCTGAGATCCATCCCCGTCATCGACTGGACGCGCGGCACCACCGTGCTCTGCACCCAGCCAAGAATGGCGGGCAACGACTCGATCAGTTGTCCTATCTGCCGGCCCAGGACCGGGATGACAAGCAACAGGCTCAAGACGATGATCAGCGTCAGCAGCAAGAACACCAGCGATACCGCCAATCGTCGCGACAGTCCCTTCTCCTCGAGCCGATCGGCCAGCGGGTCACCGAGATAGGCCAGCACCATGCTGACGAAAAACGGCATCAACACCGGTTCTATGCTGATCAGGAACCATAACCCCAGCGCCGCCAGTACGGCCGCTATCCAACCTTGTCTACGCATCCTGCTCTCCCTGTGCGATGCCCGGTGTGGCGGTGCGTGCCACGCCTCGTGATGCTACAATCTGCGCCCGATCTTGCCCACCGCGGCGTCCTTGCGCCAATTGACGGCCAAGGCACCGGGACGCGCCTTCGACAGCAATGTTCATAACAGGACAGGCCATGACCGATTCCACCAAGCGCCCGAACGGCGCCTCGCTCAGCTACAAGGATGCCGGCGTCGACATCGATGCCGGCAATGCCCTGGTCGACCGCATCAAGGGCGTCGCCCGTCGCACGACTCGTCCCGAGGTGATGGGCGGGCTGGGCGGCTTCGGCGCGCTGTGCCAGCTCCCCAGCGGCTACCGCGAGCCGGTGCTGGTCTCCGGCACCGATGGCGTGGGAACCAAGCTGCGCCTGGCCATGGATCTCGGCCGGCACGACACCATCGGCATCGATCTGGTGGCCATGTGCGTCAACGACCTGGTCGTTGCCGGCGCCGAGCCTCTGCTGTTCCTCGACTACTATGCCACGGGCAAGCTGGATGTCGACATCGCCGCGGATGTGGTGACCGGCATCGGCCAGGGCTGCGAACAGGCCGGCTGTGCTCTGGTCGGCGGCGAAACCGCCGAAATGCCCGGCATGTACGAGGGCAGCGACTATGATCTGGCCGGCTTCTGCGTCGGCGTGGTCGAGAAAGACGAGATCCTCGATGGCCAGCGGGTCGACGAAGGCGATGTCCTGCTCGGCATGGCCTCATCCGGGCCCCACTCCAACGGCTACTCGCTGATCCGCAAGATTCTCGAGCTCAGCGAGGCATCCCTGGACACCGCCATCGACGGCCGCCCTCTGGGCGATGCCCTGATGGCGCCGACCCGCATCTACGTCAAGCCGCTGCTGTCCCTGCTCAAGGAAACCGACATCCCGGTCCATGCGCTGTCCCACATCACCGGGGGCGGGCTGCTCGAGAACCTGCCCAGGGTCCTGCCCGAGGGCACTGCCGCCCGCATCGACGCCGCAAGCTGGAAACGTCCGGCGGTCTTCGACTGGCTACAGACCCAGGGCAACGTCGACGAACACGAGATGCATCGCGTGCTCAACTGCGGCATTGGCATGGTTCTGGTGGTACCGGCGGATCGGGCCGACCAGGCCCGCGCCCACCTCCAGGCCCAGGGCGAGACGGTATACCGCATCGGCGACATCGTCGCACGCGGCGAGAATGACGAGGCGGTCCGACTGGAGAACCTGAACGAATGAGCGAGACCGACTACCCCAGCGACACCCTGCAGGACTTCACCCCCGAGCCCGCCGAGCCGCGGCGGATCGTGGTGCTGATCTCCGGCAACGGCAGCAATCTCCAGGCACTGATCGAAGCCCAGGAGCACGACCGCCTCGGCGGCGAGATCGCCGCGGTGATCTCCAACCAGCCCGACGCCTACGGCCTCAAGCGGGCTCGCGATGCTGGCATCGACGCCGTGGCGCTGCCCCATCGGGAATACGAGAGCCGTGAAGCCTTCGATGGTGCGCTGATCAAGGTTATCGAGCGCCACGAGCCCGACCTTGTGGTCCTGGCCGGCTTCATGCGCATTCTCACCCCTCGCTTCGTCCAGCGCTTCCTGGGCCGAATGCTCAACATCCACCCCTCGCTGCTGCCAGCCTACCAGGGCCTGCACACCCATGCCCGAGCCCTCGCCGATGGCGTGACCGAGCATGGCTGCAGCGTGCACTTCGTCACCGAAGAGCTGGACGGCGGCCCGGTGGCACTCCAGGCCGAGGTAAGGGTCGACCGCACGGACTCCGAAGACAGCCTGAAGGATAAGGTGCAGGCCCGCGAACACCTGATCTTGCCCATCGCCGTGAACTGGTTCCTCGAAGGCCGCCTCAAGCTGGCGGGCGACGCCGTCACCATGGACGGCACCCCTCTGCCCGCTACCGGCATGCGCCTTTCCCACGACGATGCCGCCGAGGAGCTGGACGAAGACGACTGAACACTTTACCAGCCCCCACTGACCACGTCGGGGGCTGGTAGCGTCGCCACTTAGAAGGCCAGGCTAGCGCCAACCTCGAAATGGGCGGCGATGTCATCCCATGTCTCGGCACCGGCCCCTAGATGCAGCCTGCCATTCTCGCCTAGCCACATGCGCCAGCCGGCATCGACGCGCAGGTAGTGATCGCTGTCGCGCTCCATGTCATCGGCACTCCATGCATTGCTCGGCAGGCTGGCCAGGCGTACCTCGGCCGCTTCGTCAGCGTCGAGGTGGCGATACGCCACGAAAGGCGCGGTGTATCAGGGCAAATCACTGTCCGCGAACCGATAATCGAATCGCACTTCAGCACTGACCCCATCCCCTTCGGATCACCCGAGAGCGTGCACCCCCGCCTCGGCCAGGGCATCCACCGCATCGGCCAAGGTATGAGCGGCGCTGACGGCTTCCTCCGGCCCTGTCACCTGGCCACTCAGGAAATCATTGCCGCCGCCGTTGATGTAGTAGAGCGCCTCCGGGGCGGCCATGCCGCCGACAGCGGGGAGATAGCCGTTCTGGGTCCGGTCGAATGGCGTTCCCGCCTGCACAACCGAGCCACCCTCCTGGGTGATCGAGGCCCATATCTGGCCGGTGGTATACCCGCCCACCGCATAATTGGTGCCATCCAGCAAGCCGGCCTGCTGCCGGCCGATGGAAGTCGAAGGAATCGCGGAGAGGCCCAGCTTTTGTGCCAGCAACTGCGTCGCTACTGGCCCATAGGGTGTAGTGTCGTGGTCCGGTCCCAGCCGGTTGGTAAAGCGTTGCGCATTCAGCCCGCCCGACTCGCCATCCGGAAACTGCCCCGTGTCGCTCAGGCTGTCGCCGAACACATAGACGCTGGAATAAGCTATCGCCGGAGCCGAGGCCATGAGCCCGGCCACTCCCATTCCGGCACAGAGGATGGTAGCCGTCAGGCGGCGAAGCTCGAAGTATTGAGTTATTCCAGCCGTGGTTCCAGAGGGAAGTCCCTTGATCATTATCGTATCCTTTTGTCTTATTGCCCTGTTGCCTTGAAGATCGGTGCGATCCAGCGCCACCGATATCTGAAAAGATTGGCAGCAAAACGTACGATTCAATCAAGTGTTTGCAACATTTTTTACCAAGAGCTCATTACAACCTCCGGGGAAACCCGGATAACAGACACACGAATGAACGTTGGGCGCCCTGTGGTCACGCAGAATCCTGATGGAAAAGCGCCGCCCGGGGAATGTCGCCACCAAGGAGGTCGGAGTGACGTACGACGAATACAATGACGTTTGCCGTTCCCTGCCGGCGACCACCTACGTCATGCAATGGGGCGGTTCTCATGTCTGGAAGGTCGGAGGCAAGGTATTCGCCATCGGCGGCTGGGAGAAGCTCGATATGCCGGCATTCACTTTCAAGGTCTCGGAGCTCGACTTCGAGGTGCTGCGCGATCAGCCAGGATTCAGACCCGCTCCCTACCTGGCCTCGCGCGGCCTGAAATGGATACAGCTATACGACGGCCGCCAATGCCCGAACGACGAGTTGAGCCACTATCTCAGCGAATCGCATCATCTAGTGACGATGGGGTTGAGCAAAAGGTACCGGCGGGAGCTCGGCCTCGAATAACCGCATCGCGAGCCTGCCACGACAAAAGCCGAAGGGGCCTGACAAGCAACCTGGCAGGTCGCCCCTCCGCTTCGGCACAGGCTCATTCAGGTCCGTGGCAGCGTCACCCCACGCTGCCCCATGTACTTGCCCCCACGATCCTTATAGGAGGTGGCGCAGACCTCGTCGGATTCCAGGAACAACATCTGGGCCACCCCTTCGTTGGCATAGATCTTGGCCGGCAGGTTGGTTGTATTGGAAAACTCCAGGGTCACATGCCCTTCCCATTCCGGCTCGAGCGGCGTCACGTTGACGATGATGCCGCAACGCGCATAGGTGGACTTGCCAAGGCAGATGGTCAACACGCTGCGGGGAATGCGGAAGTATTCGACGGTGCGCGCCAGGGCAAAGGAATTGGGCGGAATCACGCAGACATCGCCCTTGATGTCGACGAAGCTCTTGTCGTCGAACCCCTTGGGGTCAACCACCGCCGAGTGGATGTTGGTGAACACCTTGAACTCATCGGAACAGCGGACATCGTAACCGTAGCTGGACGTCCCGTAGGAGATCACCCGCTGGTCGTTCACATAACGTACCTGATCGGCCTCGAAGGGCTCGATCATGCCCTCCTGCTCGGCCATGCGACGGATCCAGTTGTCGGATTTGATGCTCATGGGGTCGTCCTGGTGGGTCGAAACAAGGCCCGCCATGATAGCGGGCACGACGCCTGTCGTCACGGTTCAACAAAGCTCATTCGCTGAACGAGATCTCCGGTCCCTCGTCTACCGGCCCGCCCAGTTGCTCGGCCACCTGGCGCGCCATATCACGGAAGGTAGCGGTCACCTCGCCATCGGGCTCGGCCACCACGGTCGGCTCGCCGCCATCGGCCTGCTCGCGAATCGCCAGGGTCAGCGGCAAGCGTCCCAGCAGGCGGGTATCATATTCCGCCGCGATGCGCTCGCCCCCGCCTTCGCCGAAAATCGGCTCACTGTGGCCACAGTTCGAGCAGACATGCAGGCTCATGTTCTCCACCACGCCGAAGGTGGGCACATTGACCTTGCGAAACATCTCGATGCCCTTCCGGGCATCCAGCAGCGCGATGTCCTGGGGAGTGGTGACGATCACGGCGCCGTCCACCGGCACCTTCTGCGCCAGCGTAAGCTGGATGTCCCCCGTGCCGGGCGGCATGTCGATGAACAGCACATCCAGGTCATCCCACACTGTCTGGGTCAGCAACTGCTGGAAGGCACCGGCCACCATCGGGCCACGCCACACCGTCGGTTCGCGAACGTCGATCATGAATGCCATGGACATCGCCTGCAGGCCATGGGCTTCCAGGGGCTTGAGACGATTCTCGCCGGCCGATTCGGGCCTTGTCCCCTCGGCGACACCCAGCATGCGAGCCTGGCTGGGCCCATGGATATCGGCGTCGAGAATGCCGACGCGATACCCTTCGGCCGCCATGGCCAAGGCCAGGTTGGCGGTGACGGTGGACTTGCCGACGCCTCCCTTGCCGGACGCCACGGCAACGATATGCTTGACCCCTTCGATCACGACTCGCTCCTTTTGCACTTTGGGGGGCCGACCGCCTTGCGGCCGGAGTGACCAGTATACCTGTCCCCGCTCGGCGTCATGCAACGTCGAGCATGCCCATGAACGACAAAGGACGCGCCTTGGCGCGTCCTTTCATCGGCAACTCGAGACGCTCAGGCCTCCTGAGCCTCCTTCTCCTGGTCGGATGACTCCTGCGCCTTCTCGTCGCCCTCGCCTGACTCGGAGGAAGACGATGCGGCCTTGCCATCCTGAGAGCGGGAGGCGTCGCCCTCGCTCGACCCGGAAGACGTCGAGGCGTCGTCACCGGCTTCCGGGCGAGCCTTGCCGTCACTGGCGCCATCGTCGGATGCCACCTCGGCATCCAGGTCAGCCAGGGCATCGCGCCAGCCCGCCAGGTCGCTCTTCAGTTGTGCCAATTGCTGGCTGCGCGCATCGACCTTGGCGTCGAGCCCGGCCAACTCCTGGCGTCCTTCCTGGAGCTTGGCCTGCAAGGCATCCAGCTTGCTGCTGGCATCGTCACGCTGAGCCTGCAGTTGCTGGTGCTGCTCGCGCAATGGCTTCAGGGAAGACTTGAGCTCGTCGCGCTGCTCCTCGAGTTCGGCAACCTCTTTCGCCAGGGTCTCCCGTTGCTGTTCAGCCTTCTTGCGCGCTTGCTCGGCCTCCTTGCGAGCCGCCTGAGCTTCGTCCCGAGCCTGAGTGGCCTTTTCCGCCTCCTGCTGGGCCTGCTCCAGAGACGCCTGATGCGTTTCGAGCTGCTGCTCGGCCTTGTCAACCTTGGCTTGCAAGGGCTCGAGGGCAGCATTGGCTTGCTCGAGCTGCGCCTCGGCCTGCTCCACTTCGGAGGTGACGCTCTCCAACTCTGCCTCGGCGGCCTTGCGCTGCTGTTCGAGCTCAGCGGTACGCGCCTGGAGTTCCTCGACCTCGGTTTGCGCCGCCTCGTACTCAGCCACCTGGCTCTTGAGCGTCTGGTTCTCGGTCTGCGCCGCCTCAAGGCGTGATTGCAGGGAACGACGCGCCTCGTTGCTGGAGCTGACACTGGATTGAGCGAACAGCGCCCAGATCACGGCCACCACGGCCACGATAGCCAGCACCCTGACGCGGTTGTCCTGAAAGAGCTCTCGCATGGAACTGTCTGACATCGGCTTTCTCCCCCGACATGGGTCGATGTGGATGGTATAGGCCCCTTCCCGGGCCATACGCGATGGGTCGATTCAGCATACACCCTGGGGCGCCACCTTGCGCCCCCTCGTCCACACCGGGGCACAATCCTTCACAAGCGAACCTCATGGGGCAGACGTTCGCCATCCCGGCATGCGGCGATTGACGTGAATCGCGTCGAACAGCGTATCATGCCGGAAGATCCTCGACCGGCTTGCCCATGTCTGATTCTCCGGTGCCATCCTCCCGACGCCGCCTGCCACTTCTCGCCAGTCGCGTGGCACACTTCGCCTGGCGGGTACTGACCACCTTCCTGCGCAATCGCGGCATCCTGCTGGCGGGCGGCGTCGGCTACAACGTCCTGCTGTCGATCGTGCCGTTGTTTGCCCTGCTGGTCGTGCTGCTGGCCGGCGTGGTGGACGAACAGCAACTGATGGGCGTGCTGGCCATCCAGGTGCGCCACCTCACTCCCGCCTATGCCGAGGTGGTACTCGATGCGGTGCGCTCGCTGCTCGACTCGCGTGATGCCATCGGCATTCTCGGCATCCCGGTGCTGCTGGTCTTCAGTTCTTTCGCCTTCCGCATGCTGGAGGATGCCCTGGCGATCATCTTCCATGCCCCGGATACCCACGCCGGTCGCTCGGTGTGGGTCTCGGTGCTGATGCCCTATGCCTTCATGCTGGTGCTCGGCGCCAGCCTGCTGAGCCTGACGCTCATGGTCAGCCTGGCCAATACCGTCAATGCGGTCTGGATGGCCTTGCTCGGGCGTGAACTGCCGTTGTCGGGACTCTCCGGCCCGATGCTCAACCTGACCAGTTTCGTCGGCGTCTTCCTGCTGTTCAGCGCCATCTACAAGGTCATGCCGGTCGTACGGATCGCCCTGCACCGCGCCCTGGTCGGCGGCTTCGTCGCCGCCCTGCTCTGGGAAGGCGCGCGCCTGCTGCTGGTCCTCTATTTCACCAACCTCTCCTTCGTCAACGCCGTCTATGGCTCCCTGGCGACGCTGATCGTGATCCTGCTGATCCTGGAGGTCGGCGCCATCATCCTGCTGCTCGGCGCCCAGGTCATCGCCGAGCTGGAACGCAACACCCGCCTGGGCCTGGCCTGGCACATCGACTCCCGCCACCAGGCCGTCACCCACGTCGACTGACGCCCCGACCTTCCGGCATCAGAAGGTGGACAGCCCACTGGCCTCCATCAGTCGATATCGCCACCAGGCCATGGCGCCCACGTCATCGGCCTCGACGTATTCGCGGCTGGTGGTTCGCTGCGGCGTCGAATGCCAGCGTCGCTCGACGTAGTCGATGGCCGCGGCCAGCACCGGCTCGCTCGACACGCCCGTCAAACGTACGCTGGTCTCCAGATTGAGATTATCGAGATTGCGCCGCGTGTAGTTGGCCGACCCCAAGATCATCGAGGCTTCACCGCCCGCAGCGGGTCGATGCAGCAGCAGCTTGGTGTGGCATTGCTCGCCTCGGGTAACGCACCAGCGCACCTCGATGCCGGCCGCCTCGAGCTCCTCGGCCACCGGTCGATTGGGAATGCCACCCTTTTCGATGCCGAAGGCCTCACGATTGGCATCGAGCAGCACCCGTACCTCCACGCCGCGACGCCGGGCCTCGACCAGCGCTTCAATCAAGGGCCGATGCGACAGATAGAAGACCGCGACATCGAGCCGATCGCCGGATGCCGCCCCACGCACCATCTGCAGCAAGGCGTCACGGATCGCCCCTTCGGTCAGTATCTTCAAGCTCGTGCCCGAAGGCTCGGTGGATGACGGCGGCGGTAGAGGCCCCGGCAGCTCCACCCCGGCCCAGGCCGCGACCGGGCGTTCCGAGGCCAGCAGGTCGAGCGCTGCCGGCCCCTCGAAGCGCAGCGCCAGGTTATCGTGCAGGCTGCTCGCATCATGGGGATTGGCAGAGGTCACCAGTCCGGCCCAGCCATCTCCCTGGTCCACCACCAGGGTCTTGCGGTGATTGGCGCGGAAGTTGAGCATCGCCAGATAACTGCGCAGGGTCACGTGTCCTCGCCCCAGGGCATTGGGCAGCCAGCCGCCCTCGGGATCGTTGCCCAGCCGGTCGAGTCCCAGGTGCCAGATACCGGACCAAAGCGGATTGGAGGCTCGCAGTCGGTCCAGATCGGTCTCCACGACCTTGATGCCAGCCTCGCGCAGCCGCTCCAGGTGAGCCAGCGCCAAGCCACCGTACAGCGTGTTCAGCGGATCGGTGATGACCACCACGTCGAGGTCGGGATGACGGGAGCGCTGTGCGATCAATGCTTGAGTCAAGCGGGACGAGAGCGGCACGAAATCGGCGTCTCCCGACGCGGAGCCCGCGAAGTCGTTGAACAGGAACATGTCCATCACGACCAGGCGTCGCGCCTGGGCGATCATCGCCAGGGCCTCGTCGAAGATCGCCTGGTCGAGATGCCGCCGGCCCGAGGCGTCGTACCAGGTCTCGTCGACGAGCAGCCGCGCCCCGGTGACGGGGCGTTCGGGATAGGCCTTTCCGATGCCTTCCGGCAGCGGCTTGTATCGCTGCCAGGCGGCCATGGCCCCCCACAGCACCAACGCGATGGCCAAGGCTCCCCACAACCACATGATCCTGCCGCCTCCCCGGCGGGTACTCGCGAGTCTTGGCATGCCGGCGCTCCCTGCTGATGACGGCCAATCCTCTGACCCCCTGCCAAGCAGCATACCGGCTTGCCGTCCGCCGTGCAGGTTCCGTTACCTGCCAGAATCAGGACAGGGCGAAGAAGGCGCCAATCGCCGCGATCACGGCACCGACAACGCGCAAGGGGCGACTCTGCCGAGCCTGCAGCCAACCGCCGGCCAAGCGCGCGGCCAGGGTGATGGCCAGGGTTGCCAGACTGAAGCCCGCCAGATAAGTGACCAGCGAGGCGCCATGCGGCATCTCGGTGCCATGGGCATAGCCGTGAAAGAGCATGAAGCCCACCACCAACAGGCCACCGACGAGGCTCGGCAGTCTTGCCAGGGTCGCGACCAGGATACCTGCCAGCAGAACAGACAGGGCAATGGCACTTTCCACGCCTGGCAGGCTGATGCCGGCAACGGCCAGTCCGGCACCGATGATCATGCCCCCCACCGCCAGCAAGGGAATAGCCAAACGCGGCCGGAGCGGCTGGCCGAGGCTCCACAGGCCGATGGCCACCATCGCCAGCAAGTGGTCAGGGCCCAGCAGCGGATGTGTCAGGCCAGCCATGAAACCGCCGTGCTCGGCGCCGTGTCCGGGATGTGCCATGGCCAGGCCGGACGCCAGCAACAGGCCGGGAACGGCCAGCCAGACACGAAAATGAGGCAGAAGGGGCATGAGGATCTCCTTGTCGTGATCGAAGGTCTTGAGGTGCAAAGGGTCAGTCATCCGCGGCGCGACGATGCCTGCCAAGCCGGTCGGGCAGCATGCCGCGCTCGAGGAGAAAGTCGACGATGGTATCCAGTCCTATGCCATCGTGCAGGTTGGTGAACACGAAGGGCCGCTCGCCACGCATCATGGTGGCATCGCGCTCCATCACGTCGAGCGAGGCGTGAACCTGCTCGGCGATGTCGATCTTGTTGATGATCAGCAGGTCCGACTTGGTAATGCCTGGCCCTCCCTTGCGCGGGATCTTGTCGCCGGCCGAGACATCGATGACATACAGCGTCAGATCGGATAGCTCCGGGCTGAAGGTCGCCGACAGGTTGTCGCCACCGGATTCGACCAGCACCAGTTCGAGCCCTGGGTGGCGTGCCTGAAGATCGTCGATGGCAGCGAGATTCATCGAGGCATCCTCGCGGATCGCGGTGTGCGGACAACCGCCGGTCTCGACCCCGAGAATCCGGTCGGCAGGCAGCGCCTGATGATGTGTCAGGAAGTCGGCATCCTCACGGGTATAGATATCGTTGGTCACCACCGCGAGGTCGTAGTGATCGCGCAATGCCAGGCACAACTGCTTGAGCAACGCCGTCTTGCCGGAGCCCACCGGACCACCGACGCCTACACGCAGGCAATGTTTCATCTCATTTTCTCCTTGGCCGTCAGGGCGGCTCTGTCAGGTTTGCGGTGCAGCCAGGCCGCTGCCGAATCCACCTCGCGTGGCCGCTGGTGACCCGGTCGAGGCGACGCGGTCGATCTTCAGGGAGGAAGATCGAGGAAAGCCGGCACAGGGCGGTGCCGTCTTTCCGACCACAGGAGACCGACCGAGGCGCCAGGGTTTCGGACGCGGGGCGTGGTGCGCGCAGTGCGCAGGCCTGGCCGGCTTCCATCTGTCAACTTCGAAACAACCGCGAATACTGGGTCTCGTGCAGAGCGCTGGCGAGCGCCAGGCCGGGCAGTGCCGGCCCGAGCTCATCGTCGGGCAGCGTCAACGCCGTCTCGACCGCTCGGGTCAGGGCGGGCCGCATGCGCTCGATGATACGCTGCGCCGCCGTCTGGCCCAGCGGCAATGCCTTGCAGGCCACGGCCAGTTGGTTCTCGAGCCAGGCCCAGGCAAAGCCCAGCAGTGCCGACCGCTCATCGATGTCGCGCCGCCAGGCAGCCAGGCCGAACATCACCACATAGCCTGGTGACTCGGGAGGCCGCGGCGCTGACGGCAAGAGCGCCAGGTTGTCCAGAAGGCGTACCAGCGCAGCACCCAGGCGTTCCTCCTCCTCGAGCAATTCACGGGTCTCGCGGTTGGCCAGGAGCCAGTCGTTCCAGTACGTCAGCGCCGCCGAATCGCCTGCCGCCCAGGCTCGCATGGCACGGGCCAGCACCGGCAGATCGCAATGCATCAGCCCATCGTCGAGCACGCCATGCACCCAGGTCTCGAGGCTCTTTTCGTCGCCCACCCAGCCAAGCTCGAAGGCGCTCTCCAGCCCCTGCGACCAGGCGAAGGCCCCGATCGGCAACGCCGGGCTGACCAGTTGCAGCAGCCCCACCAGCGCCAACGGATCAGGGTGGCCGGATTCAATGGGCATGATCGTGGCCATGATGATGGCGGCCACCGTCGTAGGCGCCAGGCTCGGGATCGAATGGCGCCTCGTGATACTCGAGTCTGGCGCCGAGCCGTTCGGCCAGGGCCTCCAGCACATGGTCCGGCGGGAAGCGCACGAAACCGCCGCGTTCGCCCTCTCCCAGCGCCAGTTGCACATGGCGGTTGCCCAGATGGTAGGCGAGCCTGGCCTGCGGCAATCCGGCATCGACCCATGCCGTGACTACCGGCTCGTCGGCCGCCCTCACCCGGATCACCTCGCCGCTTCCGGCACGCAGGCCGTCGCCGTCGCGCAGTACCGGGCCGCGCTCCAGGAACAGGCCGAGCTCGCGTCCCGCATCGCTCATCGCCTTGAGCCGGCCCAGCACACGACGCTCATAGGGCAACGTCAGGGTATCGGTGGCGCGGTCTGCCGCGATGGGTCCCAGGCGTTCGATCAGTGTCAGCATCGTCGTCGTTTCCTTGCCTCCGGGCTTTCTGCCGAGCATGGCGCTATCTCCACAGGGTTCAGAACAGGTGATAACGCTGCGCCAGCGGCAGCTCGCTGGCCGGCTCGCAGGTCAGCAGCTCGCCGTCACAACGCACCTCATAGGTCTGGGGATCGACCTTCAGGTCGGGGCAGGCGTTGTTGAGCTTCATGTCAGCCTTGCGCACGCCGCGCACGTGGCGACAGGCGGAAAGCTCGCTGGCCAGCCCCAGCCTTTCCTTGATCCCGGCGTCCAGGGCCGCCTGACTGACGAACGACAGGCGCGTGCGGCTCGCTGCCCGCCCCAGCGCACCGAACATCGGTCGGTAATGCACCGGCTGAGGCGTGGGAATGGACCCATTGGGGTCGCCCATGGGGGCCAGAGCGATCATGCCTCCCTTGAGAACCAGCGCTGGCTTGACGCCGAAGAAGGCAGGGTCCCACAGCACCAGGTCGGCCAGCTTGCCGACCTCTACCGAGCCCACCTCGTGGGCAATGCCATGCGTCAATGCCGGATTGATGGTGGTCTTGGCGATATAGCGGCGAGCGCGAAAGTTGTCGGCACCGCGCTTGGCATCCTCTGACAGCAGGCCACGCTGAACCTTCATCTTGTGCGCGGTCTGCCAGGTCCGGCAGATCACCTCGCCGACCCGTCCCATGGCCTGGGCATCCGAGGCGATCATGGAAATCACGCCCATATCCTGAAGGATATCCTCGGCGGCGATGGTCTCGCGCCGGATGCGCGAGTCGGCGAAGGCCACGTCCTCGGGGATCGACGGATCCAAGTGATGGCACACCATCAGCATGTCCAAGTGCTCGTCGATGGTGTTCACCGTGTAGGGCCGGGTCGGGTTGGTGGAAGACGGCAGGACATGGTCGAGGGCGCAGGCGGTGAGGATATCCGGTGCGTGCCCGCCCCCAGCGCCTTCGGTGTGGTAGGTGTGGATACCGCGCCCCCGGAAGGCGGCGAGTGTATCCTCGACGAAGCCCGATTCGTTCAGGGTATCGGTATGGATGGCGATCTGGACGTCGAAGCGCTCGGCCACGCTCAGGCAGTTGTCGATGGATGCCGGTGTGGTGCCCCAGTCCTCGTGCAGCTTGAGCCCCATGGCGCCCGCCTCGATCTGGGCGTCGAGCGACTCGGGCAGACTGGCATTGCCCTTGCCGAGCAGGCCGATGTTCATCGGTAACTCATCCACGGCCTGGAGCATCCGGCCGATGTGCCAGGCGCCTGGGGTGCAGGTCGTGGCATTGGAGCCAGTAGCCGGTCCCGTGCCGCCTCCCAGCATGGTGGTCACACCGCTGGACAGCGCCTCCTCCACTTGCTGTGGGCAGATGAAGTGCACGTGTGAATCGATGTGACCGGCGGTGAGGATCTTGCCCTCGCCGGCGATGATCTCGGTACCGGGACCAATGACGATCTGCACATCGGGTTGGGTATCGGGATTGCCGGCCTTGCCGATGGCGGCGATGCGTCCGCCCTTGAGTCCCACATCGGCCTTGACGATGCCCCACCAATCGAGGATCAGCGCATTGGTGATCACGGTATCCATCACCGCATCGTCATGGCGCTGGCGCTGGCTCTGGCCCATGCCATCGCGAATCACCTTGCCACCGCCGAACTTCACCTCGTCTCCATAGTGGGTGGCATCGCTTTCCACCTCGATCCACAACTCGGTATCACCGAGCCGTACCCGATCCCCCGTCGTCGGTCCGTACATATCGGCATAGGCTTGCCGGCTGATCCTCATGATGACGCTCCCTTGCCGTCGGTCCCGGCAGTCGCGGGCGTGCTGGAAAGCGGCCCCATCACCTCACCGCGGAAGCCGAAGACATGCCGGCTCCCCGCATAGGGAATCAGCGTGACGTCGCGGCTCTGCCCGGGCTCGAAGCGAATCGCCGTACCGGCGGCCACGTCCAGGCGATAGCCTCGTGCCCGATCACGCTCGAACACCAGGGCCGGATTGACCTCGGCAAAGTGATAATGGGAGCCGACCTGGATAGGCCGATCGCCGGTATTGGCAACCTCGATGGTGATCCGCGGTCGTCCTTCACAAAGCGCAATCTCGCCATCCTGGAGCTGGTATTCACCGGGAATCATAGAGCTCGTCCCTCTTCGATGTGTGGCTGTCATCAACGGCTGAAACGGAACGCACGAAGCCAACGCCGCATGGCCGAGTGCCGCCAGGCTCAGACGATGGGATCGTGGATGGTGACCAGCTTGGTCCCGTCCGGAAAGGTGGCCTCCACCTGCACCTGATCGATCATCTCGGCTACCCCTTCCATGACATCGTCGCGTCCGAGGACCTCTCGTCCTTCACTCATCAGCTCGGCCACGCTGCGGCCGTCACGGGCTCCTTCCATGATCCAGCAGCTGATCAATGCCATGGCCTCGGGGTAATTCAACCGGAGGCCGCGATCACGCCGCCGCTCCGCCAGCAGTCCCGCCGTGAACAGCAGCAGCTTGTCCTTGTCGCGAGGGGTCAGTTCCATAGCAGTAGCTCCCGAACCATGTCGTTGATCTTCTGTGTCCTAGATGTTGCAACCAAGCTGGAAGAGCGGCGCTCCGCGCCTGGAAGCGGGAAGCCGGAAGAAACCCCATTGCCTGGATACCGGAGACTTCCAGCTTCTGACTTCAAGCTTCCAGCTCCCATCATGTCTTCCAGATCCGTGGCACCTGCGCCTCGCGCCCCGCCAGTCGTGGCCGCAACACCGTCCAGGCCGCTTCGCACAACGACCAGGCCTCGTTGCGCGCATCGCCCAGATAACGCAACAGCAGAACCTCGTTGCGGGCCGTGACGGCCCAGCGTCGCGAACTCGGCAAGGCATCACGCAAGGCCGCGATGGCGTCTTGTGGGTCGTCGAGCCCCACTGCCCAGAGCGAGGCCTGGACCGTGGCGCCACCCTGCCCCCAATGACCAAGAAAGCGCGGATGATCAGGGTCCAGGGGTTGTCGCTCCCGCCATAGCGGACGCCCCTCCCGTGTCATGTGAAAGCGTTGTTCCAGGTATCCGGTCGCAAACGGCAAATGACTCGCCGGCCGTCCCAAGGCCAGCACCTCCCAGCCCAGACAACGGGCCTGGCTGCCGAGCTCGATGGTCGTCGTCTGCCTGCCCCGCGAGCCATCGAAGGCAATGGTCTCCTGGGGCAGCCACTCCAGCAGGGCGTTGTCCGCCACCCGCAATCGAGCGTTCTGCTCCCAGGCCACGGCGTGGCTGTCCGTTCGGTAGAGCTTGTTGGCGGCCGGCGTGGTCAACAGCGCCTGGGCACCGGCTGCCACCTCGACCTCGATGTTCAGCGCATCGCCACTGACCACCCCGCCGGGCGGATGCAACAGATAGACATGGCAAGTCCCCGTACGCCCTTCCGGATAAAAGGATCGCTGGACGCGTAATGGGCCCCGATGATGCGCCCGCACCAGGCGGGTACGGCCATCCGCATGAGCATCGAAGCCCAGTTCCAGCGAGGCCGCCCAACGGCGATGACCATCGAAACGGTGACCGGACTCGGTGGTCGACGGAATGGCGCGCGGAATGGCCGTCATTGACGAGGGTCCTTATGCATCCGGTGGCAATCATTGCCTCATACTGAGCAAGCCGCGTACCAATCTGGTGAAGTGACGAAAAAACCATTTTCAATCATTGGGTTACCTTGTACACAGAAAGGTATCCAGCTACCGGCATGCACCACAGCAACCGGTGAACAGCCCGCTTTGCGCACCATCCGAGTGCGCAATAGCCCCAATTGCACCGACACAGAGCAAAACGCCCGCTGCGGTCGACACCGTGGCGGGCGCTCGTGGCGCCAGAACCTAGACAGTCAAATGCTCCTTGATCAGCGCATCGGAGAGCTCGCCGATGTCGCCTCCGGCCACCGACCGACCGCGGTCCAGGATGGCAAAACGATCGGCGTACCGGCGCGCAAAAGGCAGTTTCTGCTCCACCAGCAGCACGGTCAGGCCGTCCTCGGCGATCAGCCGGCGGATCACCTCGCCGATCTGGGTGACGATATTGGGCTGGATGCCCTCTCCCGGCTCGTCGAGGATCAACAGACGCGGCTCCAGCACCAGGGCGCGCCCGATGGCCAATTGCTGCTGCTGGCCGCCGGAGAGGTCGCCACCGCGGCGATGACGCATTTCGGCCAGCACCGGGAAAAGCTCATGAATGCGCTCGGGAATCGACTTGCGACCGTCGCCACGTGCGGCCAGGCCGGTACGCAGATTTTCCTCGACCGTGAGCAGCGGAAATATCTGTCGGCCCTGGGGCACATAGCCGATGCCCAGTCGCGAGCGCTCCTCCACGCGCTTGCGGGTCAATTCCACGTCGTCGGCATAGCGGATACTGCCGGAGGCCGTGGCCACCTCGCCCATGACCGCCTTCATCAGCGTGGTCTTGCCGACCCCGTTGCGTCCCATCACGCAGGTGCACTGCCCCGCCGGCACCTCAAGGTCGAGATCCCAGAGCGTGTGGCTCTCGCCGTAGAATTGGTTGAGCGTGTCGATGCTCAGCATCAGGCGACCTCCTCCTCGGTTCCCAGGTACACCTCGACCACCTTGGGATCGCTGGCGACCCGGTCCATGCTGCCCTCGGCCAGCACGCTACCCTGGTGCAGTACCGTCACGGTGCGCGCGATGGAACGCACGAAGCCCATGTCATGTTCGACGACCACCACCGACTGCCTGCCCTTGCCGGCCAGGCCGGTGAGCAGCTCGGCGGTGCGCTCCATCTCCTGCTCGGTCATGCCGGCCACCGGCTCGTCCACCAGCAGCAGGCGCGGCCGTTGCATCAGCAGCATGCCGATCTCCAGCCACTGCTTCTGGCCGTGGGACAGGATGCCCGACGGCGCATGACGCAACTCGATGAGGCCAATGGTCGCCAGCACCTCCTCGATGCGGTCGCGCACCTCGCCGGTCAAACGCGCGGTCAGCGTGGGCAGAATGCGCTTGTCGGCGGCCATGGCCAGCTCCAGGTTCTCGAAGACCGTCAATGCCTCGAACACCGTGGGTTTCTGGAACTTGCGGCCGATACCGAGGCTGGCGATCTCCGGTTCGTTCATGGTCAGCAGGTCGTGACGGCTGCCGAACCACGCCGAGCCGGTATCGGGTCGGGTCTTGCCGGTGATGATGTCCATCATGGTGGTCTTGCCGGCCCCGTTGGGACCGATGATGCAACGCAGCTCGCCGTCGTCGATGGTCAGGTTGAGGGCATCGATGGCCTTGAAGCCGTCGAAGCTGACACTGACGTCTTCCAGATAAAGGATGGGACCGTGGCGCACGTCCACCGGCGACGCCGCCGGCGCCAGGAAGTCGAAGACGCGATCGCGATCGGCCAGGGATTGCAGGAAACTCATGTGGCAGCCTCCCCTGCGGTCGGTTGTGATGTTGCGGCGCGACGCCGGAGACGCAGGCACAGCAAACCGGCGATGCCCTTGGGCAGGAAGACGGTGACCAGCACGAACATGCCACCCAGGGCGAACAGCCAGGCATCGGGCATCACCCCGGTGAATACCGTCTTGGCATAGTTGACCAGCAGCGCGCCGATCACCGCCCCGTAGAGGGTGGCGCGGCCGCCGAGCGCTACCCACAGCACCACTTCGATGGAGAAGATCGGCGAGAACTCGCTGGGATTGATGATGCCCACCTGGGGCACGTAGAGAGCGCCGGCCAGCCCGGCAAGCATCGCCGAGACCACGAAGACGAACAGTTGGAAACGCTCGACCCGATAGCCCAGAAAGCGGGCTCGCGCCTCGGCGTCGCGGCAGGCCACGCTGACCCGGCCCAGCTTGCTGGCGACGATCGCCCGGCACAGCACATAGCCCAGTGCCAGAGCGATGCCGGTGGCGAGGAACAGTCCCAGCCGGGTGGCGTCGCTTCTCAGGTCGAAGCCCAGCAGCTCGCGGAAATCGGTGAGGCCGTTGTTGCCACCGAAGCCCATCTCGTTGCGGAAGAAGGCCAGCATCAGGGCAAAGGTCATGGCCTGGGTGATGATCGACAGATACACCCCGGTGACACGCGAGCGAAATGCCAGAAAACCGAACACCAGCGCCAAAAGGCCCGGCGCCAGCAACACCATCAAGAAGGCGAACCACGGCATGTCGAAGCCCAGCCAGTACCAGGGCAGGCTGTCCCAGTCCAGGAACACCATGAAATCCGGCAGCACAGGGTCTCCGTAGGTACCCCGATCACCGATCTGTCGCATCAGGTACATGCCCATGGCATAGCCGCCCAGGGCGAAGAAGGCGCCATGGCCGAGGCTGAGAATGCCCAGATAGCCCCACACCAGATCGACGGCCACCGCCAGCAGTGCATAGCTGAGATACTTGCCGAGCAGCGTCACCGCATAGGTGGAGACATGCAGAGGATGGCCCGCCGGCACGGCCAGGTTGAGCAATGTCACCAACGCCAGGGCGGCCAGCAGGATGCCCAGGAACAGCCGGGTGGCGCGCTCACGAAAAGGTCTCGTCAACCACATGGCGAATCAGCCCTCCGCTGCCCGGCCCTTCTGCGGAAAGAGTCCGCGGGGGCGCTTCTGGATGAACAGGATGATGAACACGAGCACCACGATCTTGGCCAGCACCGCACCAGCCCAGGGCTCGAGGACCTGGTTGATGACGCCCAGCGACAGGCCGGCCACCAGGGTTCCCCAGAGATTCCCCACACCGCCGAACACCACCACCATGAAGGAGTCGATGATGTAGTTCTGGCCAAGGTTGGGGCCAACGTTGGTGAGCTGCGAGAGCGCCACCCCGGCCAGTCCCGCCACCCCGGAGCCCAGGGCGAAGGTCAGGATGTCCACTCGAGTGGCGCGGATGCCCATGGCGCGTGCCATGCTGCGGTTCTGGGTCACCGCCCGCACCTCCAGGCCCAGGCGGGTACGTCGCATCACCAGCATCAGGACGGCGAACACCACCAGAGCGAAGCCCAGCACATAGAGGCGATTGAGGGTCAGCGAAAGACCCTCGTTGAGCATCAGCGAGCCGCTCATCCACTCCGGCGTGACCACGGTACGGTTCTGCGGCGAGATCACCGTGCGCACCAGTTGTTGCAGGATCAGGCTGACACCAAAGGTGGCCAGCAGGGTCTCCAGCGGTCGTCCCTTGAGGAACTGGATGACACCTCGCTCGATGACCACTCCCGCCAGTGCCGCCACCAGAAAGCCAGCGGGGATCGACAGCAACAGCGCCAAGCCGGGCTGGCCGGGCAACAGTTGCTGCATGGCCCAGGTGGTGTAGGCACCGAGCATTATCAGCTCGCCATGGGCCATGTTGATCACCCCCATGACACCGAAGGTGATCGCCAGGCCGATGGCCGCCAGCACCAGAACCGAGCCCAGAGAGAGGCCAAAGTAGAGCGTCTCCAGGCCCCGGTTGAGCGCCATCTTCTGCTCGATATCGGCCATGGCCGAGGTCGCGGCAGCGGCAAGCTCGGCATCCTCGCTGCGGCTGGCGGCATTCAGCGCCGAGCGTACCTGGGCATTGAGGCTGCCGCTCAAGGTCTCCACCGCTTCGACCTCGCCCGCTTCCAGGCGCTGAATGGACAGGGCCTGCTCGAGCAGGCGACGCACCTCGGCGTCCTCTTCACCGTCGATGACCGCCCGGATTGGCTCGACCAGGCCGGCATCGACAGCGCCAAGCAGCGCTCTGGCCGCCTCGCGACGCTCGGCGACCTCATCGGCATGCAGGTCGAGCACCGCCAACGCGCCCTGCAACTGGCCGCGCAGGGCATTGTTGATGCCGATGCGGTCAAGATCGCGGCGCGACATCTCGCCGGCGTCCTCGAAGCTCAGCGCATCGACCACCGGCCAGTTGCGGCCGCGATTCTCGACGACCACGACGAAACGGCCGGTGTTCTTGTGGCGCTGCAGCTTGCCGCCGAGCAGCGCCTCGAGCCAGCGGCGACTGCGCGCGTCGCCGCTTTCGATGATGGCCTCGATCGCCTCGCCCTTCTCGGCGTAGGAGGCGGTAGCGAGGGGATCCAGCAAAGCCTGGCCGGGATCGTCCTGCGCCTGAACAGCCAGCGGCAGGCCGCACAGCAGGCACAGGCACAGCAGGCCTGACAGGAAGCGTGGGAGCATCCTCATGGGCGTGTCCTGTATGAAGCAGGGAGATGACATGATCCATCGGACCGGCGTTCGCCAAGGCAATCGCTGTTGCCCGCAGCAAGGGGCGCCAGGGACAAGCCGAAGAGGAGGTCCGACGTCATGGATGACGTCGGTAGCGCCCAGGGATGGGTTCACAGCGCCTCCTCGCAGGCTTGTCGACGGAACAGCCCCGAGCTACCGCGTTCTTCGATAGTCCAGGGTGTAGCCGGCCCTGTGGCAGTGACGAGGCTGATTACTCCTGGGATGCCTCTTCCTCGGCCTGGCTGCCGCCGCAGCTACCGCGCACCACGTTGTAGTTGCCGCATTCCATGGGCTTGCGCCAGTCGCTGATCAGGTCCCTGGAGCCATCCAGATAGTCGGACCAGGCGTCGCCGGCCACGGTGGAAGGCGTCTTCCAGACGACGGAGAACTGGCCATTGTCCTGGATCTCGCCGATCAGCACCGGCTTGGTGATGTGGTGGTTGGGCATCATCGTCGCGTAGCCGCCCGAGAGGTTGGGCACCGAGACACCGACGATGGCCTCCTTGACCGCGTCCACCTCGGTGGTGCCTGCCTTGCGCACCGCCTCGGTCCACATGTTGAAGCCAATGTAGTGCGCTTCCATGGGATCGTTGGTCACCGCCATCTCGTCGCCGGTGTGCTCTATCCAGGCGTCGATGAAGTCGTAGTTGGCCTCGGTATCGACGCTCATGAAGTAGTTCCAGGCGGCCAGATGGCCGACCAGCGGGCCAGTGTCGATGCCGGTGAGCTCCTGCTCGCCCACCGAGAAGGCGACGACCGGGATGTCGGCGGCATCAATGCCCTGATTGCCAAGCTCGCGGTAGAAAGGCACGTTGGCATCGCCGTTGATGGTGGAAACCACCGCGGTCTTTCTGCCCTCACTGCCGAAGGCCTTGATCTCGGAGACGATGTTCTGCCAGTCCGAGTGTCCGAAGGGCGTGTAGTTGACCGTGATGTCCTCGTCGGATACGCCGAATTCGTTCTTCAGATAGGCCTCGAGGATCTTGTTGGTGGTACGCGGATAGACGTAGTCGGTGCCGGCCAGCACCCAGCGCTCGACGCCGACCTGATCATGCAGGTAATTGACAGCAGGAATCGCCTGCTGGTTGGGCGCCGCCCCCGTGTAGAAAACGTTCTCGGAAGATTCCTCGCCCTCGTACTGCACCGGATAGAAGAGCAGGCCGTTGAGCTCCTCGACTACCGGTAGCACCGACTTGCGCGACACCGACGTCCAATTGCCGAAGATGACGTCAACCTTCTCCTGAGCGAGCAGTTCGCGGGCCTTCTCGGCAAACAGCGGCCAGTCGGAGGCGGGATCGACCACTACCGCTTCCAGTTCACGGCCCAGCAGGCCACCTTCCGCATTCTGCTGCTCGATCAGCATCTCCACGGTGTCCTTGAGCACCGTTTCGCTGATCGCCATGGTGCCGGACAGGGAATGCAGGATGCCCACCTTGATGGGATCTTCCTCCGCCAGGGCAGGTGTGGCGACGGCCAGGCTCAATAATGGAGCGGCCAGCCAGTGAGGTCGCATGGCGGGACGACGTGAGGTCATGGTGATCTCCTTGCGATCCGGATCATTGTTATCGGAAGTCAGTGATCGACAGTCAGGGCATGCGCCGAGCGCACCCTGCCCGCAATCCTTTGCAAGGGTCGCGCCAGAATCACCTTTCATGTGATTATTGCTTTGATGTCAGGCCAATAGCGCGTCTCGCCACCTATCGCATCTTCTCGATGTGCTGCCTTGGTGCAGTCAACGAGCGGCCATTGCCTCGAATCAGTGCCCACATCGTCCGCTCTGCACCGCTACCGTGCGACCCATAACAAGACGGGGGGCACTGGCCATGCCAGTGCCCCCCGTCAGGGAATCGCCGGTACTGAAAGGTTCAGTCGCCTTCGGGACCTCCCGTCCCGGTAGCGACCTTCATCCGCCGACGCAGGATGGGCCCGACGATATAGGGCAGGATCAACCCCAGGCCGGCAAACACCCACAGGCCGATGGCCAGACCACTGTTCCAGAGCACGGTCCAGTCACCGTCGGAGATGTCCATGGCATGCCGCAGGTTCTTCTCCATCTCCGGCCCCAGCAACAAGCCAAGGATGACCGGCACCAGCGGGATCTCCAGCTTGCGCAGCACATAACCGGCAACGCCGAAGGCCACCATGAAGTAGAGGTCGAAGGTGGTATTGCTGATCGAGTAGATGCCGACAAAGGCGATCATGGTCACGATCGGCAACAGATACATCGGCGGTACCGACAGCAGCTTGACGAAAATCCCCACCAGCGGAATGTTGAGCACCAGCAGCAGGAAGTTGCCAATCAGCAACGCGGCGATGACGCCCCAGACGATGTCGGCGTTCTGGGTGAACATCAGCGGTCCGGGGGTGATGTTCAGCGAGATCAGCAGCGCCAGCAGCACGGCGGTGGTGCCGCTGCCCGGTACACCGAGGGTTAGCATGGGCACCAGGGCACCGCTGGAGGCACCGTTGTTACCCGCCTCGGGGCCTGCGACGCCACGCGGGTCACCCTCGCCGAAATACCCCTTCTTGCCGACGACTTTCTTTTCCAGCGTATAGCCGATGAAACTGCCCAGCGAGGCGCCCGCCCCCGGCAACACGCCGGCGATGAAGCCCAGGATGCCACCCCGGATGCTCGACGGCATGATCTCGCGAATGTCCTTCCAGGAAAGCGTCAGCTTGTTGACGGCCATCTTCTCCTTGCCGCCACCGGCCTTGTCCTCGATGAAGAACAACAACTCGGAGATGGCGAACAGCCCGACGATGGCGATGATGAAATCCACCCCTTCGTAGAGTTCCAGCACGCCGAAGGTGTAACGCTGCACCCCGGTGGTATCGATGCCCACGGTGGCAATCATCAGGCCGATGCAGGCCGCCACCACCGTCTTCATCGGGTTCTTGCCGGTAATGCCGCCCAGGGTCGCGAAGGCCAGCAGGAAGAGCGCGAAGTACTCGGCCGGGCCGAAGGTCAGGGCGAAATCGGCCAGCAAGGGAGCCAGCAGAATCAGGCCGATGGTGGCAATCAGGCTGCCCATGAAGGAGGCCACGGCAGAAATCGCCAGGGCTTCGGCGGCCTTGCCCTTCTTGGCCATCGGGTAGCCATCCAGGCAGGTCATCATTGCCGGTTCGTCACCGGGTATATTGAGCAGGATCGACGAGATGCGCCCACCATACATGGCACCCGCGTAGACCGCGGTGAGCATGATCATCGCGGTCTCAGGCTGCAGCCCCAGCGTGAAGGCCAGCGGAATCAGAATCGCCACGCCGTTGGCCGGCCCGAGGCCCGGCAGAGCGCCGATCAGGGTGCCGAGAAAGGCCCCCAGCAAGGCGAACATCAGGTTGTGCGGTGCCAGCGCGACCGCAAAACCGTCCATCAGATAACCCAGAGTTTCCATCAGCCAACCTCCAGGAACGACAGCAGACCCAGCGGCAGCGCAAGGCCAAGGGCATAGTTGAATACCAGGAACACCACCACGCCGGCCACGGCGCCGGTCACATAGGCCTTGGGCAGGGTCGCACCCATCCGCCAGCACAGCGTGCCGACTGCCAAGGTAGTGCTGATGATGAAGCCCAATGGCTGCAGCAGGGCCGTGTAGAGCAACAGCACCACCACGGCAATGACCAGCTCGACGCCGGTACGGCTCCAGGGCCAGGCGTTGTCCGGGTCGGGCCGCACGATCAGGTAAAGGCTCGACACCGTCAGCACTGCCGCCAGCAGATAGGGAAAGGTCTCGGGACCGACAGCCTCGCTGCCGCCAAACGGTTCGGGAAACTGGGTCGCGCCCCAGCCGTACGCGACGGCCAGGACGATCATCAGAATACCGAAGATACGGTCATTGAAGGTCATCACTTGATCAACCCGATGTCCTTGGAAAGTGTCTCAATGTCATCGATCTGGTTCTTGACGAACGTCTCGAATTCACCGGCGCTCATGTGGAACGGCATCAGGCCGTTCTGCTTCATGACGCTTTTCCACTCCTCGCTCTGGTAGATGGTGTCCATGGCATCGGTCCAGTACTCCTTGGCGTCGTCGGAGATATCGGCCGGCATGTAGAAGCCACGCCAGTTGGGACCGACGGCATCGATGCCCTGCTCCTTGGCGGTGGGGATGTCGCTGAACTCACCGGGCAGGCGTTCCTCGGAGAGCACCGCCAGCACCCGCAGGTCGCCCGACTCCATGAACCCCTGAGCCTCGGTGATGTCACCGGTGAAGGCATCGACGTGGCCGCCGACCACCTGGGTCATGGCCTCGCCGCCATTGTTGTAGGAGAGATAGGGAACTCGCGGCAGGTTCTCCACACCGGCGGCCTGAGCGGCAATCAGCACCTTGAGATGATCCCAGCCTCCCTTGGCGCTACCACCGGCGAACTTGACGCTGCGCGGGTCCTCCTTGAGCGCATCCATCAGTTCCGGCAGGTCGTCGTACTCGGAATCGTCGGACACGGCGATGATGCCGTAATCGGCCCCCAGAGCACCGATCCAGTTGACCATGTCGGCGTTCATGCCCGGGAATTGCCCTTGGGCCAGGCGCGTTGTCGTCGCCGTGGAAGCGGCCACCAGCAACTGGTCATCGCCGGCGCGCTTGCTGACGGTGTGCGCATAGGCCACGCCACCGCCGGCACCGGCCATGTTGATGGTCTGCACACTGGCCGGCACCAAGTCCAGATCTTCCATGACCTTGCCGACACTGCGGCAGGTGAAGTCCCAGCCGCCACCCGGGTCGGCGGGCGCCAGGCATTCCATCTTGCCCTCCGGCTCGAAGGCCATGGCAGAACTCGCGCCGGCCGTTAAGGCGACGACGGCGACAAAAGTGAGCGGCGTCTTGATGGACATTGTTGTTGTCCCCTGAGGTCAATGAAATGGAGATCGCTTGAAGGACGCTGACGGCTAGCTTACAATTCTGTAAGGCAGAACAACGTTCCTTAGGATAGAAAGCTAGGCGTGACGCTCCGGCGGGTCAACGTCCTCCGAGGCAAATTGCGACCAAAGTTTAACCCCGTGAGACATAGAGGCATGGCATGGCACAGGATCGCGTTGAAGCCGTCGAACGCGCCTTGACGGTACTCGAGGCCTTCGACTCACCCCAGGAGCACTTCACCCTCGCCGACCTGGCCCAGGCCACCGGTTTCTACAAGAGCACTCTGCTGCGCCTGCTCGGTTCGCTGGAACGCCACGATTATGTCCAGCGTGGCGCCGACGGACGCTGGCGCCTGGGCAGCAGCCCGTCGCGCCTGGCACGTCGGCATGCTCCTTCGCGCCAACTGGCCACGTGCATTCAGCCCCTGCTCGATCGACTGACGGCCGAAACCGGCGAAACCGCCGCCCTGCTGGAGGTCCAGCCAGGCATCGCCGAATGCCGGCTGGTCGCTCTGCCCGCTGCCGATCTGCGCCATGACCTCAGACCAGGACAACGCTGGGAAATCGCCACCCCCGAAGATCCCCGCCCATCGCTGCCGGGCGGCACCATGGAATGTCATCTGCTGGAAGGCGATCCGCATGCCCCCTCGCTGTGGCTGACGCTTTCCGGGCCGGCGAGCCGACTCAGCCCGCAACGAGCGCGCCATGCGCTCGACAGCGCCGTGGCGCGGCTCCACAAGAGCAAGGAGGCGACACCATGACGGTACTGCTGGTGGAAGACGATCGCCTGCTGGCCGAAACCCTGGTGGATACCCTGCAACTCGAGGGGCATCAGGTTCGCCACCTGGCCGACGGCAGCGAAGCACGCAACCACCTGGACACACCGGATCATGGCCATGCCCTGATTCTGCTGGATCTCAATCTTCCCGGCTGCAGCGGTCTGGATGTGCTGGAAGTCCTGCGTCGACACGACCCCGACACCCCCGTACTGATCCTCACCGCACGTGGCGCCGTGGAGGATCGGGTACGCGGCCTGGATCTCGGTGCCGACGATTACCTCGCCAAGCCCTTCGCGCTGGACGAACTCGAGGCCAGGATTCGCGCCCTGCTGCGCCGCCGCGAACGTCACCAGGTGCTCCAGGTGGGCCCGCTGAGCTTCGATGGCCTGGCACAACGCTTCAGCCTCTCCGACACGCCCCTTGCCCTACCACCACGTGAACAGCGCCTGCTGGCCTGCCTGATGCGTCATGCCGGCGAGCCAGTGGACAAGGCACGGCTGGCCGAGGAAGCCTTCCAGGGCGAGCCCATGGGCGACAATGCCATCGAGGTCTATGTCCACCGCCTGCGCAAGCGGCTGCACAATGACGGCATCGCTCTGCGCACGGTACGCGGCATCGGCTACCTGCTGGAGGCAACGTGATCACCCGGGATAGCCTCTATCGCCGGCTGCTGACGTGGTTGCTGCTGCCACTGCTGGCACTGGGCGGACTGATGCTGTTCCAGGCCTGGCTCGATGCCCGTCAGACGGCCGATCGCGCCTTCGATCGACTGCTCGAGGCCTCGACCCTGGCGATCGCCGAGCAGGTCCAGTGGCAGGATGAGCGCTTGTGGCTCGACCTGCCGCCCGTCGCACTCGAGATGCTGGCGACCGACGCCGAGGAGCGAGTCTTCTACGCCATCTATGACGACCGGGGGCGCTTCGTTACCGGCAACGCCGAATTGCCGGGCATGGCCGATGCCGCTACCGGCGCCGATGACGAGCTCCACTATCGTGACATCCAATGGCGCGGCATGGCCCTGCGCGAAGGTATTCGTCGCACGCGCCTCGAGGACTGGCGCCAGCGTGAACGCTTCGAGGTGCGGGTCGCACATACCCAGGAAGGACGCGAGCGCCTGGCCCACCAACTACTGCGCGGCAATCTGGCCTACATTCTCGGCATGGCCCTGCTGGCCGCCGCTATCCTGGTGATCGCCATCCGTACCGCCCTCGCTCCGCTCACCCGCTTGCGCCGCGCCATCCGCGCCAGGGATCCGCGCACTCTGGCCCCCCTGGAACTGCCCCTGCCCCGGGAACTGGCCGAACTGCGCGAGACGATCAATGAATTGCTGGCACGCATGCGCCGCGTTCGCGCCAATCAGGAGCGCTTCATCGGCGATGCCTCGCATCAGTTGCGCACGCCCCTGGCCGGCCTCTCGGCCCGCGCCGAGCTGGCACTGCGCCAGGACGATCCGGCCCAGTGGCATCAAGCCCTGGTCGCCATGCAGGAGACCAGCGCCCGCACCTCCCGGCTGGCCATTCAACTCCTGTCGCTGACCCGGCTCGACAACCCCGAATATCGCCCCGAACTCGCGCCTGTCGCCCTCGATGAGCTGGCCCGACGAACCGTCAAGCAGCACTGGAGCGCCTGTCATCGCGACGGCGTCGATCTCGGCGTGGAAGCGCCAACGGCGACGGTCCAGGTACAGGGGCTGGACTGGCAGATCGAGGAGGCCTTGGGCAACCTGATCGACAACGGTCGACGCTATGGCGCCCGCCGCATCACCGTCAGGGTCACCGATGCCCCACCAGTGCTCGAGGTCGAGGACGATGGCCCCGGCATTCCCGCAACCAAGCGACTGCTAATGCTGCGCCCCTTCCATCGCGGCAGTGACGACCCGGATGGCTCCGGGCTGGGGCTGGCCATCGTCGACGGCATCGCCCGGACCCATGGTGCACGTCTGTCCCTTGAAGACGGCCACGACGCCCAGGGGCTGAGGGTCATTCTGAGGTTTCCCGGAGATCCCCGATGAAGCATCTCGTTGCGCTGTTCGTCCTGCTGTTTCCACTCAACGTCGTCGCCGAGGTGGTGCATTACCCGGCCGACACCGAGCAGCCGGCGCAGCTGGTCGTGCACGGAGCCCTGGACGTGTCACATATCCGGCCATTGCTGGAGGACTTCCATCGCCGCCATCCGCACATCGATCTGACCTATCGCAACCTGGATACCCTGCCCCTGTACCGACGCTTCCTGGCATCACCCGACAAGGCCGATATCCTCATCTCCTCGGCCATGCCCTGGCAGTACCGGCTCGCCAACGATGGTCATGCCCGGCCGCTGGACACGCCCGGCGCGCAGGATTGGCCTGCCTGGGCACGTTGGCGTCACGAGCTATTCGCCTTCACCTTCGAGCCCATCGTCATGGTGGTGCGCCGCGAGCTGGTGGAACGCTACGGTCGACCGGACAGCCACACCGAGCTGCTGGCGACCCTGCGCGATCACCGCGACGAGCTGAGCGGTCGCGTCGTGACCTACGACCCGCAGCGCAGCGGTGCCGGCTACACCTACGCGATCGAGGAATCACGACTCTCGCCACGCTATTGGGATTTGGTCACGGCACTGGGCGATGTCGACACCTCACTGGTCGACACCACCGGCGAGATGCTGGAGGGCCTTTCCGAGGGGCGCTACTGGATCGGCTACAACCTGCTCGGCAGTTACGCTCGCCGTGTCGTCAATGCCGACCCCGACCTCGAGATGGTCGTCCCGGACGACTATACCCTGGTGATCCAGCGCCTGGCCTTCATGGCAGATCAGGCGCCGCACCCAAGCAGCGCGGTGCGTTTTCTCGACTATCTGATCAGCGAGGCCGGGCAAGGCGTGATCGCCGAGCAGACCTCCCTCGGAGCCGTGCATCCGGCATTGAGCGGTCCTGGCACGGCCGATGCCTGGCGTGCCGAGCACGGCAACGCCTTGCGCCCGCTCACGCTGAGTCCCGGACTGCTGGCGACCCTCGACGATCTCAAACGCCAGGCGCTGCTGACACGCTGGCGTCGCGAATTCGGCCGTGAGGATGCCTCACGCTGAGAGGTCGTTTCGAAGGAAGAAGGAAGAAGGAAGAAGGAAGAAGAAGCAGGCTTCGCCGGATCACCCGACAGCGTCAAGCACGGTCGAGGACCTCGGCGAGCCCAGGTACCTTTTCGACAAATGCAGGCTCAGCGCACGTAACTGAGCTCCACCGGCGCCACACCGCGCCCCAGCATGCCCAGTTCCCGGGCGGCACTCTTGGAAAGATCAATGACGCGCCCATCGACATAGGGCCCCCGGTCATTGATCATGACCTCGACCTGGCGACCATTGTCGCGGCGAGTCACCAGCACCTTGGTGCCGAACGGCAAGGACTTGTGGGCCGCCGTCAACGCCCGCTGATCGAACGGCACACCGCTGGCGGTGGTGCGCCCCTGAAAACGGTCGCTGTAATAGGATGCCACCCCTTTCTGGATCGGCGTCATCCCTGATTCGCTGGCCACGCCATCACTCGCGCAACCGCTCAGCAGAAAAAGCGCCACGGCAAGCACGCCATGTCGCAGGAAATGGCGCTTAGCGCCACTCGTCTTGTCGGAAAACCCCATGCGTCACCTCACGACAGCTTGTACACCCATACCAGCCTCCTCACGGTAATCAGGTGCCTCGAGACGTGTCAGACGGCGTCGGGTGCTTTCCCTGCAACCAGCCAGCGGCCCCGGCTCGTGCGTTATCGAACCAATCCAGCGCGCCGTGCAACGTCACCACATCGCCGACGATGATCAGTGTCGGCGGTCGAATCTTATCCGCATCGTCCGCCGAAGGCAAATCGGCCAGGGTTCCCACGTGGACCCTCTGGCGTCGCGTGGTCCCCTGCTCGATCAGCGCCAGTAGGGTATCGGGCGCCAGACCATGGGCCTGCAGGCGCTCTCCGATGATCTCGAGACTCCCGAGCCCCATGTAGAACACCAGGGTCTGCCCCGGTCGAGCCAGCGTCGGCCAATCCAGTTCGCACCCTCCATCGCGCAGATGGCCGGTGATGAAACGCACCGACTGCGCATGGTCGCGGTGGGTCAGGGGAATGCCGGCATAGGCAGCACACCCCGAGGCGGCGGTGATGCCGGGCACGACCTCGACCATGATACCCGCGCCGACCAGGGCTTCGAGCTCTTCGCCTCCCCGGCCGAAGATGAAGGGGTCCCCGCCCTTGAGCCGCACGACCCGCTGACCGGCACGCGCCCAGTCTACCAACGCCTGGTTGATGCCCTCCTGAGGCACGCTGTGCCTGGAACGCTCCTTGCCGACGTAAAGTCGTCGGGCATCCGGATTGGCCAGCGCCAGAATCTCCTCGCTCACCAGGCGATCATGCAGGATCACCTCCGCCGACTGCAGGCGACGCCAGGCCTTGATGGTCAACAGTTCCGGATCTCCCGGCCCGGCGCCCACCAGACTGACTCGCCCCGGCATCGATACGGAAGACGACGGCGGCAAGGCATCGCTCGACGAGGTTCGGGAGGCGGCACTCATATTCCAATATTCCTGACCGGATAAATTTTATATGCAATAAAGTAATAAAATTGTCGAAAAATTACCACTAACGACTCAGCGCAAGCATATAACCAACCAAGGGGGTGAAATGACATCGCCCCCGCGAAGCGGGGGCGATGTTCAAGGATCGGCTGCTATGGCCGTCAGGGGCAGAAGGCGCGCTTCAATCCCGGACGGGTCAGTTCGCCAATCAGGGTGATGATCGCCAGCACCAGCGCCAGCCAAGGCCACTGGGCGGCGAAATCGATATCGAGCCAACCCAGGGCATCGACGAAGATCAGCAGGATACCGAGCGGACTCACGTAACGCACCATGAACAACCAAAGACCATGGATCAGCGGCGACAGGCCGAGCTCCTCGCGAAGCGTCTCGCTCTTGAGCACGAAGCCGGCGAGCAGTGCCATGCCCAGTCCACCCAAGGGCATCATCAGACGCGAGGTCAGGAAGTCCAGCCAGTCGAAGAAGTGCTTGCCGAGCAGGGTCCACTCGGCGCCGACATTGAACGACAGCATCGCCAGCGTGCTGATCACCCAGAGGACAATGCCGGTCCCCCAGGAGGCCGCACGACGGCTGAGTCCCTTGTTATCGGTCAACCAGGACACCGTGGCCTCGACCATGGAGATCGACGAGGTCAGCGCCGCCATGGACAACATCACGAAGAACAGGATGCCGAACAGGGTGCCCAGAGGCATGGCCTGGAACGCCAGGGGCAGGCTCATGAAGATCAGCCCTGGGCCACTGCCCGGTTCCATGCCGTTGGCAAAGATCACCGGGAAGATCGCCAGGCCCGCCATCAACGCCACCAGCGTATCGGCCACCGCTACGGTCAGGGTGGTA
This sequence comes from Halomonas caseinilytica, assembly GCF_001662285.1. NCBI lineage: Bacteria > Pseudomonadati > Pseudomonadota > Gammaproteobacteria > Oceanospirillales > Halomonadaceae > Halomonas > Halomonas caseinilytica. The sequence goes on from NZ_BDEO01000011.1 coordinate 191,487, forward strand.
CGACCGATGGAGGCCTCGCGCGGCAGGTAGCTGCCGTAGGTGAGGATGGCGCCCGACGCCAGCGAGAGGGTGAAGAAAGCGTGCCCCATGGCTGCCAGCATGCCCTCGCTCGACAGGCTCGAGGCATTGAAGGCGAACAGGAAGCGCAACGCGTCGCCGAAGCCGCCCGAGAAGGCGCCATAGCCGATCATGATGAGCAGCATGATGACCATGCCGGGCATCATCCAGCTGACACTTTTCTCGATACCGGACTGCACCCCCTTGCCGACGATCACCATGGTGGCCACCGCCACTACCGTGCTCCAGGCACCGAGGCTCCAGGGATTGGCGTTGTTGGCGGAAAAGATGGCGGCCATGTCGTCGACACTGGAGCCCGCCAGGCCGCCGCTGAGCATCTTCCATAAATAGGCGAATGACCATCCTGCCACGACCACGTAGAAGCACAGGATCATGAAACCGCACAGCATGGCCATCCAGCCAAGCAACGACCAGGCCGATGAACGGCCCGATTCGCTGGCCATCCGGCGAATGGCGTCGATGGGGCTGCCACGACCGCGTCGCCCGAGGGCGATCTCGGTCATCATCACCGGAACCCCGACCGACAGGATGCAGACCAGGTAAACGAGCACGAAGGCCGCTCCTCCGTACTCACCGGTCATGTAAGGGAATTTCCATACGTTGCCCAGGCCGACCGCAGAGCCGGTAGCCGCCAGGACGAAGCCCCAGCGGCCGAGCCACTGGATACGGGGTCGTTCAGTCTTTGTCATGTTACACCAGGAATCACGGAACTCTTGTTTTACCCGTCACTGTTAGGTCGCCTACCACGCGACATGGCAGATTGCAGCGACGATATTGTGACGGATTTTGTCGTGATTGGGCAGAGAGGCGGTAGATTGTTCTCGTCAGGCGCCTCGTGCCCGCCCCCGCCAGGAGGTGGCGGGGGCGAACGTCACGGCTCAGTCGTCCTTGAGCACGCCACGACGAATCTGGTCTTCCTCGATGGATTCGAACAAGGCCTTGAAGTTACCTTCGCCGAAGCCATCGTTGCCCTTGCGCTGGATGATCTCGAAGAAGATCGGTCCGATCACGGTCTCGGTAAATATCTGCAGCAACACGCCCTGCTCGGGACCGCCATCCACCAGCAGATTCAGCTCACGCAGTTCCTCGAGGTTCTCCTCATGGTTGGGCACCCTGGCATCGACCTTTTCGTAGTAGGTGTCCGGGGTGGTCATGAAGGTGATGCCATTGGCCTTGAGCGCGCGCACCGTGGCATAGATGTCATCGGTGGCCATGGCCAGGTGCTGAATGCCCTCGCCATTGTACTCGCGCAGGAATTCGGCGATCTGGGAGGTATCGTCGGCGGACTCGTTGATCGGAATGTGCATCTTGCCGCAGGGCGCCGTCATCGCCCGGGAGTGCAGGCCGGTCTTCTTGCCTTCGATATCGAAGTAGCGGATCTCGCGAAAGTTGGCCAGGCGTGTATAGAAGTCGGCCCAGACATTCATCTGGCCTCGATCGACATTGTGGGTCAGGTGATCCAGGACCTGCAGGCCGGCGCTGTTGTCCTGCGGGCTCGTTCCCGGAATCGGCTCGAAATCGATGTCATAGATAGTGCGCCCCTCGCCGTCCACCTTGTGGTCGACGAAGTACAGCAGGGAGCCACCGATCCCCTCGACGGCGGGAATGCCCACCTCGCCAGGGCCAACCGGCGTTTCCACAGCCTTGGCGCCAGCCTCGACAGCGTGCTCGAAGGCCAGCTTGGCATCGGCGACACGCCAGGCCATGGCGCAGGCCGAAGGACCATGCTTGGCCGCGAATGCAGCGGCATGACTACCGGGCTCGGCGTTCAGCACGAAATTGATGTTCTCCTGCTGGAACAGGCTCACCGCCTTGGAGCGATGACGACGGGTTTCGGTGAAGCCAAGGGTCAGGAACAGGGCGCGCAGGGCCTCGATACCTTCCTCGGTGGGAGCGGTATACTCGACGAATTCGAAGCCATCGGTACCGATGGGATTGGTTTCGCTGATGGTCCGGGGCGTCTTGGCGGGAGCGTTCATGCATCCTCCGATGTCGGTTGTGGTTGTATCGGTCGCTGCTGTCTACCGGGCACTCGGCCCTGAGATGCCTCCAGCCTAGTGCTCCCCTCGTGACCCCGGAATGCCCGAATCACCGGCATCGATCGGTATCGACCGGCATCGACCGCTCCCTGGTGTAAAGACTGCGTGACAGCACCGTCTCCGCCCCGCTCAGCCCTCCCTCCGTGTAACGATATCCTTACACTGCGTCACATCAGGCTGACACCAATGACGCCATCATGCCTTGTCGCCGAGTCGCTCGACCACACTCGAGACCTTGTCGTCCATGTGCTGCACACGATCCGTTCGCGTGCTAATCTTCATTGTCGTGGTGATGCGCGGCGCCCCCATGTCATGGACGACCTCATGGCAACGCTTGACCGCGGCCATCACGTCGTCCCAAGGGCCCTCGACATTGGTGCCGTAAGCGTGCATGCGATGCTCGAGCCCCGCCTCGCGGATGACATCCTGGCAGGCCGCAACATGGGCGGACACCGAAACGCCGACCCCGATGGGCACCACACAGATATCGATGATCACATTCATCCGTACTCCTTCATGCAGAATGTCAAAAGGGTTGATTACCAAGAACAATTGGGCCTGGTCTACGCTCAGTATTTATAACAGGAGTCCTGAAGGACCCGCACCTGATCCAACATGCCACATCCCGGCCCGCTACACTCTCCCATTCGCGTCTGAAGGACCAGGAGGACTTCCATGACCAGCGAACCGCACCTTGGCCCCGTCGCCCTGCCCGACTCCCGGGCTCGCCACACCGTCGAGAAGCTGCTGGACGGCTCCGGCGTCACCCTGAACGGTAGTTCACCCCAGGACATTCAGGTCTACCACCCCGATTTCTTCTCGCGCGTCCTCCGCCAGGGCACCCTGGGCTTGGGAGAGGCATACATGGATGGCTGGTGGGAGTGCGAGCGCATCGACGAGATGGCACACCTGATGCTGCGCCACGGGCTGGGCGAGCATGCCAAGTCACGCTCGGAACGCTGGAAATATCGCCTGCTGTCGGGCGTCATGAACCTGCAGAGCCGTGCCAGAGCCTATATCGTCGGCGAGGCGCACTATGACCTCGGCAACGACCTCTTCCAGCGCATGCTCGATGAAACCATGTGCTATTCCTGCGGCTACTGGAAAGACGCGAAAAACCTGCACGAGGCCCAGGTCGCCAAGCTCGACCTCGCCTGCCGCAAGCTGGACCTGCACCCCGGCATGCGCGTGCTGGACATCGGCTGCGGCTGGGGCAGCTTCGCCGAGCACGCTGCACGCCATTACGGCGTCGAAGTCACCGGCATCACCATCTCCCGCGAGCAGGCCGAACTGGCCCGGCAGCGTTGCCAGGGACTACCGGTCGAGATCCTCCTCGAGGACTACCGCGACCTGGAAGGGTCCTTCGACCGCATCGTTTCCATCGGCATGTTCGAACACGTCGGCCACCGCAACTACGCCACCTACTTCGATACGGTGCAACGCCTGCTGGCGAAAGATGGTCTCTTCGTTCTTCACACCATCGGCTCCAACAAGTCGGATATCGGCGCCGACCCCTGGATCAACCGCTACATCTTTCCCAACGGCGTCCTGCCGTCGATCAAGCACATCGCCGACGCCAGCGAGGGCAAGCTGTTGATGGAGGACTGGCAGAACTTCGGCGCCGACTACGACCGTACCCTGATGGCCTGGCTGGCCAACTTCGATGCCCACTGGCACGAGATCGCCGATCGCTACAACGAGCGGACCCGTCGAATGTTCCGCTATTACCTCTCGGTCTGTGCCGGCGCCTTCCGGGCTCGGGACCTGCAGCTCTGGCAAGTCGTCTATTCGCATCGTCGGGACGGTCGCTACGACGCGCCTCGCTGATCCCACCGTCTCATAACGACGGTCACAGGCGACGCCGCTGCCATAAACGGGTCGCCAGGTGGACGGGGAGATACAGCAGTAGTGGCCAGGCCAGCATCAGACCGATCAAGTAGACGACGGGGTCGAGCAGGCCTTGCGGCGTCCCGAACGGGCCATGCACCCAGTTGACGTTGCGCCAGGGCTCAGTCAGCAGGAAGGCGGCCGGTACCGCCACCCAGGTCAATGCGGTCTGCCAGACCAACGCCCTGGGAGCATACCCCAGGCGGGCGACGCCGGCACCGGCGACCAGCGGCAGAATCAAGTGGTAGAGCGACAGCAACCTTACTCCCAGGGGCGTATTGGCGTCGAACATGTATTCGGTGCCACCGATGGGATGCCATCCGGACACCCAGGCAACGCCTGCATCCAGTGCCCAGAGGCTGCCCACCAGGGCAGTGGCCAGCCACTGCATCGAGATGATCAGGCGACTCTCCGCCCAAAGGCCTATCAGCAGCAGGAAATTGGCCAGGTTGCACAGCCACAGATAATTCTGAATGCCGACCTTGAGGGCCACGGCCGGTGCCCAGAACAGGATCCATAGCGTGAACGCCACCTTCAACCACAAGGGCAGACGCCCGGAAAAACCGGCCTTCATGCCTCCTCTCCTCCACCGATGCCGTGTCGCTTGAGCTTGTTGGCAATGGTGGTGTGCGAGACGCCGAGGCGTTTCGCCAGTTGGCGGCTCGATGGATTCTGCGGATAGAGCGTAGCCAGCACCCGGCGCTCGACCTCGCCGAGGATATCGGCCAGCGAACCATCCAGATCGATGCCGGACAGGCCCGGAGCCTGGCCGACGTCGGGAAGACGCAACTGACCGGGCTCGATGGTCCCGCCCTCGCACAGCGAGACAGCCTGGAAAAGCACATTCTCCAGCTGACGCACATTGCCTGGCCAATGATAGGCACAGAGCCTGGCCACGGCGGCCGGCGACAGGGTCGGCAACGGGCAGCCGATCTGTCGCGCAGCACGATCGACGAAGTGCCCGGCCAACGCCTCGATGCCATCCAGGCAATCGCGCAGCGGCGGCACCGTCAGGGTGAGCACGTTGAGGCGATGATAGAGATCCTGACGAAACCGTCCCGCACTGCAGAGGCTGGGAAGATCCTGCTGGGTGGCGCAGATCACTCGCACATCCAGGTAGGTCTCCTCGTCGCTGCCGACCCGCCGGAAACCGCCATCCTGCAGGAAGCGTAGCAGCTTGACCTGCATGCGCGGGCTGGTCTCGCCCACCTCGTCAAGAAAGATGGTACCGCCGGCGGTCAGCTCCAGCAGGCCGAGCTTGCCCTCCGGGCGAGCCCCCTCGAAGGCCCCCGGTGCATAGCCGAACAGTTCGGTCTCGGCCATGGATTCCGGCAAGCCGGCACAGTTCAGCGCCATGAAGGGGGCTTGCCCCCGCGCACTGGCCAGATGGCAGGCCCGCGCCAGCAGTTCCTTGCCGGTGCCCGTCTCGCCCTGGATCAACAGCGGCGCATCCAGCGGTGCCATGCGCCGCGCCTCGCGGATCAAGGCTTCGAGCCGGGGGCTCGACTGGAACAGCGATTCGAACCCCCGCAGTTCCTGGCGCTGCACCTGATAGATGCGCTCGCCGATGCGATCGGCGCGATGCAGGGTCACCACGGCGCCGGCCAGCGAGGCCACGTCTTCCAGGTTCTCGCGATGCAGCGGCGCGATGTCGGCAAGATAGGTGGCCTCGTGCAAGCGGATACGCAGCCCGTTGACCCGGGCATTGTTGCGCCGAATCAGCGCCGGCAGGTCCAGATCGGGCAGATACCGGTCCAGCGACAGCCCCGGCACTTCATCGACACGCACGCCGAGCAGCTGGCCGGCCGCGCGATTGGCGGCCACCAGATGGCCTTCCATATCGATGGACATCACGGGATCGGAAAGCGACGACAGCAGCGCGTCGAGCTCGAGATGGCGACGCTCGCTGGGCATCAGGCTGACGCGGCGCACCCCGAACACCCCTGGCACCTGCTCCAGTTCGGGTCTCAAGGTGGCCAGTTGGGCATTGAGCAGGTTGGGCACATGCAGGTAGATGGCATTGCCGTGCTCTCCGCCGACCTCACCATGGGCGACGTTGAGCCCATAATCAGCAAAGTGGGCAACGATATCGCGCAGGATACCGATCCGGTTCTGGCAATGAAATCTCAAGCGCATGGAGGTCTCTTCGATCGGAAAACGGGCGACGCGACATTACGTGTCAGGTCGACGTGACTCGAGTGTCAAGATAACGTGACACCTGCCCTGCCACAACGCGCCTCATCCCGCTTCACCTCGCCAGAGTGGCCGTGGGTGCCAACAACTGTAACGTTTCCCTTACGCTTCCGCTCTCGACGAACCACCCGTCGATGCGGCATGGCCCTGCCATCCCCGCACCGCAGCGCCTAGGCTCAAGGATATCCCTCAGGCACATAACAACCTCAATCCACCGCGGGAGATCCCATGAAGGCACGAGACGACCAGATCACCAGCAAGACCGGCTATCGGGTCCACATGCCGGATGACGACGGGCACATTGCCTGGTCGGCGCGCGAGAATGCCACCTGGCAGACTCTCATGGAGCGACAGCTCGCGCTGATCGAAGGACGCGTATGCCAGGAATATCTGGATGGCCTCGAACGTCTGGCGCTTCCGCTCGACCATGTGCCCCAGCTCGCTGATGTCGATCACGTTCTCAAGGCCGCCACCGGCTGGGAAACCGCCCAGGTACCGGCCCTGATCCCCTTCGACACCTTCTTCGAACTGCTGGCCGCCCGACGCTTCCCGGTCGCGACCTTCATCCGCGCCCCGGAAGAAATGGACTACCTCCAAGAACCGGACATCTTCCACGAGATCTTCGGCCACTGCCCGATGCTCACCAACCCGGCCTTCGCCGAATTCACCGCCACCTATGGCCGGCTGGGCCTGGAGGCGGCACCGAAGGAGCGGGTCTATCTGGCACGACTGTACTGGATGACCGTGGAATTCGGCCTGGTCGATACCGCCGCAGGACGGCGCATCTATGGCGGCGGCATCATCTCCTCGCCCAAGGAGACCCTGCATGCGCTGTCCGACACGCCGGTTCATGCTCCCTTCGACCCCATGGATGCCCTGCGCACTCCCTATCGCATCGATATTCTCCAGCCGCTCTACTATGTACTGGACAGCCTGGAAACCCTGCATGAACTATCGGAACGCGACATCATGGGCATGGTCCACGACGCCATGGCGCAGGGGCTCTTCGAGCCGCGCTTTCCGCCCAAGTCACTTTCCGCCTGACCCCACAGTCACCGAAGCCGTCGGTGCCTGAACGCGCCAGTGCCCTTGAGTCTACGCCCTGGCATCCCCAGACATTCCAGGAAGACCCAACGACGAGGAGTCATCATGAGCGAGCTTTCCGAACAGCAGTGCGAGGCGTGCAGTTGGGACGCCCCTCACGTCACCGAGAGCGAAATCGAGCAATACCGTCGCGACATCCCCGAGTGGCAGATCGTCGAGCGCGATGGCATCATGCAACTGGAGCGGATCTTCAAGTTCCGCAACTTTCGTCAGGCCCTGGCGTTTACCAACGAGGTTGGCGAAATCGCCGAGCAGGCGGGGCATCACCCGGCGCTGCTGACCGAATGGGGCAAGGTCACCGTGACCTGGTGGTCCCACGAGATGAAGGGCCTGCACAAGAACGATTTCATTCTTGCCGCCAGAACCGACGAGGTAGCGAAGTAAATGTTCGAGCAAATTGAGCGGGTCCCCGGGGATGCCATCCTCGGGCTCATCGAGGCCTTCAAGAAGGACACCAATCCCCAGAAGGTCGATCTCGGCGTCGGCGTCTATCGTGACGCTCAGGGCAACACCCCGGTGATGCGCGCGGTCAAGGATGCCGAGGCCCTGCTGCTCAAGAACGAGTCCACCAAGACCTACATCGGTTCCCACGGCGATCCACGCTACGGCCAGGCGGTACTGCCCCTGGTGCTCGGTGAAGGCTCGCCGGTGCTCGAGGCCGGTCGCGCCAGCGCCACCCAATCGCCCGGCGGTACCGGCGCCCTGCGCCTGGCGGCGGACTTCATCGCCACCCAGTTGCCCGGCAAGGACATCTGGGTCAGCGACCCGACCTGGCCGAACCACCTCGGCATCTTCCCGGCTGCGGGCCTCACCCTGAAGAAGTATCCCTACGTGGATGCCGAGAACCGGCTCGACTTCGACGGCATGCTCGCCGCCCTCAAGGAGATTCCCGAAGGTGACGTGGTGCTGCTTCACGCCTGCTGCCACAACCCGACCGGCTTCGATCTCTCCCGCGAACAGTGGGGACAAGTCCTGGAAGTGGTCAAGCAGCGCAATCTGCTGCCGCTGGTCGACTTCGCCTACCAGGGCTTCGGCGAAGGTCTCGACGAGGATGCCTATGGCCCGCGCCTGCTGGCCGAGAACCTCGATGAGGTGATCATCACCAGCTCCTGCTCGAAGAACTTCGGCATCTACTGCGAGCGGACCGGCTGCCTGATCATGGTCGCCAAGGACAATGAGCAGATGGAAAACGTGCGCTCGCAGGTCGCCATCGTGGCCCGCGAGAACTATTCCAACCCGCCGGCCCACGGCGGCGCCATCGTCGCCGAGATTCTTCATTCGGCCGAGCTCGCCGCCATCTGGCGCGAGGAACTCACCGAAATGCGCGACCGCATCAATACCCTGCGTCGCGACTTCGTCGAGGCCTTGAAGCCCTATGGCCTGGATCAGAAGTATGCCTGCGTCGCCGAGCAGCGCGGCATGTTCTCCTATACCGGCCTGACGCCGGAACAGGTGGATCGCCTGCGCGATGAGTTCGGCATCTACATGGTGCGTTCCGGCCGTGCCAACGTCGCCGGCTTCTCCCAGGAGAACCTGCCCTATCTCGCCAAGGCGATCGCCGCCGTCAACTGAGTTCGCCGAGGCCTCCCCAGGCCTCTGCCCGGCAGCATGGCCGGGCAGGCAACCGAAAGGCCCCGCCGGCATGTCCGACGGGGCCTTTTCGATGCCGGCTCATGACACCTTCATGCCGCGTAGCGCGATACGTCCAGGCCTGCGGGATCGATGGCGGTATCACGCCCGTCGATCAGGTCGGCCAGCAACTGGGCACTGCCGCAGCTCATGGTCCAACCCAGGGTACCGTGGCCGGTGTTCAGCCACAGGTTGTCATGTCGGGTTGCGCCGATGATCGGCGTGGAATCCGGCGTCATCGGACGAAGACCGGCCCAGAACTCCGCCCTGGCCACATCCCCCCCTTCTGGGAAGACATCGCGCACCACCATGCCGATGGTCGCACGACGCTTCTCCAGCAGGCTCAGGTCATAGGACGCCAGCTCCGCGGTGCCGCCGACGCGAATGCGGTCATCGAAGCGAGAAATCGCCACCTTGAAGGTCTCGTCCATCACCGTGGATTGCGGCGCGCCGCCGTCATCGACGACGGGCACGGTCAGGCTGTAGCCCTTGACGGGATAGATCGGCAGGCGAATATCGAGGTCCTTGACGAGAAAGGGCGAATAGCTGCCCAAACAGACCACATAGGCATCAGCGGTCCATTCGCCGGCGCTGGTCACCACACTTTCAATGCCGCTTCCGCCACGCTTGAGGCGCTGGACCTCGACATTGAAGCGGAAATCCACGCCGAGTTGCTCACGGCAATAGTCGGCCAACCGATTGGTAAATAGGTGGCAATCCCCGGTCTGATCATCGGGCAGGTGCAGGCCGCCGACGAACTTCCCGGGCACCCGGGCCAACGCGGGTTCCACCGCCTTGATCGCTTCGGCATCGAGCAGATCGTGGCGCACGCCGCACTGGGCGAGCACCTGCATGTCCTTGGCCACCGCCTCGACCTGGCTCTCGTGGCGGAACAGTTGCAGCAGGCCCCGCTGACGATCCTCGTAGCGGATGCCCGTCTCCGCACGCAGGGCATCGATGCAGGCCCGGCTATGTTCGGCGATACGCACCATGCGCTCCTTGTTCACCGCATAGCGTTCGGCATTGCAGTTGCCGAACATCTGCAGCATGAAGCGCGCCATGGTCGGGTCCATTCTTGGCTGGATCTTGAGCGGCGCGTGTTCCTGGAACATCCACTTCACGGCCTTCTGCGGGATGCCAGGCGCCGCCCAGGGAGAGGAAAAACCGAAGGATACCTGGCCGGCATTGCCATAACTGGTCTCCATGGCCGGCGACGGTTGACGGTCCACCACCGTTACCTCATGGCCCTGGCGTGCCAGATAATAAGCGCTGGTGACGCCCACGACGCCACTTCCCAGAATCATTACCTTCATGCTTTCCCCTCTTGTGCTTGTGGTCGCTGCCAGCAGGCCATCGGCACCCGCCCGGCGCCTCGGGAAAGCAGTATAAGGATTACAAGATAGATGTTTATTCTGTTTTATGGATAATAATCAGATATAAAATTCAAATTATATTTCCAAATATTTTTAAAATCCTATAGAAAACAACAAAAACAGAACAAAACACTATGATGATACCGCCGCCATGCGACGTGGACTGGAAAGCACACGACGCAACAGTCCCCAGGCTGCCAGACCGGCCAGCAGATTCCCCAGGGCCGCGCCGGCCGCCAGCCCCGTCAGACCAGCCAGCCAGGTCCCGATCCACAGGCAAGGCAGATAGAAAACGAACAACCGCGCCGCGGACATCAACATGGCGCGCAGAGGCCAACCCAAGGCATTGCCGGCGGACACCACCAGCATGCAGACCCCCAGGGCCGCATAGCTCGGCAGCATGAAGCGTACCAGCATTGCCAGGTCTCCACGCACCTCGGGATTGCCCGACAACGCCTGCGCCACCCAGGGCGCGGCCACCGCCAGGATCAGCCCCAGTGCCAATTGCCAGACCACGACAACCCGCAGCGCCAGTCGCAGCAGACGATGTATCTGCGCCCAGTCCCCAGCGCCATAGCAGCGCCCCAGCCAGGGTGGCAGCGACATCGTCATGGCCAGCACCACCATCAAGGATACCGTTTCCAGGCGATTGGCCAGGCCCCAGGCTGCGACTTGGGCCTCTCCCAGGCTCGCTACCGCCGAAATGGCAAGCATCGCCGCCAGGGGAGGCATCAACTGGCTGATCATCGCGGGGCCGGCAATGCCCGCAAAGGGACGAAGCGAGAGACGCCATTCGTCCACGAGCCCTTGCCACGACAACCAGTCGAGGCCCGCCAGTCGCCAGCCCAGTATCATCAGTCCCAGGGCGAAGGCCAGCACCGTGGCAATGGCAGCACCGGGCAGCCCCAGGCCGGGCCAGGGGCCGGCACCGAAGATCAACAGGGGATCGAGCGCCAGGTTGACCAGGCTGGTCACAACCATCAACACGCCCGGCAGACGCGTGTTGCCATGGGCCCGGAACAGGCTGTAACCGAAATACAGGCAGGCCCCCAGCCAGGCGGACAGCAACTGGGGGGTCCAATAGGAGCGAATCAATCCCAGCGATTCGGGCGCTGCCCCCAGACGCAGGAAGATAGGCGCCTGCAGCCACCACAGCAACAGCACCAGCAGTGCGATCACGCCGGTACCGCTCAGCAGTACCAGACTGCCCAGGCGTTTTGCCCTGGCCTGCTCGCCCGCGCCCAGGGCTCGCGATATCAAGGCGGCAATGGCGATGCCCATTCCCACTTGAACGCCGATGATCAGAAAGCTCAGCGGAAAGGTGAAGGACTGCGCCGCCAGCGGTGCCGTTCCCAGCCGCGCAATGAAGGCACTGTCGACCAGTTGAAAGCCGAGCAGAGACAACACGCCAATGGCCATCGGCCAGGTCTGGCGCCACAGCGTCACGCCCAGCGACGGCGCAGGGGTCGTATCGGTATGACTCACGATGACTCCGGATAGTGCACGATAAGCCCCCATTCTACGCCATCTCGCAGACCAGCGCGGGGCTTACCTCGACCACCCCGCCGTACCGCCCAGCAATACCTGGATATCGGGCGCCGGCATGGGGCGATAGAAGAAATATCCCTGGGCCAGATCGCAGCGCATCTCGCGTATCAGGGAGAGCTGCTCCGCACTCTCGACGCCTTCGGCCACGACCTCAAGCCCCAGGCGATGGCCGATGAAGATGGCGGCTTCCATGATGGCGCGGTCCTCGGGCTGCTTGGGCGCATCGCGCATGAAGGCGCGATCGACCTTGAGGGCCGTGACGGGAAAGTGCTTGAGATAGCTCAGCGAAGAATAGCCGGTCCCGAAATCGTCAATGGCAATGCGCACCCCGCGATGATACAGGCGCCTCAGGTCTTCCAGCACCAGGGGAGCGGCTTCGATGAGCACATTCTCGGTCAACTCGATTCCGATATCCTGCGGCGTCAGGCCATATCGTTCCAGGCATGCCTCGAAGCGCGCCAAGGTGTCGGGCCGCAGCATCTGGCGCCCCGAGAGGTTGATATCGACTCGCGAGGTCGAAAACCCTGCTCTGCGCCATGCGGCCTGTTGTCGACACACTTCCTCCATCACCCAATCGCCGAGCCGATGGATCAACCCCGACCGCTCGGCCAGCGAGATGAACTCTCCCGGCGGGACAAAGGAGGAAGAATCGCGTGGCTGCCAGCGCAGCAAGGCTTCGAGATTCTCGATACGACCGCTGACCACGGAAACCTGGGGCTGGTAATGCAGGCTCAGTTCCCGATGCTCGATGGCCAGCTCAAGCTGTTCGACCATCCGCTGCTCGCGGACCAGCTCATCATGGTGATGCTGCTGGAAGAATTGCAGCCCGCCCGGTCCATCCAGCTTGGCGCGATTCTTGGCGACGTCGGCATTGCGGATCAACTCCCGGGCACTCAGGCCATTATCGGGAAACAGACTGACTCCCATCGCTGCGGTGATCCGACGCTCCCCCTCCTCCATCACGAAGGGTCGGCGCAGCGTCTGCTGCACCTTGCCGACCAGGCGGCTGATATCCTCTTGCTGATCCACCCCGGGAAAGGCCATCACGAACTCATCACTTGCCGCACGGGACATCAGATCGGCCAATCGCTGTTCCTGTCCCAGCCGCCGGGCCAGCTCGACCAGCAGACGATCGCCCTGTTCATAGCCCATGGCATCATTGATCTCGGAGAAACGGTCGACATCGAGATAGATCACCGTCAGGCCGGCTTGTCGCTGAAGGCAGTTTTCCAGCACCTCTTCCAGCTCGGTTTCGAAAGCATGCCGATTGGGCAGATGGGTCAAGGCATCGAAATGCGTGACGAAGGCCAGGTCGCGACGTGCGCGCTTCTGATCGGACAGATCGACATCGATACAGAACATCAGCGGAGACTCGGTATGCTCACCAAGCATCACATGGTGGGAGAACACTGGTACCCGTTCCCCGCTATGATGCCTGAGTTCGAGCTCTTCGGCCGGAATCTCCTTCCCTTCCTGGATCCAGGCACGATGCGCCTCGATCATGTCCTCGCGCATCTCGTCGGGAATGATCAGGTCCTCGAGTCGCCTGCCGCTTGCCTCTTCGGCCGTGTAGCCATAAAGCGTCGTGCTGGCCTCGTTCCAGTAGATGACGCGACGATCCCGGTCATAACCCTGCACCGCAACCTTGGGGAGACTCTCGAGCAGCGCCCGGAAGCGCTGTTCGCTCTCCTGGTACTGACGCCTGACCCGCTCCACGTCGTCCGTCGGCGTCGGGCAAGTATAGTTCGGTGGCTTCCCACGACGTCTCACTCCGATGCGACGCAACCACTGTCGTAGACGCGAAGCGCGACCGACCATGTCCACCCTCATTGTTGTAGGAAGTAGCCGACAAGGGTATGAGATTTCTCATACGTCATCCATGACCAAGCATGATGAAAACTGTCATTGATGCCGCACGAGTTCAAGCGCCACGAATACGATCGTTCCGCTCCTGACGGCATGCCTCATTGATTTCGGTGCCATTCCATGGCTTCGAGACTTTGACATTGAGTTACATCTCTCCTCCTTTCCTTACTGTTGCCCGGTGTTCTCCGGCAACGATCCGAAAAGTCACACTCTCAGGAAAGGAGTCATTCCATGAAACTCGACACACTCAAGTATGGATTTGATAGCACCACCATGCCGTCGGACTCCCTCGGCGACTACTGGTCGCCCGAGGTCACGGCGCAACTGGCGGAGCAGGACTGGGCGATGACCAGCCTGCGGGACCGCCTCGATCTGCCCGCCTGGCAATCCTTCACGGCGGATCTGCCGAGAGACCCTTACGTCAATCAACGCTGGAAGCGCATGTCGTGGCTGGCCCTGGACGGGAATGGTGAGGTTCAGGACATGGGGCACTGCCCCATGGCACAGGGAGGCGCCTTCAATGATGCCGAAAGCATGGCCGACCGGCTGCGCTACTATGCCCCCTTGACGGAGACCTTCCTGCAGCGCCCCGATGTCAAGGCCTTCGTGCGCGCCTGGGCGCGGCTCTGGAAGCTTCAGGCCAACGAGCCGATCCTGATGCAGATCACGGGCGTCAGGGGCAAGGGGCAGGTCGACCCTCTCCAGGGCCAGGGCATCCATGCCGACGGATGCCAGGCCTTGAGCATCATGGTGGTCAGCCGCCACAACGTGACCGGTGCCGACAATCACCTCTATGCCGACAAGGCCGGTACCCGGCCGGTGGCCGACGCGACACTCGATCCGGGCGACATTCTGCACCTGCGTGACGACCGGCTCTACCACAGCGTGGACGCCATCACGCAGCAGAATGCCGAGGAGCCCTTCGAGCGCTTCATCATCATCATCAACAGCCGGTTCGTGGATCCTTTCCAGAACCGGGTCCTGCGGCGTCATTTCCCGGACGCCGTGCTCAATGAAGCCTCATAAGCTCGTGTTCCGGAGGCGGTGACTGCCGCCTGAAACGCGACACCCCCGGCCTGTGCCGGGGGTGTCGCGTTCTTCATCGCTGTCTTGATCGCCTTGCAGCGTCCTGCACCGGCATCATTCGAGCAACGTCACTGGCGAATTCCCTCGAAGGTCACATAAAGCTCGAGCTCATGCATCGGCTCGGGGAAGCTCGACATGTCGATGCCGTAATCGGCAAGCGTCAGGGTAGTAGTGCCCTCGAAACCGGCACGATAGTTGCCCCAGGGATCTTCGCCCTCGCCGAGCAGCGTGACCGGCATCTCGATCTCGTTGGTTTCCCCATGCAGTGTCAGGTCGCCGGTCAGCACACCCTCGTTCTCGCCGGTGGGCTCGAAGCCGGTGGAGGTGAAGGTGGCCGTGGGGTACTCCCCAGCGTCGAGGAAGTCCTCGCTCTTGATGTGCTTGTCACGCTCGGCGTGATTGGTGGTCAAGCTGGTCACGTCCACCTCGACGTTCGCCGAGGAAGCATCGGGATTCTCGGGATCATAGCTGAAGCCCCCTGAGAACTCCTCGAAGGAACCGAGGATGTAGGAAAAGCCCAGATGGCTGATCTTGAATTGCACGAAGGCATGCTGGCCCTCGGTATCGATGGTGTAGTCGGCAGCTTGAGCTTGGGCGAAAGGCACCAGCGTGGCGGTGGCCAGGGCGGCGCTCAGCACAGTCTTCTTGAACATCATGTCCTCTCCTTGTGGTTGGATGATGCAATGCGTCCACCACCCTCGGTCAGTGGCGGCGCGTGTAGCGCGGCAGCAACATGCGCACGAGAACATCGTGATGATCGATCAGATGATGCTTGAAGGCTGCCAGGGCATGGCCAGCCGCCAGCACGATCAACGCCCAGGCCGCATACCAGTGGATCGTCCCCGCCAGCGTCGCCTGATCGGGCAACCCGCTGACCAGTGCCGGCACCCGGAACCAGCCGAAGACATCGATCCCGTCGCCCTCGGCGGTGGAGATCAGATAACCACTCACCAGCACGAGCAGCATGAGGCAATAGAGCAGAATGTGCCCGACATGGGCGGCGAAACGCTCCAGCCGATGTCCCCGAGCAACCGGCGTGGGCTGCAGCAGGCGCCAGACCAGCCGGCCCAGGGTCGCGAACAGCAGCAGCATGCCCACGCTGCGGTGCCACCAGGGCGCCAGGTTATACCAGCTATCGTAATAGCCCAGCCCGGTCATCCACCAGCCCAGCACGAAGAGGCCGACGATGACCAGCGCGCTGAGCCAGTGCAACAGGATACTGACGAGCCCCCAACCAAAACGCGTGTTACCCCACATGCGCGATCTTCCCGAAACGTCATGACATGGGCGTCACTATACGTTGCGCCGATCATCCGGTCCGCTGAAAATAGCCGAACGCTTCATTCGGAAAAACCATTCGACGTACAGGCACCTGCCAAGGCATCCAGACCACGCGCCAGGTCAACACGAATGTCCTCGAGGTCCTCGAGGCCGACAGCCACGCGGATCAATCCCTCGCTGATGCCGGCCGATGCCTTCTGTGCTTCCGACAGGCGTCCATGGGTCGTGGTGCCGGGATGGGTGATGGTGCTCTTGGCATCGCCGAGGTTGCCGGTGATCGACAACAATCGGGTGGCATCGATCACCGACCAGGCGCCTTCGCGCCCGCCTCGTACCTCGAAACCGAGCACGGCACCGAACGCCCCTTGCTGACGCGCCGCCAGCTCATGCTGCGCATGGGAAGTCAACCCACTGTAATGGACCCGCTCCACCGCCGGATGCGCCTCCAGCCATTCGGCCAGCGCCTGGGCATTGGCGCAATGCGCCCGCATGCGCAAGCTGAGCGTCTCGAGTCCCTTGGTGAAGATCCAGGCGTTGAAGGGGCTGAGACACGGACCACAGGTACGCACCACGCCGAAGACCTCCTCGAGGAGCTTGTCGGGGCCGACGACGGCACCGCCGACCGCCCTGCCCTGTCCATCGAGATACTTGGTCGCGGAGTGAATCACCAGATCCGCGCCCAGTGCCAACGGACGCTGCAGTGCCGGCGTCAGAAAGCAGTTGTCGATGGCGAGCCAGGCGTCATGCCGGTGGGCAATCTCGGCCAAGGCGCCGATATCGACCACTTCGGACAGCGGGTTGGAAGGCGTCTCAGCGAACAGCAGTTTGGTCGCCGGCGTCAGCGCCGCTTCCCAGTCTTCGAGATTCGACAGCTCGACATACCGGGTCGTGATGCCCAGCTTGCCCAGATACTTGTCGAACAGGCTGACCGTGGAGCCGAACAGGGAACGGGAGGCGACGATCTCGTCGCCGGCGGACAGCAGCGCCAGCGCCGTGGAGAGAATCGCCGACATGCCCGAAGCCGTGGCCACGCAGCGCTCTCCGCCCTCCAGCGCGGCCAGGCGACGCTCGAAAGTATGCACCGTGGGATTGGTGAAGCGGGAGTAGATATTGCCCGGCTCCTCGCCACCGAACTTGCGTGCCGCCTCCGCCGCACTGCCGTAGACGAAGCTGGACGTCGGAAAGATGGGCTCGCTGTGTTCCTGCTCGGCAGTCCGCCGGTGACCGGCACGCACTGCCAGGGTGGACAGCCCCCAGTCCTCGCCGACCTGGTCGTCATCGTGCATGGCACCCCCTCAGTCGATGTCGTCTTCCTGATTATGCATGCCGACCAGCGCATGGTCGCCGGCACTCGACAGCTTGGCTTCGTCGTTGCGCATCGCCTCCAGCTCGGCCAGGTAGGCTTCGTCGATGTCGCCGGTGATGTAGTGCCCATCGAACACCGAACAGTCGAATTCGTCCAGAGCCGGGTTCACTTCGCGACACGCTGCCTTCAGGTCATCCAGATCCTGATAGACCATCCGGTCCGCGCCGATCAGCTCACCGACCTCGACTTCGCTACGGCCATGGGCGATCAATTCGCTGGCCGCCGGCATGTCGATGCCATAGACATTGGGATAGCGAACCGGCGGCGCCGCCGAGGCGAAATAGACCTTGCGGGCACCGGCCTCCCGGGCCATCTGGATGATCTGGCGACAGGTCGTGCCCCGTACAATGGAATCATCCACCAGCAGCACGTTCTTGCCCTTGAACTCGATATCGATGGCATTGAGCTTCTGACGCACCGACTTCTTGCGCTGGGTCTGCCCCGGCATGATGAAGGTTCGGCCGATGTAGCGATTCTTCATGAAGCCTTCGCGGAAGGTCACGCCAAGGTGCTGGGCCAGTTCCAGGGCCGAGGTCCGCGACGTATCGGGAATCGGGATGACCACGTCGATGTCGTGATCCGGCCATTCGCTCTTGATGCGATCCCCCAGCTTGCGCCCCATCTGCATGCGCGTGCCATAGACGTAAGCCCCATCGAGCAGGGTGTCGGGGCGCGCCAGGTAGACATGCTCGAAGATGCACGGCGCCAGGCGCGGATGATCCGCGCAGCTCTGGGTATGGATGTTGCCGTCCATGTCGACGAACATCGCCTCGCCGGGCGCCAGATCGCGATGCAGTTCGAAGCCGCCGACATCCAGCGCCACCGACTCGGAAGCGATCATCACTTCCTGGCCTTCCCCCTCGTCGCGCGTTCCGAAGACCACCGGACGAATACCGTTGGGATCCCGGAAGGCCACCATGCCGACGCCATTGATGATCGACACGGCCGCATAGCCGCCACGACACCGGCGATGCACGCGTCGCACGGCATCGAAGATGTCGCCCGGGGCCAGGTGAAGCCCCTGCTTGCCCAGCTCATGGGCGAAGACATTGAGCAGCACCTCGGAATCGGAACTGGTATTGATGTGACGCAGGTCGGAGGAGAACAGCTCCTGCTTTAGCTGGTCGGAATTCGTCAGGTTGCCATTGTGGGCCAGGGTGATGCCGAAGGGAGAGTTGACATAGAACGGCTGGGACTCCGCCTCGCTGGAGGAGCCGGCGGTGGGATAACGCACATGGCCGATCCCCAGGTTCCCCTTGAGACGCGCCATGTGACGGGTATGGAAGACATCCCGGACCAGACCGTTGCTCTTGCGCAGCAGGAAGCGACCCTCATTCCAGGTCATCATGCCGGCGGCATCCTGGCCGCGGTGCTGCAGCACCGTCAGGGCATCATAGATCCCCTGGTTCACCGCCTGCTTGGCCATCAGGCCCACGATCCCGCACATTACTGCTTACCTCGCTTGCCGTAAGGAAGGGATGGCAACGCACCATCCCGATATTCACACTATTCTGGATCCGGCTCCGCGCTTCCCTGCACCTGCCGCGATGTCGTTGGCTCGTCCGGCGTGGACAACGCCTCCAGGGACGATGCCGAAGCGGGCAGACGGTCTTCCCAGGCCAGTAGCTGGCCTACCGACCAAGCCCGCAGTCGCTCCAGCTCGGGTCGTAGCTCAGCCTGCTGCCAGGCCTGCAACTGTGACAACGGCGTCAGGCCGATCAGGATGGTCGCCAGCACCAGCACCGCCGCTCCCTTGGCCAAGCCGAAGGCGGCACCGGCGAGACGATTGAACAGGCCCATGCCGACCCACTCCACCGCCGCATGCATCAGGCGAATGATCAGTCCGCAGGCCAGAATGACCACGAAGACCACCAGCACGAACGCCAGCACCAGGCGGCCATCAGGGCTTTCGATCATGCCCGAGAACACATCGGCCACCGGTGCGGACAGCCAACGCGCCGCCAGCAGAGCGACGATCCATGAGGCAAGCCCCAGAGCCTCGCGGATCAGCCCTCTGAACAACCCCGTCAGAGTGGTCACGGCCAGTACGCCAATGCACAGCCAGTCGAGCCAGGTCAGCGCCATCCCGTTCACTCGGTCCTCACCAGCAGGCCTTGCAGATTGAGCCCGGCCTTGAGCTTGCCCATCACGTTTTCGGCCACTTCCGAACTGGCATAGGGGCCGACGTAAACCGTGGTCAGGTCATTGTCGCGCGCACGGTGATAGGCGGGATAGCCCTGTTCTTCCAGGCGTGCCTGCAGGCGCTCGGCATTGCCGGACTGCCCGAAGCTGCCAACCTGAATCGCCCAGTCACCGCCCGGCGTCGCCTCCGCCTGGCGCTCATCGGCGGCTCGGGCGAGCTCGGCAATGGGATCCTCTTGCTGGCCGGCCGCCGCACGCTCGTCGTCGGCAGCGGCTTCATCGTCGCTTGTCGTCTGGCGGTTCGATGCCACCTCATCAGCGTCCGCCGCCTCGGTCTCCTCGCTCGCCACCGGCGCCTGACTCGCGGTGTCGCCGTCAGTCACCACGCGTTCCACGGGCGCCTGATCCACCTCGGTCGCGGTCTCCGCGGAGGCGCTTTCGTCGAGGCTCTCCGGCGGCGCCGGCTCCTCGAGGTCGCGACGCTCGACCTCGATCGGTTGCTCGATGGTCAGCACGGGTTCGGGACGGTCCTCGCGCGGTGCCGGATCGTCGAACAGCAGGGGGACGAAGATCACCGCCAGGGCAATGAGAATCAAGGCACCACTGATCCGCTCGCGCATACCGTATTTCATGTCATTCCCTCGCTCGGCCTGTCATCCGTTTCAGTCTGCGCCCGTGCCGCCCAGGCCGCCAGCACGCCTCCAACGGTGAAGAAGGAGCCACAGACCAGCACACGATCCTGCGGCGCAAGATGCGCCTCCAGCCAGGCCGCCCCCTGGGCCGGCGAGACGTCGCAGTGCACGACCTCCTGGTCAAGCGCCTCGAGACGTGTCGCCAGCTCGTCGGCACTGCGTGCCCGCTCCCCCTCCAGGGTCACCGGCACCCAGGCATCGATCGACGGCGCCAGCGCTTCGATCACCCCATCAGCATCCTTGTCGCCCAGCATGCCGAGCAGCGCGAAGGTTCGTCCCGCAACGGGGCGCTCGGCGAGTCGGCCGGCCACATAAGCCGCCGCTTGAGGATTATGCCCCACATCCAGGCACCAGGCTCCGCGCCACTGCATCCGACCAGGCAGCACGACGCTTCCCAGGGCCTGCCGGCTGGCAGTCTCGTCAAGCTCGACACCAGCCAGCTGCAAGGCCATCAGGGCGGTGGCGGCATTATCCAGCGGCAGTCCCGGATCGGGCAGCCCCCGCAGCGCTTGTCCGATGTCGCACCACCAGCGCCACGACGCCGCCTCCCGCTCGACCCCGTAGGCCGTGCCCAGGGCATGCACCGGTGCCGACAACGCCTCGGCGGTAGAGCGCACACTGGCCGGCAGATCGGAAGAGCCCAGCACGGCGGGCCGCCCGGCACGCATGATGCCCGCCTTCTCACGGCCGATGCCTTCGAGATCGTCGCCAAGAAAAGCCGCGTGGTCACGGGCGATGGTGGTCACCACCGCCACATCGGCATCGAGAACATTGACCGCATCGAGGCGTCCGCCTAGCCCTACCTCGAGGATCGCCACCTCCGGGGAGAAAGCGCGGATGGCGTGCAGCGCTCCCAGCGTGCCGACTTCGAAGTAGGTCAGGCTGATCGGCTCGCCATCGAGGCGTGCGGCTTCCACCGCCTCGAAGCCGGCGATCAGGGTCGCATCATCGGCTTCGTGGCCGTCCAGACACAATCGCTCGTTGTAGCGCAGTAGATGAGGAGAGGTATAGGTGGCCGCGGACAGGCCATGGTGTCGGGCCAGCGCATCGAGCATGGCCACGGTGGAGCCCTTGCCATTGGTGCCGGCCACGGTGATCACGCGTCCGGCCACCGGGCCGTCGAGCAACCCCATGCGACGAGCGACCTCGGCCACCCGCTCGAGGCCGAGGTCGATACCCACCGGATGAGCTGCCTCCAGTCGACTCAGCCAGGCATCGAGCGGGGAAGGAGAAGCGTCTCGCATGTCTGCGAACTCAACGATTGTCGTCGCGGCGTGGCGGCTCGTCGGCTTCCTCGCTATCCGTCCCGGCTCGCTCGTCGCTCGGCGCCTCGGGTTCGGTCGTCGCCGGCTCCTCAGGCGATGGCTCGGCTTGCTGCGCCGCATCGACGAGATCCGGCTCGCCGGACCCGGTCACCGCTGGCCCGTTGGCCGGTTGATGGGTCAGCTTGCGCAAGACGCCGCCAAGCCGCTCGCGGATCTCCTGGCGATGGACGATCATGTCCACGGCACCATGCTCGAGCAGAAACTCGCTGCGCTGGAAGCCCTCGGGCAACTGCTCGCGAACCGTCTGCTCGATGACCCGGGGGCCGGCAAAGCCGATCAGCGCATTGGGTTCGGCGACATTGAGATCGCCGAGCATGGCCAATGACGCCGATACGCCGCCGAACACCGGATCGGTCAGCACCGAAATGTAAGGCACGCCGGCCTGCTTGAGTTTCTCCAGGGCAGCAGAGGTCTTGGCCATCTGCATCAGCGAGAACAGCGCCTCCTGCATGCGCGCCCCGCCCGAAGCGGAGAAGCACACCAGCGGAATGCCTTCATCCAGGGCCTGGGTTGCGGCACGCACGAACTTCTCGCCCACCACGGCCCCCATCGAGCCACCCATGAAGGTGAACTCGAAGGCCACGGCCACCACCGGCAGCCCTTCCAGGGTCCCCCGCATGGCCACCAGGCCATCTTTCTCGCCGGTGGCCTTCTGGGCCGCACTGAGGCGATCCTTGTACTTCTTGGAGTCACGGAACTTGAGACGGTCGACGGGTTCGAGGTCGGCGGCGATTTCCTCGCGCCCCTCCTTGTCGAGGAACCAGTCCAGCCGCTTGCGTGCCGTCAGTCGCAGATGATGATCACACTTGGGGCAGACGTTGTGGTGCTTTTCGAGTTCCGGCAGATAAAGCACCGACTCGCACTTCGGGCACTTTCGCCACAGGCCGTCGGGGACGCTCGTACGCCGCTCCTTGCGCTGAATGCGCCCCACCGAGGGCACGATCTTGTCTAGCCAGCTCATGTCAGAATCGCTTCCCTTTGTGCTGTCGCCCCCGCATGGCGGGGGCCAAGTCGAATCAGTTGGCAGGCCAGGCTGCCGCTAGGCGTCCAGTGCCTGGCGCATCTCACCCAGGACCGCCTCCAGGGCGGCGGGAATCGCCTCGGGTCGTTCGGCGTTTTCGGCGATGCGGCTGACCAGGGCACTGCCGACGATCACCCCGTCGGCCACACGTCCGACGGCGGCGGCCGAAGCCCCGTCACGAATGCCGAAGCCCACACACAGGGGCAGGTCGGTCATCTCGCGCAGCGGCGCCAGGTGGGCCGCGATGTCATCGGCATCGGCAGCGGCCCCGCCGGTCACGCCCTTGAGCGAAACATAGTAGAGATACCCTTCGCCATGGGCGCATATTGTAGCGGCCCGGGCGCGGGAAGTGGTAGGGGCCACCAGGAAGATCGAGGACAGGCCCCGCGACTCGAGCACCGGCCCCAGCAGATCCGCCTCTTCCGGCGGCATGTCGACGAGCAGCACGCCATCGACACCGGCCTCGCTGGCCTGGTCGGCGAACGCCTCGAAGCCGAACCGCTCCACGGGATTGAGATAGCCCATCAGCACCACCGGCGTCTCGGCGTCGTCACGGCGAAATTCCCTGACCATCTCGAACAGATGCCCCAGGCGCACGCCATGGCGCAAGGCGCGCTCGCAGGCCTTCTGGATCACCGGGCCATCGGCCATCGGGTCGGAAAACGGCACCCCCAGCTCGATGATATCGGCACCGGCACGCACCAGGGCATGCATGAAGTCCACCGTATGCGCCGGCGCGGGGTCACCCGCGGTGATGTAGGGAATCAGCGCGCGGCGGCCCTGTGCCTTGAGATCGGCAAAACGTTGATCGATACGGTTCATCAGACTGCCTCAGAATTCGATGCCGTCGAGCTTGGCGACGGTCATGATGTCCTTGTCGCCACGTCCGGAGAGATTGACCACGATATGCTGGTCGGGTCGCATGGTCGGCGCCAGCCGCTTGGCATGGGCCAGGGCGTGGGCCGATTCCAGGGCCGGCATGATGCCTTCCACATGAGTCAACTCGCGGAAGGCCTCGAGCACCTCCGCGTCATCGGCCGCGACATACTCGACACGCCCCACATCCTTCCAGAAAGCGTGCTCCGGCCCGACACCGGGATAATCCAGGCCCGCCGAGACCGAGTGAGTGTCGGACACCTGCCCGCCTTCGTCGGACATCAAGTAGGTGCGATTGCCATGCAGGACCCCGCGCGGCGCGCCGGACGCCAGCGGCGCCGCGTGACGGCCGGTCGCCAGCCCATCGCCTCCGGCTTCCACGCCGATCATGGCAACGTCGTCATCCTCGGCAAAGGGATAGAAGAGCCCCATGGCATTGGAACCTCCCCCGACGCAGGCGATCAAGGCATCGGGCAGGCGACCGAACTCTTCCAGGGACTGACGACGCGCCTCGCGGCCGACCACGGCGTTGAAATCGCGCACCAGCATCGGATAGGGATGCGGCCCCGCCACGGTGCCGATGATGTAGAAGGTATCATCGACGTTGGTCACCCAGTCGCGCAGCGCCTCATTCATCGCGTCCTTGAGGGTGCGGGTGCCGGACTCCACCGGAATGACCTCGGCCCCCAGCAGGCGCATGCGATAGACGTTGAGCTTCTGGCGCTCGACATCCTCGGCGCCCATGTAGATCTCGCACGCCAATCCCAGGCGTGCGGCCACGGTGGCCGTGGCCACGCCATGCTGTCCCGCGCCGGTCTCGGCAATGACCCTGGGCTTGCCGCTCTTCTTGGCGAGCAGCGCCTGGCCGATGGTGTTGTTCACCTTGTGGGCGCCGGTGTGGTTGAGGTCCTCGCGCTTGAGCCAGATCTGCGCCCCACCGAGCTGCTTCGACCATCGCTCGGCATGATAGAGCGGTGACGGGCGCCCCACGTAGTGGGCCAGGTCATAGTCGAATTCCGCCTGGAAATCCGGGTCCTCGCGAAGACGTCGATACGTCTTCTCCAGATCCTCCAGGGCGAAGCTCAGGGTCTCCGAAACGAACCGGCCACCATAGGGGCCGAAGTGGCCACGGTCGTCCGGCAGTCGGGTCAGGTCACTGAACTTGCTCACGAAAGACACCTCACAGGATCGGTGTAGGGTTGTAGGTGAAGCGCGAAAGGCGATCAGGCGTCGGCGCGTCGCACCGCGTCCAGAAAGGCCGTCATGGCATCGACGTCCTTGCATCCGGGCGCAGTCTCGATACCGCCGGAAACATCCACCGCGAAGGGCGCCACCGTCGCGATGGCCTCGGCCACATTGGCCGGCGTGAGGCCTCCGGCGAGGATAACAGGTTTTGCCAGGGTTGCGGGGATTCGCGACCAATCGAAGGTCTCGCCGGTTCCACCGGGCATCCCTGGACGATAGGCGTCCAGCAGCAAGGCCCTGGCACCGGCATGGTCCCGGGCGGCGGTCTCCAGATCCAGGCCATCTCGCATGCGCAGCGCCTTGATCCAGGGCCGACCGAAGGATGCGCAACACGCCGATGACTCGTCACCATGGAACTGCAGAAGATCGAGATGCTCGGCCGCCCTTTCCACCAAGGCAGTGTCGGGATCGACGAACAACCCCACCCGGGTGACGAAGGCCGGCACCCGGGCGGCAAGCGACGCCAGCCGCTCGAGATCGATGGCTCGCCGGCTGCCGGGCCAGAGCACGAATCCCAGGGCATCGGCTCCCAGGGCCACGGCAGCATCCACATCCTCGGCCCGAGTCAGCCCACAGAATTTCACACGGGTCCGCCGCTTGGGCGTGGCATGATCAAGCATCATCGCTCTCCTCGGCATGTTCTGCCTCCGCCACGGGGCGGCCTCGCCGGAATTCGATCATGGGGCAGTCCGGCAAGGGGCGCTCGCCGGTCCACTCCCCCAGGAAAGCCAGCAGATTCGGCCCGAGGGGCTCCCGGGGCAGCGCCCAGCCGGGATCATAGAGAGAGTCGACGAAATGCAGGCCACAGGCCGGCGCCGTCACGTCACCCCGGGTCCGATCCCTGAGCGCCAGCAGCCGAGCCAGATAGTCGGTGTCCTGTTCGCCCCGCCCCACGGTCACCAGGGCGCCGACGATGTTACGGATCATGTGGTGGAGAAAGGCATTGCCCTGTACGTCCACCACCACCAGGGGGCCGTGACGATGAACCTCGATGAAATGCAGATGCCGCCAGGGCGTCTTCGACTGGCAGCCGGCCGCGCGAAAGCTCGAAAAGTCGTGCTCGCCCACCAGGACCTGGGCCGCCTCGTGCATCGCCTCGGCGTCCAGCGGGTCGCGGCACCAGGTCACATTGGCCCGCTCCAGAACGGGGCGACTGGGCTGGTTGAGCAGCACATAGCGGTAACGCCGCGCCAGCGCCTTGAAGCGGGCATGGAAGTCATCCCCCACCGGCTTGATCCAGCGTACGGCAATATCGCGCGGCAAGTTGGCATTGGTGCCGAACACCCAGGCTTTCTGGGAGCGAGCAGCCGGCGGATCGAAATGCACGATCTGGCGGGTCGCGTGGACGCCGGAGTCGGTACGTCCGCTGGCATGTACCCGCACCGCGGCACCGGCCACCCGCGACAGCGCCGCCTCGAGCGAAGCCTGCACCGAGGCGGCGTGCTTGAGACGCTGCCAGCCACAATACTGGCTGCCGTCATACTCCACGGCCATGGCCAGGCGGCCGGTCAGGGGATGGTGCTCGTCGAGGCGTTGAAAGAGACTCATGGCGCTGTCGGGTCGGTGGTTGGCAAAATCCGCCGGCAGTGTGCCGACAGTGGCATGGACGATGCCGGGGCATTATCCCCGCCGAGCGGGAGGAACGCCACCCACGCCGGGGAATGGGCAACAAAAGCACAAGGGCGCCCCTTCCGGGACGCCCCTTCCGTGGCCTCGCAATGACGATGTCCGCCTTCGGGCGCCACCGTCCAGGACCTTACTGTTCGCGCAGGATCTTGAGCATCCGCTTGAGCGGCTCCGCCGCCCCCCACAGCAACTGGTCGCCGACGCTGAAGGCGGAAAGGTATTCACCGCCCATGGCCAGCTTGCGCAGGCGCCCCACCGGCACGGTCAGGGTGCCGGTAGCCGCGGCCGGTGTCAGGCCGTCGTTGGTGGCATCCTTGTCGTTGGGAATCAGCTTGACCCAGTCGTTGTGGGTCGCGATGCGCTCCTCGATCTCGTCGAGCGGCACATCCTGCTTGAGCTTGATGGTAAAGGCCTGGCTGTGGGAGCGCATGGCACCGATGCGTACGCAGAGCCCATCGATGGGCACCGGATTGTCCTGCCGACCGAGAATCTTGTTGGTCTCCACCGAGCCCTTCCACTCTTCGCGACTCTGGCCGTTGTCGAGCTTGGAGTCGATCCAGGGCAGCAGGCTACCGGCCAGCGGCGCACCGAAGTTGTCGACCGGGAAGTCGCCGCCGCGCATGGCCGCGGTGACCTTGCGGTCGATGTCGAGGATGGCGCTGCCGGGGTCGGCCAGCTCCGTGGACACGCTGTCGCGCAGCGCTCCCATCTGGTTGAGCAGCTCGCGCATGTGCTTGGCGCCGGAGCCGGAAGCCGCCTGATAGGTCATGGAGGTCATCCACTCGACCATATCGGCCTCGAACAGGCCACCCAGGCCCATCATCATCAGGCTGACGGTGCAGTTGCCGCCGACGAAGGTCCTGGCCCCACGGGCCAGTTGCTCGTCGATGACCTTGCGGTTGACCGGGTCCAGCACGATGGTGGCCTCGTCGGCCATGCGCAAGGTGCTGGCGGCATCGATCCAGTAGCCTTTCCAGCCACCGCCGCGCAGATCATCAAAGACCTTCTTGGTGTAGTCGCCGCCCTGGCAGGTGACGATCACGTCAAGGACCTTCAGCGCTTCCAGGTCGAAGGCATCCTTCAGCGGAGGCACGTCCACGCCGACGTCGGGGCCAGGCTGACCGACCTGGGAGGTGGTGAAGAAGACCGGCTCGATGCCATTGAAGTCTCCATCTTCCACCATGCGTTGCATGAGCACGGAGCCCACCATGCCACGCCATCCGACAAAACCGACTTTCAACATGTGAAGTCCTCCAGAAAAAGTGAACCTGTTAGTATACAGCAAGCCGCGCCGAGCATCGACGCGGCATCCGGACAGCCTCTGGGCTCATGTCCGGTCGACGTTCCTACGGCGTCTCGAAGGCTGCCAGCACGGCATCGCCCATCTCGGCGGTCGACACCGCGCGCTCGCCTTCGGCGGCGATATCGGCGGTTCTAAGGCCATCATCCAGCACCTTGCCGACAGCGGCTTCGATACGCTCGGCCAGCGCCGGCTCGGCCAGCGAATAGCGCAACATCATGGCCACGGAGAGAATGGTCGCCAGGGGGTTCGCCAGTCCCTGGCCGGCGATGTCCGGCGCGCTGCCGTGGCAGGGCTCGTACATGCCCTGCCCGCTCTCGTTGAGTGACGCCGAGGGCAGCATGCCGATCGACCCTGTCAGCATGGCCGCGGCATCGGAGAGGATGTCGCCGAACATGTTGCCGGTGACCACCACGTCGAACTGCTTGGGCGCGCGGACCAGTTGCATGGCAGCATTGTCGACGTACATGTGCGACAACTCGACGTCCGGATATTCCGGCGCCAGGCGCTCCATGACCTCGCGCCACAGCATGGTCACCTCGAGCACGTTGGCCTTGTCGACCGAACACAGTTTCTTGCCGCGTTTCCGGGCCATCTCGAAGGCCATGCGACCGATGCGCTCGATCTCGGCTTCGGCGTAGACATAGGTGTTGTAGCCCACCCGCTGGCCGTTGCGCTCCTCGATGCCGCGCGGCTGACCGAAGTAGATGCCACCGGTCAGCTCGCGCACGATCATGATGTCGAGACCGGCGACCAGCTCGGGCTTGAGACTCGAGGCCCCGGCCAGCTGCGGATAGAGCAGCGCCGGTCGCAGGTTGCCGAACAGGCCGAGCTCCTTGCGCAGGCCCAGCAGGCCCTTCTCGGGACGCTTGCTGATGTCCTCGAGCTTGTCCCACTTGGGACCGCCCACGGCCCCGAGCAGCACGGCATCGGCGGCCTTGGCCCTAGTCAGAGTGCCTTCCGGCAGCGGCGAGCCCTCGAGATCATAGGCGGCACCGCCAACCGGCGCCTCTTCTACCTCGACATCCAGTCCCTGCGCCTGGCAGGCGGCCAGCACCCGGCTGGCCTGGGCGGTGATCTCCGGGCCAATGCCATCGCCCGGGAGAACCAGAATCTTGCGTGTCATCGTGTTTTCCTTGTTGAGTGGGCGGAGCTGATTCGGAGGCAGGCCGTCGAGGAGGCGCTGTAAACCCATCCGTGGGCGCTACCGACGCCATCCCTGGCGTCGGACCTCCTCTCCGGCCTGCTCCCGACGCTCCGCTGCCATATGCGTTGAGAAGCCGACCCTGATCGGCACCGGCCGTTAAGGCGGAGCGCCTCTCTTGCCGATTCAGGCTTCCCGAAACAGCCAGGGGCGCTCCGCCCTGTGCCGTTTTTCGAACGCATGGATGGCGTCTTCGTCCTGCAGGGTGATGCCGATGTCGTCGAGTCCTTCGAGCAGGCAGTGCTTGCGAAAGGCATCCACTTCAAACTCGAGCACCTCTCCCGACGGTGTAATGACGCGCTGCTGCTCCAGATCCACGTCGAGGCGATAGCCCTCGTTCGCCGCCACTTCCTCGAACAACCGGTCGACCTCGGCCTCGGAAAGCTTGATCAGCAGGATGCCGTTCTTGAAGGCGTTGTTGTAGAAGATGTCGGCGAAACTCGGGGCAATCACCACCCGGAAGCCATAATCGGCCAACGCCCAGGGCGCATGCTCGCGGGAGCTGCCGCAACCGAAGTTCTGGCGCGCCAGCAGGATGCTCGCCCCATGGTAACGAGGCTGATTGAGCACGAAGTCCGGGTTGAGCGGACGCCCCGAGACGTCCTGGCCGGGCTGACCTTCGTCGAGGTAGCGCAGCTCATCGAACAGGTTGACGCCAAAGCCGCTGCGCTTGATCGACTTCAGGAACTGCTTGGGAATGATCAGGTCGGTGTCGACGTTGGCGCGATCCAGCGGCGCAACAAGGCCGTCGAGACGTTCGAATTTCTGCATGGCTCAAGCCTCCTGAGCTTCGGCATCGAAGTGGCGAACATCCACGAAGTGACCAGCGATGGCAGCCGCGGCGGCCATCGCCGGGCTCACCAGATGGGTCCGGCCGCCATAGCCCTGGCGCCCCTCGAAGTTGCGATTCGAGGTCGAGGCACAATGCTCGCCGGCACCCAGCTTATCGGCATTCATGGCCAAGCACATGGAACAGCCTGGCTCGCGCCACTCGAAGCCGGCATCGATGAAGATCCGGTCGAGTCCCTCCTCCTCGGCCTGGCGCTTCACCAGCCCGGAGCCGGGCACCACCATGGCCAGGGCAATCGAGTCGGCGACCTTGTGGCCCTTGGCAACCTTGGCCGCCGCGCGCAGGTCCTCGATGCGCGAATTGGTGCAGGAGCCGATGAAGACCTTGTCGAGCCGGATATCAGTGATCTTCTGCTTCGGCGCCAGCCCCATGTATTCCAGCGCCCGCGTGATGCCGGTGCGCGTCGTGTCGTCCTCGGCATCGGCCGGATCGGGCACCTCGCCGCCGATACCGGTGACCATCTCAGGGCTGGTGCCCCAGGAGACCTGAGGCTCGATCTCGGCGGCATCCAGGGTCACCACCTTGTCGAACTCGGCGTCGGCATCGGACACCAGGTTCCGCCAATCGGCCACCGCCGCCTCCCACTGTTCGCCCCGGGGGGCGTAGTGGCGATCGCGGAGGTAATCGATGGTCGTGTCGTCCACGGCGATGAGTCCGACTCGCGCACCGGCTTCGATGGCCATGTTGCAGACCGTCATCCGGCCCTCCATGGAGAGCCCACGAATGGCACTGCCGGCAAACTCGATGGCGTAACCCGTACCTCCGGCGGTGCCGATACGGCCGATGATGGCCAGGACCACGTCCTTGGCGGTAACGCCTTCGCCAAGCTCGCCTTCCACTCGCACCTGCATGTTCTTCATCTTCTGCGCCAGCAGGCACTGGGTAGCCAGCACGTGCTCCACCTCGGAGGTGCCGATGCCATGGGAAAGCGCCGCAAAGGCACCGTGGGTCGCCGTGTGGGAGTCCCCGCAGACGACGGTCATGCCGGGCAGGGTCGCCCCCTGTTCCGGGCCCACCACATGGACGATGCCCTGGCGCGGGTCATTGATGCGGAATTCCTCGATGCCGAAGGATTCGCAGTTGTCGTCCAGAGTCTGCACCTGGATCAGCGACACCGGATCCTTGATCCCGGCGTTGCCCTCGGCACGTTCCAGCAAGGTGGTCGGCACGTTGTGATCCGGGGTCGCCAGGTTGGCATCCAGCCGCCAGGGCCGGCGTCCTGCCAGTCGCAGCCCCTCGAAGGCCTGGGGCGAAGTCACTTCGTGCAGCAGATGCCGGTCGATGTAGATCAGCGCGGTACCATCGTCGCGCTCCTTCACCAGATGCTGCGACCACAGCTTGTCATAGAGTGTCTGGCCTGGCATGTCATCCTCCCGGGCAGGGCCTGTCTGGGCGTCACGGTCGGCAATTCGCTTGCCGTTATATCGTTGATTCGAGTGTCACGCGGCGCGCACATAAAAGCAATTCATGTTATTTATTTATTGGATTCCTTTCTGGAATGCAATTAAAGGAGAGACGGCGTGGACACGCAAAGCCTGCAGGCCTTCCTGGCCGTGGCCGACAGCGGCAGCTTCTCCCGGGCCGCCGAGCAGTTGCACCTGACTCAGCCGGCAGTCAGCAAGCGCATTGCCGTGCTCGAGGGGCAGATCGACGCCAGGCTCTTCGATCGCATCGGCCGGCGCGTTGCGCTGACCGAAGCCGGTCGACTGCTGCTGCCCCGAGCCCGGCGCATCCTGGTGATGGTCGACGACAGTCGCCGAGCGCTCGGCAACCTCAGCGGCGACGTCGCTGGTCGCCTGACTCTGGCGACCAGTCATCACCTCGGGCTGCATCGCTTGCCATCGTTGCTCGAGCGCTATACCCGTTGTCATCCCGAAGTGCGTCTGGACCTGCATTTCCTGGACTCCGAGCAGGCCTACCAAGGCGTGCTCGACGGAGAACTCGAGATCGCCGCGGCGACCCTGGCACCACATCCCGATGCCCAGCTGGAAACCGTGCCGGTCTGGATCGACCGCCTCTGCTTCGTCTGCGCCGAGGATCATCCGCTGGCCCGGCGCCGCCATCTGGCCCTGCATGAACTGTGCGATCACGATGCCGTGCTGCCCGGCCCACTGACCTTTACCCGCACCCTGATCGAATCGCGCTTCGCGGCCGCCGGCCTGGACCTGCCGGTGGCGATTTCCACCAATTACCTAGAGACCCTCAAGATGATGGCCAGCATCGGCCTGGGCTGGAGCCTGCTGCCCGAAAGCATGGTGGTCGGCGAGTTGCACGAACTCGACGTGGACCACCCCCCCATCCATCGCCCCCTGGGATATCTGGTCCACCGTAGTCGCACGCTTTCCAACGCTGCCCGAGCGATGCTCGACATGTTCGATGCCGCTCGCACCCCCGAAGCGCTCGCCTGGCGAGAATGAGCGATGCGATAGCCATGTGCTGACTTGTGACCGTCGGCGTGCTTGCTTAGGATGCTATGAATTTCCCCAGAACCTCCCACATGCAGCCTGAGCGAGACAACGCCCCCAACGAGGCCACCCGGCGCCGGCGCGCCCTGGCCGGACTGACGATACTGGCCGGCCTGGTCATCCAGATCACCCAGTTCAGCGGCGCCTCACCTTTCAGCCCGCACCTGGTCGGTTATGCCTTCTGGCTGAGCACCGCCCTGCTGTGGCGCGATATCCCGTCCCGGAATCGTCGGCAGGCGGGCTGGCTGGCCGCCATCGGGCTCGGTCTGTTGCTGATGGCACGCTTCGGTTTCGGTGCAGGTATCGATTGGTGGGCGGTGCTCGACGGCAACACTTATGTCGTGGCCATGCTGGTGGGGGTGAGTTTCATCGGCCTGATCGGCAACCTGCGCGGCCAATCACGACCGCCCGGCGGCCGTGCCGTGACAGGCCGCCGAGGGCTCGCCGGTACATGGCTCGGTGTGCACCTGCTCGGAACGATCCTTAACCTGTCGACGGTGTTCATGATCGGCGACCGACTGGAACGCCGTGCGCCGCTTACCACCCCACAACTGCTGGGCCTCAATCGCGGGTTGTCCAGCGCAGCCTTCTGGTCGCCCTTCTTCGCCTCCATGGGGGTCGTGATGACCCTCGCCCCGGCGATGGACTACGCCACCCTTCTCGCTCATGGTCTGCCGCTGGCATTGTGCTCGGGGTTGCTGACGCTGATCGAGCTGCCCCGCCGCTTCGACCTGACCGAAACCGCCGGTTTCTCGATGTCACCGCGCAGCCTGCTGATGCCGGTGGCCATGGCCGGCCTGGTGATGCTCTTTCACTACGTGCTGACCCCCGAGCTGTCGATCGTTGGCATCATCACCTTCCTCATGCCAACCGTGGCCCTGGCCACCAACCTCTTCCGGGGACCACACTGGACCCTGGGACGAGTGCGCCAGCATACCGTGACCCGCTTGCCAGCCATGCGCGGCGAGATCTCGCTGTTCCTCTGTGCCGGCCTGTTGACGCTGGGCCTGTCGACACTGGTCGACGCCGCCACCGGCAGCGACTGGACGTTGTTCGCCCATTTCGGTGTACCTCAGGCTTCGCTGAGCTTCCTGGCCATCGTGGCCAGCGCCGTGGTCGGCCTGCACCCCATCATCGGCGTTTCCGTCCTGGCCTCGGTACTCGACCTGCCTCCCGGGGATCAGACGCTGTTCGCCTTCGTCGCCCTGAGCGCCTGGGCAGTGGGTACCAGTGTCGGCCCGCTGTCGGGCATCAACCTATCCCTGCAAGGCCGCTATGGTGTCACCGGCACCCACATGATGCGCCATAACCTGGGGTATGCCCTGGTCATGGCGCTTCTGGTCGTCGGCACCCTCTGGTTGCTCGACGGCTGAGCGGCTCAGTCCTTCGGCGCCCTCACGAAATAACGATGTCCGCACTGGTGACAAGGCTCGATGCGCGCCACACCGGGAAGCTCGACGACGGCGTCGCAATGCACGCAAGCCATGCGACCGGGCACCGCCATCTCACCGGCGGTGTAATCGGCCCGCGAGGCCTCCAGGTCATCTTCCAGGCGCTCGCGCTCGATGAGGCTGCGATCGGCAATGGAAAACAGGGACTCGGTCACCTTGCGCGACAACACCGACAGGTCGATACCCAGCCAGCTGGCCACCCCTTCGCCGCCGGCGCCCAGGTAGCGACGCATTTCCTTGAGGTCGCGTTCGACCCAGGCACGCAACAATGACAGCTCATCACGGGTAAACTCTTCCACCTCGGCCTCGAACTCGACGGCCTCGTCGAGTTCGCGCTGCAGCGCATCGCGGTTCAACTCTCCGGCACCTTCCTTGAGGCGGTCGAGCATACGCTCATACGCCGCCTTCAGACGATGATCCCGGGATTTCGGCTCCTGTTGCTCGCTCATCTGCTTCTCCTCGTCTGACGCCCGACATTGGGCCGGCCCATAGCCGGAACCCGTCGTGCTGGGGTATCCTTGCGAGCCTACGCTTCTTCCATTTAGACGGCACGCCGTCGGCGAATCAAGCACCTTTCGCCTCATTGAGGCGACGCCTTGCGCCGACCCGCTGACATCTGCAGCACCGCCCGCGTTGCCCTCGACCAGCAAGGTACCCGAATACAGCGATGGACGCACAATACAAGCCCTTTGATATCGAACGCGATGCCCAGCGGTTCTGGGACGAGAACCAGTGCTTCAAGGCGATCGAAGATGCCGATCGCGAGAAGTTCTACTGCCTGTCGATGTTTCCCTATCCCAGCGGCAAGCTACACATGGGGCATGTGCGCAACTACACCATCGGCGATGTGGTCTCCCGCTACCAACGCATGCAAGGCAAGAACGTGATGCAGCCCATGGGCTGGGACGCCTTCGGCATGCCGGCGGAGAACGCGGCCATCCAGAATCAGGTTCCCCCGGCCCGCTGGACCCACCAGAACATCGACACCATGCGCGACCAGCTCAAGTCGCTGGGCTTCGCCTATGACTGGAGTCGCGAGTTCGCCACCTGCGACAGCGACTACTACCGCTGGGAACAGTGGTTCTTCACCAAGCTGGTGGAAAAGGGCCTGGTCTACAAGAAGATGTCCACGGTCAACTGGGACCCGGTCGACCAGACCGTGCTGGCCAACGAACAGGTCATCGAGGGCCGCGGCTGGCGCAGCGGCGCGCTGGTCGAGCGCAAGGAAATTCCCCTGTGGTTCCTCAAGATCACCGACTATGCCGAGGAGTTGCTGGCCGATCTCGACCGGATCGACTGGCCCGAACAGGTCAAGACCATGCAGCGCAACTGGATCGGCAAGTCGCGCGGCGTGGAGCTGAGCTTCGATACGCGGGCCGCCGACGGCACGTCGATGGAGCCGCTATCGGTCTACACCACGCGCCCCGACACCCTGATGGGCGTGACCTACCTGGCCGTGGCCGCCGACCACCCGCTGGCCAAGTCTGCCGCCCAAGACGATGCGGCCCTGGCCGACTTTCTCGAGGAATGCGCCCGCGGCGGCACCTCCGAGGCCGAACTGGCAACCCGGGAAAAGAAAGGCATGCCCACCGGGCATTCAGCCCTTCACCCGCTCACCGGTCGCGAGTTGCCGGTCTATGTCGCCAACTTCGTGCTGATGGAGTTCGGTACCGGGGCGGTGATGGCGGTGCCGGCCCACGACCAGCGTGACTGGGAGTTCGCCACCAAGTACGGCATTTCCATCGAGCCGGTGATCGCCGACGCCAACGGCGATACCCCGGATCTCTCGGCCGGCGCTCATACCGAATACGGCACCCTGATCAACTCCGGCGAATTCGACGGTCTCGACTTCGAGGCAGCCTTCGACGCCATTGCCACCCGGCTTGCCGAACAGGGGCGCGGCGAGGTCAAGACCAACTACCGACTTCGCGACTGGGGCGTGGCACGCCAGCGCTACTGGGGCGCGCCGATCCCCGTCAAGTACGGCCCCGAGGGCCAGACCGTACCGCTCACCGACGACGAACTCCCGGTGGAGCTGCCACTCGAGGTCACCGTCGATGCCTCCGGCTCGCCGCTGAAGAAGATGCCCGACTTCAGCGATCTGGGCGACGGCTGGACACGCGAGACCGATACCTTCGACACCTTCATGGAGTCGTCCTGGTACTTCGCGCGCTTCTGCTGTGCCGACAACCCTACGGCCATGCTCGACGAGCGTGCCGACTACTGGCTGCCGGTGGACCTGTACATCGGCGGTATCGAGCACGCCATCCTGCACCTGCTCTACGCGCGCTTCTTCACCAAGCTGATGCGCGACTTCGGCCTGGTGCAGACCGACGAGCCCTTCCAGCGCCTGCTGACCCAGGGCATGGTGATCGCCGAAACCTACTACCGCCCCACCGCCAACGGTGGCAAGGAATGGTTCAACCCCGCCGATGTCGAGGTCAGCCGCGACGACAAGGGACGGCCGGTCAGCGCCACCCTGGTCGCGGATGGCCAGCCGGTGGAGATGGGCGGCATCGAGAAGATGTCCAAGTCAAAGAACAACGGTGTCGACCCTCAAGCGATGATCGACCGTTTCGGCGCCGATACTGTGCGCCTTTTCATGATGTTCGCCGCACCGCCCGAACAGTCCCTGGAGTGGTCGGACTCCGGTGTCGAGGGCGCTCACCGTTTCCTCAAGCGCCTGTGGCGTCTGGTCGCCGAGCACCTCGAGGCCGGCACGCCCGGCACCCTGGATACCGAAGCGCTCGACGACGCCCAGCGTGAGCTGCGCCGCAAGACCCACGAGACCATCGCCAAGGCCAGCGACGACATCGGCCGTCGCACCACCTTCAATACTGCCATCGCCGCCGTCATGGAGCTCGCCAACGCACTCGGCAAGTTCCCCGACACCTCACCGCAGGGATTGGCCGTGGCGCGGGAGGCCGTGGAAGCCTGCGTGCTGCTGCTGGCGCCCATCACCCCGCATATCTGCCATGCTCTCTGGGCCGAACTCGGCCATGACGAGCCGGCCATCGACGCACGCTGGCCGGCACTGGACGAATCGGCGCTCGCCCGTGACACCATCGAACTGGTGGCCCAGGTCAACGGCAAGCTGCGCGCCCGCCTCCAGGTGCCCGCCGATGCCGACAAGGCGGCCATCGAGGCCCAGGCCATGGCCACCGAGAACGTCAAGCGCCACATCGAGGACAAGCCGATCCGCAAGGTGATCGTGGTGCCCGGCAAGCTGGTCAACATCGTCGTCGGCTGATCCGCCGCCCAAGGAGTTTCCATGCAGCGTCGAACATTCCTTCGCCTGACCCTGGCCACCGGCGTCTCCCTGGCGCTGGCAGGATGCGGCTTCCGCTTGAGAGGAACAGGGAGCGCCGCCCTGCCCTTCACCTCGCTCGCCGTGGACGGCACCGGGGATGACGTCTCCCGGCTCGCGATCGAGCGGCTCCAGGCGGCGGGGGTCAGCGTCGACGAGGCGGCTCCACAGGTCTTGAACCTGGGACCGGAAGCCTTCGGCGAGCAACGCCTGAGCGTACTGGATTCCGGTCGCCAGGAATACGACATGAGCCTCAGCGTGCCCTTCTCGATACAGCGGCGCGACGATGGCGCCTACCGACTCGCTCAGCAGCACGTCGAGGTCCAGGAACGCTTCACCTTGAGCAGCAACAACCTGCTTTCGGAAGACGACCGTCGCGAGGCGGTACGTCGTCGCCTGCGTCAAAAAGCCGTCGATCAACTGCTCGACCGACTGCGAGCTCTCGACGGGCAATGAGGGAGCAACCGTGAAGGTCTTCGCCGACAAGCTCGAGGCTGCCCTGGCCAAGTCCCTACCGCCGGCCGTGATCGTCGCCGGTGACGAGCCGCTGCAGCACATGGAGGCATGCGATGCCGTGCGCCATGCGGCTCGCAACGCCGGCATCGAGGAACGCGAAGTGCTCCATGTGGAAGCCAACTTCGCCTGGGGCCGCCTGCTCGAAAGCGCCGCCAGTCTTTCCCTGTTCGCTTCCCGCAAGCTCATCGAGCTGCGCCTGAACGGCAAGCCCGGCCAGGAGGGCGGCAAGGCTCTCAAGGAATATGCCGAGGGCATGGCCGGGAGCGACAATGTCCTGCTGGTCACCTCCGGCAAGCTCGACTACCGCGAACAGAAGAGCGCCTGGTTCAAGGCACTGGACAAGGCCGGCCTCTTCGTGCCGGTATGGCCGGTGGATACCTCGCGGCTGCACTTCTGGCTGCGCGACCGCGCCTCGCGACACGGATTGACCCTGGATCTCGATGCCGCTCGGCTGCTCGGCGAGCGTATCGAAGGCAATCTGCTGGCCGCCGACCAGGAGTTGCAGAAACTGGCCTTGCTGCTGCCGCCGGGGTCACGCGTCTCCCCCCAGCAGATCGCCGGTGGTGTGGAGGACAGCGCCCGCTTCGATGTCTTCACCCTGCTGGATGCCTGTCTCAAGGGAGAGCGCGTGCGCGTCTCGCGGATCCTGGCCGGCTTGCGTGGCGAAGGTGTCGAGCCCCCTATCGTACTGTGGGCCCTGACCCGCGAACTGCGCCTGCTGTTGTCGATCCACCAGCACCTGGATCAAGGACAAAGCCTCGAGCACGCCTGCAAGGCGCAGAAACCACCGATCTTCGACAAGCGGCGCCCCGCCTACCAGCAGGCCATCAGCCGCTTGCCCATGAAGCGACTGCACAAGTTGTTGCTGTTCGCCCAGCGTCTCGACCTGACTATCAAGGGGGCCGGTGCCATCCCCCTGTGGGACGGCCTGCACGACCTGGCGCTGACGCTGGCCGGCGGTCGTGGACTACTGGCTGAACTGCCCTCGTCCTACCGAATCGGCTGACAAGGGGTCAGCGATTCGTGAAATGTCAGGCACTTATCCGCTATAATGACACGACATCGCCATCGTCGTGACGCAAGGATGCACACGCGGAGCCGACACGAGCCGTCGTAACCACTTTCCATCAAAGGATACTTCCCCATGAAACGACTCAGCCGTCTCCTCATCCCCCTGCTGATTGCCACTCTGGTCGTCGGCAGCCTGCCGGCCGTCGCCGCCGCGCCAAACAGCGATCTGGTGGGTACCGCCGCGGCACTCGATGCCAGTACCATCCAGCAGGATCGCGAGCGCATTCGCGATGTCCTCGCTCGTGACGATGTACAGCGTCAACTGCAGTTGCAAGGCGTCGATGCCGATGAGGTAGAGGCCCGCGTGGCGGCACTCTCCGATGCCGAGGTGAGCGAGATGGCCGACCGGCTCGACCAGATGCCCGCCGGGGCCGGTATCGTCGGCGCCCTGTTCGCCGTCTTCGTGATCCTGCTGGTGACCGATATTCTCGGCCTCACCGATGTCTATCCCTTCACTCGCTGATCGGAGAGGCACACCACATGAACCGCCTGCTTCGGCAGCCAGGAAACGCCCGCTTTGCGGGCGTTTTCGCGTTGGCATGTCTTCTGCTGGTACTGACGGGCTGCGCCTCGACACCGACCCTGTCTCCCGAGGCCGCCCGCGTCCTTCCCCAACGCACGCTGATCGATGATGTGCCTTTCCACGCA
The DNA here is from genome assembly GCF_001662285.1 of Halomonas caseinilytica. Classification (NCBI taxonomy): domain Bacteria; kingdom Pseudomonadati; phylum Pseudomonadota; class Gammaproteobacteria; order Oceanospirillales; family Halomonadaceae; genus Halomonas; species Halomonas caseinilytica. Next base: position 230,676 of record NZ_BDEO01000011.1, read on the forward strand.
CAACGCGACTACCAGTGCGGCCCCGCCTCCCTGGCCATGGCGCTTGGTGCCAGCGGCGTGTCAGTGGACGTGGACACCCTGATTCCTCAGGTTTTCCTGCCCGGCCGGAAGGGAAGCGTACAGCCCGAGATGCTGGCAACGATACGCCGCCATGGGCGCATCCCCTTTCCACTGGAAGGCGGTTTCGAGGCACTGCTGGCCGAGCTCGATGCCAACCATCCGGTGGTGGTCATGCAGAACCTGTCGCTCCCCGTGTGGCCTGTCTGGCATTACGCGGTCGCCATCGGCTACGATCGACCGGCCGAAGAGTTGATCCTGCACAGCGGAACAACCGCCAAGCGGCGGGTGACCTTCGATCGTTTCGATGCGACCTGGGCACGCAGCGAGCGCTGGGGATTCATCGCCTTGGCCCCCGGCGAACTTCCGGCCAGTGGCGATGCCGACAGCGCCATCCGGGCCATCACCGACTTCGAATCCGCACAAGGGGCGCAAGCAGCCCTGCCAGCCTGGAACGCCCTGGCCGAACGCTATCCCGACTCTGCCATGACGCACTTCGCACTGGGCAACGCCCGACATGCGACCGGCGACACGAATGGCGCCATCGCCGCCTTTCGCGCCGCGACCCGTGCGGATACCGAGCTGGCTCCGGCCTGGCTCAATCTCGGCCTGCTGCTCAAGGGGCGGGACGACATCGAACCCGCACGGCACGCCTTCGAGCAGGCAGCGATGCTGCCGGGCCCCTGGCAATCGCGCGCCCGGGAGGAACTGGCATCACTCGAACAGGATAGGAGAGCGTATCGTGAGCTATGACATCGTGCTCAAGCGCGTCTACCAGCCCATCGAGTCCGACGACGGCGCCCGCCTGCTGGTCGATCGGCTCTGGCCTCGCGGCAAACGACGCGAATCGCTGGCGCTGACCGACTGGTACCGGGACGCCTCTCCGTCCCTGACCCTGCGCCGTCAGTATCATGAAGGGGAAATCAGCGCCGGCGTCTTCGCCAGCCGTTATCGGGGCGAGCTACGCGACGCCCCCGAGAGCCTGTTGCCACTGATGCGATACGCACGCAGCGGACGCCTGACCCTGCTTTCGGCAGCGCGCGATCTCGACGCCTCTCACCTGCCGATACTCAGGGAGGCCGTGCTCACCGCCTTGCAGGAAGAGGACGCAGCAGACAGCGAACCTGCCTCGCCGCCCTGTTTCGGACATGAGTCACCTTCCAGTGACACATGACGTCAAGGCGCTGCATGAAACCCGGTGCACGACCTCCAGGCAGAGATCGTCCGATCAACGCCGCGTGGCATCATAGCCGAGGTCGGCACCGCTGTTCTCGTCACTGCTGCGACGTGCACGGCCTCGCTTGCGATTTTCCTCTTCGCAGACCTCATCCTTGCCACCGCAGACTTCGCAACCTTCCTTGAGTCCCAGGTTGTTCAACCCGCCGCAGGATCCCTGAATCGGTCGGCGCCCCAGGATGACACCCACAGCCATGGCTGCCACGATCAACAGCATCAGGGCCAGAACGACCAGAAAGGTACTCATGTCGATACTCCAGAATGAAAAGGATGGGCCTTCACTCATTATGACCATGAAGCCAGTCATGTGATCCCTATCGGACTCCTTGTCCGGTATGCCGACACCAGTGATCGGCATACCGGACAAACAGACCGCAAAGGGCCGGCCCTGAGGCCGGCCCTAAGGTTTATTCGGTGTCAACCACCGAAATCGTCCAGCATGATGTTTTCCGGTTCGACGCCGAGGTCCACCAGCATCTTGATCACCGAAGCATTCATCATGGGCGGCCCACACATGTAGTACTCGCAGTCCTCGGGCGCCGGATGGTCCTTGAGATACTGCTCGTAGAGCACATTGTGGATGAAGCCGGTCGGCCCGTCCCAGTTATCCTCGGGCAGGGGGTCGGAAAGCGCCAGGTGCCACTCGAAGTTGTCGTGCTCCTCGGCCAGCTTGTCGTACTCCTCATTGTAGAAGGTCTCCCGCCAGGAACGGGCACCATACCAGAAGGAGATCTTGCGCTTGGTATCCAGGCGCTTGAGCTGATCGAAGATGTGACTGCGCATCGGCGCCATGCCAGCGCCACCGCCGACGAAGACCATCTCCGCGTCGGTATCCTTGGCGAAGAACTCACCGAACGGCCCCATCACGGTCACCTTGTCACCCGGCTTCAGGCTGAAGACATAGGTCGACATCACGCCGGGGGGATGGCTGGTGTTGGGCGGCGGCGTGGCAATACGCACGTTGAACTTGAGAATACCTTTCTCTTCCGGATAGTTCGCCATGGAGTAGGCCCGGATGATCTCTTCGGTATTCTTGTGGGAGATGTCGAAGAGGCCAAACTTCTCCCAATCCTCCCTGTACTCCTCCTCGATATCGAAGTCGGAGAACTTGATGTCGTAGGGAGGTGCCACCAGCTGCACGTAGCCGCCGGCACGGAAGGCGACATCCTCGCCCTCGGGAAGACGCAGGTTGAGCTCCTTGATGAAGGTCGCGACGTTCGGGTTCTCGATGACCTCGCATTCCCACTTCTTGACGCCGAAGACCTCCTCGGGCACCTCGATCTTCATGTCCTGCTTCACCGGCACCTGGCAGGACAGGCGCCAGCCTTCCTTCTTCTCGCGCAGGGTGAAGTGCGATTCCTCGGTGGGCAGGATCGAGCCGCCCCCCTCTTCCACACGGCACCGGCACTGGGCACAAGAGCCGCCACCGCCGCAGGCGGATGACAGGAAGATGCCATTGGCGGCCAGGGTGTTGAGCAGCTTGCCGCCCGCCTGGGTGGTCAAGGTGTGCTCGGGATCGCCGTTGATCTCGATGGCGACGTCCCCGGTGCTCACGAGCTTGCTCCGGGCGGCCAGGATCACCGCCGTCAGACCGATGATGACCACGGTGAACATGACCACACCGAGCAAGATGACTGTTGTATCAACCATGTCGGTTTCCTATTGCTTGCGTTGCCTGGTTACCGGTGGCCCTCGGCCACCGGCAGAACACGACCCACTTCAGAGCTGGATGCCGGAGAAGGACATGAAGCCCAGCGACATCAGACCGACAGTGATGAAGGTGATGCCCAGGCCCTGCAGGGAGGCGGGCACGTCGCTGTACTTGAGCTTCTCGCGGATGCCGGCCAGGGCGGTGATCGCCAGCGCCCAACCGACACCGGCGCCCAGACCATAGACCACGGACTCGCCGAGATTGTAGTTGCGCTCGGACATGAACAGGGTCGCACCGAGGATCGCGCAGTTCACGGTGATCAACGGCAGGAAGACACCCAGGGCGTTGTAGAGCGCCGGCACGTACTTGTCCAGGAACATCTCCAGAATCTGGACGATAGCGGCAATGACGCCGATATAGCTCAGATAGCCGAGGAACGTCAGATCGATGTTCTCGGCCCCGGGGATGCCCGTCCAGACAAGGGCGCCCTCGCCCAGGAGATACGTCAGTATCAGATTGTTGACCGGCACCGTGATGGTCAGCACCACGATGACGGCGATGCCCAGGCCGAACGCCGAGGAAACCTTCTTGGACACCGCCAGGAAGGTACACATGCCCAGGAAGAATGCCAGGGCCATGTTCTCGACGAAGACCGAGGCAATGAACAAGCTCAGATAATGTTCCATGTTACACGGCCTCCTTCGGCTGGGTATTGGCCTTCATCTCGAACTCGTTTTCCTCGACCTGCTCGGGGTTGATGGCACGCAACACCCAGATGATCAGACCGATGATGAAAAAGGCCGAGGGTGGCAACAGCATCAAGCCATTCGGCACGTACCAGCCACCGCTGGACACTGTCTCCAGCACGGTGAAGCCGAACACGCTGCCGGAACCGAACAGTTCACGGAAGAAGCCGACGGTCATCAGGATGAAGCCATAGCCGATGCCATTGCCGACGCCATCCAGGAAGGACAGCCCCGGAGAGTTGGTCATGGCAAAGCCTTCGGCGCGGCCCATCACGATGCAGTTGGTGATGATCAGGCCCACGAAGACCGACAGCTGCTTGGACATCTCATAGGCATAGGCCTTGAGAATCTGGTCCACCACGATCACCAGCGAGGCGATGATGGTCATCTGCACGATGATGCGGATGGAGGACGGAATGTGATGGCGGATCAACGAGACGAAAAAGTTGGAAAAGGCCGTCACGAAGATTACCGCCAGCGACATGACCAGCGAGACGCTCATGCTGCTGGTCACCGCCAGCGCACTACAGATCCCCAGGATCTGCAATGCGATGGGGTTGTTCTTGAAGATTGGCGTCGTCAGGACGCCCTTGGCAGTCGGTGCAGACATCTTCAGGCTCCTTCGGTCTCGTCAGTGGACGTAGTGTTGACGGCTTCCTGGTCGATGCCACCACGGAACTTGGCCAGATAGGGACCAAAGCCTTCCGGCCCGAGCCAGAACTGCAGCATGTTGGTCACGCCGTTGCTGGTCAGCGTGGCACCGGAGAGCGCATCGACTTCGGTCTTCTCGCTCGCCCCGCCCTTGACCAGGCCAATTTCCGGCTCGACACCGTCACCCTCGCCATAGATCTGCTTGCCTTTCCACTGCGCCTTCCACTTCGGCGTGTCGACCTTGGCGCCCAGACCCGGCGTCTCGGAATGCGAGTAGTAGGTGATGCCGACGATGGTATTGCCATCGCCCTCGACTGCCAGGTAGCCACGCATCAGCCCCCACAGGCCCTGGCCGCGGATCGGCAGAATCACCTGCTCGGGATCGTCCGGATCACCCACCAGGTAGACGGTGCTGTAATTCTCCTGACGGGACAACCCGGCGATGTCCGTCTCACCGGACAGCGTCCGCGACTGCGCAGGGTCCCTGGCCGCCTCGAAGCCACTGTAGTTGTCGGGATCGAACTCATCGGTATATTCGCCACTGCGCAGATCCACGACCTTGGGCGTCACCTTCTGGAACTCTTCCGCCACATCGTCGCCGGGCTCGTAGAGGTCGGCCACGTTGAGGATATTGGTCTTGCGGTCCAGTTCCTGGTTGAGCTGCTGCTTCGAGCGCAACGCCACCGCGGCGGTGGAGACGATGATCGAGCACACGATGCAGAGTGCAAACGCCACCGTCAGGATCTTCTTGATGGAGTTGTTGCTCTGTGCCATCAGGCATTCTCCTCGGCCAGATCACCGGTACGCCGCTGGCGGCGCTTGATGTTGGCCTGAACAAAGAAGTGGTCAATCAGCGGGGCGAACAGGTTGGCGAACAGGATCGCCAGCATGATGCCTTCCGGGAAGGCCGGGTTCACCACGCGGATCAGCACGGTCATGACGCCGATCAGGATCCCGAAGATGAGACGCCCCGGATTGGTCATGGAGGCGGACACCGGGTCGGTTGCCATGAACACCATGCCGAAGGCAAAGCCGCCAATCACCAGGTGCCAGTACCAGGGCATGGCGAACATCGGATTGGTGTCGGAGCCGATCAGGTTGAACAGCGCGCTGGTCGCGACCATGCCGAGGAAGACACCGAGCATGATCCGCCAGGAGGCGATCTTGGTCCACAGCAGCACCGCCGCGCCGATCAGGATAGCCAGCGTGGACGTCTCACCGATCGAGCCCGGCATGAAGCCGAGGAAGGCATCCCACCAGCTGAGCTGATCGCTCAGGGCGCTCATGCCGCTCTGGTAGGCGGTGGACAGTGCCGTGGCTCCAGTGAAGCCGTCGGCTGCTACCCACACGGAATCGCCGGAGATCTGTGCCGGATAGGCGAAGTACAGGAAGGCCCGCCCCGTCAATGCCGGGTTGAGGAAGTTCTTGCCGGTACCGCCGAAGATTTCCTTGCCGATCACCACACCGAAGGTAATGCCGAGCGCTACCTGCCACAGCGGAACGGTCGCCGGCAGAATCAGGGCATAGAGCACGGAGGTGACGAAGAACCCCTCGTTGACCTCGTGGCCACGCTTGATCGCGAACAGGACTTCCCAGAAGCCGCCGACGACGAAGGTCACCAGATAGATGGGCAGGAAATAGGTGGCACCAAGCACGAAGTTGCCCCACAGGCTGCCCGGATCATGGCCTCCGCCCAGGGTCATCACGATGGCCTCGCGCCAGCCGGTGGCCGCGCCGAAGCCATCGGCGATGGCCATGTTAGCCTGCCAGCCGGCATTCCACATGCCGAAGAACATCGCCGGGAAGGTACACAGCCACACCGTGATCATGATGCGCTTGAGGTCGATGCCGTCGCGCACATGAGCGGTAGTCTTGGCCACGTTCGGCGGCGTGTAGAAGATGGTGTCGACCGCTTCATAGAGCGGGTAGAACTGTTCGTACTTCCCGCCCTTGTGGAAGTGCGGCTCGAGATTGTCGAGTGTCTGTCGGATACCCATCATCAGGCCTCTTTCTCGATCGTGGTGAGGTTATCGCGCAGGATGGGACCGTATTCGTACTTGCCGGGGCACACGTAGGTGCACAGCGCCAGGTCCTCCTCATCCAGCTCCAGGCAACCAAGCTGCATCGCCGTCTCGATGTCACCGACGATCAACGAACGCAGCAGCTGGGTGGGCAGGATGTCCAGCGGCATCACTTCCTCGTACACCCCGACGGGCACCATGGCCCGCTCGGAGCCGTTGGTGGAAGTGGTCGGCGCGTAGTTACGCAGGCCCTTGAGCTTGGAGAGGTAAATCCCCATGACGGAATGGCGGTTGGCCCCCGGCGAGAGCCACCCCATCAGGCTTCGCTTGTTGCCTTCCTCAAGCAGGCTGAGCTGATTGTGGAAACGACCGAGAAAACGCAGACTGCCCTCGCAGGTGAAACCGGAAAACACCGAACCGGAGATCACCCGAGTGTCCTCGGGATTCACGACCTCCCCGTCCAGCAGCTCTTCGGTACTGGCGCCGAGGCGAGTGCGCAGCAGACGGGGCTGCTCGGCGCGCGGCCCACCGACGGCGACGACCCGATTGACGTCCAGCTTGCCCTCGGCGAACAGCTTGCCGAACGCGATGACATCCTGGTAGCCGATGTGCCACACCGACTTGTGCAGCGCCACGGGCGAGAGGTGATGGATATGGGTACCGACCAGCCCCGCAGGGTGGGGGCCCGAGAAGGTTTCCGTCGCGACCCCGTCGACATTGTCGCCGGGCAGGGAAGCGTCCGGTGCGCTGCACAGGAACACCTTGCCCTCGGTCAGTCGCGTCAGGACCTTGAGCCCATCCTCGAAGGCCTCGGCCTGCTCGTTGATGATACCGGCGGGGTCGGCGCAGAGCGGGTGAGTATCGATGGCAGTGACGAAGATATTCTCCGGCTTGGCATCCAGGGCCGGCGTCCGCGAATAAGGGCGCGTGCGCAGCGCTGTCCACAGGCCCGACTCGACCAATTGGTCGACCACGGCCTGGCGCTCCAGGGATGCCAGCTTGTCACGACCATGGGCCGTGAACGAGACCGCATCCTCGGTGTCGTCGACCTTGATCACCACCGACAACAGCTTGCGTTTCTCGCCACGGTTGATGGCCACGACCTCGCCCGCCGCCGGCGCGGTGAAGCGTACGCCTTCGATCTTCTTGTCGGTGAAGAGCAGCTGGCCCAGCTTGACCTTGTCCCCCTCCCGGACCTCCATGGTCGGCTTCATGCCGATATAGTCGGTTCCTAGGACGGCCACGTGACGCACCGGACGCGCATCCTCGATACGCTGCTCCGGGGCACCCGTGATGGGGAGATCCAGGCCTTTCTTGACTTCGATCATAGTCTCGCCCAGTTGATGGATCGGATATACGAAGGAAAGGGGTACGAATGGGTTCAGATTCTTTTAATTGTCGGAATGTTACCAGTCGGGCTCGAGACAAGCTCGAACCACCCCGAAAATCCCGGATATTATAAAGAGAAGCCGATGCGATGACTACCGACCGAAGGTCGCAAGACGGGGGGCTGACGCTCCTCGCGCATGGCAGCCCAAGCAGTAGAAAGAACGTTGGTCGGCGAGAGAGGCGAGACTTGGCGGGAATTGCCGCCCCGGTCAAGCGCCGGGGCGGCAGGCAGGCTCACGCCTGGGCGCGGGGCAACTTGAGGAAGCTCACATTGGATACCTGCTGCAGGATACGAATGACCTGGCAGCTGTACCCGAACTCGTTGTCGTACCAGACGTAGAGCACCACATGCTTGCCGTTGGCGATGGTCGCCTGGGCATCGACGATACCGGCGTGACGATTGCCGACGAAGTCGGTGGACACCACCTCGGGCGAATCGACGAAGTCGATCTGCTTCTGGTAGTCGGAGCCGATGGACATGCGGCGCAGGTAGTCGTTGAGCGAGGCGACATCGGTATCCCGATCCAGCGTCAGGTTGAGAATCGCCATGGAGACATTGGGCGTGGGCACCCGAATGGCATTGCCGGTGAGCTTGCCCGACAGCTCGGGCAACGCCTTGGCCACAGCTTTGGCGGCACCAGTTTCGGTCAACACCATGTTGAGCGGTGCGCTACGGCCACGCCGGTCGCCCTTGTGGTAGTTGTCGATCAGGTTCTGGTCATTGGTATAGGAGTGCACCGTCTCGACATGGCCATGGGCGATGCCGAACTCGTCGTTGAGCACCTTGAGCACCGGCACGATGGCATTGGTGGTGCAGGACGCCGCCGAGATGATGCGGTCATCGCTGGTGATGTCCTGATGGTTGATGCCATAGACGATATTCTTGACATCCCCCTTGCCCGGTGCCGTGAGCAGCGCCTTGGAAACGCCCTTGCATTCCAGATGCTGGCCCAGGCCCGCCTCGTCACGCCAGATGCCGGTGTTGTCGACCACCACGGCATTGTCGATGCCATAGGCCGTGTAATCGATCTCGGCAGGCGAATCGGCGTAGATCACCTTGATGACGTTACCGTTGGCGATCAGGGTTCGGGACTCGACATCGACGCTGATGGTGCCATCGAAGGGGCCATGCACGCTATCACGGCGCAGCAGGCTCGCTCGCTTCTCGAGATCCTTGGCGATATCGCCCCGCCCGCGCACCACGATCGCCCGGAGGCGCAGCAGGTTGCCGCCGCCCGCCTTCTCGATCAATACACGGGCCAGGATACGCCCGATACGGCCGAAGCCATACAGCACCACGTCCTTGGGCTCGCCAGTGCCCGCATCCGGGTCGTGGGCATCGACGATCTCGGCCAGCTCCTCGCGCAGGAACGCCTCGGCATCACCGCCGCCCCGCTTCTTGAAGGCCACGCCCAGCTTGCCGACATCGACGTGGGCCGGCCCCAGGTTGAGCGACTGCATGGCCTGGATCAGCGGGAAAGTCTCCCGAACGGAGAGTTCGGTCCCCTCGATCTTGCGGACGAAACGGTGGTCCTTGAGGATCCGGATGACACTGCGATTGAACAGTGAACGTCCGAACATGGTGGTCACGACGTTGTTGCAACGATAGAGGCTGCCGATCAACGGGATCATCTGCTCGGCGATTGCCTGGTCGTCGTGCCATTCCTGGAAGACGGTATCGAGGGATTCCTGACTCACGAGAGGCCTCTCTGTGGGGGATTGAGATTCGGCGATATTATCCGAAGCCGACCCTCCAAGAGCAATCGCGGGATGGTCGCAACCGGTGTAGACGGATTACAACAACCGGCTTCTCACTACATGACACACGGGACTGGTATGATGCCCGCAGTTATCCCATTCGACACGACGCGACCGACGCCATGCCGACTTTTTCACCACTCGACCCCCGTCGTCCCAAGGGGCTGCGTGACACCCTCTACTGGCAGACACCGCCCGGCAGTGCCACAGCACTGGCCCTGGCGCACCTGGCCGTGGACGCCCCGCTGCTGGTGATCACGGCCGACACCGCCGCCGCCCAGCGTCTGGAGGGCGATCTGGCCTTCTACTCGCGCCTGCCGGTATTGCCCTTCCCCGACTGGGAAACGCTACCCTACGATAGTTTCTCGCCCCATCAGGACATCGTCTCGGCCCGCCTGCGCACCTTGCGCCGCCTGCAGGAAGGCGAACACGGCATTGTGCTGGTGCCGATCAACACCCTGATGCAACGCCTGCCGCCGGTCGACTACATCGCCGGTCGGGTCATGACGCTCGAGGTCGGCATGACGCTGGAGCGTGAGAGCTTCCGCGATCGCCTGTCGCGAGCCGGCTACCGCGCCGTCGAAACGGTCTATGAACCCGGCGAATATGCCCTTCGCGGCGCCCTCATCGACCTCTACCCCATGGGCAGCGAAGCGCCCCTGCGCATCGACTTGTTCGATGACGAGATCGACACCCTGCGTCGTTTCGATCCGGACACCCAGCGCAGTCAGGACAAGGTGGAGCGCCTCGAGCTGCTGCCAGCCCACGAATACTCCCTGTCGCGTAGCGCCATCGCCTGCTTCCGGGAGGGCTTCGAGACGCTGTTCGACGTCGACCCGCGCCAGTGCCCCTTGTACCTGGATGCCCTGAAAGGCATTCCCTCGCCTGGCCTGGAGCAATACCTGCCGCTGTTCTTCGACGAGACGGCAACGCTGTTCGACCATCTCGCCGACACCACTCAAGTCGCCCTGACACCGGGCGTATTCGAGGCGGCCGAACATCACTGGGCAGCCATCGAGAGCCGCTATGACAACCTGGGCGTCGACCCGACCCGCCCCCTGCTGCCTCCCCATCGCGCCTTCGTACCGGTTCCCGAGGTCTTCGCCGCCATCAAGCAATATCCTCGCGTCGAACTCACCGACGATGAGGATCACCCCCATGCCATCGCGCCGGCGGCGCGCAGCGTACCGGAAGTGACGGTCAACGCCCGAGCCAAGGAGCCACTGGCCGCGCTCTCCCGCTTCCTCGAGGATCACCCCACCCGGGTGCTGTTCGTTGCCGAATCCCGAGGGCGTCGTGAAGCCCTCGAAGAGACCCTGGCGCCCCTGCGACTCGAGCTGCCTCATGTCGACGACTTCCCGACCTTTCTCGAAAGCGGGCAGCGCCTGGCCATCACCGAGGGGGCCATCGACGCCGGCTTGTGGCTCGACGCCCCGGACCTGGCGGTCATCAGCGAGACCGAACTGTTCGGCGAGGTCGTCCGCCAGAGTCGCCGTCGGGAGAAGGCCACCGACGATAGCGAACTGGCCATACGCCATCTCTCCGAGCTTCGCCCCGGGGCGCCGGTGGTGCATCAGGCGCACGGTGTGGGGCGCTACCTGGGGCTCGAGACCTTGGAGACGGGTGGCCAGGCCGCCGAATTCGTTGCCCTCGAGTACGCCGACGGTGCCAAGCTCTACGTGCCGGTGGATAGCCTTCACCTGATCTCCCGCTATGCTGGCGCCGATGACGAACTGGCTCCGCTGCACCGCCTGGGCTCCGAACAATGGGACAAGGCTAGAAAGAAAGCCGCCGAGAAAATTCGCGACACCGCCGCCGAGCTGCTCGACATCTATGCGCGTCGCGAAGCCCGGGAAGGCTTCGCCTGCCAGATGCCGGACGCCGAATACGCGCGCTTTGCCGCCAGCTTTCCATTCGAGGAAACGCCCGACCAGCAGGCCGCCATCGAGGCCGTGGTCGGAGACATGACGGCTCCCCGGCCGATGGATCGCGTTGTGTGCGGCGATGTCGGCTTCGGCAAGACCGAGGTGGCAATGCGCGCCGCCTTCCTGGCCGTGCATTCCGAACGCCAGGTCGTGGTACTGGTGCCCACCACCCTGCTCGCTCGCCAGCACTACGAGAACTTCCGCGATCGCTTCGCCGATACCGCCGTCAACATCGAGCTCGTCTCGCGCTTCACTGGCGGCCAGGGACAGAGCGCCGCCAAGCAACGCATCGAAGATGGTCGCGCCGACATCGTCATCGGCACCCACAAGCTGCTCTCCAAGTCGATGCGCTTCGCCAACATGGGCCTTTTGATCATCGACGAGGAGCACCGCTTCGGTGTCGCCCAGAAGGAGCGACTCAAGCAGCTGAGGGCCGAGGTGGACATCCTGACGCTGACCGCCACGCCCATCCCCCGCACCCTCAACATGGCCATGAGCGGCATCCGCGACCTCTCCATCATCGCCACCCCGCCGGCGCGTCGCCTGTCAGTGAAGACCTTCGTCCAGCAGCGTGACGAATCGGTGATCAAGGAAGCGGTGTTGCGCGAGATACTGCGTGGCGGGCAGGTCTACTTCCTGCACAACGAGGTCAAGACCATCGAGACTGCCGCCGAGACTGTGCGTGAGCTGATTCCCGAGGCCCGGGTCGGCGTGGCCCACGGCCAGCTCCCCGAACGCTCGCTGGAACGGGTGATGTCCGATTTCTACCACAAGCGCTTCAACGTGCTGGTCTGCTCCACCATCATCGAGACCGGTATCGACGTGCCCAGTGCCAACACCATCATCATCGAGCGGGCCGACAAGTTCGGGCTGGCCCAGCTTCACCAGCTGCGTGGACGTGTCGGGCGCAGCCACCACCAGGCCTACGCCTACCTGCTGGCCCCGCCGCCGCGCGCGATGACCCGCGATGCCACCAAACGCCTGGAGGCGATCGCCCAGGCCGAGGACCTGGGCGCCGGTTTCACGCTGGCCAGCCACGACATGGAGATCCGCGGCGCCGGCGAGCTGCTCGGCGACGAACAGAGCGGACAAATGGAGGCCCTGGGCTATAGTCTCTACATGCAGATGCTGGATCGTGCGGTGAAAGCGATACGCGACGGCAAGACACCCAATATCGAAGCCCCCCTCGACGAGGGAGTCGAGATCAGCCTCAACCTGCCGGCACTGATTCCCGATGATTATCTCCACGACGTTCAGCAACGCCTGGTCATGTACAAGCGCATCAGCAATGCCCAAACCGAGGCCGAGCTGAAGGAGCTCCAGGTCGAGATGATCGATCGCTTCGGCCTGTTGCCGGCACCGGTCAAGACCCTGCTGCGCCAGACCCGGTTGCGCCAGCGCGCCGAGCGCCTGGGCATCGTCAAGCTCGAGGCCGGCGCCGAGCGTGGCCGCGTGATCTTTTCCCGGCACACTCGGGTCGACCCATTGATTCTGGTCGAGCTGATCCAGCACGATCCACAGACCTACCGGCTCGAAGGCGCCGATACCCTGCGCTTCTCGGCAGACCTGGGAGACGAGACATCACGCTTCGACTTCGTGGAGCGACTTCTGGATTCACTCAATCGCAAGGCCGAAGCCGCATGAGGCTCAACGGTCACTCGACGCCGGCCGGCGAACCTCTGGCCGGCGAATCACTCCAATACACAGGCCTTCGGCACAAGGATGTGGCCATGGCCCCGAACGAACGGCAATCAGAGACGATGACAGCGATGACTTCCTCCGCCCTTCTCGGGCATACCACCCGCCTCGCCCTGGCCCTTAGCCTGACCGGCGTGCTCGCCGCTCCGCTCCAGGCCGCCGACGGCGATCTGCCTCCGGGGCATTATCGACTTCCCGAAGATGGCGACCTGATCGGCGAAGTCACCACCGTCGTGGCCGATGAGGAAGACACCCTGATCGACATCGGCCACGAACACGGCATCGGCTACGAGGCCATGGTACGCGCCAATCCCGACGTCAGCGTCTGGTATCCCGGCGAGGGCACCGAGGTCACCATCCCCGGTCGCTTCATCCTGCCGGATGCGCCACGCAAGGGGGTCGTGGTCAACGTCGCCGAGATGCGCCTGTACTACTATCCTCCCCACGCCGAGGGCGAGCCCGCCACGGTCGAGACATACCCCATTGCCGTGGGCCGCATGGACTGGAAGACACCGCTGGGCACCACCACGATCACCGAGAAGATCAAGGATCCCGCCTGGTATCCGCCCCAGTCGATCATCAAGGAACACGCAGCCAACGGTCGATCGCTGCCCAGCGTGGTGCCGCCCGGCCCCGACAATCCCCTGGGCCGTTACAAGATGCGCCTGGGTATCCCGGGCTATCTGATCCACGGCACCAACAAGCCGGAAGGGGTGGGCATGCGCGTCACTCATGGCTGCATCCGCATGCTGCCCGAGGACATCGACGCCCTCTTCCCCCGCTTGCCCCGAGGCACTCAGGTGAACCTGGTCAACGACAGCTTCAAGCTCGGCTGGGCCGACGATACCCTCTATGTCCAGGCCTACCCCTATCTGGACGAGGAACAGGGCACCACCATCCAGCGAGTCACCGAGGCGCTCGCCCAGGTGGAAGCCAGCATCGACGCCGATGACTACCCCGTAGATTACGGCCGGCTGCGTGAAGTCGTCGAAGTTCCCACGGGCATCCCGGTGGCGCTGAAGGCCTCGGAAACGCCGGAGGCTCCCGAGCCCATGCCAGCACCCAAGACCCTCTACGATCGCCTGGAGCTGGTCTTCGCCGAGCCCGGCTTCATGAACCAGCTTTCCTTCGGCAGCTGATACCGACCGCCACCGGCACGCGCCGGTGGCGCCAACAACGACAAGGGCCCCGCCGAATGGCGGGGCCCTTGTCTATCGTGTCAATACGCCGCCCATGGGCGGCGAGGCACGATCACTTGCGCATGGAACGCTCGAACATGCGGTTCATCTCTTCACGGTTCTGCTGAGACATCTGCAGAGCCTGCTGAGCGTCGCGCTGCGCCTGGTTGGCGGTGTTCTGAGCTTCGGTCGCGATGCTGCGAGCTTCAGCGGCATCGGCCTGAGCGGATTCGGCAGTGGTACGCACTTCTTCCAGAGCGCCGGAAGAGGCACAGCCGGCCAGAACGGCCAGAGAAGCAGCAGCGGCGGTCAGCTTCAGAGTTGTCTTGAGAGTCATGATGTTCTCCTTGGATCTTCCTTGGAACTGCATTGGCGACGCCTGCCGAAGCAGGCTTCCCGCAGGGCGGGACTTCGAGGAAGTGCTGACGTCAGCACTTCTGTTAGCAACATTACGCTGCGCGCCGTAGAAGTCAAACGCTGTTCGTGAACGCCCAGCGCCCGCTTCCAGACGAGAACGTCCCTAGCGCATGTAAAGCCTAGCGGATGACGACCCTCGTGCCAATGTCGATCATCGACGACAGGGTATCAACCTGCCCATCGGTGACCGCGACACAGCCATCCGTCCAGTCGAAACGGCGATGGATATCCGCGTCCGCCACCCCGACGCCATGGATACCGATATACCCGCCCAGCACCGTATCCTGGGGCGGCCGACCATGCCGGCGGTAATAGGCGAAGTAGTCGTCGTATTCTCGCTGGCTGTAGATACCGGTCTGCAGCGCCATGCGTGCATGAGTGGGCGTCGGATAGTCCAGGCCGATGAAGGTGTGGAACTTGCTGTCGAAATTGAATCGAGTGACACGAAACTCGCCCAGGGGGGTCACACGGCCGCCACGCAGGCGCTGGGTCTCGGCCCCACCTCGCCCCAGCGAGATCGGTGAGAACCGTTCCAGCAGCGTGTTGCCACGATACAGGCTCAGGCTCGATGCCTGCTTGTCGATCAAGACCCAGACTTCATTGCTGTAACGGGGCTGGTCAGCCTGCAGCAGAATCTCGTCCATCAGTCCGCTACGCGCCTGAATGGCCCTCATCAGGTCGGCATGAGCCAGAACGGGTGTCAGCAGGGCCAGGCACAGGCTCGCGAGCAGCAACGCGAAGCGGCGTCGGGAAAGCAATGTCATGGTAGGCGGAACTCGTCGACGATGGGCGATGAAACCGACGACGTTTATACCTCACCTGGCAGCGAGTGTCAGTTCCACGCTTCTTTCTCATCGCTCAATCTCACCGCCTTCTCCCCCCGGGCGCATCACCCGGACACACCGTCCGGAGCAACCCACGATGTCGCGACATGGCGACATCACGGGCTTGCCCACCATGTGGCCCGGCTACCATTCCTCACTGGTCTGCCGCAGATCGCCGATCTCGCGCTTGGCCTCGCCCAGGCACTCGAGCAGTTCAGCGCCCAGATCGTCGACGCCCCCAACGGCTATCAGCCCCTGGGCCGCGCCGCTCGAGCGACGCGCCACGCCGTCGCTGGAGTGCAACGCCTCGAGTCGTGCCAGCAACCGGGCCAGCCAACTGTCGGGGCGCTCGGCGAGACTGCGCAGCCGCTCGAGCTCGGCCAGCCGCACGTCATCGGACAACAGCAGGTGTCGCCAGTCCTCGCCCGACTGCACAGCATGTTCGGTCAGCTCGGTGAGCTCCCGCACCAGAGACGCCAGCGCCAGTTCGAGCAACGCCAGGGCGCCCTCCTCGGCAGCCATGCGTCGGGCCTCGCCGTGCTCGTCATCTCCCGGGGCCACGGCCAGCAAAAGCTCGGCCTGATAGAGCAACTGATTGGTGCGCGCACGAGGTGTCACTTGCGCTTGTCCTCCACCTGCCAGCGACCATCGGCGAAGGTGGCCTTCCAGCCGGTCGCCTTGCCGTTATCGTCGGTCATCACGAACTGCTCCTTGGCCTTGCGCGAGAAACGGATCTGGGCTGGACGTCCGTCAGGGTCCGCACTCGGCGCATCGAGCAGGTAGCGGTACTTCTCGGGCAGCTCATCGGCATGGGCCTTGAGCTCCGCGACCAGGGGAGGCCGCGTCTCGCGATTCTTGGGAAACTTGCTGGCCGCCAGGAAGAGGCCGCTGGCGCCATCGCGCAGCACGTAGTGGTCATCGACCTTCTGGCAGGCCAGTTCGGGCATGGGAATGGGGTCCATCTTGGGAGGTGCCACTTCCCCGTTGCGGAGCAGCTTGCGCGTGTTCTTGCAGGTCTCGTTGGTACAGCCGAAGTACTTGCCGAAGCGCCCGGACTTGAGCTGCATCTCGCTGCCGCACTTGTCGCACTCGATGGTCGGCCCGTCATAGCCCTTGATGCGGAATCGTCCCCGCTCGATCTCATGGCCATCGCAATCGGGACTGTTGCCGCAGATATGCAGCTTGCGCTGTTCATCGATCAGGTAACTGTCCATGGCGGTGCCGCACTTCGGACAGCGATGCTTGGCACGCAGTGCGTCGGTCTCGGCCTCTTCACCGGCGTCGGCGGCCACGGCCTCGTCACCCGGCAGCAGGTCCATGGTGGTCTTGCAGCGCTCCTTGGGCGGCAGGTTGTAGCCGCTGCAGCCGAGGAAGACCCCCGTCGAGGCGGTGCGAATCTGCATCTCGCGCCCACAGGTAGGACACTCGATATCGGTGGGCACCGGCTGGTTGGGCCGCATGCCCTCCTCGCTCTCGGCCTCGCTGAGCTCCGCCCGGAACTCGGCATAGAAGGCATCGAGCAACTCACGCCAGCGCCGCTGGCCCTCGGCGACCTCGTCGAGACTGTCCTCCATGCGCGCGGTGAAGGAATAATCCATCAGGTCGGGGAAGGATTCCTTGAGCCGCTCGGTGACGATATCGCCCAGCTTTTCGGCATAGAAGCGCCGATTCTCGAGCCGCACATAACCTCGATCCTGGATGGTCGAGATGATGGAGGCATAGGTGGATGGCCGACCGATGCCCTTCTTCTCGAGCTCCTTGACCAGGCTGGCCTCGGTGTAGCGTGCCGGCGGCTTGGTGAAGTGCTGCTGCGGGTCCAGTGCCTCGAGCGTCAGCGCGGTCCCCTCGGCGATGTCGGGCAGCGACTGGTCCTCGTCCTTGCGGCCCATTGGCTTCATGACCCGGGTGTAGCCGTCGAACTTCAGCACCCGCCCCTTGGCCTTGAGCTCGTAGCCTGAGGCTTCCACCGTCAGGGTGGTGGACAGATATTCGGCCGGCGTCATCTGGCAGGCCACGAACTGACGCCAGATCAGCTCATAGAGACGCTCGGCATCACGTTCCATGCCGGCAAGGTCGCCAGCCTGACGCTGCACATCGGAAGGCCGGATCGCCTCGTGGGCCTCCTGGGCACCTTCCTTGCTGGAATAGCGATTGGGCGAGTCGGGGAGATAGCGTTCGCCGTACGACTCGCCGATGTAATCGCGCGCACTGGCCACCGCCTCCTGCGAGAGGTTGGTGGAATCGGTACGCATGTAGGTGATGTAGCCGGCTTCGTAGAGGCGCTGGGCCAGCGTCATGGTCTTCTTCACCGAGAATCCCAGGCGACCGCTGGCGGCCTGCTGCAGGGTCGAGGTGATGAAGGGCGCGCTCGGCCTGGAGCGTGTCGGCTTGTCCTCGCGGGCGGTGACGGCCAGGTTCGCCTCGCGCAGCGCGGCGATCCGCTCCAGGGTCTCGGCCTCGCTGGTCGGCCGGAAGGGCTTGCCATCCTGGCGGACCAGTTCGAAGCGTACCGTCTCCCCCTCACCATTGCTCGGCGTCAGGTCAGCATGCACGTCCCAGAATTCCTCCGGCACGAAAGCCCGGATCTCTCGCTCGCGTTCGACGATCAAGCGCATGGCCACCGACTGCACACGGCCGGCGGAGAGGCCACGGGCGATCTTGGCCCACAGCAGCGGCGAGAGCATGAAGCCGACCACGCGATCGAGGAACCGCCGCGCCTGCTGGGCTTCCACCCGCGGCATGTTCAACTGCCCAGGGTCCTCGAAGGCTTCCTGAATGGCGTTCTTGGTGATCTCGTTGAACACCACCCGGCGATAGCGCGACTCATCGCCTCCGATCGTCTCGCGCAGATGCCAGGCAATGGCTTCCCCCTCGCGATCCAGATCGGTGGCCAGATAGACGTGATCGGCCTTGTCGGCGAGCTTCTTCAGCTCCGCCACTACCTTTTCCTTGCCGGGCAACACCACATAATCGGCTTTCCAACCATGGTCGGGGTCGATCCCCATGCGACGAATGAGCTGGTCGTGCGCCTTCCGCTTGCGGTACTCGGCCTTCTCCTCGGCAGACATCTTGCGCGTCGCCGCCGCCTGACGGGCGCGTTCCTTTGGATCCGAGGTCGCCTTGCCCGAGCCGCTGGTCGGCAGGTCACGGATGTGTCCCACGCTCGACTTCACGATGTAGTCGTTGCCGAGATACTTGTTGATCGTCTTGGCCTTGGCCGGCGACTCGACGATGACCAGTGACTTGCCCATAGTGCTCCACAATGCTATTGGCGCCAGCCAGAACTGGCGCCGAACGGTTTCGGCCCGCCTCGAGAGACACTGAATGAACCGCCGGGCGTCGTGAAGCGCAAGACGCACGGAGCACAGAAAGCAGGACTTAACAGATCGTTAGGTGAGCTTTCGAGCCCCACGCCACACAGCGACTCACACGCGCAGGCATTCGAGCAGTGTTTCCCTTCGTCTTCAGCGGTGAAAAATGCGCTTACCCTACCCCAGCGCTCGTCTTCACGCCAGTCGCGACCTATGAACCTAGAACCTAGCCCGAGGCCGAAGGGAATCACAAGCGAAGTCGGGTAGCGTTGTCAACGAAACACCCCCGTCGGCAAGCCGGCGGGGGTGTCAGGCTAGATGCCGATGCGTTCAGCCTTCGCGTCCAGCGGGCGTCTCCGGTCGCCGTGCTCGCGCGCGTCCGCCGCTACGCTTTGGCTTGGCCGACTCGAAAAGCTCACGCACCCGTTCGAAGCGCGCCGCGGCACGCTCGGAAAGCTCTCCACTGGCAGCCAGCACATGCTCGATGTGTTCCAGGTGGGCCTCGATCTGCTTGGCGCTCTTGCCCGACAACAATGTCGGAATCGCGTTCAGCGCGGCGTCACGATCCTGCTTGAGAATGAAGAACTGCTCCCGCACCAGATGCTTGAACTCGGCGAGTTGGATACCAGGCTCGAGTTCGGCCCGCGACGCACGCAGCCGCTTGAAGTTGCGTTCGTCACTGGCCGGCGCACCACCGAGCACATAGATCACCGAACGCATCACCGCTTCGTGATCCCCTCCTTCAGCGATCCTGTCGCGAGTGGCACGACGTCGCTGCTCGATGAAACGCCGATGCTCGGGCTCGGCACCGGGCCGACGACGCAGCGCCTGGGCATCGCCATTCAGGCCCACCAACGCCTGCAGCACGGGTTGTCCATAGAATGCCAAAAAGCTCTGCTCGATGAGGCCGTCGCGATACAGTCGCCAGGTCTCCAATCCCTGGGAGATACCGCTGGACATGATGCCTTCCAGACCTCGGAAGACATTGTCGTCGCCGACCGGATGGCGCTCGCGCCGCACTCGGTCGGCCAGCACCGGGACCGCTCCCATCATGGGATTGCGATCCGACAACAGATGATAGCCCAACCGATTCGGATGCATTCTCCGCATCCAGCGTGCTGTCTCCGGCGTCGCCAGCGCCTTCACCCAGGGCTGCCAGAAGAGTCGATACAGCCCCAGGTTGATATCGGAGAGCCTTGCCACCGTGGCGAAACGACGGTCGTCGTCCGGACGATGCTGCACCTCACGGTCGAGATCCTCGACCTCGCGACGCTGAAACTCGAGCAGATAGTCCCGCTCGATCAGCTCGGCGTCCGAGTGCGCCTCGGCCGGCGTCACCGTGGTTTCGTAAAGCCCCGGCGGCAAGACATCGATATAGTCCATGTTGGCGGTGAACTCGGTGTGCTCGCGCCGCGACACGCTGCCCGAGACGAAGATACCGAGGTGGCCGGTGCTGTCGTGCACGCAGTAGACGATGGTCTGCTCGTTGGCGACGAGGTCTTCGGTGTCTTCATACAGATCACGCACCCATCCCAGCGCCTGGGGCGGAGGCGTGATGTCGTCCCCGCGGGAACAGAACACCACCACCGGCGAGCGCAGGTTGCGCAGGTCGATGCGCCGCCCGTCCGAGGTCACCAGTTGCGCGGTGGACAGCCGGTTGCCGATGAAGAGATTGTCGACGATGTACTGAATCTCGTCGGCCCCCAGCACGACATGCCCACCCCACCAGCGTTCGAAGTCCAGATAGCGACCGGCTTCGGTGTCGACGTTGGCATAGAGGCGATACTGCTTGTCCCACCAGGTGTTGGCCGGATTGAGACGCTCGAAATTCTGTACCAGCCAGGCACCATCGAAGAGGCCGGCGCCCAGGTCACCGAGCAACGCGGTCATCCAGCTTCCCCCGACCAGCCCGCCGGTATAGCGCATCGGAGCGCGCCCTCGCTCGCCGGCCCAGTACGACAAGGGCGCGCCGGCAATCAGGATCGGGCCGAACACCTCGGGCTCCAGAGCCGCGGCCATCATGATCTGCCAGCCCGCCTGGCAGTTGCCCACCACCATGGGTTTCTCGGAGGTGTCGGGATGGCAGTCGATGACATGACGCAGAAAGGCGATTTCTGCCTCGACCACGTCCTCGACTTTCTGGCCCGGCACGGGGAACGGCAGAAAGCCGATGAAATAGCATGGATGTCCGGCCCGCAACGCGACCCCGACCTCACTGTCGGGCTTGAAGCCACCAATGCCCGGACCATGCCCGGCGCGCGGATCGACCACGACGAAAGGCCGGCTGGTTGGATCGACCTCGACGCCGTCCGGCGGCTGGATCCGCAACAGCTCATAGTTCACCGGGCTTGGCAGATCGCGGCCATCGAGCAGCACCTCAGCCTCGAAGCCGAGCACATTGGGCTTGGTCTTTTCGATATGCTCGAGATACTGGTTGCCACGCTGGCGCATGACATCCAGGTAGAGCGTGGCCCGTTCCAGAGCATCGCCCCAGTAATCGCAGGCAGCGCGGTTGAAACCGAACGGATCCAGCAGAAACATCGCCGTGGATGGTGAGGGAGGCATCATGGCATACATCGCGGGACTCCTGGCATGGGCGGAACCGGCGGACAACCCGATTGCTGCAATGCAATATAGCGAATCCCCTGCCACAAGGGAAATGCCGACACGCACTCCTTGCGTCAGATGGCCAGCCAGCGCCGGGCTTCCGACTCTCCCCACCATTCGACAAAGACTCGCCGGGCACGCGTCTCGACATCTCCCGAACGACGTCCCCAGACCACCAACCTGGCCTCACCGCCCTCTTCGCAGCGATCCAGGCGCACGCCGGGACCGCCAGTGAGCACGCCCCCCGAGGGCGGCACGAGCCGCCACAGGCGAGCCTGCCCGTTGACGGCCAATCTCGACTGCCGTTCCCGCAGTCTCTCCCCGGACAGCACGCGCAACTGTTCGACCAGCGGGTCCAACCCCATCAAGACCTCGTCCAGCGCCTCGTCGCCGGTCGGGCCGGGGCGCATGTCCAGGAAGCCAAGTCGATTGCCCTCGATGCGAAAGCGTGCCTCGACGAGCCCGACCACCCCGAGCCTGGCGATGCCACGCGCCGCCAGTTCCCCCAGATAGCGATAACGCTCCTTCGTCAACTCACCCAGCGGCGCCATTGAGATGTGGTCACGATGCCGGCGGGGAGACAGATAGAGAACCCGCCCAAAGCGGTCGGCCAGCAGGGAAATCGCGATGACCTCACCGCCTGGCTCCGAAGCCGCCAGGGGAAGCCCCGCCTCGCGCATCTTCTGGCGCATGACCCGCCCTTCCGCCATGGCATCCAGCAACCTGGGCTCGCCCCCCAGAAAACGCAGCCCGAGATGTCGGCAACGTTCGGCAAGCGCCGCCTGCCGGGCCGCATCGCACTCTCCGGGATGCAAGGCGTCGCACCCCGCGGCTCGCGCCTCCTCGATGAGCGAGCTCTCGGTACCACGCGCGGCCACAGGCTGCATGCCCCGCTCGGCGCAGGCCTGCCGCACTCGCAGCGCGGCAACGCCGTGGCCTGCCACAAGAGGGCAAGAAAACGGTGAGAGACGCATGGGCGTGGACGCTCCTGGATAGCCGTACAACGAGCCGCGATGCTAGCATGATGGGCCGACAGACTGGACGCCTCCGCGTCCCGGCTCGATGGACGACACCATGACCACCCCCAAGCTGCTCAACCGCCTCACCTTCCGCCAGCTCCAGGTGTTTCGTGCCGTCTACGAACGACAATCCTACTCCCGGGCAGCAGAGACCCTCGGCCTGACGCAGCCGGCGGTCAGCGCTCAGATTCGCCAGCTCGAACAGGCCCTCGGCCAACCTCTGTTCAAGTACGCCGGCCGTACACTGCACATGTTGCCCGCCGCTGACGCTCTGGCCAACTCGGCGCAAAGTATCTTCGAGCAGGTATCACGGCTGCAGATGAGCCTCTCCGATTTGGCCGGCACCATCCACGGAGAGCTCAACCTGGCCGCCGTCTCGACGGCACAATACGTGGTGCCCCACCTGCTTGCCCGTTTCCGCGCCCACTATCCCAACGTCCAGATTCGCCTGCAGGTCTGCAATCGCGCCCAGGCCCTGGCACGCCTGACCGAGCAACGCGACGACCTGGTCATCATGGCGCGAGTGCCCGAAGACGACGACCTGGTGTTCATGCCGATTCTCGACAACGAGATGATTCCCGTGGTCTGGCCCGGCCATCCACTGCTGAAGACCCGACACCCCAGCCTCGAGGATCTCGCGCGCCACTACGTTCTGATGCGCGAATCCGGCTCCGGGGTTCGCGGAGCGCTGGAAGAGCATGCCGCCGCCGAAGACGTCGACCTGCCCCACATCATCGAGATGGGGACCAACGAAGCGGTCAAGCAGGGCGTCATGGCGCAGCTCGGCGTTGCCGTCCTGCCGCGCCTGGCCGTGCGCCTGGAACTCGAGGCCGGGCTGCTCGAGCACTTGCCCTTGCCAGGCTTTCCGCTGCGCCACTCCTGGTGTACCGTCTATCACCGCGAGCGCTTTCCTACACCGGTCACCGAGCTCTTCCTGCGCTTCGTGCGCGACCATCTCGACGAACTGCACGCGCATTTCACTGCCGCCCCCTCGCCATTGCCCAGTCACGGCGTCGCCTGTCTACCGGATACCGCTCGTTCCTGACCCTCCTGTCCAGGCCAGTGGCGAATATGGTAAGTTTGCGCCCAACATGTATACACGCCATGCCCGACGCCGGCCGTCCCGCTTCGTTGACGCGGACACCCCACGACCGCATGGGCGTGACGCACAGCCGCCGAATGGAGAGGCTTGCAGATCATGAGCAACAGGACCGTCAATAAGGTGTCCAGCGGAGAAAAGTACCGTAACGAGCACGGTGCGACCGCGATCAAGGACGGCATGAAGCAACGCAGTCAGCAAGAGGACAATGCCAGCCTCGGCCGCAAGCCGAAGTGGCTGCGTGCGCAGATACCCGGTGGCGAAAGATTCGACGCCGTGAAACGCAACGTCGATGAACACCGGCTCAGCACCGTTTGTGCCGAATCGCACTGCCCCAACATGGGTGAGTGCTGGAGCAACGGGACCGCCACCATCATGCTGATGGGCTCGGTATGCACCCGCGCCTGCCGCTTCTGCGCCGTGGATACCGGCAATCCCAAGGGCTGGCTGGATGCCGAGGAGCCCGAGAACACCGCCAAGTCGGTCGAGCTGATGGGGCTGCGCTATGTCGTGCTGACCTCGGTGGACCGGGATGACCTTCCCGATGGCGGCGCCACCCATTACGCCGACTGCATCCGCGCCATCAAGGCCCGCACCCCCGAGGTCGCGGTCGAGGCGCTGACGCCCGACTTCGACGCCGTACCCGACGCCATCGAGCGCGTCGTCGATTCCGGTCTCGAGGTCTTCGCCCAGAACGTCGAGACCGTGGAACGCCTGACCCACCGGGTCCGCGACCCTCGGGCCGGCTATCGCAAGACGCTGGATGTACTGGCTCATGCCAAGCGCCACCGCCCCGGCGTGATCACCAAGACCAGCCTGATGCTCGGCCTCGGCGAGACCGACGAGGAAATCCTCCAGACCTTCGATGACCTGCGTGCCATCGGCGTCGACATCGTCACCCTGGGGCAATACCTTCGCCCCACCCGCAACCACCTGCCGGTGGAACGCTGGGTGACACCCGAGGAATTCGAGCGTTACCGTCAACTCGGACTCGAGAAAGGCTTCATGGAAGTCCCCTCCGGACCGCTGGTGCGTTCCAGCTACCGCGCCGATCGGGTCTTCGAGAATAACAATCTGGGGCTCGAGCTGGCCTCGCCAGGCAAGGTGCCCGGCCAGTCGAAGCAGGAAGCGGACCCAAATCTGATCCCGACCCTCAACGTCGGCTGATCGCCCCTCTCGCACGACGAAGACGCCGGCCCGAAGAGCCGGCGTCTTGGATGACAACCACCGAAAAACGCCTCTTGCCGAAGCACGGCATTCGCCGACTCAGTCGACGAATGACAGCTCGCGACCGAGCTCCCGAGCCAGACAATAGGCAAGGCGTGTCCCGGCCGTCGCTACATCGGGGGCATCCGCGACCACATCCGCCACGCGCGTCATCGCCATGCCGGCATAGCCACAGGGATTGATACGCTCGAAGGGCGAGAGATCACCATCGATGTTGAGGGCCACGCCATGGAAGCTGGCACCGCGCCGAATGCGCAGCCCCAATGACGCGATCTTGGCCTCGCCCACGTAGACACCAGGCGCATCGGGCCTGGCATGTGCCTCGACATGCCACTCGGCGAGCAAGGCGATGACCGCCCGCTCCAGGCAACTGACCAGGTCACGCACACCCAGCCCAGCACGCCGCACATCCAGCAGCGGATAGGCGACGATCTGGCCGGGGCCATGATAAGTCACTTGCCCGCCTCGGTCGGTCTCCACCACCGGGATGTCGCCGGGCATCAGCACATGTTCCGGCTTGCCGGCCCGCCCCTGGGTGAAGACCGGATCATGCTCGACCAGCCAGAGCTGATCCGGCGTCGAGGCATCCCGCTGATCGGTGATATCCCGCATCGCCCGCCAGACGGGTTCATAGGGGCGGCGCCCCAGGCGGTGTACCTGAATGGCCTCCACGCTCAAACCACCATGTGCACGAGGCCACTGCCCTTGAGCTCGGTAAACAAGGCCTGGAGCTGTTCTTCGCTGGTGGCCCGCATCGTCAGCCTCACCGACTGGAAACGACCATTGCGGCTATCCACGACCTGGATGTCTTTCGGGTCGAATGTCGGATCATGCCGCGTGATCGTCTGGCAGACCATGGCGACGAATTCCTCATCGGCATCGCCCACCACCTTGAGCGGGTAGTCGCAGGGGAAGGTGATTTTCGGTGGCTCGCCTCTGGGGCTGGCAGCACTCGGTTGGCGCAAATCGCGCAGGGGCTTGTCGTTCATCCCGCACCTTGATGAAAGTATCTGCGCTCATTCTACGCAACCCGTGCCCCGCCACCAAGAGCGAGACACGGGTTGGTCAGGAATGGGGAAGCTCCGGCATCTCACCTGACTCAGTCGAAGAAGCCGCCCATCAGGTTGGCAAAGAAGCGATGAATCTTGTCGATGAGGCGCTTGAAGAAACCGCCCTCCTCGACATCTTCCAGCGCCAGCAAGTCACGCTTGCCGACGACTTCGTCGCCCAGGCGCACTTCCATGGTGCCGATGGTCTCTCCGGCCTCGATCGGCGCCGTCAGATCCTGGCGAATGTCGAGCTTGGCAGTGAGTTCTTCGTTACGGTCCCGGGGAACCGTCATGAAGACGTCCTTGTCGACGCCGATCTTCAGCTCGTCCTTGTCGCCGCCCCAGACGCGTGAAGTATTGAGCACCGCGCCCTTGTCATAGAGCTTGAGGGTCTCGAAATAACGGAACCCATAGCTCAGCAGCTTCTGGGACTCCTGGACCCGCGCCTCTGCCGAGTCGGTCCCCATGACCACCGAGATCAGGCGCATGTCTTCGCGCTTGGCCGACGATACCAGGCAGTAGCCTGCCGCCTCGGTCCAGCCGGTCTTCAGGCCGTCCACGCTGCTGTCGCGCCACAGCAGGCTATTGCGGTTGGGCTGATCGATACCGCCATAGGTAAAGTGCTTCTGGCGATACATGCTGTAGTGCTTGGGATAATCGTTGATGATGTGACGCGACAGCAGTGCCAGATCCCGGGCGGAGGAATAGTGATTGTCGTGCGGCAGGCCGGTGGGGTTGACGAAATGGGTGTTCTCCATGCCCAGCCGTGCCGCATGCTGGTTCATGATATCGGCGAAAGGCTCGGTGCCGCCCGCCAGATACTCGGCCATGGCCACACTGGCGTCATTGCCCGAGACAATGACAATGCCATGCAGCAACTCGCTGACCGGCACCCGTTCACCGACCTCGATGAACATCTTCGAGCCGCCGGTACGCCAGGCCTTCTCGCTGACCGGCACCAGGTCATCGGGAGAAATATTGCCCTTGTTGAGTTCGCGCTCTACCAGATAGGCGGTCATCAGCTTGGTCAGGCTCGCCGGCGGCAATCGCTCGTCAGGGTTGTGCTGGGCGATCACCCGGCCGCTGCCGGCATCCATCAGGATCCAGGAGGTCGCGGCCAGGCGCGGCGGCGCGGGAATCATGGTCTGCGGCTGAGGCTGTACCTGTGGCTGGGGAGACGGCGATGCCTCCTGCGCCTGCGTCGGCGCGGCGACCAGGGAGCAGCATGCCAACAGGGCCGGCATCAGCCGGCGGAAGGAAAACAAGCACGACACTTTCATGGATGGCAATCTCTTCGGGTGCATCACAGGATAATCACTGGCTATGGCGCCGGTCAGTCAGCGCCGTTGACGATAAAGGCCTTGTCGAAGCCGACGCGACGCAACTGGCCGCGCACGGGTCCGACCTGATCGGTGTGTTGCAGGGGACCGACCTGAACACGATAAAGCCCGGCAGCACTGGCGATCCGGACCGGTTGAGACAAGGTCCCTTCCAGCCGGTCCTTGAGTGCTTCGGCATTGTCCGCCGAACCGAGCGCCGCCACCTGGAGGTAGATGGGCTCGGAGGCGCCTCGGTCGGCAGCCTTCGCCACCGGGCGCCGCTCGGCACTGTCTGGCGAGGCGGTTGCCTCCCCGCCCTGATCGGCCTGCCAGGTTTCGGGATCGATGGCCTCGACCCTGACGCGGCCGGTTCCTCGGTCGAGAATATCCAGGCGCGCCGCCGCCGCATAGGACAGGTCGATCTCCCTTTCGCTGTGAAAGGGGCCACGATCATTCACCCTGACGATCACCGAGCGCCCGTTGTCGAGGTTGGTCACGCGAGCGTAAGACGGCAATGGCAGATTGCGATGAGCGGCGCTCATCTTGTACATGTCATAGATCTCGCCATTGGACGTGGCGTAGCCATGAAACTTCTTGCCATACCAGGAGGCCGTCCCCCGGCGCTCGTAACCGCTGGCATCGGGCAGGACATGATAGGTCTTGCCCCACACCTCGTAGGTGGCCTTGTTGCCGGCACGCGAGCGCGGTTCAGGGCGTGGCACGGCATCAGGCACTCGGCTGACATCCGGCGGTTCCTGGGGATAGGCATCGCTGGACATTGCATAACGGCCTCCGGCCTCGTCGGTCGACGCGACCTCGCCGCCTGCTTCCTTCACTGCGCGGTGCCCACCATCGCCGGCACACCCGGCCAGCAGAAGGCCGACACACATGATGCTCCACCAAGACTTCATGGACGCTCCTCGGATTCGACCGCCGTCGACTCGAACCAGTGCGTCGGCGCACCGCGCGCCTCGGCGATCGCCTCGGCGAGTTCGGTGACGGCCATGGCATACAGGTAACTGTGGTTGTAGCGGGTAATGACGTAGAAGTTATCGAGACCGAGGCGATAACGGTAACTGCCATCGGCCTGCTCCAGCGCCAGCGGAATCACCCGAGTATCCGAGGGCAACGGCGCCACCGGCGTGATGCCGGCCTCGCGCAGTCGATCGACCGAGACATAGGGCTTGCGCGCCTGATTGAAGTCGAGATCGGCGGGCGGCTCAGCTGGCCCTTCGGCATTCCGATAGATCGGGGCATCGCCCTGCCAGCGATGCTTAGCGAAATAGTTGCCGACACTGCCGATGGCATCCACCGGGTCGGTCCACAGATTACGCGCTCCGTCGCCATCGAAGTCCACCGCGTAGGCGCGATAGCTGGTGGGAATGAACTGCGGATAGCCCATGGCGCCGGCATAGGAGCCTTCGAGATCGCCCGGCTCGACATCCTGCTCATAGGCGATCTCCAGAAAGGCGGCCAACTCGCCGCGGAAGAAATCGCCTCGGGTGTCATGGTGGAACGCCAGCGTCGAGAGCGAATCCAGCACGCGATGATGTCCTGTCACCTCTCCATAACGCGTCTCGACACCAAGAATGGCCGCGATGATCTCGGGCGGCACCTGGTAGTCGTGCTCTGCGCGTTCAAAGGCATCACGATGCTGTTCGATGAAGCGCACGCCCTTGGCAACACGTGCCTCGTCCAGGAAAATATCGCGATATTCGTGCCATACCAGATGGTGCTCCGCCGCACCGGACATGGCATCCAGCACTTCCTGGCTGAAATCCGCCTCGCCCATGGCCTTTTCCAGCCAGGCTCGGTCGACGCCCTCGGCGCTCACCTCGTCGACCAGCCGCTTGACCTCGCCATTCCGCGGGTCGAAGTCTCCAGCCAGCGCCGTGGCACTGGCCAGCATCAGGCAGCCACTCGCCATCAGGATCCGTCCCACGCTCCGTGACGTCCTCGTCATCGTCTCTTCTCCTTGAACCCTGAACCCACGCCTGCGCTCGTCGACTGTTCAGACAACACCGATCAGGCAACGCCTAGCGCGGCAGCAGACGGCGATGCGCATGAATCGCCATGAGAATACCGAAACCGGCCAGCAAGGTCACGCTGGAGGTTCCACCGAAACTGACCAGTGGCAGCGGCACGCCGACCACCGGCAGGATACCGCTCACCATGCCGATATTGACGAAGACATAGATGAAGAATGTCAGGATGATGCTCCCGGCCAGCAGGCGCCCGAAGGTCTCCTGCGCCGTGCCCGCCAGCCACAGCCCGCGGCAGACGATCAGCAGATAGAGGAAGATGAAGGCCAGCATGCCCACCAGGCCGAATTCTTCGCCCAGTACCGCCACGATGAAGTCAGTATGACGCTCTGGCAGAAACTCCAGCTGCGACTGGGTACCGTGCAGCCATCCCTTGCCCCAGAGCCCACCGCTACCGAGTGCAGTGGTCGACTGGATGATGTTCCAGCCGGCGCCGAGCGGGTCGGTCTCGGGAGACAGGAAGGTCAATACGCGCTGGCGCTGATAGTTGTGCATGTTCATCCACAGCAAGGGCAACGCGGCGGCAGCCAGCAGGATCAGACCGAAGATGATGCGCCAGGAAAGCCCCGCCAGCAGGATCACGAAGATCGCCGCCGTGGCCACCAACAACGAGGTGCCAAGATCGGGCTGCCGCGCGATCAGCAGCACCGGCCCCCCGATCAGCAGGGCGCACACCACCAGCTCCCGCCATCCTGGCGGCAAGGGGCGTCGACTCAGCCAGGCCGCGACCATCAACGGCATCGCCAGCTTCATCATCTCCGAGGGCTGGAAGCGGATCACGCCGGGGATCTCCAGCCAGCGCTGGGCCCCCATGCCCATGTCACCCATGACTTCCACCGCTACCAGCATCAACACGCCCACCAGGTAGGCCGGCAATGCCCAGCGATACAAGGTGGCCGGAGAGAACTGAGCGATCACCACCATTACCCCCAAGGCCACGCCGAAACGCAGCCCCTGGGCAATCACCATGTCGAGATTCTGCCCACTGGCACTATAGAGCACCACCAGCCCCGAGAGCATCAACAGCAGCAGCAATCCCAGCAGCCAGGGATCCAGGTGGATACGTTCCCACAGGCTGCGCCGACGCGACATGCCGCTGCGTGGCGGACGAACGGGGTGACCACGCATGCCCATGGGTAGATCGAACCTCGCCATTTCAGTCTCCTTGCGCCTCGTCACCCTCGGCCTTGTCGTCCGCGGCGTCACCGCCATGACGCTCGAGCAGCCAGAAATCGGTCATGGCGCGCGCCAGGCCGGCAGCATGGCTACTGCCGCCCCCCGCGTTCTCGACGATCACCGACACGGCGATCTGCGGATCCTCCACCGGTGCGAACGCCATGAATAGCGCATGGTCGCGCAACCGTTCCTTGAGTTCTTCAGCGTTGTACTTCTCGTCCTGACCCAGCGAGAACACCTGAGCGGTGCCCGACTTGCCCGCCATGCGATACTCCAGCCCCCTGCCGCTGCGGCGCGCCGTTCCCTCATTGCCGGACATTACCTTCTCCATGCCCGAAAACACCCGGTCCCACCAGTTCTCGTTGTCGACCTGGATATCCGGTGGCGTATCCGGCAAGTCGGTCGGCACCGGCTCATCGCCGACCTCGAGGGCCAAGCGCGGCCGGACCCAGTCCCCGCGATTGGCCAGCACTGCCGTGGCGGTCGCCAGCTGCAGGGGCGTAATCTGCAGATAGCCTTGACCGATGCCTACCGACAGCGTCTCGCCTGGATACCACGACTGATTGAAACGCTCTTTTTTCCACTCACGGGAGGGCAGCAAGGCAGCCCCCTGCCCATATACGTCATAGGCGGTGCGCTGGCCGAAACCGAAACGGGCCAGGTTGTCGTGGATCCGATCGATGCCCAGATCATGGGCCAGGGAGTAGAAATAGGTGTTGTTGGACACCTCCAGGGCACGCTCGAGATCCACGCGCCCGTGCCCCCAGCGCAGCCAGTTGCGATAACGACGATCATCGTTGGGCAACTCATAGTAGCCGGGATCGTAGATCGTCTCTTCCGGAGTAATCACGCCCTCTCGCAAGCCGGCCATGGCCATGAACGGCTTGATCGTCGAGCCGGCCGGATAGCTGCCACGAGCGGCGCGATTGAACAGCGGCAGGTCGAGATCCTGCTGCAGGGCGCGATAGGAGGCCACATCAATGCCGGTGACGAACTGGTTGCTGTCGAAGCCGGGGACCGAGGCCATGGCCAGGATTTCGCCGGTCTGCGGGGCGATGGCCACGATGGCGCCACGCCGTCCGTCCAGCAGGTCGACAGCCAGTTTCTGGAGCGGCTTGTCCAGGGTCAGCGTCAGATCCTTGCCGGGTACCGGATCGGTATGATCCAGCTCCCTCAGGACACGGCCACGCGCATTGGTCTCGACCTTGCGCAGGCCAGCCTGCCCATGGAGCTCCTTCTCGTAGAAGTTCTCGACGCCAGTCTTGCCGATGAAATGGGTGCCGGCATAGTTGCCGCTGTCCAGGTGCTCGAGCTCTTCGGCATTGATACGCCCGACATACCCCAAGGCGTGAGACAGCAAGTCGGCATCCGGGTAATAGCGTAGCAACTGCGCTTCCACCTCGACGCCGGGCAGGCGGTAACGATTCACCGCCAGACGGGCGATCTGCTTTTCGGTCAGGTCGCTCATCAACAGTGCCGGCTGGAAAGGACGCTGGCGCTGGCGTGAACGCTCGCGAAAGGCCTCGACCTCTTCATCGGGCAGATCGAGCAGGTCGACCAGCAGCGAGAGCGTCTCGTCCAGGTCATCGACCCGCTCACGCACCAGGGTCAGGTTGTAGGTAGGACGATTCTCGGCCAGCAACTGGCCGTTGCGATCATAAATGAGGCCACGGGTCGGCGGCAGCGGCTCGACACGCACCCGATTCTTCTCGGACCGAGTGGTGAAGACCTCGTGCTGCACCACCTGCAGATAGAACAGGCGCGCGGCCAGTCCCCCGCTCAGGAGAATGACCACGACCACCGCCAGCAAGGCTCGCATGCGGAAGACGCGAAGCTCCTGTTCGGGATTCTTCAGGGTGTCGCGTTGCTGACGCATGCTCGGTGCTGCCCTCGGGACACTTGGGATCGCTCAACGGTGATAGGGATGGCCGACCATCAGGGTCCAGGCACGGTACAGCTGTTCCGCCAGCAGGATTCGCACCAATGGGTGCGGCAGGGTCAAGGGAGACAGCGACCAACGCTGGTCGGCCTGGGCGGAAAGCGAGGGGTCCAGCCCTTCCGGGCCTCCGACCAACAGCGCTACATCCCGCCCCTCGAGACGCCAGCGCTCGGTCTGCTCGGCGAGCTGCTCGGTGCTCCAGGCCCGGCCGCCCACCTCAAGGGCCACGCGGTACTCATCACCCTTGAGGCGGGCACGGATACGTTCGGCCTCGAGGGCCACGGCCCGGCGGGTATCGGCATTCTTGCCCCGGGCACCGGGCGAGATCTCCTCGATCTCGAGGGCGAAATCCCGCGGCAGGCGTTTGCGGTATTCCTCGACCCCCCGCGTCACCCAGTCCGGCATACGGGTCCCCACTGCCAGCAGACGGACCCTCATGAAGTGCCGTGCGCCTCTTCCTCCAGGGGTTCGAGACCGTCCGAGGGCAGATCCGCCCAGAGACGCTCCAGGTCATAGAGCGCCCGGGTCTCGGGCATCATCAGATGCACCACCACATCCCCCAGGTCCACCAGCACCCACTCGGCGCCGCTTTCTCCCTCGACACCGAGCGGCGGCACGCCACTTTCCTTGGCGGTCTGGATCAGGTTGTCGGCGAGAGCAGCGAGATGGCGGTTGGACGTGCCACTGGCCACTACCATCAGTTCCGTTACGCTGGTCAATCGAGAGACATCGAGTTGCACGATGTCCCGGGCCTTGAGTTCCTCCAGCGCGTCCATCACCAGAGTCTTGAGTGCGTCGATGTGCATACCCTTCGTGTCTGCCCTCGTCAGCGGGGAATTCATCTTTCCATTGTACCGACTCACGGCCAGCATGGCAGCGCCCGACAACCGAAACACACGAAATTCGTGCCCGGCAGGGCCACGGAGCCGTCGTCCGGCTGCCTCAGCCGCCTTCTCTGCCCGCTTCCCGATACAGCCCATGCGCCAGCACATGCGACTCCACCGCCTCGGGCAGCAAATAGCGAACGCTTTCGCCACAGGCCAGGCGGCGCCTCACCTCGGTGGCGGAAATGGCCATGCGCGACGGCAGCGTCAGCCTGAGCAGCCGACCATGCGGCTCGGCCATCAGTCCGGCGACCCCATCGACCTCGCGACCGACCACCAGTTCCTCGAGCGCCTCGCCAAGCGGTGCGTCATGGTCCGGGCGATCGACCACCACCAGATGTGCCAGCTCGAAGAGCCGGTGTGGTTGACGCCACTCGGGCAAGCGCATGAAGGCATCGTGCCCCAGCGCCATGACCAGTCGCGCTTCGGGGCCATAGGCCTCGCGAAGCTCGGCCAGGGTATCGGCACTATAGGAGGGGCCGTGGCGGGAGAACTCTCGAGCGTCGGCAAGAAGCCCCGGCGTATCGCCGATCCCCAGTCGCAGCAGCGCCAGGCGATCCTCCGGCGCTACCTGGGGCGCATCGCGCAAGGGCGAGCGGGCCGCCGGCACCATGTGCACGCGATCCAGCGCCAGCATCTCGCGCAGCTCGACGGCGCAGCGGAGATGGCCTAGGTGCACCGGGTCGAAGGTGCCGCCCAGCATGGCGATGCGGGGCGGCCGTCGCGCCTCAGCTACGGATCTGGCCATCGCCGAACACCACGTACTTGCGTGTGGTCAGACCCTCGAGCCCCACCGGGCCTCGAGCATGCAGCCGATCGGTGGAGATGCCGATCTCGGCCCCCAGACCATACTCGAACCCATCGGCGAAGCGAGTGGAGGCATTGACGATCACCGAACTGGAATCGACCTCGGTCATGAAACGCCGGGCCAGGCTGTAGTTCTCGGTGACGATCGCATCGGTGTGGCGCGAACCGTAACGTTCGATATGCGCCATGGCCTCCTCGACGCCATCGACCACGCGAATGGCCAGCACCGGGGCCAGGTATTCGGCCTCCCAATCGGCCTCGCTGGCCGGCACGACGCCATCACCGAGGATCGCACGGGTTCGCTCGCACCCCCTCAGCTCGACGCCATGCTCGGCATAGGCCGAGGCCAGCCGGGGCAGCAGCGATGCGGCGAGCGGCTCGTCGACCAGCAATGTTTCCAGGGTATTGCAGGTGCCGTAGCGCTGGGTCTTGGCATTGACAGCGATGGCCAGAGCCTTCTCGAGATCGGCGCTGGCGTCGAGATAGACATGGCAGACACCGTCGAGATGCTTGATCACCGGCACGCTGGCTTCACGCGTGATTCGCTCGATCAGCGACTTGCCACCGCGCGGAATGATCACGTCGACGTACTCCGGCATGCTGATCAGGCGGCCCACGGCGGCACGGTCCGTGGTCGCCACGACCTGCACCGCAGCCGACGGCAGCCCCGCCTCGTCGAGCCCACGGCGAATGCACTCGGCGATGGCGGCATTGGACTCGCTGGCCTCTGAGCCACCGCGTAGAATGCAGGCGTTGCCGGACTTGAGGCACAAACTGGCTGCCTCCAGGGTGACGTTGGGGCGCGATTCGTAGATGATACCGATCACACCGAGCGGCACGCGCATCTGTCCGACCTGGATGCCGCTGGGCTGCGCGCGCAGGCCATCGATCTCGCCGACCGGGTCCGGCAGTGCCGCCACCTGGGCGAGCCCGTCGATCATGCCCTGCAGACGGGCATCGTCGAGCGCCAGCCGATCGAGCAGGGCGGCATCCAGGCCATTGGCCCGCCCCCGGTCCAGGTCCCGTGCGTTGGCAGCCAGCACCTCGGCCCGAGCGGCCTCCAGATGACGGGCCATGGCAGCCAGCGCCGCGTTCTTGGAGGCCGTGTCGACGCGCCGCATGGCGGTGGCGGCATGGCGGGCAGCTTGCCCGAGACGTTGCATGTAGGCCTCGACATCGTCGATGCCCTCGGCCCCGGCGGTGCCGATAACGGAGTGTGTGGCGTGCGCAGTCATGCCGTAGAGTATCTCCTGAAGGGGATCTGCCGCGAAGGCGGCCACGCCCCTGGTCAAGTCGAATCGGGAAGGAGCCCATACTAAGTCACCATGCGGAGCATGTACAAAACCGGCCTGTTGCGGATCAACCTGCTGGTCGCGGCGATCCTCATCGCCCTGCGAGCCATCACCGCCGACGTGGCAGTCGATGCCGCCTTGCTGTGGGCAATGACGGCCTGGCTGGCAGTCACCGCCATGCGCCTGACACTTCGCCACCGGCGATTCACCGCCACGCTGTGGCAATTGTTGCCCGGTCTCTTGCTGGCCGCCCTGCTCTGGACGACGCCGGAACGCCATGTCACCTGGCTATGGGCCTGGGCCATACTGCTGATGTGGCCACAGCCTCCCTGGATGCTGGTGCTTCACGGTGTACTGGCGGCCGTGACCTGGTACGCCCAGCACGACGTGCTGAGAGACGAGCCATGGTGGCTGGTGGGCCTGTTGCTGGCCGGCTTGATGGTGCTTGGCCTATCACGCTCCAGGGCGCTTCAGGCGTGGCGCTTCGCGGCGCGCCACCGGGCCAGCCTGATCGCCGGCTGGCCGCTCTGGCCACGCGCCCAGCTCGAGCGCGACCTGGACCGCGAACGCCGGCGCGCGACCCGCGAGTCGGTCCATGCCGAACTGCTGCTGCTGCGCTTGCCGCCGCGGCGCCTGTTTCCGCTGGCCGGACGGCTGCGCCATCACCTTCAACGCTTCGAGAACTGCTATCGTCTCGATCGGGGCACGCTCGGCATCCTGCTGATCAGTCGCGATGCCGAGCAGTCGGCACAACGCCGACAGCGTCTGCTCGACGCCCTGGAACCCCAGGTCAAGGCCCGAGCCATTCCGTTGCCCTATCTGGTGTCGCTGACCACCGAGCAGCACGCCCTGTCTCGCCAGTCGCCCCCATTATGGATCAAGGAGAGCGCGACGAATGCCTGACATCGAGCCGCGCCAGACCCGCCACCGGCCGCTGACCCTGGTACTGGCCATCGGCACCTTGCTGCTGCTGGGCCAGTCCCTGTGGTTCTATCTGGCAGGCGAATATCAGCGCATGCCTCTGCCCGCCCTGCTGGCACCGATCATGCTGATGGCGACCCTGCTCGCTTCCCTGGGCGGAGGACATGCCCGCACCGCCGCCTACATGGTCCTGATCTGCGGCTTTTTGTTGATCGCGGCAGAGCTGCCCCGCCCCGCCGGCCTGCCGGCCCTCTGGATCGGCCTGCCGCCGGTTCTCGCCTTGCTGCTACTCCCGCTGGTCCCCGCCATACTGCTCAACCTCGGCCTGGCACCCGTCTGGATGGCCCTGCTGGACAACCCCCGCCCCGATGCCGATGTTCTACTGGCCTATCTGAGCCTGGTGGCCATGGCCACGCTGGCTTCCTGGGGACGCTTGCGCCAACAGGCGCTGCTGCGGGCCACCGACCCCTGGGATCCGGAATGCCGGGCCGTCAGCCGCAGCCACCTCCATGAGCGCCTGGCCGGCGAGCTCGACCGCACCGAGCTGCTCGGCCAGTCCTTGTCCGTCCTGTTGATCCACCTGCCGCAACTGGAGATCGCCGACGAGCAGTTCGGCCCCAAGGCCCGCCAAGCACTGCTCGATGCCCTGTGCGAGACCGCCGCCGGGCGCTGTCGCGCCCACGACATCCTGGGCCGCGCCGGGGACAGCGTCTTCTGGCTCGTCATGCCGAACACGACCGAGAGTGGCGCCCTGCTGGTGCAACAGCGCCTGTCCCGCGCCTTCGAGCCGATCATACTGGTGGAAACCGGACCGCTGGAAACTCGCACCCGGCTCGTCATGCGCCATGCCGGAGAAGACCAGTCGTCTTTCGAACATCGTCTGCACACCGCCACTCGCCGCCTGACGACCACTCGGGATTCCTGATTCACGGAGACCGCCTTGAACCTGACCGACGCCCTCTACCAGCTCTCCCCCTCGCCCCCTGTGTTGCTGCTGATCGTCGCCGGCATCGCGCTGATGGAGTCGCTGGCCCTGGTCGGCCTGCTGGTGCCCGGCGTGGTCCTGATCACCGCCGTTGCCTCCATGGCCGGCCATCAGGAAATCTCCGTGACACTGGTCATTCTCGCGGCCTTTCTCGGCGCCGTGGCCGGTGACGGGCTCAGCTTCTGGCTCGGCTACGCCCAGCGCGAAAGAGTCGCCACCTTCTGGCCTCTCTCGCGCCATCCGGAGTGGCTCGCACACGGCGCGCGCTTCTTCCGTACGCATGGCTCCTTCTCGGTCTTCCTGGGACGCTTCGTTGGCCCGGTGCGTCCCATCATCCCGATGATCGCCGGCATGCTGCACATGCCTCCTCGCACCTTCACCTGGGCCAACCTGATATCGGCGGCCCTGTGGGCTCCGGCCTATGTACTTCCCGGCTACCTGCTCGGCCACGCCTGGCAACGACTACCGGGACTGCCCGAGGGGCTCAGGTCCTGGCTGGCCGGACTCGGCGTGCTGGTCGTGGCGCTGGCCCTGACCTTCTCCTGGCTGCGCCACCAGACCTACCGCGACGGCCATGTCTATCGCATCCTGGCCTGGCTGTCTCGGCGCCATGCCCTGGGGCGCATGATCTGGCGACTCCTGTCCCTTCAACGCGACCGGGATCCTCCCCTGGCCTCCTGGCTGTTGCTGCTTTCGTCGCTCGCCGCCCTCTCGGCCTGGACCCTGGTGGTTCTGCAGCATGATGGGCCGATGGCCATGGATCAGCGTCTCAACAACCTGATCGACACCATGACGATACCCGGCCTGACTCGATTCGGTCACATCCTGGGAG
The DNA here is from genome assembly GCF_001662285.1 of Halomonas caseinilytica. Classification (NCBI taxonomy): domain Bacteria; kingdom Pseudomonadati; phylum Pseudomonadota; class Gammaproteobacteria; order Oceanospirillales; family Halomonadaceae; genus Halomonas; species Halomonas caseinilytica. Next base: position 268,736 of record NZ_BDEO01000011.1, read on the forward strand.
ATGTCGGCGACCTCTTCGGCATTGTCGCCCTGCTGCTGCCCTGGGCACTCTGGTGGCTATGGAAACGACGCTGGGACATTCTGGGCCACGTCGGCGGCGGCCTGCTCGGCATCGCCCTGCTCAACACCCTGGGCAAGACCCTGACCGCCCGCCCCCGTCCGCTGACACCAGACTTCCTCGTGGGGTCGATGTCCTACCCCAGCGCCCATACCTCCACGGCCGTTGTGCTGTTCGGGATGACCGCCGCCTTCATCGCTCGGGAACTGCCAACAAGCCAGCGTTTCTGGGCCTACTGGGGAGCGATCGCCATCATCGTGCCCATGGCCCTCTCCCGGCTGGTGATCGGCGTACACTGGCTCAGCGACCTGATCGGCGGCGCCTTGCTGGGACTGGTGGTCTGTGCCCTGGTCCAGCTTGCCTGGCAGCGCCAGGAACGGCCCCGGCTCTCGCCCTGCCCCTGGTGGGCGCTGGGAGCCGCATCCCTGGCGCTCTGCGCGGCACGGGTGGCCTGGCTGGGGCCAGCGTAAACAACGTCCGGGTCAGCCCAGCGCCAACCAGATCCCGACCCCCAGCATCAATGTGCCGGCGATACGATTGAGCAGACGCACGTTACGGCTCTTGCCCAGCAGGTGGCGCAGGGTCTGGCCTCCGGTGGCATAGGTGACCAGCGCCAGGAATTCGATGCTCAGGATGAGCGCGATCAACAGGGCCAACTGCCCCGCCAGGGGCCGGGAAGCATCGAGAAACGGCGGCAGCAGGGCCACGAAGAAGGCCCAGCCCTTGGGGTTGGCCACTGCCGTGACGAATCCCTGCACCGCCAGCTCACGGCGCCCCGCCGCCGCCTGGGTATCCAACGTCTCGGGCACCGCCATGCGCCCCCGGGAGCGCCACATCATCACGCCCAGATAGATCAGGTAGGCGCCCCCGAGCCACTTGAACACGGCGAACAGCGCGGGCTGTTGCAACATCAGTGTCGCCACCCCCGCCCCCGCGGCGGCGGCCACCAAGCCGACCCCGGCCAGCTCGCCGATCATCATCCACAGGGTACGACGCACGCCCTGGGTCATGCCCAACACCATGGCCAGCGTCATGCACATGCCCGGCGTCAGGGACACGAGCAGAAAGGTGGGTACGAAGACCGAAAGCAGGGAAAGGTTGAGCATGTCCATATCCTTATGGTCGAACGGCAGCCCGTCGAACGATGACAGGGGCGAGGCGCCTGCGCTACGGCGCTTCGCCCCAGCGCGGCACCAGCCGGTGCGAGATGCCCAGTTGGTTGAGAATGCGCGCCACGATGAAGTCGATCATGTCCTCCACTTCACGCGGGCGATGATAGAACCCCGGCGCCGCCGGCAGCACTACCGCCCCCTGGCGCGTCAGGGCAAGCATGTGTTCCAGATGGATCGCCGACAGAGGCGTCTCGCGAGGCACCAGCACCAGAGTGCGTCGCTCCTTCAGGGCGACGTCCGCCGCGCGCTCGATGAGATTGTTGCTGGCCCCACAGGCAACGGCCGAGAGAGTGCCGGTGGAACAAGGGCAGATCACCATCGCTGAACTGGCGCCCGAACCGGACGCCACCGGTGCCATCCAGTCCTCACGGCCGAAACAGCGAATCTGGCCGGGTTTCGCGCCATACCGCTGGGTGAGCGCCACCACCAGTCGCTCGGGTCGCGCGGGGAGATCGTCATCGGTCTCCGTGGCGATGACCATATGAGCAGCCTTGGAGATCATCACCCAGACCTCGTGGTCGGCGGCCACCAGCACTTCGATCAGGCGCAGCCCGTACTGGGCGCCAGAGGCGCCGGTGATGGCCACGGTGACGGGGGGGTGCAGATCATCGGCCATGGGTTGCCTCCAGCGCAGCCAGGAGTCGTTCGTGAATGCCACCGAAGCCCCCGTTGGACATCACCACGATACGATCCCCGGCCCTGGCATCGTCCACCAGCGCCGCCACCAGGGCATCCAGATCATCGTATACCCGGCTCGGGGTCGTGGCGGCCTCGATCACCGGTGCCAGCGACCAGTCCAGTTCCGCCGGCTGGTACCAGTAGGCCAGGTCGGCACTCGCCACGCTGGTGGCGAGTCGCTCACGCTGGGATCCCAGTCGCATGGTATTGGATCGGGGCTCGATCACCGCCAGCAGGCGACCGCCGCCTTCCGTGGCACGCAGCCCCTCGAGGGTCGCGGCGATGGCCGTGGGATGATGGGCAAAGTCATCGATCACGCGGATACCCGCCACCTCGCCCCGCAACTCCTGACGCCGCCGCGGTGTCTCGAAGCGCGCCAGGGCTTCGCTTCCCCGGGAAAGGCCGACGCCGCATGCATGGGCGGCAGCCAGTGCGGCCAGGGCATTTCGCGCGTTGTGGGTGCCACTCAGGGGCCAGTCGACCACGGCCCGCTCCTCGACGCCGGCGTCCCGATGGCTGACGTCAAAGCGCCCTGCGTCGCCTCGCTGGAGGGTCAGCTGCCAGTCGCTGTCCGGCGACTGGCCGAAGCGCTCGACCGGCGTCCAGCAGCCCTGCTCGAGCACACGATCCAGGGCCGGCTCGCCGTCGGCGACCAACAACCGTCCCTTGCCGGGCACGGTACGGACCAGATGATGGAACTGGCGCTCGATAGCCGCCAGGTCGGGAAAGATATCGGCATGATCAAACTCGAGATTGCCCAGGATGGCGATCTCGGGTCGATAGTGTACGAACTTGGAACGCTTGTCGAAGAAGGCGGTGTCATATTCGTCGGCCTCGACCACGAAGGGCGCATCCAGCGCCCCCAGACGCGCCGAGACACCGAAGTTGCGCGGCACTCCCCCGATCAGAAAGCCCGGCGACAACCCCGCTTCCTCCAGCAACCAGGCAACCAGGCTCGCCGTCGTCGTCTTGCCATGCGTCCCCGCCACGGCAATCACCCGGCGCCCCGGGAGCACATGCTCTGCCAGCCACTGAGGCCCCGAGACATACGGCAGGCCCAGGTCGAGCAAGGCTTCCACTTCGGGGTTGCCGCGCGACAAGGCATTGCCGACCACCACCAGGTCGGGCCGGGGATCGAGGTTGTCGGCGCCATAGCCCTCCATCAGCGTGATGCCCGCCTCCTGCAGTTGGGTGCTCATGGGCGGGTAGACGCCGGCGTCGGAGCCGCTGACCTGCAGCCCCTGCTCGCGGGCCAGCAGGGCCAGGCTGCCCATGAAGGTGCCACAGATACCGAGGATGTGAAGATGCATGCCGTCTCCGCAGGAAATTCGTGCCAGGCCGCCTGGCGGAAAGCGGCAGACTAGCATGGCACCCGCGCCCCCTCCAGCCATCGCCGCGCGAGGTCATGGGATGCAGCGTTCCGGTCAATGGGCTAGAATCTTCGCCTGCTCCGAACCCTCGGCGGCGGCGATACGCGACAGGAACGTCGCCGGCCGCGCGCCCCTTGATGCGACCCAGCAACAGGATAGCTCCATGGCTCAGCACAACGCCTTTTATGCCCAGTCCGGTGGCGTCACCGCCGTGATCAATGCCAGCGCCTGCGGTGTCATCGAAGCCTGCCGCCGCCACGATGACCGGATCGGCAAGGTCTATGCCGGGCATAACGGCATCATCGGCGCCCTGACCGAGGATTTGATCGATGTCAGCCAGGAGAGCGACGAAGCCATCGCCGCCTTGCGCCACACGCCGGCCGGCGCCTTCGGTTCCTGCCGCTACAAGCTCAAGGACATCGAAACCCATCGCGCCCAGTACGAGCGGCTGATCGAGGTCTTCCGCGCCCACGACATCCGCTACTTCTTCTACAACGGCGGCGGCGACAGCGCCGACACCTGCCTGAAGGTCTCGCAACTGTCCGAGAAGATGGGCTACCCACTTACCGCCATCCATGTTCCCAAGACGGTGGACAACGATCTGCCGATCACCGACAACTCGCCGGGCTTCGGCAGCGTGGCCAAGTACATCGCCACCTCGACCCTGGAAGCGTCCCTGGACATCGCCTCCATGTGCGCGACCTCCACCAAGGTCTTCGTGCTCGAGGTAATGGGCCGCCACGCCGGCTGGATTGCCGCTGCCGGCGCCCTCGCCGGCCAGGGCGAAGGCGATCCCCCACACCTGGTGATCTTCCCCGAGATCAACTTCGATCGCGCCGCGGTCATGGCCCGCGTCGAGGAGTCGGTCAAGCTCTACGGCTACTGCGTTATCGTGGTTTCCGAAGGAGCCCGCTACGAGGATGGCACCTTCCTGGCGGATTCCGGCAATACCGATGCCTTCGGCCATCGCCAACTGGGCGGCGTGGCACCGACACTGGCCGGCATGATCAAGCAGGACCTCGGGTACAAGTATCACTGGGCAGTGGCCGACTACCTGCAACGCGCCGCGCGGCACCTGGCCTCCAAGACCGATGTCGACCAGGCCTATGCCGTCGGCGAAAAGGCCGTGGAACTGGCACTGGATGGACAGAATGCCAAGATGCCCGCCATCAAGCGCACCAGTGACGCTCCCTATGCCTGGACCGTAGAGGCTGCACCGCTGGCCGACGTGGCCAACCGCGAGAAGTTCATGCCTCGGGACTTCATTCGCGAGGACGGCTTCGGCATCACCGAGGAATGCCGTCGCTACCTTGCCCCGCTGATCCAGGGCGAGGACTTCCCGCCCTTCGAGAATGGCCTGCCGAAGGTCGCCAAGCTCGCCAAGCATCGCGTCGAACGCAAGCTACCGGAATTCAAGCTCTAAAAGCTGGAAGCTGGAAGCTGGAAGACAGCATGAACCCTGACGGCATGGGGCCAAGGGTTTTTCTTCCAGCTTCAAGCTTACGGCCGCGAAGCGGACGATCTTTCGGCTCCGGGCGCAGCCTGGTTCTAGCGCAACAACCAGGACAGCACCAGCAACAGCAGCAGGATCCCCGCCACGCCCTGCCAGAACAGGGCCGGCTCACGGGCCGAACCGCCATCCTGTGCCGCTCCTTTCGTGTCGCTGGCCGACTCTCGCAAGGTATGCAGAAATTCCGAGAGTCGCCGGAACCGCAGGGCCCGCTGGGGCGCCAAGGCACGGCGCAGCGTATCGTCCAGCGCCGGCGAGACCTCGGGATTGAGGGTCCGGGCGCTGCGATAGGTCATCTGCTCCAGATCGGTATGCCGCAGCAGATCCTTGGTCGGCAGCGAATAGGGAAGCTCGCCGGTGAACAGCCAGTACACCGTTGAGGCCAGCGAATACTGGTCACTACGACGGCCCACTTCATCATCCAGCGCATACTCAGGGGCGCTGTGCTCGGTCAGCCCCACCTGACGCGCCAGGGTACGAGAGCGCCGATGGCCATCGACGTCGCGAAGATGGCAGGCGCTGAAATCCGCCAGCACCACCTGGCCATGCTTGTCGATCAGCACATTGTCGGGATGCACCTGCTGGTGCAACAGATCGCGATGATGCAACGCCTGCAGGGCCTTGCCCATCTGGACGGCAATGTCGAGGCGCTGCGCCAAACTCGCCTGGGGATGACGACGCGCCCAGGCGGTAAGCGTCTCGCCCTCGACGTAGGCCATCAGGTAGTAGAGGAAGCGGCGTGGCCGCGAGGGCTCCATGACCTTGACCACGAAGGGCGAGTGCACCCGCTCTACCACCCACTGCTGTAGCAGGAAGTGCTCCAGGTAAGCATTGCGCGTGGACAGCTCGGGACTCGGCGCCTTCATCACCATTTCCCGGCCGCCGCGCAAGTCGCGCACGCGATAGACGCGAGACTGCGCCGTCCGCGACAGTACCGACAGCACCTCCAGCCCGTCCAACCGCTCGCCCACCGACAATTCCGGCGGTATCGGCAGATCACCGTAGACCTTGCCGGGCCGGTCCTCCTCTTCCTCGGGCAACTCGTCGATGCGCACCAGCTGGAAGCAGAACTGGTCACCACCGTAGCCACGCTCCTGGGCGCGCGCCCGAGCGGTCTGGGCCAGTCGCTCGCAGGCGGCATCCAGATCACTGGCATCCTGGCGAATCAGGCCGACATAATCGGACGGCATCAGGGTGCCCTGCACCGCCTGGGTGGTGAACAGAAAGATGTCACCCTGCTTGAGGGGCATACGCGCATAATCGATATCGATGCTGGCATCCATGCCCAACGCCCGGGACGGGTAACGATAGCCTCCGAGATCGGTGACGTGATCACGCGAGAGTTGCTCGAACTCGGCCCCCCTCAGGCGGAACACCAGGGTATCGCCCATGTGGAAGAGGTGGGCTTCCCGCCCGCGATAGATCATCGCGGACAACGAGCTCACATAACTCCCATCGCTCAGCTGGCGACTCTGCCCGAAGCACCAGCCATTGAGCGAACGCAGCACTCGGTTGACCGACGTCTTCACGTCCCAGTGATCGGGCGTCGAAAAGTAATCGGCCAAAAAGCCACGCACACTGATGTCCCCGGCCTGCTTGGCCAGGGTATTGCGAGTCGTGGAGTCGCTGATCAGGGCGCAGGCGCCCTTGGTCGACAATTGCAGTGCCTCGGGCACGAGGACCGACATCGAACTGCGATGCCGACGCCGCTCCGGCGCCACGAAGGCCTGACCGTAACTCAGAGACAGTTGCGCGGATGCCAAGACATTCTCCTCGGGCTCGCGGCGACTCGCCGGACATGCCGGCGGCTCAACAGGGGGCCATCATACACGTCGTCGGCGACGCTGGCTCGCCCACCAAAGCCGTAGTGGCTTCAATCGCCACATCGACAGGCCACGACAACAGGAAGGGATTGGTAATCCCCCCGACGGCTTCGTATAATTCGCCGCATTTGCTCCACTCGAACCGGACACTCGCCAGAGAAGGACGCCCTCATGAACTTCGACAACATCCCCGCCGGCAAGGATCTGCCCAACGACGTCTATGTCGCGATCGAAATTCCGGCCAACCATGCGCCGGTCAAGTACGAGATCGACAAGGACATGGGCGCGCTGCTGGTCGACCGTTTCATGGCCACGCCGATGTTCTACCCGGCCAACTACGGCTTCATCCCCCACACCCTGGCCGATGACGGCGACCCCCTCGATGCCCTCGTGGTGACGCCTTATCCGGTCACTCCCGGCAGCGTGATCCGTGCCCGCCCGGTCGGCATTCTCAACATGACCGACGAGGCCGGCGAGGACGCCAAGCTGGTGTGCGTGCCGCACGCGAAGCTCTCCAGTCTCTACGACGACATCCAGGAAGTCACCGACCTCCCGGAGCTGCTGCGCCAGCAGATTGCCCACTTCTTCGAGAACTACAAGGACCTCGAGAAAGGCAAGTGGGTGAAGGTGGAATCCTGGGAAGGCGCCGAAGCCGCTCGCAAGGCCATCGAGAAGTCCGTGGCTGCCTACGACAAGGCCTGATCCACGCGTCACGCAAGAACGCAAGGGCCGCCCTCGGGCGGCCCTTCGTCGTCTGCTCCCGGCCTTCTTGACCGTGGCCAGGCCATGTCGCCCCGAGGGCACTCTAGGTTGCCGGAGCGGTCGCCTCGCCCGACTCGGGCAGCTTCCCGGCCAGCTCGCGCACGAGATCCCTGGCCCGCAGCACATGGCTGGCCATCACCAAGGAATGGTTGGCGAAGATACCGAACCCCGAGCCATTGAGCACCACCGGACTCCAGAGCCGGCGCTGACTGCGCTCCAGCTCGACGGTCAAGGCATCCCAACGCTCGGCCAACCCGGCCGCTTCAATCACATCCGCCTGATCGCGACGCATCGCCGCCAGCAGGTGACGCAGCGCCCAGGCCTGGCCGCGGGCCTCGAAAAAGACATTGTCGACTCGATACCAGGGCGTCGACTCAGGCATCGATGACGCCGGCACCCCGAGGTCGGCGAGGCGCTCCTTGTCACCGACGCTGGCCGAGAGCCGCCCTCCCAGGTCATCGAGCGATCCGGCCACTTGCGACAGCCAGTCAGCGAGCCCTTGTCCGCCATCACCGAAGCCGACCGCCCCGGGTTCCTCGAGCTGCGCCAGGTAGGCATCGAGCGCCTCCATAGCCTGTCGGACATGGTGTTCCGTGGAAGGATACAACCAGTCCCGACCATCGCCGCGCAGGCGGGTCGCTGCCGACTCGAGCGACGAGGCCTCCCCCTCTGACATCGCTGGCATGGCCGCCATCAGGCCACGCGCCTGACGCATCACTCCAAACTCCCAGGCCGGCATATTGTCGAGCCACAACCCCGGCGGTGCGATATCGTTGCGCAGGTAGCCACCGGGCTTGTCGAGCAGGGTCGCCAAGGTGGTCCGCAGGCCGGCAACCGTCACCGCACCGCGCTCGGCCGTGCCGCCACCCCGCTGCTCGGCGACAGCCTCTTCCACATCGAAGTTTGCCGGCGTCCGGCTCCACCACACACCCAGCGCCACCGTCACCACCAGATACAGGATCAGCAACACCAGCAACGGTTTCCAGATCCAGCCATATTGCGGGCGCTCCAGCACCTCGACCTTGCTGCGACGGCGCGCCTCACCCTTTCTCGTCAATCCCATTTGCGTGTTTCCCTACCGTAAAGATGAAGAGCCGGACGGATCATGATCATGACGCCATCCCGCTCGAGTGCGTTATCCTGACGCCTCCATGAATACCTCCGCACCTGAGCATAGCGGCACAGGCGCGGAACCCCAAGCCATCGCGCGAGTCTCAACCGCGCCATCCACGCCCCGGAGAAAGGAAATCCCGTGTCACAGCTTCGCCGTTTCGCCTGCCTCGTCCTGTTGCTGCTGCCACTGTCGGTTCAGGCCGACTGGTTTGCCTCGGGCGATGATTCGGAGTTTCTGCCGGTCATGGAAGCCTTCCAACCCAGTGTCTGGCATGACGGCGACACCCTGAAGATCGGCTTCGAAAACGCCGATGGCTATTATCTGTATCGGCACCGCTTCGATGTCGAGGCCCGGAACGCGGACGTCAACCTCGGCGATCTCGAGCTCCCCCCTGGCGAACCCAAGACCGACGAATTCCTCGGCGAGGTCAACGTCTACTATGACCGCGTGGTCCTCGAGGCCCCGCTGGACACGCCCCATCAGGGCCCCCTGGATCTGGTGCTGACCTTCCAGGGATGCGCCGACGCCGGCCTTTGCTATCCACCCGAGACCCTCGAGCTGCAGGCGCCGCAAGGCCAGGCCCCGGCAGCCTTCGCCGATTGGCGATCGCCAACCGGCGGCGACGGCGCGAACTCTCGGGCCACCGCCCCCAAGGCCTCAGCAGCGGCAAGCGAAGCGCCACGCAGCGAGGATGGCCACTTCCGCGAACTGATAGGCAACGCCAGCCTGCCGCTGGTCCTGGGACTCTTTCTGCTTGCCGGGCTGGGGCTGACCTTCACACCCTGCGTGCTGCCCATGGTGCCGATCCTATCCTCGATCATCGTCGGCCAGAACCCCAGTCGCTCACGCGCCTTCGCCCTCTCGGCCAGCTATGTGGCCGGCATGGCCGCCACCTATGCCGTCGTCGGCGTCCTCATGGGTCTGTTCGGTGCCGGCCTGAACCTGCAGGCCAGGCTGCAGTCGGCCCCGGTTTTGGGCGCCTTTGCCCTGCTTTTCGTGCTCTTCGCACTAGCCATGTTCGGTGCCTTCGATTTGCGCCTCTCCCCACGCCTGACACAGCGACTCGAGGCCTGGCAGAACAAGGCCCAGCGCAGCGGCCCCATCGGCCTGGCCCTGGCTGGCGCGCTCTCGGTGCTGGTGGTCTCGCCCTGCGTCTCCGCCCCGCTGGCCGGCGCCCTGGTCTTCATCTCCTCCACCGGCGATGCCCTGATGGGTGGCGCCGCCCTGCTCGCCCTTGCCCTAGGCATGGGCCTTCCCCTGCTGCTGGTCGGCACCTTCGGCACCACGCTGTTGCCGCGTACCGGCCCCTGGATGAACGGCATCAAGATTGCCTTTGGCATCCTCCTGCTGGGCGTGGCGATCTGGCTGATCGAGCGTCTGCTGCCGGGCGCCGTCGGCCTGCTGCTGTGGGCGGCCCTGGCCATCGGCACAGCACTGGCGCTGGGCGCGTTGAACCTCGACCAGGCCCAGGGCTGGCCCCGGGTTCGTCAGGCCGCCGGCCTGCTGCTGCTGACATGGGGCATCACCCTGGTGATCGGCGCCTCGCGCGGCGCCCATGACCCGCTGCGTCCGCTGGCCCCGACCACGACCACCCTGCCTGCCTCGCCGGTCGAGCAAGCCACGCAACGGGACGTCACCGTGGTCGAGAGCCTCGATGAACTACAGTCGGCGCTGGCCACCAGCGACACGCCCGCCATGGTCAATGTCACCGCCGAATGGTGCATCTCCTGTACGGTCATGGAACGCGAGGTATTTCCCTCTCCTCGCGTGATCGCGGCCCTCGAGGATTTCCGGCGGATCGATGTCGATGTTACCGAAAGCGGCAAGACCAGCCGCGAACTGCTCGACCACTTCGGCCTGTTCGGCCCGCCGAGCCTGCTATTCTTCGACGGCAGTCGGGAACTGCGCGACGCACGCATCCAGGGGGAAGTCGACGCTCCCGATCTGGCCGCGCACCTGAACGAAGTGGCCAACTGGTTGCAACGCGACCAGGTAGCATCAGGCACCGTGAAACCGCTAAACGAACAGCGTTCGTTGCTGGCTGGACATCCACGTTGATTTTCGGCAAACTCCGCTCCATCAGCCTTTACGGCGCCTAGAGACGGCAAAGCACGCCAACTTGCCGCGATCTATTCAGAAATCGCCCGGGTTGACTGCGCCGGGCACCCCAGAACCCACTGATCGAGACAACGTCATGGACATCCGCAAGGTCAAGAAGCTGATCGAGCTGCTGGAAGAGTCGAACATCAGCGAGATCGAGATCCAGGAAGGCGAAGAGTCGGTTCGCATCAGCCGTCATCCCAACGGTACGGAACACCCCCAGCCCGCAACGCCTGCCTGGCCGGCCCCGGCACCGTCCGCTGCACCGGCTCCGCAACCGGCGGCACCTGCTGAAGCCCCGGCGGCCGACGAAGGCCCCGAATACCAGGGCCAAGCCATCGTCTCGCCCATGGTGGGCACCTTCTACCGCGCGCCGGCGCCGGGGGCCAAGGCCTTTGTCGAGCTCGGTCAGAGCGTCAAGAAGGGTGAGACCGTGTGCATCGTCGAAGCAATGAAGATGATGAACCAGATCGAAGCCGACCGTGACGGCGTGGTCGAAGCGATCCTGGTCGAGGACGGCGAGCCGGTCGAGTTCGAGCAACCGATGGTCGTCATTTCCTGATCTTCCCACAACACTGGCGGACTCCATCATGCTGGACAAGGTTCTCATCGCCAATCGCGGCGAGATCGCCCTGCGCATCCTGCGCGCCTGCAAGGAACTGGGCATTCGGACAGTCGCGGTCCACTCCAAGGCCGACCGCGAACTGATGCATGTACGCCTGGCTGACGAGGCTGTCTGCATCGGCCCCGCGCCCTCGGCCCAGTCCTATCTCAACATCCCGGCGCTGATCAGCGCCGCCGAAGTCACCGACACCAGCGCCATCCACCCCGGCTACGGTTTTCTCTCGGAGAACGCCGACTTCGCCGAGCAGGTCGAACGCTCCGGCTTCACCTTCATCGGCCCGACCGCCGAGACCATCCGCCTGATGGGCGACAAGGTCAGCGCCATCAATGCCATGAAGGAAGCCGGTGTTCCCACGGTGCCCGGTTCCAACGGGCCGCTGGGCGACGACGAAGGCGAGATACTGGCCACCGCGCGTCGCATCGGCTATCCGGTCATCATCAAGGCCGCCGCCGGCGGTGGTGGGCGCGGCATGCGCGTGGTGCACACCGAAGGCCATCTGCTCTCCGCGGTCAATGTGACCCGCACCGAGGCACATTCGTCCTTCGGCGACGGCACCGTCTACATGGAGAAGTTCCTCGAGAATCCGCGGCACGTCGAGGTGCAAGTACTGGCCGACGGCCAGGGTAATGCCATTCATCTCTATGACCGGGACTGCTCCCTGCAGCGTCGCCATCAGAAGGTTCTCGAGGAAGCCCCGGCCCCCGGCCTGGACCAGCAGGCGCGCGAACAGGTCTTCCAGGCCTGCCGGGATGCCTGCCTCAAGATCGGCTACCGTGGTGCCGGCACCTTCGAGTTCCTCTACGAGAACGGCGAGTTCTTCTTCATCGAGATGAACACCCGGGTACAGGTCGAGCACCCGGTGACCGAAATGGTGACCGGCGTCGACATCGTCCGTGAACAACTGCGCATCGCCTCGGGGCTTCCCCTGTCGATCCGTCAGGAAGATGTCGAGCTTTCCGGCCATGCCTTCGAATGCCGCATCAACGCCGAGGACTCCCGGACCTTCATGCCCTCTCCCGGCCGGGTCACCCTCTATCACCCGCCCGGCGGCCTCGGGGTGCGCATGGATTCCCATGTCTACACCGGCTACTCGGTACCGCCCCACTACGACTCGCTGATCGGCAAGCTGATCACCTGGGGCGACGACCGTGAGACGGCATTGATCCGTATGCGCAACGCCCTGGACGAGTTGCTGGTCGAAGGCATCAAGACCAATACCGACCTGCACAAGGATCTGGTCCGCGACGGCTACTTCCAGCAGGGCGGCGTGAACATCCACTATCTGGAGAAGAAACTCGGCCTGTAAGTCATGGCCGACGTGCCCTCCCCGACGGGGCGGCGGACGCCGCCCCGTTGTCGTTTCGACGATCCGCCAATCCATCGCCCCAAGATCCCGGGAGTCTTCATGCCCTGGTTGCAACTCAAGGCCCGTATCGCGCCGGAACACGCCGAAGTGCTCGAGGAGCTGTTGCTGGATGAAGGCGCCACTGCCATCACCCTGCAGGATGCCCAGGACGAGCCGCTCTTCGAGCCCGAGCGCGGCACCACGCCGCTCTGGAACGAGACGGTGCTCACCGGCCTCCATGACGATCTCGAAGGGCTTTCAGCCATGCTCGAACGCCTGGCCGCGGCCTGGGCCGAGGCCATGCCCGGCGAGCCCTTCCCCGAGATCGAGCACGAACTGCTCGCCGACCGCGACTGGGAGCGGGAATGGATGAGCGACTTCGAGCCCCTGCGCATGGGGCAACGTCTTTGGATCGTGCCGAGCTGGCACAAGGCTCCGGACCCCCAGGCAGTCAATCTGCTGCTGGACCCCGGCCTGGCCTTCGGCACCGGGACCCACCCCACCACCGCGTTGTGCCTCGCCTGGCTGGACGGCCTGGCGGTGGACGGCGAACTGGACGACCGAGAGGTGCTCGACGTGGGCTGCGGCTCCGGTATCCTGGCCATTGCCGCCCTGCGGCTCGGCGCCCGCCACGCCACGGGAACCGACATCGATCCCCAGGCGCTCACCGCCAGCCGCGACAATGCCGAACGCAACGGCATCGACGAGACGGCACTGCGCCTCGAATACCCGGAATCGCTCGAGACCGAGGCAAGATTCCCGCTGGTGGTGGCCAATATCCTGGCCGGCCCCCTGGTGGAACTTGCCGACGAGATTGCCGAACGCGTCGCGCCCGGTGGCCGGCTGGCCCTGTCCGGCATCCTGGAAACCCAGGCCGATGAGGTGCTGGCCGCCTATGCGGCGCGAGGCCTGTCGATGGATGAGCCAGAGATACGCGAGGGCTGGGTACGGCTCACTGGACGACGTTCGACTTGAGTGGCCTTCACCCTGAATAGCGGGGGGCGTATGATGTGTCCCCCTTTCTCAGTAGCTGATCGAGAGCATGTCCGATTCCAGCCCTTTGCCGCGCATTGGTCGCCATACCTTGCCCAACCGGGTCATCCTGGCTCCCATGGCCGGCGTGACCGACCGCCCCTTCAGGGCGCTCGGCCGTCGTCTTGGAGCAGGCCTGGTGGTGGGCGAGATGGTGACCTCGGACCCCAGCCTGTGGCACACCCGAAAGTCGCGGCTGCGCATGGACCATCGCGGCGAACCCGGTCCTCGCGCCGTGCAGATCGCCGGCGGTGACGCCGCCATGCTTGCCGAGGCTGCCCGGCTCAATGCCGAGATGGGCGCCGAGATCATCGACATCAACATGGGTTGTCCCGCCAAGAAGGTCTGCAACAAGGCGGCCGGCTCGGCACTGCTGCGCGACGAGGCCCTGGTTGCCGAGATTCTCGAGGCCGTGGTCGACGCCGTGGACATCCCCGTGACATTGAAGATTCGCACTGGCTGGTGTGCCGAAAGCAACAATGGCGTACGCGTGGCCCGTCTGGCCGAATCGACGGGCATCCAGGCGCTCGCCGTCCATGGTCGCCATCGTCAGCAGCGCTACACCGGCGAGGCCGAGTACGACACCATCGCCGACATCAAGGCGAACGTGAACATTCCGGTCTTTGCCAACGGCGACATCGATTCGCCCGAGAAAGCCCGCCAAGTCCTCGACTATACTGGAGCGGATGCGGTGATGATCGGCCGCGGCGCCCAGGGCAATCCCTGGATCTTCCGCGAGATCGACCATTACCTGCGCCACGGTCGACGAATGGCACCTCCCGACGATGTCGAACGTGCCGCCGTATTGCGCGACCACTTGTCGGCCCTGCATGACTTTTACGGTGAGCACATGGGCGTGCGCATTGCGCGCAAGCACATCGGCTGGTATCTCGCCGGCGATGCTCGCTTCGACGACACCGCGCGCAAGCGCCTTCGTGCCACCTTCAACGGCCTGGTCAACGCCAACGACCAGCGCCGCTTCATCGACGAACTGTTTCGTCATGGTCCCGCCGAGTCGACACCTGAGCTCGAGCGGGGCATGACATCGGATGGAACCTGTGCCGCATGACCAGCAGCCAAGCCTTTACCCAGTCTTCCGCGCTGCCCGAGATCGACGAACCCCGGGCCTCTCGCGACAACGCCGATGACAGCGCTCCCGCGCCCGGCGACGATATGCTCCTGCGTGACGCCGTGGATGCCGCCATGCGCCGCTACTTCGCCCACCTGGACGGCTGCGAGGTGACCGACCTGCATGCCATGGTGATGGCCGAGGTGGAGGCTCCCCTGCTCGCCTCGGTGCTGGATCACGCTCAGGGCAACCAGACCCGCGCCGCCGAGATGCTGGGGCTCAATCGGGGCACCCTGCGCAAGAAGCTCAAGCACTATGAATTGATCTGAACACGAGGGCGCCCGGCGCCCTCGTACTCGCTTCGCCCCCACGCCTGCAACAGAGTGATTTTCATGGCCCAATCCATCTCCTCCATCATGCCGGTACGTCGCGCCCTGATCAGCGTCTCCGACAAGACCGGCATCGTCGATTTCGCACGAGGCCTGCGCGACCGGAACGTCGAGCTGCTCTCCACCGGCGGCACCTACCGCCTGCTGCGCGATAACGGCGTGCCTGTCACCGAGGTCTCCGAGCACACCGGCTTCCCCGAGATCATGGACGGTCGCGTCAAGACGCTGCATCCGCGGATCCACGGCGGCATCCTCGGCCGGCGCGGCCAGGACGATGCCGTCATGGCCGAGCACGATATCCCCGCGATCGACATGGTGGTGGTCAATCTCTACCCGTTCGCCGCCACCGTGGCACGTCCCGACTGCACCCTCGAGGACGCCATCGAGAACATCGACATCGGCGGGCCGACGATGGTCCGGGCCTGTGCCAAGAACCATGCCTACACCTCCATCGTGGTGGCTGCCGACGATTACGGCCGTATCCTCGAAGAACTGGATCAAGGCGGCATCAGCCAGGCCACCCGCTTCGACCTGGCCGTGAAGGCCTTCGAGCACACCGCCGGCTACGACGCGGCCATCGCCAATTACCTGGGCGCTCGCACCGAGGGCGGCGAGGAAGGCTTCCCGCGCACCTACAACCTGCAGTTCCACAAGAAGCAGTCCATGCGCTACGGCGAGAACCCGCACCAGGCCGCTGCCTTCTACGTGGACCCGGCCAGCCGGGAGCCCAGCGTGGCCACGGCACGCACCCTGCAGGGCAAGCCGCTGTCCTACAACAATGTCGCCGATACCGATGCCGCCTTCGAGTGCGTCAAGGGCTTCGACGAGACCGCCTGCGTGATCGTCAAGCATGCCAACCCCTGTGGCGTCGCCGTTGGCGAGAGTGCACTGTCGGCGTACGACAAGGCCTTCGCCACCGACCCGACCAGCGCCTTCGGTGGCATCATCGCCTTTAACGTCCCCCTCGACGCCGAGACCGCCCGGGCGATCATCGACCGCCAGTTCGTCGAGGTGATCATCGCTCCCGGCGTGGAGCCGGCGGCCATCGAGATCGTCGCCGAGAAGAAGAACGTGCGCCTACTCGATGTCGCCGAGCACTGGCCGGGCGAGCGCGAAAAGGGACACGACCTCAAGCGTGTCACCGGTGGCTTGCTGGTGCAGGATCGCGACCTGGGCATGGTCGAGCGCGGCGATCTCCGCGTGGTGTCGGATCGAGTGCCGACGGAGCAGGAAATGCGTGACCTGACCTTCGCCTGGAAGGTCGGCAAGTTCATCAAGTCCAATGCCATCGTCTATGCCAAGGGCGGCCAGACCATCGGCGTCGGCGCCGGCCAGATGAGCCGCGTCTACTCGGCCAAGATCGCCGGCATCAAGGCCGCCGACGAAGGCCTGTCGGTCCCCGGCTCGGTCATGGCCAGCGACGCCTTCTTCCCCTTCCGCGACGGCATCGACGCCGCGGCGGCAGCCGGCATCACCGCCGTCATCCAGCCCGGCGGCTCAATGCGCGACCAGGAAGTGATCGACGCCGCCAACGAGGCCGGTATCGCCATGGTGTTCACCGGAATGCGGCACTTCAGGCACTGACCCGAGGGGAAAACGCTGGAACTCGGTCATGCGTCGTTGAAAATCGGCTTGAAATGCTCATTTGCAACAGCAAACTCCGCTTTCGCGCCGATTTTCGCCTAGCCTATCATCCAGCTGTTTTCCCAGGATCGTACAAAGCAACACCCCGCCGAGCGTGCTCGGCGGGGTGTTTTACTTTCAGCTTCCAGGCGCGTAGCGCCGTTCTTCAAGCTTCCAGCTTAGTCCCCGAGATCGATACACAGGTACTTGGTCTCGAGGAATTCCTCGATGCCCTGATGACCACCCTCACGACCCAGCCCGGAGGCCTTGACGCCACCGAAGGGCGCGGCGGCGTTGGAAATCAGCCCGGTGTTGATGCCCACCATGCCGTACTCCAGGGCATCGGCCACGCGCCAGACACGCCCCAGGTCGCGGGAGTAGAAGTAGGAAGCCAGGCCATATTCGGTGTCGTTGGCCATGCGCACGGCGTCCTCCTCGTCCTCGAAGGGGAAGACAGCGGCCAGAGGCCCGAAGGTCTCCTCGCCTGCCACCTTCATGCTGTCATTGGCCTCGGTGATCAGCGTCGGCGTGAAGAAGTTGCCGCCCAGTGGGTGTGGGTGGCCCCCCAGCAGCAGTTCGGCGCCATGCTCGACGGCATCATGAACGTGTTCGGAAACCTTCTCCACGGCCTTCTCGTCGATCAGCGGGCCGATGTTGACGCCTGCCTTCGTGCCATCGCCGACCTTGAGTTCGCTGTTCATCGCCACCGCCAGCTTCTCGCAGAAGGCGTTGACCACACTCGATTGCACCAGGAAGCGGTTGGTGCACACGCAGGTCTGGCCGGCGTTGCGGAACTTGGCCGCCATGGCCCCCTCCACGGCGGCATCCAGGTCCGCGTCCTCGAAGACGATGAAGGGAGCGTTGCCGCCGAGCTCCAGGGAAATCTTCTGCACGTGACGCGATGCCTGGGCCATCAGTTCGCGCCCCACCTCGGTGGATCCGGTAAAGGTGATCTTGCGCACCACCGGCGACTCGGTCAGCGCGGCGGCGATTTCCGAGGCGCGTCCTGGCACCACGTTGAACACGCCGCGCGGAATACCGGCTCGTTCAGCAAGCATGGCCAGGGCGGTGGCCGAGAAGGGCGTCTGGCTGGCCGGCTTGACCACGAAGGTACACCCCGCCGCCAGCGCCGCGCCGGCCTTGCGGGTGATCATCGCGGCAGGGAAGTTCCACGGTGTGATGGCGCCCACCACACCCACCGGCTGCTTGGTAATCACGATGCGCTGGTTCGCGGAAGAGGCCGGCACCGTTTCACCGTTGATACGGCGCGCCTGCTCCGCGAACCAGCGCAGGAAACTCGCCGCATAGGCGATCTCGCCGGCGGCTTCCTTGAGCGGCTTGCCCTGCTCGTGGGTCATGATGGTGGCCAGGTCGTCCTGATGTTCGAGCATCAGGTCATGCCACTTCATCAGCGCATCGGCGCGTTCCAGCGCGGTCAAGGCCTTCCAGGCCGGGAGCGCGGCCTCGGCGGCGGCGATGGCCCGTTCGGTTTCTGCCCGCCCCAGGCGCGGCACGCTACCCACGGCATCACCGGTGGCCGGATTGACCACCTCGATCTGCTCACCGCTGTCGGCGGCGACCCAACTCCCGTCAATATAGGCGAAGGGGCAATACAGCTGAGTTTCCTTCAGGTTCTCCTTCAGGGCTTCCATGGTCGACTCCTGGCTTCAAGGCGCTTGGGTGAAGGTTGATCCCCATGCTAAGCGCATGACGCCCAGCGCGCCAACCATTCATCATCGCCGTGGTGGCGCCGCAAATCAGCCGCCCCGCTTCGTCTCCCGAGAATCCGACAGGGTTATCGACACCGAGTCGGCAAAACGCAAGGCATGGGGCTTGTCGATCTCCACCTGGGCGGTGAGAACCTGCTCGAAGCTCATGATCAGATCGAGCACCTCCCGGGTCATGCGTTCCAGAAGCTGGAAGCGGTTATCCTCGACATGGGCGATGACCTGCTTGGTGATGGTGCGGTAATTCAGCGCCTGCTCGATGTGATTGAACGCCAGCGCCTTGTCGGCGCGATAGCGAATCACGGCATTGACCACCACATCCTGGCGATTGCGGATCTCGTCATCCTTGATGCCGATATAGGTCCGCAACCGCAGGTTCTTGATGCGTATCGTGGCCAGGTCGTGATCGAGGTGCTGATCCCCCAGAGCGAGCATTGCCATATTGTCTCCTACCTACCATGGACCAGGGTCAGGAATTCCTGTCGCGTGCTCTGCGACTCCCGGAAGGCGCCCAGCATCACCGAGGACGTCATGCTCGAGTTCTGCTTCTCGACACCCCGCATCATCATGCACAGGTGGTGCGCTTCGATGACCACCGCCACGCCACGGGCATCGGTGACCTGCTGGACAGCCTCGGCGATCTGGCGAGTCAGGTTCTCCTGAATCTGCATGCGACGTGCGTACATGTCGACGATGCGCGCGAACTTCGAAAGGCCCAGCACCTTGCCACGCGGCATGTAGGCGATATGGCACTTGCCGGTGAACGGCAGCAGGTGATGCTCGCAGATCGAATACAGCTCGATGTCCTTGATCAGCACCATCTCATCGGTATCCGACTCGAAGACGGCACCGTTGACGATCTCTTCCAGGGACTGGAAATAACCGCGATTCAGGAACTGCATGGCCTTGGCGGCACGCTTGGGCGTATCGCGCAGGCCCTCCCGGTCGGGGTCCTCCCCGATCTCCTGAATGATCTGGCGGTAGTGGTCGGCGAGTTGTTCGGTCATGCTCAGGCCCCATGCAGAGTCATTATTGCGGTGCGTCGGCGCGGCCATCACGCCTTTGCCATCGAATTGTCATCCCGACGTCATGTTTCCGGGATCAAAGGACAACGATTCTAGCGCATGCCATGCGCCGGCGCAGTCCCGCATCGCGATCTTGCCCTTCTCGGTGCATCGATGATTGCTTTCATACGTTACGCGCGCCTGGGTGTCACGCTGTCCAGCACCCGGCGTTGCTGCTCGAGCTGGCGGATATGGTCATCCCAGTAACCGGCATCGGCCAGCCAGGGAAAGGCCACCGGGAAGGCAGGATCTTCCCAGCGCGCCACCAGCCAGGCACTGTGCCGTATCAGGCGAAAGGCCCGCAGCGGCTCGATCAGGGCCAGTTCATCGCGATCGAAGTCACGATGCTGCTCGTAGCCTTCGATCACCTCGGAGAGCTGCATCTGCCACTCCCCCTCTTCCTGGCCGGTCAGCAGCATCCAGATATCCTGCACCGCCGGCGCCATCAGGCAGTCGTCGAAATCCACCAGGCCGAACGCCTCGTCGCGCCCCAGCATGTTGCCAAGATGGCAATCGCCATGCACGCGGATGCTACGCTCCGGCGCCCAGCCACGATCCACCAGTGCCGAACGCAAGGCATCGGTCACCCGCGTGTAGGCATGCCGCTGGCGCCGGTCGAGCCAGGGGCTGGAGAGCACGCCATCGCATGCCTCCGCCACCATGTCCCCCAGGTTCAAGGTACGACGATGCACGAACCGACCGGTTTCCCCCACGGCGTGCATGGCCCCGATGACCTCGCCCAGGGCGAACAGATGTGCCGGGTCCTCCAGTTCGGGCGCCTGCCCCGAGAGCTGCGGATAGAGCGCAAAACGAAATTCCTCGTCATGATGCAGGCTGGTGCCCTGCTCATCACGCCAGGGGGCGGCGACTGCCACATTCGCCGCCGCCAGTTCGGCCAGGAAGTCATGCTCCTCCTGGATCTGGGCATCGCTCCAGCGCCCAGGCCGATAGAACTTCACCACCCAGCGCCGGCGCTCGTCGTCATGCACCAGATAAACCCTGTTTTCGTAGCTGTTCAGGGCGAAAGGCTCGCCGGGCAGCCAGAACCCCAGGGATTCCACCGCCGCCACTACCCGGGCAGGTTCGAGACGGGCAAAGGGATGGATCGAGGTTTCCATTCGGCGCTCCTGATTCAATCGTATGACGGGCATGCTAACAGAGCGCCGGTCGCCGAGTCGGTGTCAGTTTGTCATGGGCGTACGCGCCACGGCCCAGGCCTCGATACGTTCGGCCCCGGCCCGACGACAGGCACGGGCCAGGGCATCGAGGGTCGCCCCGGTGGTCATCACATCGTCGAGCAGCGCCACCTCGGATGGCAGCGCTGCCTCGACCCGGAAGGCGGCACGCAGGTTGCGGCCTCGTCGCTGGCGATCCAGCCCCCGCTGGCTCGGCGTATCGCGCCGCCGCTGTGCCACCACCAAGGGAATGTCCAGGCGTGTCGACAGCCGCTCGGCGAGCCAGCGCGCCTGGTCGAAGCCGCGTTGCCGCGCGCGGTGCGGGTGCAAGGGCACTGCCAGCAGCGCCTCGGGGCGCGGCGCCTCCCGGAGCGCCTCCTCCAGCAGTGCCAGCAGCAGGCTGCCGGCACGCGGCGAGGCCTGGAACTTGAAGCGTCGCATCAGCACCGCCAGCTCGCCTTCGTAACGCAGCGGCACGCGGGCCGCCTCGAAGGCCGGCATTCGGCGCAGACAGTGCCCGCAGCGATGACCACCGAGCTGTGGCTCGGCGCATACCGGACAGGCCGCCAGGTTCCATGGCAAAGCGGCATGGCAGGCCGAACACCAGGGAGCCGTCGTCTCGCAGGCGGCAAGACAGAACGCGCAACGACCCGGCAACAACCGCCGCAACCAATCGTCAACCTTGAAATCATGAATGGTTGACATGATCCGACGACGCCTTACCCTATCGGTCAACCGTGACCAATTCGAAAAGTTGACCAAAAGCGAGCCCTCCCATGCCAGCCCAACGCCACGACGTCCATGCGGTTGACTTGAACCTAGACGCCCAGCACGCCCCTCGCCACGACTGGCGTCTTGACGAGATCGAGGCGCTGTTCGAACTGCCCTTCAACGACCTGCTGTTCCGCGCTCAGCAGGTACATCGGGCACATTTCGACCCCAACGCCGTGCAGGTCTCGACCCTGCTGTCGATCAAGACCGGCGCCTGCCCCGAGGACTGCAAGTACTGCCCCCAATCCGGCCACTACAACACCGGGCTCGGCAAGGAGAAGCTGCTCGAGATCGAGAAGGTGGTGGAACAGGCCCGCGCCGCCAAGGAAGCCGGTGCCAGCCGCTTCTGCATGGGCGCCGCCTGGCGCAGCCCCCGGGAACGTGACCTCGACGTAGTGGTGGAGATGGTCGGCCAGGTCAAGGCCCTGGGGCTGGAAACCTGCATGACCCTGGGCATGGTCGACGCCCATCAGGCCAGCCGGCTGGCCGAGGCAGGCCTCGACTACTACAACCACAATCTGGACACCTCGCCGGAATACTATGGCGAGATCATCACCACCCGTTCCTATGCCGACCGCCTGGATACGCTGTCCAACGTCCGCGATGCCGGCATGAAAATCTGCTCCGGCGGCATCCTCGGCATGGGCGAGGCACCGCGTGATCGCGCCGCCCTGCTGCAGCAACTGGCACGCCTGAACCCGCATCCGGAGTCGGTGCCCATCAACATGCTGGTCAAGGTGCCGGGCACGCCGATGGAAAACGTCGAGGATCTGGACCCGCTCGAGTTCATCCGCGCCATCGCGGTGGCCCGCATTCTCATGCCGGAAAGCCATGTCCGCCTGTCCGCCGGGCGCGAACAGATGGACGAGTCGACCCAGGCCATGGCATTTCTCGCCGGCGCCAATTCCATCTTCTACGGCGACACCCTGCTGACGACCGGCAATCCCCAGGTCGAGCGCGACCGGGCGCTGTTCGACAAGCTCGGC
Source organism: Halomonas caseinilytica (assembly GCF_001662285.1). NCBI lineage: Bacteria > Pseudomonadati > Pseudomonadota > Gammaproteobacteria > Oceanospirillales > Halomonadaceae > Halomonas > Halomonas caseinilytica. The sequence continues at coordinate 291,128 of NZ_BDEO01000011.1, forward strand.
CTGCACCCGGAGCAGCGCGACACCCGCAGCGACGATGAACAGGCCGAAACCGCGCTGGCCCATGCCATTCAGCGCCAGCGTGACGACGCCCTCTTCTACGACGCCGCCCAGGCCTGAGCCGTCATGTCGCGTGCGGACCTCTGGTCGAAGCGCCTGGCGAATGCCGCCACCCAGCGACGAACGAGCGGTGGCTGGCGGCAACGCCCCATCCTGGATGAGGGCGACACCTACATCGACTTCGCCGGTAACGATTATCTCGGTCTGGCCAAAGACCCCCGAATGGCCGAGGCACAGGCCGAGGGTGCGAAACGCTTCGGCGCCGGCGCCAAGGCCTCGCATCTGGTATCCGGCCATCTGGCGATCCACGAGCGGCTCGAGCATCGTCTGGCCGAGCTGACGGGGCGCCCCCGCGCCCTGCTGTTCTCGACCGGCTACATGGCCAATCTCGGCGTGCTGCAAGCCCTGTGCGACCGCCACACCCGAGTGTTCCAGGATCGCCTCAACCACGCCTCGCTGCTCGACGGCGCTCGCCTGGCCGACGCCCCTTCGCGGCGCTTTCACCATCGCGATCTCGCGGATCTCGAGCGACTGCTGGAACGTGCTCCCCAGGATGCCCCGGCACTGGTGGCCAGCGATGGCGTCTTCAGCATGGATGGCGACACGGCCGACATCGCCGGCCTCGCCAGCACCTGCCAGCGACAAGGCGCCTGGCTGATGGTCGACGATGCCCATGGCCTCGGCGTGCTCGGCGAACATGGCGATGGTTGCGTGGGTCGCGCCCACGACCACCACCAAGTCCCCATTCTGGTCGGCACGCTCGGCAAGGCACTGGGCAGCGCTGGAGCCTTCGTGGCCGGCGATGCGGGCTTGATCGACCATCTGGTCCAGTTCGCCCGCCCCTACATCTACACCACAGCCCAGCCGCCTGGCGTGGCGGGGGCCACCCTGGCCGCCCTGGACATCCTCGAACGCGAGCCCGAGCGCCGAGGTCGCCTCCACCAGCACATCGCCGACTTTCGCCATGAGGCCGCAAGGCTCGGCCTGCCGCTGACCGACTCCCGCACGCCCATCCAGCCCATCGTGCTGGGTGACAACGACCGCGTCATGCGTTGGGCCGAGCGCCTGGCCCGGGCCGGCTTGCGTGTCGGTGCCATCCGTGCGCCCACCGTGCCGCGTGGTCAGGCACGCCTGCGGATCACCCTGAGCGCCGCCCACGAGGCGCCGGATCTCGACGCCCTGCTCGATGCGCTGGACGCCTGTCGACGCGAGGAAGCCACATGACGTCGTTGATATTGCTCAGTGGCTGGGGCTGCGATGCCCGAATCTGGCGCCCTCTCGCGCCCCATTGGCCCCATGGACTCGAGGTCAAGGCGCCAGACTGGCCCGGGTACGCCGGTCGCCCCTCGCTTGCCGATCCCACCTCGCTGACCGATCTGGCTGACGCCATGGCCGAAGACCTGCCGGCTGATGCCGTCTGGGTCGGCTGGTCGCTCGGCGGGCTACTGGCCGGCGCCCTGCTCGATCACCTGCCAGCGCCACGCGCCCTGGTACTGCTCGGCATCGGGGAACATTTCGTCCACCCCCAAGGAGTGAGCGACACGGCGCTGGCCGACTTCCAGCGCGCCCTGCGGCGTTCCCCCGACATCGCCCGGGAGCACTTCCTGCGCCGGCAGCTCGCGGGCGAACCCGATCCGACCGGCTCGCGTCGCGCACTGCGCGAGCTTCTCGGCACCGCCCTGCCGGCTCCTTTCGCCACCCTCGACGCCGGCCTCGAGCATCTCGCGCACCTGGACATCCATCACTGCCTGAGCGCCGCATCCTGCCCGGTGCAGCGCATCGCGGGCGCAGACGACCCATTGCTGGCGCCCGAGGTCATCGCGCGAGCCGATCAGCGTATCGAGAACGCCGGGCACTGCCCGATGCTAAGCCAACCGCAGCGACTGGCGACACGGCTAGCGAGCGTCGCCACCGCGCCCGATGCCAAGCGACCGGAGTCCACCTCATGAACACTGTCGCGATGGCGACCGAACCAACCGATCATGCCGACGCCGCCGACTGGCGCGCCCGCGTCGCCCATGCCTTTTCCCGCGCCGCGCCACATTATGCGAGCCGCGCCACCGCCCAGCACGCCATGGGGGAACACCTGCTGCCCCACCTGCCCGACAAGGCCGAGTGCCTCCTGGATCTGGGCTGTGGCCCGGGCGAGCTGACGGCCCGGCTGGCCCGTCATTACGCCGACCACCAGCGGATCGAAGGCCTCGACCTCGCCCCAGGCATGCTCGACGAGGCACGTCGCCGGCACTCCGAGCCAATCCGGTGGGTCTGTGGCGACGCCAGCATGCTTCCCCACACCGACGCCAGCTTCGATCTGGTCATCTCCAACTTGGCGATCCAGTGGTGCCGGGACCTGGACCGCGTACTCGGCGAGATTCGACGGGTGCTGAGGCCGGGAGGGCGCGCCCTGCTCAATACACTGGCTCCCGGCACCCTTCACGAAGTGAGCGAGGCCTGGTCGCAACCCGGGCGTCCCGCCGCCCTGCTCGACTTCCACGACGCCGCCCGGCATCGACTGGCCGCGCGACGCGCCGGCTTTCGTCGGGTCGTGCTGGAGCAACGCGAAGAGCGCTTCCACTACCCCGACCTGAACGCCGTGATGGCTTCCATCAAGGGCGTCGGCGCCCAGGTGGCACGCCCCGGTAAGCGACTGACCCGCCACGACCTGACACGGGCAAGACACCGCTACGAGGGGCTGCGCGAGGCCCCCGGCCTGCCCGTCACCTATCACCTGTTGACCCTGATCCTGGAGCACTGACATGGGCACCTACTTCGTCACCGGCACCGACACCGATGCCGGCAAGACTCTGGTGGCCAGTGGCCTGCTGGCCCTGGCCCGACGCCACGGCCACACCACCCTCGGGCTCAAGCCGGTGGCTTCCGGCTGTGATGCCACGCCTCACGGACTGCGCAACATCGACGCCCTGACACTCGGCGAGCAGAGCACGCCCGAAGTACAGTACGACGTCCTCAATCCCTACGCCTATGCACCGGCCATTGCCCCGCATCTGGCCGCCCGGCGTGCCGGTGATGTCCCCACGCTGGATGATCTGGTCGCGGCCACCGCCGACCCGCTGGCCTGGCAGCGCGACCTGACCCTGGTGGAAGGTGCCGGTGGCTGGCGAGTACCACTCAACGCTCACGAGGATCTCGCCGGCCTGGCCAGGCGGCTCGAGCTTCCGGTGATTCTGGTGGTAGGACTCAAGCTCGGCTGTCTCAATCACGCCATCCTCAGCGCCGAGGCGATCCGTGCCGACGGCCTGCCGTTGGCCGGCTGGGTGGGCAACCTGATCGAGCCGGGCCTGTCCTTCGACGAGACCGGCGACCCGGCCCTGTATCGCGACAACCTCGAGACGCTGACGCACCGCCTCTCGGCCCCGAACCTCGGCATCCTGCCGCACCTGGCCGGCGAGACACCTGCCGAGCGCGCCGAAGCCGCCGCCAATCACTTGCGCCTTCCCGCGATCGATTGACTTGCCGGAGCCGGTCCGTAAAATATGGACGCCTGCCTGACCCGTGCGGATGTGGTGGAATTGGTAGACACGCCAGATTTAGGTTCTGGTGCCTTCGGGCGTGGGAGTTCAAGTCTCCCCATCCGCACCATAATACCCTTATTTTTCAATAAGTTACCTTATAGTCTAGCCGCCAAATGGGCCTGAATATGCCTGCTTTGGGCATAGTGGGGTCAGTTTTTTGGTCAACATTTTTTAGCGACCTATCGCTATGGGCAGATACGTGGCTGTAGCTCAATGGTAGTGCCATACCCGGCTCGCTTCCCCTGCCCTGTCAGTACTTTACCCGTCCTGCTGTCTCACGAATCCCCGTCTGTCTCACGCTCACACTGTCAGGTGGTGAGCATTGTGGTGCGCGCCTGATCGACGCAACCAGGTTGCCGCTCAGCCTTTCACCTGATAATACTGCATATATAGACAGCATTATTAAGAGGCCCACCGTCATAGCGAAGAAGCACCGCCCCACCTCATACGAACTCCTCGGCCAGCGCATCCAGATCGAGATCGCTGCAGCAAGCCGCCGCGAGAAACGCCAGGTACACCTGAAGCCCGAGGATGGCGATAGCCCCGATGACTGGGATCGCCTGATCGATGAGATCAGCGAGAACGAGAACGAGAACGTGGATGTGACGCGCACCGACGAGGGCTGGCTGGTCAGCTGGGTGCCGGTTGAGGTGTGACGTGGCCACGCGGCACCAGATCACGCAGTGGCGGAAGCGGCTCGAGCGCAAGGGGTGGATCGGATTGAAGCGCTCGGCGCCGCCGCGCCACGCGCTCATCGAGTACCACGTCATCAGCCGGGGGTGGCTATACAGCGGACGATGCGAACTAAGCGACTACAGCCCGAGCGACTGGGCTATCGAAGGGTCGCTCGTCTGCATGCTCGAGCGACGACATGGTATCGTCGATGGGGTTTGGCGCTGGGCGAGGCCCGGCGCCGGACCGAAAGGCGGGATAGTGAGGCGAGTGCCATGCTGACCTAATGCTTATGCTGTTTCTTCCAGTGCTTGCGCTCTTTTTCCAGGCGTTTCCGCTCCTCCTTCCAGCGTTTCTTGGCTTCTTTTCTCATATTCGCAATGCTTGTTGTCACCACTGCGGTGGTCACGGTCATGCCAGCCACTGCCATCGATGATAACAGTCGGCTCCGTGCCAATACGCGCAGGTTGGTAGCTACCACCCGCTAGACCAGCTATAAAAACAGCACTGAGCCATAGTGGCAGTACGCGCATTCGATCCTCCAACAGAAAGTGATGGCCCTATGGTAGCAAGCCGAGCTAGCCATGCCTCGTGGTAAGGCAGCGACACCCACTTGAGCACATCGATGCCTCAAGACCATATGCCACCATTCAGGGAAGCCCTACCCATTTTCTCACATGGGCCCACATTGGCCAGCACGGCGGCGACACGCTAGTCTGTCCTCGCATGGCGCTTGCTCAATGACATCAACAAGGAAAGTGGTATGTCCGATAACTCATGGCCCTCTTCAGCGCATTGCGTCAACACCTCACCCGCGACGCCATCGTCCAACGACCGTCTCCGCAACCTGCTCCAGCTCGTTGCCCAAAGTGATCGTCACGCCTTCGTCCAGTTGTATGAGGCCACCTCGGCGAAACTCTATGGCACGGTGTTGCGTATCTTGAAAGAACGGAGTCGAACAGATGATGTTATCCAGGATGTTTACGTCACAATTTGGCAGAATGCGGCACAATTCAAAGTCAGTCGGGCTTCCCCCATTACTTGGATGGTAGCCATCGCTCGCCATGCTGCCATCGACGAATTGCGCCGCCAGCCTAGAGCTACTCATGAATCTGAGGACGCATTGTCACAGACCTCCGCCGATGAGATCAGTGCCCAAGAACGCATTGAACACGAACAGGATGTCCAACATCTGCATGCCTGTTTGGAGGAGCTCGAAGCCAGACACCAAAACATGGTGCGCCTGGCGTACTTGGATGGATGGTCGCGCGCCGATCTAGCTGCGTATTTCGAACAACCGGTGAATACCGTCAAGACTTGGCTCCACCGAGCCTTAAAGCAACTCAAGGGGTGCCTGGCGTCATGACTGGACACGACGACATCGATATGCTGGCCGCCGAATATGTGCTGGGCACCCTCAAGGTCGACGAACGTACTGAGGTGGCCCAACGTCGGAAGCATGATTCTAACCTGGACGCACAAATTCTCGACTGGGAAGCTCGTCTTGCCCCGCTTTGCAACGAAATCCAGGATGTAGCCCCGGGGCCGGATCTACTAGAGCGGATCGAGCGCCGCATCGCGGTACTAGAGACGGAAAAGGATGCCAGTGAAAGCAGAACGACGCAGTTGCTCGGGCTGCATCGTCGCCTTAGATTCTGGCGCTGGAGTACTGCGTTCGCTTCCGCTGCAGCACTGGCATTAGCCATCGTGCTGGTCGTACCGTTCGACTCGACACCGAACCAGCCCCCTTTCGTGGCCGTATTTTCGCAGAACGACCAGCAGCCAGCCTTCATGCTCGCCGTTGACCTCGACAACCGTCGGATCAACGTACAGCCGGTGACGGCGGAACCACTGCCGAATCGCTCCTATCAACTGTGGATCAAATCAGCCGAGCTCGGACCTGAGCCTCGCTCTGTGGGCGTGCTGAACGACGATCTCAGCCTGGATGCCGATGCCTTACGCGACTACGATCCCGACCTGCTTAAACAGGCCACCTTCGGCATCAGCATTGAACCTCCGGGTGGTTCTCCTACCGGCCAACCGACGGGCCCTGCTATCCACGGCTATCTCTATCCCACCGACCAGAGAGGGAAGTCACAGCACCTATAACTTTTTTCACGCTGACGTGAAACCTTGCGTGCTCTCCACTCGTACCTACGAACACGCCCTCCATAAACCCTTTGATCGGTAGGGCGTGCTTCGGAATACAAGGAGAGAATGATGATGACCAAGTTCATGGCAAGCGCATTCGTATCCACTGCTCTGCTCGTCGGCGCTTCCCTGGCTCAAGCAGACATGCATCCGCAAGTCTGGGCCGATGACCAGTCTACCGCAGATGGCTCAGTGTCCGCCGAGAAGGTCATGGCGAACAGCAATGGCTGGCTGGTAGTACATCGAACTGACGACAGCATGAAACCAGGCCCTGTGGTCGGCCATGCCCCGCTCAAGAAAGGCGAGAACATGGACGTCACCGCATTGCTGACCGAGGATGTCAGTTCCGGCGACCAGCTGATGTTGATGGTTCACAGCGAAGAAGGTGGCATGGAGACCGGCGTGTTCGAGTACACGCTCGGCGCCTCGGAAGACGGGCCAATCAAGATGGACGGCAACCTCGTGATGACCACCATCACCGCACAGTAATCCCATCCGACTATTCCAAAGTGGCTATCAAGAGGCTAGTTTCTTTTATATAGATTGAGTGTCACCGTTGCGGACAATCCCCAACATGGATAGAGCAACTCATATATGCGAGGTTCACCATGATGCGTGTCATTAAAGCAGCAGCACTGATGGGCTCAATGGCCCTACTCTCCAGCATGGTCATGGCAGACCACCATGAAGGCGGAATGTCAGACGACGGACATGCTGGCCAACCCCACGACATGTCCCAGATAGAGGGCAACGACGGCGAAGCCCTCGTCAAAGACGGCGGCGTGCAATCCGGCTACAACCCCGAAAGGAAAGACACTGGCGGCACCCTTGATGACGAGCCGCTTGTCGACGATGGCGGCGTACAGTCTGATTACAACGCCGAAAGGGTAGATACTGGTGGCATCCTCGATGATGGCCCCATTGTCGAAGATGGTGGTGTACAATCCGACTACAACGCCGTAGCTCCCTGACAAAAGAGGAGTCAATGCTGCCAAAAGAATAACAACGGAATCAGCTCAAAAAATGCTTACCGCCCTTGCCCATAGCAGGGGCGGATATTATTAAATAAAAACTATTTATCAGTCGAAAAAAACCACCAAAACCACAACGCGAAAAACAACAACATAACGACTTAAAGAAGAAAACCAACCAGATCCTGAAAAACCAGCAGTACTACAACAATATGACGAACCACAACAAAAATTTCCAAACCGCCTTCGCATAACGAATAACTGGAGCACACATGAAAGCTAACGACGTATTCAGCCAGCTACTTAAAGAAGGGTGGAGTGAGGTGCGAGAAGGGTCTAACTATTACCCAATAGCAAGCTCGCCAATCGATATTGAAGTGGCATTACTTCGTGAAATACGCAGCAACCGTCTGCGCGGAACATTGATAGTTGATAAATATCAAGACACGCTACCTGCCAGTCACAGCACTGATACGATAACTGGGCCAGCCCGCTACATCAGAACCGGTCCAAAAGACAATATTAAGCGCGTCGCTTGGAGAGCGATCTGATAATTATCTGAGTATGCTATACCCAGCCACCACGCTTTCACGGCCATGCCAAACCGGCCAGGGAGCATGCCCCTGACCATCGTCAAACCTTCCGGGCAGGCGAGTGATCGCTCCTCTTTTCAGGTATTCGGATTAACTGGTGTATGAGCGTCAATGACAGGAAGGAACTGAAGCATGCCCGTGACTCAAAGAAATAACGCGCCGACAGCGCTCGAAAAACGCTTTGTCATCACTGGTGGCCCCGGGGCAGGCAAGAGCACCTTGCTTGAAGCACTTGCTACTGCCGGCATCAGGCATATGCCAGAGGCCGGGAGAGCCATCATTAAGGATCAAGTGGCCATCGGAGGCGAAGCTTTGCCTTGGGGAAATAGCGAGGCCTTCGCCGAACTGATGCTGAGCTGGGAGCTGCGTTCATGGCATGAAGCAGCTGAGATCGCCGGGCCGACGTTGTTTGATAGGGGAGTTCCCGATGTGATCGGCTACAGGCGAGTCGCTGGTCTCTCGGTGCCGGACCATATATGGCGTGCTGCCGAGCAGTTTCGTTATGCGCCGACAGTATTCGTGGCACCACCGTGGGAAGCAATCTTCACTGGGGACGCCGAACGCAAGCAGAGCTTTGCTGAGGCGTTGGCCACCTGGGAAACAATGGTCACCACATATACCGAGCTGGGTTACACCCTTGTTGAGTTGCCCCGCGCCAGTATTATCAAGCGTGTAGCTTTCGTGCGCGAAAAGCTTGGATGGTAAAGATAGGAGGAACCTGGGGCACCCTATCAACCAAAGCATCCGGATACCCGAGAAATCACCGCAGACCAAGGAATCACCATTCCTGGGCAGGGCTACCATGACCTATAGCATGGGCCTGCCAGAGGAAGAGAAGAGTTTCGGCATCGATCTATCAACCTTCTGGCCGGACTAAGCACTTGGAGGGGCTGTAAAACCCCCTCAATCTCATAATCCGGATACCCCTCTTTTCTTTGCTCCGGTGTGTTGCCTAATCACACCGGCTTGGTCTGCGCGTACCCGACCCGGCGCTCGGCGCCAGTCTCGACGTTGCGAAGATGCAGCTGGCCGAAAGATAGGCGCGGGTACTCGAGTACCTCGTAGGGCCCGATCCATTCCGGGCCTGACTGGATCATGACGCGAGATCCTGGCGGCAGGGCCTCGCGCAGCTTGGCTTCCGCCGCGTCGCGGGCGTCGCGGAACTGGTCGAACAGCGGGTCGATCTTGGTGTAATGGGACATGCCTGCCCTCCTATTGAATGTCTTGGATCAGGGTCTGCCAGGTCACGGCCCTGGCCTCGTCTGGCGTTTCGGCCGCCTGGATGGCCCATTCACCTCGCTGTCGCAGCCCGGTGTACTGCTGCCACTGGATGAACGCGGCGGCTCGATTGATCACCGCCACCGCCAGATCGGCGAGCGTCTCGGTACCGTCCGAGCCGTTGCGCCCGCTGAGGATGGCCGAGAGAGTCGGCGTCGCCGGCGCGTCACCCTGCTCGCCGGCGTCTACCCATGCCTGGTATGCCTCGGCCTCGGAGAGTTGCTGGGCCCAGCTCAAGCGCTCGGTCGCGGGATAGTCGCGGATCAGGGGATTGGCAGCCGCCTCGTAGTCCGCATTGAGCGCCGCGAGTGCCGACGCCTTGGCCTGAGCCAAATGCGCCTCCTCATCAAACGGGGCAACCTCCATGTTCTGCAGAGCGGCCCACACCGTCTTCCCTGTCTCGGTCTCCACCTCCGGCGAAGCGGTGTACGGAATCCACCCGAGCTCGGGATGGTCGATCTCACAATTGATGGTGAGACCATCGGCGTTGTTCTTCGCGTTCCTGATGTCCATTAGTCAGCCACCTTCTGCCAAAGAGTTGCATCGCCTGCCGCGCCGCGACCGAGACAGCGCCACGTCCCCGTGCGGGTTTTGCCATTGTCGCCCTGGGCTATCGCCCCATTGGCCTGGATGCCACAGGGAGTCAGATTGGCCCCCGCGGTTGTCTGGCCATGCCAGCAGGCCGTGTCGGTCACGGCGAAGATGTAACCACCGAGGCTGTCCGGCCCGGATTGCTCGGCTACATTCTTCGCCACTTGAAGTCGATCTGTCGTATGAGTTGGTTTTGATAGCCACTCACGCCAGTCCGTACCAATCCAGTTCCCGTTGTCATCCTTCTGCGCGAAGCGCGTGAGCACCTCCACGGAACTGGAGTTGGAAAAGCCGCTGAAATAAATCTGATAGGCGCTCGAGAAGATCGGTAGGTGCAAACAGATACCGAATGCCGGATATGGCTTATCGTTGACATCACCGCCGCAGTAGTAGACATCCGCGCCAACGCTCTCGAAATCATCCAGTGTACTGGTCGGCCAAGGTCCGTTGACATTACGCCCGTTGGGCAGGACGTTGTTGAAGCCCAGTGCCGACAGCAACGCTCCCACATTGCCGACCGGCGCACTGGAAAGATTGTCAATGCCGGCCAGCAGGCCCAGAGCCTCCCCTTGTGAGATATTTTCGAGCCCATATGCCGCCTTCAGTGCGTCGGTGACGACCTGAACCAGCTCGGTGGTCCGTTGATTGAACTGCTGATAATTCGTCGGATCAGCCATGCTGCCCTCCCATCAGGCAAAAAAATGCCGCCTCGTGGGCGGCATGTGTTCGTGAATGTATCGTGGTCAATCGCACCAGGGGGCGGCGATGCGGTGCATCTCGGCTGGCGTGTCGGCCTGGCGAATGAGCGCCTTGGCCCGGACCCGGGCAGCTTCCCGCTGCGCCTCGTCTTCGCACCACTGGCGACGTGCAGCCGTCACGCTGTCGATCACCTCCTGCAGCGAGCAGCCAAGGGCCTCGGCTTCCGCCTGCAGGATGGGTCCATCACCGGCCTGGACCTCGGCCCATTTGGCCTCGCGCCGGGCAGCAATCAGCGGCGGGACACTGGGCGTGGCGCGGTCCACGGCCGCCAGGTAGTACGCCTCGGCAACATCGCGATCGGCGTGACGTCGAATGCGGAGCTTACTCAACGGTCACCTCCAGGACGTCGTCGAGGTAGTGCGGGTGAGATAGCTCGATGAGGTAGGTGCCGGGCACGTCGAATTCGATCTCATCATCGCCGTCGGCGACCATCTCCTCCCCGAGCACGCGGACGAGCGTACCGCCGGGCAGGCTGCCCAGCGTCACCGACAAGCCACGGATCGCATGCGACACCTCGAAGGTCCGGCGTTTCGCGACAGACCGGTCCTGCAGATCGATGTAGTGCCGCTCATCATCAACGTGTGTGTCGCTCGACACGATAACGCTCGCCTCATCGGTCGCCGCCTGATGCTCAGCCATTGACGCTGAGCACTCGACAACACGGCGTATCGCGCCAGTCCTGGCATCAAACACCACAACGGTCATCACTACCTCTTGTACCCATCGACACCGAGCGAAAAATCCCGATAGTTCGGATGATCACCACCACCCAAGCTATCGTTGAACGTTTGTATTTCGACGGAATACCGCTTCATGCCATTCCGGTTGCCATCGACGAAGAAGATATTCATGGGCTGCCGGGTCTCATACGTCGTGCCCTCCCAGTAAAAGGTCTCGCTCCAGATCACGTGGCCATCGCGGTAGACGGTGAATTTTGCCCTTCCCCGAGAGTCCGACTGGGAGTTCCAGGGCGGTCGCTGTATGCAGGAAAAATTCACGATCACGCGCCCACCCTGGGGGTCGATGGACCCCGCGATGACTTCCTTGCCGCCCCATAGCCCCGACACCCACGCGGACGAGCGGGACGCGACTCCCACCGTGACGGCCTCGCCGGCGATCTTGAGTGTCGTGATCGCGGCATCACGGATCAGCACATCACGCATCACGACCCGGCCATCGGCGACAACAAAGGCCGTCACCAGCTCACCGTTGACCGGGTTCTGGATCGCGAACTGATCGGCGATACCCACGATCTCGGCGAGCTCGCCATCAACCTGGATGCCCAGCATGCCCTTGCGGCCATTGACGTTGACCGTCGTCACCGCTTGGGCCACCGCGCCGGTCTGCGGGTCATAGACGGCGCCGATCTGCTGATCGACGCTGGCGAACTGGTCGTCGACCTCGACCTCATACTCGTCGAGTCGCTGTGAGAGTCCACTGGTGTCATTGCTGAGCGCCGTCAGTTCCTGGCTGACTGAGCTTTTGTTGTCCTCATAGTCGGTCTCGAGGGCGGCATGGTCCTGGGCCAGGGCCTGGCTCTCATTGCTGAGGGCGGTCAGCTGCTGATCGACACTCGTCTTGTTGTCCTGATAGTGGGTCTCGAGCGCCGAGTGGTCCTGGGCCAGCGCCTGGGTGTCGTCCGCGAGCGCCGCCAGGTCCTGACTCACCGCGCTCTTGTTAGCCTCGTAGTCGACCTCCAGCACCGACAGGTCCTGAGCCAGCGCCTGGGTATCGGTCACCAGCGAGGTCAACCGCAGATCGACCTGAGAGCGGTTGCCCTCGAAGTCGGCCCGCAGCGTCTCGACCCGCAGCGAGATCGCCTGCTCTTCATCGACACGCACGATGCGCTCGACGTCCTGTACCGCCGAGCCGCCGGCGGCCTGGGCACTCAGCGCCAGATCGGCGATCGTCTGCACGACCTCGTTGAGCGCCAGGGTCTGCTGGTTGTCCTCGATCGATGCAGTGTTCTTGCCGATGTCGCTCTCGGCGGTGTTCAGGCGCCCGGCGATGGCCTGGGTGTCATCGCTGAGCACCGTGAGCTCCTGACCGACAGCCGCCTTGTTGTCCTCGTAATCCGCCTCCAGCGCGGTCAGGCTCTGCCCCAGCGACTCGGTATCGTTCGACAGCGAGGTCAGTCGGTCGTCGACGCTGGCCTTGTTGTCCTGATAGTCGGTCTCTAAGGCCGTGTGATCCTGCGCCAGGGCCTGGGTGTCGTCCGCGAGCGCGGCCAGGTCCTGACTCACCGCGCTCTTGTTGCTCTGGTAATCGGCTTCCAGGTCGGTGACGTCCTGCCCCAGTGCCTGTGTCTCGTTGGAGAGCGCTGTCAGTTGCTGACTGACGTTGGTTTTGTTGTCCTCATAGTCAGTCTGTAGGGCCGTGTGGTCCTGGGCCAGGGCCTGCGTCTCGTCGGACAACGCCGTCAGCTGCTGATCGACGGCCGTCTTGTTGTCCTGATAATCGGTCTCGAGCACCGAGTGGTCCTGGGCCAGCGCCTGGGTATCGTCCGCGAGTGCGGCCAGGTCCTGGCTCACCGCACTCTTGTTGGCCTCGTAGTCGACCTCCAGCACCGACAGGTCCTCGGCCAATGCCTGGGTATCGGTCACCAGCGAGGTCAGCCGCACATCGACCTGAGAGCGGTTGCCCTCGAAGTCGGCCCGCAGCATCTCGACCCGCAACGAGATCGCCTGCTCTTCGTCGACACGCACGATGCGCTCGACGTCCTGCACCGCCGAGCCGCCGGCGGCCTGGGCACTCAGCGCCAGATCGGCGATCGTCTGTACGACCTCGTTGAGCGCCAGGGTCTGCTGGTTGTCCTCGATCGAGGCAGTGTGTTCACCGATAGTGCTCTCGGCAGTGTTCAGGCGCCCGGCGATGGCCTGGGTGTCATCGCTGAGCACCGTGAGCTCCTGACCGACGGCCGCCTTGTTGTCCTCGTAATCCGCCTCCAGCGCGGTCAGGTCACGCCCCAGGCTCTGGGTCTCATCGGTGAGCGATTGCAGGTCACGGCTGACCTGAGCGCGATTGTCCTCGAATGCCGTCTTGAGGTTCTGGTGATTCAGCGCATTCGCCTTGTCGCCGTCCACACGCGCCGCCTGTTCCTGTTCGAGCAGCGCCGTGATTTCCTGGATCTCGGCATTGGCCCGCCGGACGTTGACGGCATCGATCATCACGCCGCCACCACCGCCGGCGGTGTCCCCCCAGATGCCGATATAATCGGTCGTGCTGTTCGATCCCTCGGGGACCGTGTAGCGAAACTCATAGGTGTCCCAGGTCGGCCCCGGCGAGAAGCGTTGCCAGCCGCTGTTGCCGACGCTGGCCGTGGAGTACGCCACAGCGAACTCAGCCGACGCATTGCTATCGGGCTGCCGCGCGGCAATCGAGACGATGACCTCGTAGCCCTCGAAGGCGTCCGTGGCGCCGGAGGGAATGGCCGCGTAGGTACCGCCGGTGGTATTACCTGACCCCGGATCACCCGCCGTCGACGTGATCAACGCAGACTGCACGCCGGCGAAAGGATCGCTGGTATCGGCCGTGAGCGTGTCATCGTCGCCAACGGTCCACTGATCGAAATCGGCCCCCGGCTCGAACCCGCTGCTGAACTGAGGCAAGGCATCGATCGTCGCCGACAGCTCGCCGATGCGTGAAGACAGGGCAGCCACCTTGTCGGCATAGGTGGTGTCGATGGTGGTCAGCTGGGCGCGGTTCTCGTCGATCCGGCTCTCCTGGGCCCGGACCATCTGGGTGAGCGCCGCCTTGTCGCTGATCTGGACACGTTGCGTGACGTCGATGAGGGCCGCATTGCCGGCGGTGCGGGCATGCAGGGCCGCATACTGCAGCGCCGTCAGATCGTTCATCTGCTGGGTGACGCGCTCCAGCTCGGCCATCGTGACGCCGTTCTGCTCGAGGCCATCCACGTCCTGGCGCAGCTGGTCGATGGTCAGTTGCGCGGCATCGACGGTGCTCTGCACATCACTGATCACCAGCCCATTGGCGGCCGCGTTGTCGATCGCCTGTTGGGCGTCATCGACCGCCTGCTGCGCTTGCTGCTGCACGGTGTCGATGCGACCGCCGTTGGCGACGGCGTCATCGATGGCCTGCTGGGCATCGGAGAGGGCCTGTTGCGCCTGCTGCTGGACATCGTCGATGCGGCCGCCGTTGGCGATGGCGTCATCGATCGCCTTCTGGGTGTCCGAAAGCGCCTGTTGGGCTTGCTGTTGGACGGTGTCGATGAGCCCGCCGTTGGCCGCCGCGTCATCCAGGGCCTGCTGGGCATCGTTCAGGGCCTGTTGGGCCTGCTGCTGCACATCGTCGACACGGTCGTCGAGAACGCTGTCGGCACTCTGGAACTGATCGACCAGGCCGCCGGGGCGATTCAGGCGATCATTGATCTCGGCCCATTCCTGATCGAAGTCGGCGGTGGTGGTGGCCGTCACGGCATACCAGCCACTCACCCCGTAGGCGTTCACGGTACGGACCCAGTAGTAGTACGTCCGCTCCCACTGCCGCCCGGTATGCACCAGGCTTGCCCCGGTGGTGAGGTACTGGGCATTGGCCTCGATCTGGCCGGTGGACAGGCTACTCGGCGAATACCAGAACTCGAACTGCACCGGGGTGCCATTCCAGTCGAGGACCGGGATCAGGCGCACACTCTCGTTGGCCACCTCGACGATCACGTCCTGGGGCATGGGCGGCGCGGTGATCGCAAAGAACACGGTGGCCGGCTCGGACAGCCCGATATGGCCACGGGCGCGAACCTCGGCGCTGTACTGCCCGGACCGCAGGCCGCCGATGGTGGTGGTCGTCACCCCGGCCGGCACCTGGATCGACTGGACGGCGTTGTCACCTTGCTTGATGACCACGGTGTAGCTGATCGCGCTCGGTACCGGGTTCCAGCTCAGGCGCCCCTGCACCACCTCGCCGACGGTCTCCAGGGTATAGGTCACGCCGCTCGGCGCCGGCATGCCACCAGTGGGCAGCGAGATGAAGCCCAGCGGGTCCCACGGCACGCCGACAGCGTCGTCGTAGATCTCCGGCGCCTCAGCCGCCAGCGACACCTTGCAGCCCTCGTCGCCGTGGAAGTCCCAGTCGGTGACGCGGAACTCGCCGTCGATGTTGAGTGACGGGAGGTTGACGCGCACCACGCGCCCAGGACGACAGGCATAGCCGGCCAGGTTGAGCGTCATCTCGAGGGCACCACCGGCACGCCGGCGTCGCAGCTCGATGTTGGCCAGGCGCTGGGCCTGATACGGCGAGTTGACGTAGGGCAGGTCGTGGGTGGCCTCGATCGGGCCACCGTCATCGATCACCCACTGGTCGACGATCACTGCCGGGTAGTCGGTCTCGGTCCAGCGCTGGTCGGGGTCGACGAACTTGCCGCGCATGGTGTTGACCGCATCCGCGCGGGACACCTCGGCCTGGCCGGTCACCGAGCCGATCACCATGTCCTCGGTGATCGTGAACTCGTAGGGGCCGTAGTAGGCGCCGACGATCAGCCCGAACTTGCCGCCGATGCGCAGCAGCTTGCCGGCGCAAGCGGCCTCCATGTCGGCCAGCACGCGGTCCTTGCGCTCGTCGGCCTTGAAACCGCCACCGATGGTGTAGCGCGGCTCGGTACCACCGTCCGGAGTAGTGATGGTCTCGTCGCAGAGGTTCGCCGCCGAGATGAACGACTCCCAGAGGATCTCGTCATCGGGCACCCCCAGGCGCTCGCGCACGTACCAGAGAATCACCAGGGCGGCGTTCTCGCTCCACCCGCTCTGCTCGGTGCGCGGATCGTAGATGTCCCGCCGACCCTTCATCACGAACAACGGATTGGGGATGCCGGTGGACCAGTACTCCGGATCGTAGCGCAGGGACATGCGCACCCAGCTCAGCCCCTCGCCGACCTGGGCCTCCCGCCAGTCGGGCGAATGCTCGAGCAGGTACGGATCGGCCGAGGAGGCGTCGGTGATCAGCGCATACTCGACGCGGTCGCCGGCGTCGGCCACCGGCTCCTGGTTGAGGTAGACATCCTCGAGGCTGTCGATCGGCCCTTCGCTGAGCGTGAACACCAGGTGCAGCCACTCGTCCTCGTCCTGCTCGCCGGGTTGTTCCTGGGCCCAGGACAGCAGCCCACCCACGGCCGAGCGCCCGAACTGGTAATGCGCCGGTTCCTTGCCGGAGCGGATCACCTGCTTGAGCTCGGTCTGCGTACTCGCGCCCTGGTTCATCTTGGGCGTGAGCGCACCACTCATGCCCAGCAGCGCGCCCCCGACGGCAAAGCCCGCCGCCGGCGTGAACATAATCCCAACCGCCACACCGACGACAACGGCCGCGACAGCCTTGACGGCCTTACTCATGCTCGACTCTCCATGCCAGGTAGGGCTCGGCGCGGGACGGGGCCGCGCCATCGTCGGTCATGCACCAGATACCGCCCGCCCAGACGACGCCGATGCAGCGCCCCAGGGGCGCATCGAACAGCACGACGTCACCGCGCTGCGCCAGGCGCACGGGAATGCGTTCAAAGCAGGCATCCCAGGCCGCCTCGAGCGAGCCGTGGGTATTGGCCAGCACGCGCTTGGCACCGCGCTCGGTGGTGTAGCGGCCTCGGTACCGCTCGGCGGGATCGACGCCACACACGGCCACGCAGCAGTCCGCCGCGAGCAGGCAGCAGTCGAGTTCGCCCCACGAAAAAGCCGCCTCGCGGGCGGCTTGTAGGGTCTTCTGCAGGCGGTGGGGCCAGTCGGGGTATCGGTTCATCGTCATGACGGATAGCTGAAGGAAGGTGCGTCTTTCTTGTTGCCCCAGTAGATCGGCCAGTCGGCGAGCTGGGCGACGGCGTAGAAGAAGCGGTCGCCGGGGTGGCGGCTGCGATGGTTCTCGTCGCTCCAGCGCTCCGTACCCTCGCGCTGCCAGTCCACCATGCGGTCGGTCACGGTGACCTGGATCGCGTTCTGTTCGTCGTGGCCGCCGTAGCTCAACTTGGCGGCATCCATCTTGCCGCTGAACAGGATGTCGGCGGCATAGCTGCCATCCTCGTCGATGGCCACCAGCATCACGCGAGCGGCACGCCCTCGGCAGCGTTCCTGCAGGGTATCGGCCACCAGCTGATCATCCAGGCCATTGAGTGTCAGCGTCACCGACGCCGGCGAGCCACTGTCGAGGCGTTCCTTGGCGTTCGAGATCTTGCCGAACTGGCCGACGCCGAAATAGGTATAGCCATCGATCACCATCTCGCCGGTACCGGAATGCGCCCGCACCATGCCGCTGGCAAAGTCGAGCTCAATGGCATAGGCCAGGCGAACGGTGGGCCGCGCGAGCAGGTCGACGACCGCGTCGGAAAACGGATGGATCTGCATCAGAACGCCTCCCGGGCTTCGATCGAACCGCCGGCGACCAACGGCTTGACGGTACGCTCCTCGTCGTCGCTGGTCAGCCGCATCACGGCGTAGGGATTGAGGTACTCGATGACGTCACCGTCGGAGGGTCCACGGCGCAACCAGGGCGAGACACGAATCGTCGCCCGGCCCTCGCCGTTGCTGTACACGTCGTGCAGCACCTCGAGCAGCTGGTCGTTGACCGTGATGTAATCGCCGCGCGTCAGCACCTGCTGGCTGATGTTCCAGCCGCGCGTGCGCAGAGAGCCGCTGGCCAGGCCACTGCCATCCACGCGGGCGGCACCCGCCTCGACGGCGCGCGCCCGGCGCCAGGGGTAGAGGTAGAACGTGCCGGCCATGCCCTGTAGCTCGCCGAGGAAGGTGCTGAAGATTCGCTCTTCATCCTCGTACATCGCGCGGAACGACAGCGTGCACTTCCAGTAGGCGCCAGGGTGCGTCACCACCTGCTGGCTCTGCGTGAACGGCGAGGTGAACGCACGGCTGTTGAACACCCGGCCCCAGGTCATCTCCTTGGGCTTGAGTCCTGCTGGCCACTCGATTGGCATCATGCCCCCAGTGCACGCCGAATGGCGCCGTTAGTTGCCACGTCTTCAAACACCTTGCGATATCCCTCTTCCGCGCCACGCCGTGCCGCTTGTTCCATTGCTACCGGGTCGCTGGACTGCCGGGCGTCAACGTAGATGGGCGGCAGCTCCCCCTCACCCGGCAACGCCCCCTGGCCTGCGTTGCGTTGTCCTTCAGCAATGGAGGCAATAGCCCGGTCCACCTTGTCGGACCGATCGGCCTGCTCCGCCGTCAGCACGCGCTCGCCCTTGTCGAGCAGCCAGGTGCCCTCTTGAGGCACGCGGTCGATACCGTCGTGGGCCATGCCGGCTAGGCTGATGCCTTCGACCATAGCACTCAGCGCGCCCGTTTCCGCCGTGGCGATCGCTACCGCAGGCAAGTTCGCAGGGAACGGCGCGCTGGCCCAGGCCTTACCTATGGCATCGGCGCTCGAAAGCAAGACACTGGCAACGCTGAACGCTTTCTGGGTGGCGAACAGCGCTCGATAGGCACCAGACTGCTCACCGACAAACATCTCGGTTAGTTCGGAGAGATCACCGAAGACACTTTCTGCCGCCGCCAGCTGGGCATACTGACGAGCCGACTCAATCCGGGCCAGCTCGTCCTCATGCGCTTGCTTGAGTGCCCGCTCCTGCGCGTTCCAGGTCTCTTCAAGTTCGGCACGTTCCTCTCGGTACGTGGCCAGCTGCTCAAGCTGGGTGTCATACCATTCCTGCAGACGCTCTTCAGCTTCCTCGATCTTGTCCAGCTCACTCGACGGCCCACCGATCGTTGCATCAAGCCCCTCGAATTCCGGTGCGTCGCTGAACCCTTCGTCGATAATGCGCGGCAGCAGCTTTTGCCGTTCTTCTGGCGACACCTCGGCCTGCTCGAGCAGGTCGAGTCGGCGTTGCAACTGATCGTTGAGCTGTTCCTCCGGGGTGCGCAGCGACTCGACCATCTGGCGATAATCGTCGAGAGCCTGCTGCTGGTCCTCGTAGCTGGAAATCGCCTCCTGTGCTGCCCGCGCCTGGGCCAGCTGTGCATCCGTAGCTCCATCGGCGGCGAGCTTGTAGAGCTGCTGCTCTTCCTCGGTCATCCCCAGGGTGGCGGCCTGCAGCTTCAGAGCGTCGATCTGCCGCTGGATGGCATCGGTTTCATCTGACGTAGTGGAACCTCCACCACCGCCACCCGGATCGACATTGTCATCATCAGAGTCGCCACTTCCCAACTGCTCACGGCGTCGGCGATTCTTCTCGATCGCCGCTTCGATCTCGCGTTCGCGTTGTTTAAGGGCGCCAAGGAGAGCTCTTTGATCCTCAGCAGCCCCCTCTGCGCTGGCGGCAACACCCAGGTGGCTGTCTGAATAGAAACTCTGCCGAGCTTCGAGATCATCCAGTTGGGCCGCTGCTCTTTCGGCTTCGAGCCCTATGCTCTGCAACTCAAGCGTCAGAGCCTCATAGTCACTATCGAGGGCTGCCTTGTTGGTGTCCTCAATGGAACCTGACAGCCGATCCATGGCCTCATCAGCAGCCCGCGCCACCGGGTCCGTCAGACCCAATTCCTCGCGATAGGCATAGATCGCACCAACTGCCGCACCAGACACTGTAATCAGGGCTACCAACGCATTGGCGTTGACAGCGGCATTGAAGGCCCACTGAGCAATCGTGGCCGCAGCAACCGCCGACCGATAAGCGGCGTATGCTGAAGCAGCCCCGGTGGCCACACTGGCGGCGGTCGACAGGATCTCGACCTGGGTGCTGTAGTCGCCCTCTCGAAACGCTGTAGCCAGGTCGATGGCCTCGTCTGCCACCGCCGATAAGCCAGGGGCCAGCTCTGCCACTGCGACCTGGGTAGCGCCAGACATGATGCCCATGACGCGATCCAGGTCGTGCCCCATATCATCCAGGGTCTCGATCTGTGCGTCGGACAGCACGATACCCAGAGTGTCGGCCTCATCGGCGAGGTTTCGGAACTCCTTGCCCCCATCGCGCAACAAGGGGATCAGCGCCGACGTTTCATCGGCGACAGACTCCAGATAGAAGGTCATCTCAGATTGACTGAGGTTGGCCTTCTCGAGGCTGTCATAGTAGAGCTGGAGCGCTTCCGGGCCGGAAAGGTTACGGAACTGCTCGGCAGTGACACCTACCTGCGGCGCAATCTTCTCGAAGAAGTCCTTCATCTCACCGCCGCCGGTGTTGAGGAAATCGCCGACGCGGTCGTTCACATCCTTATAGATGTCCGCCAACTTGTCCTGCTGTACACCGACACTCTCGGAGGCATAGCCCAGGGCCTGCATCTCCTTGGCAGTCGTATTGGCAATCTGGGCCTGGCGCTGCGTTTCGCGCGCAGACTGAGCTGCATGATGGCTATATGCCAACACTCCGGCTCCAGCGGCGGCCGCAGCCGTGGCAACCGTTGCAACTCCCCTCGCGGCATCACGGCCATCACGCTCAATCTGGCGCATACGGCGCTGACTGGTCCGGGCAGCTTGCTCCAACGGCTTTTCAAATCCACTGATCCTGGCAACCAGGTCGAGTGTCAGCTGACCAAGAGAGCGTGTGGCCATCGTTTCTCCAGGCGATAAAAAGCCCCGCACAATGGCGGGGCTAGTTGGGAAAGGTTCGTTCTACCTAGATGCGAGACATCGATCTATTCGGTCGGCTATCGACTCCAGGGTTGAGTAGGCAGCAACAGGATCTGAAGAGCTCCAAGCTCCAACCTTCTTGAATCCCATCAGGCTCGTCGCGCCTGCATCTTCCAACGCCTGCTCGAGTTTATCGAAGTGATAGGTCGTCGAATTGGCTGACACCTTCACCCCCAGGCTATACCGCAGGTATTTCTCCAGGGTCATCCCAATAGAACTAGGCGCGTACTTCTCAACCCCTTGAGCAACCGCCTCGAGCCCATCTTCTGTCACGTATTTCAGAACTTCGCCGCCAGCCACATCAGAGGTCTCTGTATCCGAATAAGCGATCCCAGTGAAGGGGCTCACATAGGTTGATGACCGCCCCTTCAAGGTGACTGATGGGTTGCTGACGTTCTTAACCAGGCAAAGAGGAAGATCGTCCTTCTCCAGCTGGTAGCCTGGCTTGTTTATCTCCACCGTTTCGATATAAGCGATGCCTGAGCTGTCGCTTGATAGCTCGACTCCAGGTTTATTCAGCAGTGACTCATCCACCGAGTTCGTTGCACACCCGGCGAGAAGAGTGGTGCCAATGGCAGCAATCAAAGCTCGCATGAGACCCCCTCATCCATAGGTAAGGTGACTCTAGCACATGCCATTATCTTGATGACCAGATCACTGCCACGCCTCCATAGCCTGCTCGAGCGTCAGCTCGGGTTCGTCCTCATGAAGCATGAAGTCGTGGATGCTGAGTGGCTCGGCACCCTTCTTGCGGTGTGCGTTGGCGTAGAGCGTTGAGAGCTGCGCGATGCTGCGCTCGATGCGCATCCCCCAATGCAACGACCCGCGACGCCGGCGGAACGCGACCCAGCGGCAGAACTCGTCATAGCTCAGGCGCTGCTGTGCCTCGGCGATCGTGCGACCGCCGATGCCGCACATCACGAGCTCGTGCCAGACTTCTTCCTCCCCTGTGATCTCCGCCGGGTCGTGGATTTTCCCAGGCCGGACACCTCTCCGATCACGTTGAGCAGGGCCATGGTCAGGTTGCTGTTGAGCGGCCCGCGATCCGGGTCGGCATCACCGGTGATGTCGCCCACGGTGAACACCGGGGTACCATCGGCGTGGCAGATGCAGGCGGCGATACGCCCAGCCAGGCCATCGGCATCCCCTTTCATCGCGGCAATGTCGGTGCGCGCCGAGTGGTAGGAGAGCTTGCGCACATGGACCGTGGCCTTCAGCTTCTGGCCATCTTGCTTCCAGGTGACTTCTTTCTCGACGGGGGCGCCGGTGAACGCCCCCATCTCCTGCAGGCTTTCAAGCGTCAAATTCATGGTGCTCACGTTGTGGCTCCTTTCTTGATCCATTTGCCCGCGCCAGAGCGCTGCAGGCTGATCTGTGTGTTGACCAGCGCCTCGCTCTGGAAATCGAACGGGAAGTCCGCCACATAGGCACTGTAGGTGTACCAGGTGCGGGTGTTCGGGAAATTGAAACCGTTCCCTTCGGTATTCACCTCGGGCGCATCCGTGCCATCGGCCCAGCCCACCGCGATCACGATCTCCGGCCCGCTCAACAGCTCATGCAGGCGAATATGGCTCGGCTCGGCCGGGTCGGCCTTGATCGTCAGGCTGGCCTGGCCGGGGTCCTGAAGGCCTCGCTTGTATTGCTTGGCCTTCGTTTCATCCAGATCGGTGTCGTCGATCTGCCCGGCCGGGTTGCCGCCAGGGTTGTGGGCCGTCGCGCCCTTGACCCGAACGACGGCAGGGCCACCCGATGCCGTCAGGTCCAGGAAGTAAATGTTCGTGCCCTGTGTAAGTACTGACATGCTTCTCTCCTATCCCCCTCGGGGCGGTGGGTTATCGGTGAACTATCCAGTCCACGTCGAAACTGATATGCCGATTCCCCGTATCGGGGTCGGTGTCCAGGGCACCCCATCGAACGATGTAGGCATGCCTCTCGATGACGTCGCGCAACGCCTCAGTCACGTCGCCAGCTGCACTGACAGAGCTGGCATAGACGTCCACCTGCAGCGTGTAGCTGTCGGCATCCGGCCGATCCGCCAGGTAGTTCTCGGGGGCGCCGCCGGGGATGATCTGCCACACGGCGTAGGGCAGCGCCACGCCCTGGGGCGCATCACCCGCCGGATAGAGGCGAGATCCCAGCAGTTCGCTGACCGCGCTGTCTGCTGTGCAGAGTGCGTAAATCGGGGGGAACATGGGGCTGGGGCCTCACTTCAACAGGCGGTCGAGCTTCTTGTTGTACTCGCGCACGAATTCCTCGGTGGCCGCCGAGATGCTCTCGGCCAGCGCGGGGCGCATGAACGGTTGGGCTCGGGTCCGCTCGGTACCGAACTCGACATGACGCCAGTGGCGAGTGTCGCCACCCGGCAGGCCGGCATAGCGCTCGCTCTTGGCGCTACCGCCGGCGCCGCCCATCACGCCGACCTTGAACTTGAGCTCGCCGGTCCGCCGGAAGTGCTTGCCATCCCAACGGACCACGATGTTCTCGTTGATCTCGGCCGCTGAGGTTGGGTCATCGATCCGTTGGGCCCTGGCCTTGGCTTCGTCCCGCACCTTGTTCGCGGCCTTGCGCAGTGCGAAGCGCCCGCCCTTGCGCTTGGGTTCCTGGGCGATGTTGTCGAGGCGGTCGCCCAGCTCCTTGAGGCCATGGACCTCGAACGTGATCGCGTCAGCCATCGGACTTTCTCACGACCTCGACATGGCCTCGCAGGCGCCGCGTAATAACCCGCTTGCCTCGCTTGTGGATCTTCAGAGGCTTGGGGTAGTAGTCGACAATGCCGCGCTTGGTGTCGGCATAGAACGCGCCATCCACCTTTCGGCCATCGACGAAGACATCGCGCGCACCACCACCATCATGTGGCGTATGGATGTGATCAGGCCCCAGCTTGGTCATGCTGAACTTATCCATCCTTCACCCCCTCGCTGACCGGCAGCGTCAAGTAGTGGCGCCGGCTGCGTGGGTCCGGCAGCACGCCGTGGATGTCATAGACCGTGTCGCCATGCACCGCCCGCATGGTGTCGTCGATCGCTGGGTGATAGCGGATGCCGATCCGCGCCGTCACCTCGACCTGGCCGGCCTTGGCAGCGATGAACTCGCGGGCGCTGAGCGCTTCGATCGATGCCCACAGCGTGACCACCGGCTCCCAGCCCGGCTTCGGTTCGCCGGTGACAGGGTCCTGGGTGTTCGCAGGCCGCTCGAAGCGCACCCGATGTCGCAGCTTTCCCGCCTGCATATCATCTCTCCACCGGCGTCCCGTCGAGATACCGCTCGGGCTCCTCGTCGCCGCCGACCTCATCGGCCATTTGCTCGGCCAGCAGATCGATCATGGCGCGGTTGCTTTCGGCCAGATCGCGCATGGCAGCGGCCGACTCGCGCTGGGCGGCAGCTGATTCCTTCAGCGCTTCGATCAGTCGGGAGTCGTTACCGACCTGGGAATCACTCATATTGCGGGTACCCGATAGCATTCGAGCAGGTTATCGACGTAGCCGAGGCTGCTGACGATCGTGCCCGTCACCTCAGCCTCGCGATGCTCGTACATGGTGGCCACGGCAACGAACATCCAGCGCCGGATAGATTCCGGGACATCGTCCGCCGCGTCACCGTAACCGGCGGTATAGGTGACGGTGACAGGACCGCCTTGGTAGTTGATCAACCTCACCTCGGGGAACTCCCCCACCTCGGCCTTCCAGGCCTCTGGCGCCAATTCGCCGGCGGCATCCTCAACGCTCACGACCTCAATCGCCGGCCAGCGGCGTAGCTCGATCACACCGTCACGCGGCAAGCCACGCTGCTCCCAGGTCTGTGTGATGAGCGCTCGGCCTAGACGTTGTTCGGCAACATCCCGCGCGGTGGCGATCAGCGAGGCGACGAAATCATCCTCGTGATCGTGATCAATCCGCGCCTGCGTCTTGGCCTCTGCCAGGGTGATCGGCTCTTCCGTTGGCTCGACGATTCGGCGGCTACGCACTGTCGTCATGGCTGCTTCAACCTTTGGCCTTGCGACGCGCCTGGGCAGCGCGAATGGCCCCATGATCACCGTCAGCAGCCCCTCGCTTGATGAGCTGCTGAGCCCGATCATAGGTCAGCTTGGGGGTATCACCGGGCTTGTAGTCGTTCTGCCCCACACGTTCGTCGCGCAGGATCAGCACCGTCTGGTGACTGGGCAGCTTTTGCTCCGGTGTCTTGGCATCCTCGGTGGGCTGCTGAGTCGTCTTGGTACCGGCCATGGGGATTCTCCATGATGGTTAATGCATGGCCGGGCCGACAGCGCCGGCCCGGATGGTTGCCGAACGGGATCAGCTGTCCGCGTTCTGGAAGTGCTTCACGGCACCGCCCACATCCATCAGACGACCACCGGAGCGCATGAAGGCGAGGAAACCAACTTGCCCCTTCTCGGTGTACTTGGAGTCGGTCATGCGGAAGAACTGAACCTGCATGACATCGCGGATGATGTACTTGGCGAAGTCGCCGAAGAGGATCGGCTTGTTGCCGGCACCGAGCTGAGCCATGTGCTGGTTGATGGTATAACGATACCCGTTGAGCGTATCGGGCTCGCTCACCGCCACCCCCGGCACCCACAGCGGGCGACCGTCGCCGTCCTTGAGCTTCTTCAGCTCACGCAGGGTCATGTCGTGGAACATGTACCCCACGTTGCCACTGCGCCGATAGGCGGGATCGACACTGTGCTCCAGGTCCACCAGGTCATCGTAGGTGGCACTGTCGACCCGCCCGGTCGGGGCGATCTTGCCGGATGCAGAGCTGGTGACGATACCGTGAGGCTGGCCGGTACCCGAGCCGGTGGTGAACATCCGGTTGGTGATCCGGCCCAGACGTTCCTGCAGCAACTCGCGCACATAAGCCTCGAGATCGATCTCGCTGTCCTGCAGCAGCTCGAAGGGCAGCGCGATGGACTTGGACGAGAACTTGTAGGTGCCGTGCGGCAGGGTTCCGAAACTGGTCTCACCGGTCGTGACCTGGGCGTTCTCGCCGACGATCTCGCCTTCTTCGCTGGTCGCATCGGTGGTCGGCCAGTTGATCGCCACACCACTCGCGGTCTGGATGACCCGAGAAGCCTCGCGCATGCCGCCGAATTCCTTCAGCGCCTTGAGCAGTTCGCCGCTGAACTGGTCCGGCGCCAGGTAACCGCCCTCGCTGCCAGTGCCGGTGCTCATGGCGTTTTCCAGCATCTTCTGGCGCATGGCCTGGACGTGTTCGCGCTGCTCAGCGTTGAGACCCTCGACCCCGCCCTGCATCCAGGCACGGAAGATCTCGCTCTCCTTTTGCTTGAGCGCGGTTGCTTCATCGGTGGAAATCCCGTCGCGCCCAGCGCGGTCTTCAACGCGGTGCTTTTCCTCGGCTTCACGATCGAGCAGCTTCTGCTGGCGATCGATCTGGGCGTCGAGGTTGTCGATCTCGCCGATCAGGTTGTTGTACTGCGTGTCCTGCTCTTCGCCCCACTTGTCGCCGGGGTGTTGGTCGAGCAGCTCGCGGGCGCTCTTGGCGGCCTTGGTGCGCTGCTCCCGCAGGTCTTGAATGCTCTGAGGCATGATGCTGTCTCCTTCAGTGACAAAAAGGCCGCCTCGAGGGCGGCCTGGAAGTTGGCAAGCGGGAGCCCGCTATTGCCTTTCGATCAGCGCGAGCCGTCGTTCGGCTTGCGCTCGGTCGTAAAGCTGTTCCGGGGACGGGCCTTCAGTGAGGGCCCTTGGGGTGTTGTGGTAGGCACCCAGGTTCCAGCGGGCAGCGTTGCTTTGCTTCCGCTGGGTCTCGAGGATGCTGGTGATGAAGCCATGCTCTTTCGCCTCTTCTGCAGTGAACCAGGTTTCGGCCTCCATCCAGGCGACGAGCTGGTCGCGCTCGGCACCGGTGCGCTTGGCATAGGCCTCGAGGATGGAGTCATCCACCTTGGTCAGCAGGTCGACCTGCTGCTGGTGGTCACGCTTGTTTCCCATGGTCAGCGTCCACGCCTCGTGGATCATGAAGAAGCCGCCATCGGTCATCTCGACCTCGTCGGTCACCATGGGCAGGAAGGTCGCGGCGCTGGCCGCTAGGCCCTCGATGTGCGAGACCGTTTTGACCTTGAGTTGCGACAACGCGGTGGCCATCGCGCGGGCCTCGAAGACATCGCCACCCGGGGAATTGATATAGAGGTGAATCTCGTCGATCTCCCCCTCCATCGCCCGAACCTCCCGGTTGAAGGCTTCGGCGCTGATACCAAACCAGTCACCGATGGCGTCGTAGAGATAGACCTCGCCTCGCCGGTCGTTGGTTTCAGCACGGAAATCCTTGGGCCGCGCCTGGTTATCCAGGAACAGTTGCAGCAGCTTAGGCATCGGCATTGGACGTCACCTCGGGGGAATACAGTTGATCGCCACCTTTGACCGGCGGCAGGTTCTCCTTGGCCCGGACCTCGTTGGGCGTCATGTATCCGGGCGCCTGAGTGCCGCCGAGCGCGGACTTGTAATACTCGGCGCGCGTCTTGGCGTCGCCTCGCAGCAGGGCGTTGACGTTGAACTCGGCGAACAACTGGCGATTGCGCAACAGCTTGCGGTTGATCTCCTGGGCACAGCGCGTCAGGTGCGGCTGCAAGGTGTAGATGATGAAGCCGAGCCCCATCTGCTCGAGGCCACTCCCCCAGCTGGTGGACTTCTCGTTGGCATTGATCATCCAGCCCGGGAGGCCGAAGGCACGGGCGATGTCAGTCACCTGGAACTGCCGGGCCTCCATCAGCTGAGCATCTTCGGCATTCATGGTGATCTGATGCACCTTGGCCCCACCCACCAACATGCCCGGCAGGTGGGCGTTGGCGGCTCCGCTGTGCCGCTTGAGCCAGCTGTTGCGAATGCGATCGAGCTGCTCCTGGGTCGGCGTGCCATCCATAGTGATGACATGATCCGGCCGGGCCCCATTGCTGAAGAAACGGGCGCTGTATTCCTCGGCAGCCATCGCCAGGCCGATGCCTTGTTTGGCGGCCTGCCCAATCACCGAGGGACTGCTCACGCCATCGAAACCGACATTGGGGAGATGCAGCACGTCGTCCTGATCGAGGCCGACATAGCCCTCTTCATCGAGGTAGGCGTAGTAGCGTAGCCGGCCGTCGACCTTCTCGATGATGGTCTTCTGGCGCGGCAAGGGCTCCAGCGCCGTGACCTGGCCGGCCCGGTTGCGGCGAATACGCGCCAGGCCATCGCCTCGCAGCATCATCGACGCCAGCAGGTACTCCCACAGTGCCGCCGCCGTAAACATCGAAGAGGCTTCCTGATTCAGCACCCACCACAGCCGGTGATCGACACGCTCACGCCCCGTCTCGGTACGACGGTAGATGTGCACCGGCATGGTGGCCACGGCCCCGCAGAGCATCCGCACACAGGCATAGACGGCGGTGACACGCATCGCTGTCTCGGCGGTCACGGGCGGGCCGGCGTAGCTCGGGGCCGTCTGAAACAGCTCCATCATGCCATCGACGTCACCGCTGCTGACGGTCTCGTTGCTGATGCTGGGGTCCGGGGTCACCGTCGGCTCTTCACGGGTCTCGGCCCCGGACCCGGCACCCAGGCCCGTCAGGCGATTGAGTAGATTGCGCATGGCGCTCCCGTCACAGCTCGATGAAATCAGGTTCTGGTTCCGGCTCGGCCAGTTCGCCCAACGTCAGGGAAGTGGCCATCACCGCCGCGACGACACCGTCGACGCGACCGGTACTCTTGCGCTTGTCGATCTTGCGGTTACCCGCCGGGTCCTCGGCATACACCGCGTTGGCCGCACACCAGGTCAGCACCGGGTGGCCCTGGTGGCGCAGTTCGGCATTGACCAGCCGGCGCTCGAACTCGTCGACGGCCGGCGACATGTCCTTGAAGCCCTGGCCCACCGGGGTCAGAGGCGGCAGGCTCACGCCCTCGTCCTCGATGAGCGCCTGCAGATCCTCGATCCGCCAGCGATCGAACCCAATGCCGAGTAGGTCATAGCGCTCGGTGATGTCGACTAGCCGATGCAGGACGTGGCGCTTGTTGATCGCTCGCCCGGGCGACGTGTCGAGGTGGCCATCCTTCTGCCACACCAGGTACGGAACGCGGTCGGTCTCGGCCTTTCTGGCCAGCCCTTCCTCGGGCAGCCAGAACCAGGGCACCATCCGCCAGACCGGGTCATCCTCAACGGGCTCGAACATCAGCACGAGCGATGTCAGGTCCTGGGTGCTGGAGAGGTCGAGCCCTGCCACGCAACGGCGGCCGAGCAGCCGATCCATGTCGAATCCATCGTCCTGCGTGGCCAGCCAGGCATCGCGACTGATGGCCGGGTTGTCGGCCTGCACCCACTGGCAGAAATTGAGTCGCCGCACAGTGGCCTCCTTCGAGGGCATGCCACGCGCCTGGGTCACCTGCTCACGCAAGTACTTCAGCCCCGGGATGCCGTAGGCCAGCGAGGGATTGGCC
Source organism: Halomonas caseinilytica (assembly GCF_001662285.1). Taxonomy (NCBI): domain Bacteria; kingdom Pseudomonadati; phylum Pseudomonadota; class Gammaproteobacteria; order Oceanospirillales; family Halomonadaceae; genus Halomonas; species Halomonas caseinilytica. The sequence goes on from NZ_BDEO01000011.1 coordinate 320,719, forward strand.
TTGTACCAGCATTCCTCGTCATCGAACGGATCGTCGGTCTCGTCCAGGCCACAGACAAAGCCGAAGAAGGAATCGTCCTCGAGCACGCCAGAGGCGACCTTGTCGGCATAGTCGTGGTAGTCCCAGCAGACCGTCAGGCGATCGGTACCGGAATTGGTGATCATGAAGATCAGTGCTTGTTCGCGGCTCTTGGTGCCAGCACGCATCATCTCCACGACCATCGCGGTCTTGTGCTCGTGGATCTCATCGAGCAGCGCAATGTGGGGCCGAGGGCCGGACTGACCATCATCCGCCGAGACGGTGCGGAAGAAGCTCGCCGTCTTGTGAAACGCGAGGTTGTATTCCTTCCCGGGGGCGCCACTCTTGGCGATGTTGTGGGCCAGCAACGGCGACTGATCGACCATGGCCACCGCGTCGCGGAACAGGATCTGCGCCTGGTCCTTCTTCGTCGCCGCAGCGTAGACCTCAGCTCGCCGCTCGCCATCGGCAACCAGCCCGTAGAGCCCGACACCGCCAGCGAGCGGCGACTTGCCGGAGCCCTTGGCCGTCTCGATATACGCCACGCGGAAACGGCGGAATCCATCCTCCCCTTTCCAGCCAAACAGGCTGCCGATGATGAAGGCCTGCCAGGGCAGCACCTCGAAGGGCAACCCTTCGTACTGGCCGCCATTGAGGCGAAGCACTTCCTCGAAAAAGCCGATCGCATGATCGGCAGCCTCGATGTCCCAGTAGAGCCCGCGAGTGGGGCCGTCCTCCAAATCACGCAGGTGACGTGCGCACGCATTACGAACCTGGGGCCCAGCGATCAGCTCGCGATCGACAACCGCTCTCGCGTAGGCCGTGACGCGGTCACAGTCCGTACTTTCGGGCGGTCTCCGCTTGCTCATTGGGGAACAGCTCTCCTTGTTGCACCGTACCGGCGCCCAGGCTGGACCGGGCCGACGGGTTCAGACCGAACGAGCCACCGGCCTTCCTCATGCGCTCCTCGGCGCGGTTCGCGATCTGCATCCAGACCGACATCTGCTTGTAGCCGCTGGGCGTCATCTCAACGAACCCCGCGTCTTCCATTTCGGCGATCTTCTCTCGGGCTCGCTTCCAGTCCGACCAGGCCTGGCAGTAGACCGCCAGCTCGCCTCGGTCCAGCTTGCTGATCAGCCCCAGGGTCTGCAGATCCTTCGTGATCCGCTTCCACTCTGCCTTGGCATCCTTGTGCAGGAATGCCGGGCACGGCGGAATCTCAGCCGGCAGCTGCTGCTGGCCCGAGCCTTCCAGTTCATGAGCCGACTTCTTGCTCGGGTTGCCGCGAATCATATGGACGTTCGCCGGCAGCGGCTTACGCCCGGAGTTCCGATTGCCTGCCATGGCGAACCTCCTTCAACTGGTGGGGACCGGTACCCATCTCAGGGATACCCCCCTCCCATTTTTCCCGCTTAAAAAAAGAGAGTGGGCCGGGCGGTCTCGGCGGCGCCCGGCTGCGAACTTTTGGATGCCCCCTCCCTCACCGCCAGTGGTGGCCGGGGTCGAGGGGGACGCCGGACGAATCGCAGCCCGGGAGCGAGCCGCCAGCCTCGAGCCGCGCCTTGTCGATGTCATGGCATGGCTTGCACAGTGACTGCCAGTTGTCCCGATCCCAGAACAGCGCCATGTCTCCACGATGGGGAACGATATGGTCGACGACCGTAGCCGGCGTCACCTGATCGCGTCGCTGGCACATCGCGCACAGCGGATGCTTGCGCAACCAGCCATCCCGCGCCTGGCGCCACTTGTGGCCATAACCACGGCTCGCGGCGCTGCCACGTCGTTCAGTGACGCTCATCATTCCACCCCGACGTCGTTGCTCAGTATCTCCACCACGGCAGCGCGATCTGCATTGGCGCGGCGGCGGAGCGACTCATAGTCAGCGAGCAGCTGCAGCAGATCCCGGTTGTGCGTCATCTCCGCTCGACTCGGGGCCGGCAGTGGTTCCACCAGGTGTGGCGGCACCTCCGGCGCCACTATCACCGGAACCTTCACCGTCTTCGGCTGGGAGCCGGCGCAGCCACTCACGAGCAGCAGAAGGCACGAACTGATCAGCCCAATCAGCAGTCTCGGCATCGGTACGCTCCAGGTCTCGGGCTGCCTGCCGCATGAGGTCGACGAGCTCTCCCTCGCGCTGCAGCCGTTCATCGCGATCTCGCAGGGCAGCTCTCTCATACACATTTCCTTGCCCACCAGACGCTAAGCCATCTCCTATGCCGTCTTCTGCTTGTCA